>CALGVA010000052.1 GCA_937920345.1 uncultured Lachnospiraceae bacterium
TATTATAGAGGGTTGGTGGTTATTTTTCTATCCACTATCTTATTTGACGCTTACGATGAAAAGTAAGTTATGTATGCAAGTTGCTCATTTATAAACGCGGCATTTGCATATCCATTTGTAAAGCTGTTTACATTTTCTAAGGTTATAATTGGTTTAAGGTTTTCTAGACCGTTGTCGGTAAAAAGAATTTCGTTTTCATCTATTACGCCCTTTCTTGAAAATAAACTGCAAAAAGAGATGGCTGGACATTACAATTTTGCAATGTCAACCATATTTATTGACTTTTTTGGCATATCGTAGTAAGGTTGGTAAAATAAATATTTTACAAATGGGCGCTCTGCGGAAAATGATTGACATCGCCTGCCATTTGCCATATCTTATCTACACAATTATACTTACAGGAGAATTTTTATATGATATTCAAGGCTGCAATATCACAAACTGCTTGTATGCTGAAAAAGAGAGAATCCATTTGTACATTTTATATTCTTTTTTTTATGGTGATTATAAATTTTATTAGTAATGTACTATACTTTCAAGGCACAGATATCGTGGAGATGTATCAGCCAATGAAACTGTTGCTGCTCAGTTATAACCGTACTAATTGGAACGGAACAAATACGCTGCTTTTGATTCAGCTCTATCCGCTTTTGGTGGTATGCCCGGCGGGATTTTCACTGGCAAGGGAAGATCAGCTTGGTACAAGGGTATTTTTGGTTTCGAGATTAGGCAATTTTACATATCATGCAAGTAAATTCTTCTCCGCATTTCTGACAACAATGATTATTTTTACAGTACCTTTCCTGCTGGAGATTATTTTGAACTGCTTGTCATTTCCTCTGTCTGCCACGGGGGACCTGTCAAATATGTCGATATATGATGAGGTTTACAGAACCGGCGTAAGCCGTTACTTTATGAAAAGCATATATCTGTATTCACCTTATCTGTATGCTGTGGCCGGAACGCTTTTTTTTGGAGTTGTATCAGGATTGCTCGGTGCTTTTACCGTGGCGGTATCTTCATTTACAAGGGTGAAATATAATGTTTTTCTTTTTATGCCTGTCTTTGTTATGCTAAATATGTCAACGATATTAGCCAGCGTTTTTCCGAACAAAATGCCCAACATCAAATGGTATGATTATGTTTTGCTTTTTAATGATGAATTAAAGAGTATAAGGTTTGGGGTAATAGCTATATTGGGGCTGGTCTTATTTATGACAGGTGCTGTCTGTGTTGGCGGAAGAAAGGATTGTCTGTAATGAAGTACAGGTATCGGCGTTTGTTTGTGATAGCGGTAATTGGCGGGGTGTATCTTTCTGTGATGTATGTCAATCCATATAATGGTGTAATTGCCCTCTCGGAAATGACTTTACAGCTCAGCGGCTCACGGGGCAGGTTTGCTTTGGGTTTTTCATTTACTGAACTTGCAGCTTTTTTGATGCGCCTGTTTCCGCAGTTTATTTTTGAATTGTATGCAGGTATTATGTTATATCGTCACTTTTGTACGGCAAGCGTTTATGTTTTTTCACGTTATCCGCATCGTGTGAAATGGTATATCAGGGAAGCAACTCATCTGGGAGGGGCGGTATATATCTTTCAGCTGATTTTACTGGCAGTGACGATATTTACAACGGTCAGCCGCTATGAATTGCAGATAGACAGTGCGGGAATTGCGTTGACGACATATCATTTTTTCATCCATTCTCTGTGGATCTATGCAATGACATTGTCAGTAAATTTACTTGCTGTCTATTTTGGGAGCAGTACGGCATATTCGTTTGTGATTTCTGTACAGCTGGTTTGTACAGTGCTGCTAAATCTTATGGATTGGCTTGTGAGGTATTATGAAGGTAAGCTGTTTTATGAAAATGTTATAAAATGGAATCCGATTGCCCATCTGGTATTGAGCTGGCATAGCAGTGATATGGAAAATGTCAGTCAGGTTCTTACATCACCATATATGCAGGTGGATTTGAAGTGTTCCATGGTCATATTTTTGCTGTTTGGAATGATTATTATATTTATAGGAGCGTTTATTATAAAAAAGTACGATTTATTGGTTTCGGATTTGGAAACGGGGGTAGCATAAGTGGAACTGGCTGCAAATAACATAAACAAAACGATACGGGGCAAAGTGATACTTTCTAATGTCAGCCTTTGCTTAAAAAGCGGAAATGTATATGGATTCGCCGGCAGAAACGGATCAGGGAAAACAATGCTGTTCCGGGCATTGTCGGGACTCATGAGAATAGACTCCGGCAGTATTGTATGGGAGGATAAAACGCTGCACAAAGATATTTCGGTATTGCCGAGTCTGGGCATTATCATAGAAAATGCAGGTTTGTATCCTAACTTTACAGGGATACAGAATCTTACATATCTTGCCGGCCTGACAAAGAGAGTCGGGACAGAGGAGATCATCCATGCGATTACCCGTGTCGGATTGGACCCATATGATAAAAGATTATATGGAAAATATTCACTCGGAATGAAACAACGTCTTGCGATTGCTCAGGCTATTATGGAAAAACCTGATGTCATTATGTTAGATGAGCCGACAAATTCTCTTGATGAAACGGGGGTAGAGGAAATCCGGAAGATCATTTTAGAGGAAAAAGCAAGAGGGGCATTGATCCTGATAGCAAGTCATAATAAAGAGGATATTCGGGTTTTGGCAGATGAATGGTACAGAGTAGAAAATGGTCAGGTAATCAGGCAAGAGGAGAGCTTATGAGGCAAAAGATATTATTTGTCTTTACCGTATGTACATATATAGCAGCAATGGCGTTTGGCATTGTGAAAAGACAGACATATACAGATTTGGTGAAACAAGAAAATTATCTGGCACAGATTCAGGTTGCAGAATTACCGGAAAGAATTGCAAAGAACGCATGTACTGTCATGTCCCAAAATCTGCCGGATTCAGCTATTATATTAAGAGTAGAGGTGACCGGCGAAATTGAGCATTTGTTTCAGGCGGACAGGCAGAAGGCAGTCATTCGGGAAGTATATGCAGGCAATGGATTGGAGCAAGGGGAAGAGATCAATATTGTTTCCGGACATTGGCAATTAGTCTTATATCGGAATCCTGGCTCGATCGAAAGAGGATTTGTGAATATCATGGAGGTTGGAACGGAATATCTGGTGTTTGCGGAAGCCGTAAGCAAGGACATGAAAACCGGTGCCCTGGCAGTTAAATTGTGCGATGATTTTGTTATTTCACCAGTGTTCTGCTATGAAGAGCGGCAGAATGTGATCATGCCGGTTTCGGGTGATACAACAGGTGTTCCTTATGCGGATGTAGTGGATAATGAGTTTTTTGCTACATCGGAAGAAACGCTTCAGATGATGGAAGCGCTGAAAAGTCAGATGGTATCTTTATATCCCAGATAACTTCTAAATTTATAAAGGGTGGAGATTAATTTTGGATTAAGCATTAAGACCGCAAAAAGGGAGCCGCCGCCATGCTGCTTTATGTGGTTATGGAATATTAGAGAATTTCGTTCACAATCCGTCAGATTATGCAATTGTCAAAATGATATGCAGTAAGGTAGAATGGAAATATGTTTCATATCAGGAAGAGCAGAAGAGGAGGAGAAGTGATGTTGCAGCGAGGGTTGGCCGTTTTGCTCAGTGTATGCATGCTGGCGGGCGGGATCAGTGATACGGCATATGCGATGAATCCGCAAATGAATGTACATACAGTCAGTGATCTGCAGGACAGAGCAGACGACAGGGATACTGACGCAAATATAAGCGCTATTCAGGAAGGCGGCGGGGGAAGCGGTTCTGAGGATGCAGGAAATGAACCGACAGAAGGTGGTATCGGTACTGCAGGAACCGGAGTAGAAAATGATACAACAGGAACCGGCGGTGGGAACAATGATGACAATACATCAGGGGACATCAGTGGCGATGACGACGGCATGCAGGAAGATGGTGAAGCCGGTGATAACGTTACGCCGGAGGATGGTATTGGCGGCGAAGGTGACAGCGGCACACAGGAAGACGTCAGCGACGACGACAGCGATGCGCCGGAGGATGGCAGCGGGGATGACAGCAATGTGCCGGAAGGAAGTCTCGGCGGCGATGGTACATCAGAAGACGAGAACGACAGCGAAGCCGAAGAGGACGCACCGGAAGACGATGACCTGACGGACAGTGACGCGGCGGTGGATGAAGCCGGAGTTGAAGAGGTTGATCCGGAAACCTTGTCAGCGAACAGTGTGTCTGCTCTAAATATCAAAGAAGAGGAACTTATGCTGACCACTGACGCGCCGCAGACGGTTACACTGGATGCAGGCGAGCGGCAGTGGCTTTCCTTTACGGCACCGCAGGACGGGCTGTACCGGTTTTATTCCACGTCGGAGGATGATTCCGGTAAAAATGTATTTGCATTTCTGTTTCATCAAAAAACAGATAACGAGAACGGATCTTTCGGTGTGGACTATGGAACCGGGCAGAATGGTAATTTTGATTGTCCCTATCGCATGGAGATGAATGAAACGGTCTACGTTTTAGTCAGGTTTGGGAGTCCTGTAGCAAGTGGTACTTTTACAGTGAATGCCCAAAAAGTGGAAGTGCCCGAATTAACAGTAACGAAAAATGATGAGGGGAACTATACGCTTCAATCAGATTCCTATCGGCTGCACCTGACTCTGACGCCTTCATACAGCATGGTGACAGCTGGAATGGAACTGCGGCAGGCGGACGGCAGTGCACTGACAGGCGGGAACAGTTACAATATATATTACCGATATACTTATGATAACAGATCGGGCGGCACATCGCACTTACATAACTGGACACATTTGGATTCCAGCGGCGAATATAAAAGTGAATATAAAATCCAAAACATAGCGGAAGGAGGCAGGTTTCTTATCACGGAACTGCAGATCCTCGACAGTTCCGATAATATTCTGGTGGTGCTTGGTGCGGGAGGGCAGGCGATAACTGTGAATACGCTGGACACGGAGAAGCCCGGCGTTATAACGGAAGTATCGGCAGAAGATGCAAGCATTACGGTGAAGGCGGAGTTTATGTCCAGCCCGAACGGACGTCTGCGCTATCGCAGGAAGGAAGAAAGCGAATGGACATCTGTCAACAGGGTTGTTTATTCTTACACTGCAGTTACATTTGCGGCGGAACCGGATACAGATTATGTGGTTGAACTGACCGACGCAGACATGAAGACGGTATATGATACGACGGAAATCCGTACAAAGGCGTTTGCCGCAGCGGACATTAGAGCCGAGGCCGTGGATATTACGTCTTCGGGGGCTGTGATTAAAGTGACGATTGGATCGTATACAGGAAATAAACGATACATATGCGCGAGAGTATCCTATACGGACAGCATGGGTGATTCGCAGACAGATACGGGCCGCGTGTCTGCTGATCGTATCGCGGATGGCAGTATCGATCTGGTACTCAGTAATCTGGTGGCAGGAACGGAGTATCATGATCTGGAAGTGGAGATGGACGATACGGATTCTGACGCAATGGAGTATGTTGCGCATAGGACGAAAGTCAGCTTCACGACTGCTGCTTCCACGATTACAGGCGAGCAGATTAATGTGACAGCAGTACCCGATGCACAGGACGGCTCCAGGGCTGTGCTGAAGGTTGCATTACGGGATGCAGCAGAGGGCAGCTATTCATACACGGCTAAATACCGCGTTGCGGGCAGCCGGGACTGGAAGGAAAGCTATATACTTAAAGGCACGCTGGGTTCCTACAACAACTATGCGGAGGAACTGAATCTGGCATACCTGCTGGGTAACACGGAATACGAAGTTCAGGTCATGGTAGACGGGGTCCTTAAGGCGGCCGCTTTTGCAACTGTATCGACGGCAGTGGTTCCTGAGGTAGAGGTCAAGCCTTTGATGCAGGGTGTACAGGTGACGGCGACACTGACGGGGACGGCGGCGCTGAGTGATGGTTATACCATTTCGGCCCGGTGTTATAATGAGACAACGGGCAGCTGGAGCGGTATATATTATTCTGACTATGATGACACGTGCCTGACGGCGGATAATAATTGGAAGAGCACGGTTATTTTCTATTCCGACAGTATGAGGCCCAATGTGGAGAATACATGGAGGGTTGAAATTAACGGCAATAAGACCGGCGGAGTTTATGAGAAATATTTTGTTTTTAAGGCGGTACAGCAGGAGATTACGCTGACGCCGGAGAAGACCATGTATACAACGGCCCTGCTTAAGGCTGTGATGACGGCGCGGGACGAGTCGCTTGCATATGCAAAAGATGGTCTGGTATATTACAGAGAACAGGGCACATCGCAGTGGATTAAGGGTGATTTGTGCAGTTATGCATATGAATCCGGCGATGAAATATATTTGAGCGGTCTGAAAGAGGATACGGAATACGAGGTCAAGCTGGTGCCGTGGAATTATCCGGACGATATACTGGCACAGATATCTTTCCGGACGCTTAAGGATACGAGAAGCCTGTCCGTATCGGCGGATACCCGTCGGTATACGTCAGCGCAGGTGGCCTGGGACTTTGACAGCGGCACCAATGAGCAAGGCATTTACAGTTATATTTACCTGTATTATCGGGCCAAAGGCGCTGCGAAGTGGATCTGTGCAGCCAGCGTGATCAAGCAGACAGATTATAGAGATGAGTTGTCTCTGACAGGTCTGCAACCGGGAACAGTTTATGAAGTTCTGGCAGAAATAAAACATAACGGCAATTCTGACATCGCAGGAGAAAACGTGGTCAGAGACGCGAAGACGGAGTTTACCACGGTGGCGGTAGACCATGAATTGACAGCGGAACCGGTATCGGAAGAGATAAAGCCGGCGTCTGTCACCTTCGATGTGCAGCTTACGAAGCCCACCGGTGTGCTGGACAGCAGAATGAAGGCTGTGGTGGCATTAGAACCCGCGGACGGAGAAGCTATACGGAGTAAAGAGGTATATCTTGGCAAGGACAACCAGTATAAGACGAAGCTGGTAATGGGAGATCTGCTTCCGGATACAAAATATGCGGTGAGAGCGGAACTGTACGAGTCGGAGAATAATTACTGGTTTGCCTTACGGCATTACGACATGGGAGAAGTCACCACCGCGAAGGCAGACTTACCGGATTCGCTCACCATAAGCGAGGAAACGCTCACCCTGAATCAAGGAACGGCGCAAAGGCTTACCGTAACGGTGCGGCCGCAGGAGGCAGCAGCAGGTCTGATCTGGACGTCTTCGGATGAAACAGTTGCGACGGCAGGCGTGGATGGAACCGTGACGGCACATAAGGCCGGCGAGGCGGATATCATCGCAGCGGCTGCAGGCGATGCGGCGGACGGGCAGGAAAAGGTTTCTGCGGTCTGTCATGTGACCGTGCGGGATTATACGATTCGTGTTAAGAATGCAGACGATAGCTATGACAGCATTCCCACACTCCTGAGCAGGACGCAGAAGCGGACGCTTGTCGTATATGATGAGGCGGCAGGCGCGGATCTGACGGGTGTTACATGGGTAAGCAACAATCTCCATACTGCGAATATATCCGATGAGGGACTGCTGGAGCCGCGAAACTACGGTCAGACATACATTACGGCTGAGACGGCAGACGGGATTACGCTTAAGACAGAGGCAATCAGGGTAATCAATGAAATACAGGGGTTCTCTATTACAAGACCGGAAACGAATCACAGCGCTTATGAGGCGGTCAGAACGGCGGAGGCTGTCTATCAGGTGGCGGCAGGTGAGACATATCAGGTCGGCTGCGTGCTCTCACCGGCGTATACGGACCGGTATAACAGCAGCGTCAGCATGGCTGGCAGCGAATTCAACTGGTCGACGGATAACAGCGCTGTTACCGTCAGGGCTTTGGAGACTGGCAGGCTGACGGAAATTACGATTCCGGCAACAGTGTCCGGACCTGTACAAGTCACTGCCGTTATGAAAGACGAAGTATACAGGAATAAGAGCTTCAGCATTACGCTGGATGTTCTTAAGAAACCTGACGTGGAAGTGCTCCCCGACACTTATATATGGCTGGACTATTCCAATAAGCTTAAAGATGCGGCGCTGCCGGAGAACTGGCAATGGAAGGAACAGAGCACGCTCCTCTATGGGACGGGAGCAAAAGTGTTTACGGCATGCTACGTGGAAACCGGTTACTTTCCGTATGAAACCGGAGTGGCGGTTCATGCGGAGAGAATCGGAAATACATTATCGGTAAAGCAGACGGGCGCTGACGGCAAAGACATTATTTCCGACAATTACAGTGCAGATAAGAAAGCATATATCGTGAAGAAGGAGCTGCCGCTGAAGGTGAAGACAGGCAGCCCGGCCGGAAGCGCCCCCGCACTGTTATATGAGCAGTCGGCTTTAGAGCCTGCGGCAAAGGATGCCGCGAAGGTCAGCGTATCGGCGCCGGATGCGGACGGATATTACAGTGTTACCGCCTCTGCAAAGGGAACCTATACGGTGTCGGCAGCGGTTGCACTTAAGAAAGCGGCTTTCAAGAAACAGGACGGCGCATATGTTCTGACGGAGGGGGCAAAAGTCAAAGATACAACGGTTTCGTTGAAGTTCATGGCAGTAGATGCCGCGCCGGTTCAGAAGATCATATTCGCGGTGGCGGATGATTCGCCGGAGAAAGTGACGATCTCTGAGGAAGGCGCGATTGAATATGAGATCACGGCGGCTAATGCGAATACAAAGCAGAATGCGCGCGTCATCCATATAGACGTTACGGCTGTGGATCAGGACGGAAACCGGGTGGAAAACCCTAAGATCGATTATAAAGTGAGCGATGCGGCAGTCGTGAAGCTGAAGAAAGAAGGAACAGACAGACTGGTATTGACGATTCCGAAGGGGGCGGACGGGCTTGCGAAGGTCAATGCGACGGCAAAGGATGCGCTGGGACGCAGTGCACAGTTTGCCGTCAGGGTGAAAGATTATACACCCAGAGTGACAGCCTTCGAGGTGGATATAAATGAGAATTATACTTATAGCAAACAGATAGCGCAGATCGTACTGCCTTATGAGAAAGACGGCAGTGACCAGATCGAGCAGATTTCGCTCGTAAAAACTGAAGATGTGTCGGACGTAGTGGACGGCCTGGGCATCAAGCGCTCGGCAATATCCGGCAGCTATATGTACCGGGCAACTGTCGGGGTTACTGACAAGGAGCAGATTAAACAAAAAGGGAATCTGAAATATTATCTTGCCATTCAGACGAAGGCATACGGCGGTCCCGTCTTCGTGCCGGTACGGATCAGACTGGAGGAGGGCACACCGGCAGTAACGGTGAAACAGTCCAAAAAGGTGAATGTATTCTATACGGATACGACACATTTTATGAGTTATGATGAGGTGTCTATGGGACTTGTGAAAGTGTCCGCCCCTGTGCGGATTGAGTCCGTAAGATGGATAGCGGGAGACGACAGCGAATCAGCTGTGAAAAAGGAGTTCATAATTGAGAACTGGAGTCTGTCGATCACGAAAAATGGAAAGAATACCAAGGAATATATGATCCAGCAGAACAGACCGGTTCTGGACAGCAGCGGGAAACCGTCGGCTGCGGCTGTGAAGGGAACTCTTTATATCCGACTGCAGGGATACGGGGAGGAGATTGCGAAGCCTCTCACGATTCAGACGGTATATAAGAAACCGAAATTGCGGGTTGCGGATTACAAAGTCTGTCCGGCGCTTGGAGAGGTGAGTGATCAGCAGCGCATCTATTCCAATGCCAAGAAAACAGATAATTGTATGAGAAAAGGCAATTATACCGTATGGACCAATTATTCCGATATTCTCTGCGCAGATGAGGAAGTCGAAATCGAAATTGTGGAAGCCGAAAATGTTATGCTCAAATACAGCGGAACAAAGGACAGGAAGACACAGCTTACCCTGTACTCTGACCGCTGGCATGAACCGCTGACTGTGCCGGTGAAAATCAAATCTGTGAAATCCGGAGTAAAGATTTCCCCGGCAGCCGTTACGCTGAATGCAGCGTATCCGTCGGAGACAACGCAGACCACAGCGTCAGCGTGGTTTTACAATGCGGCAACCGGCACCCGCTTGAACGTGTCGGATATCGGGATAAAAGGAGCGAATGCACGGGCACAGCAGATGTTGGATCAGGGTCTGATTAATATGAACTGTATGTACTCTCGTCTGTTAGTTTCCCTCAACTATGCGAAAGCGATGGGAAGCGATCCGATCAGACCCGGCAGCTATAAATACAAGCTGACACCATATTATGGAGATACAGAATTAAGCAGCTTCACCTTAACCGTAAAAGTTATTGATAAGGAGGCGACGGTGAAAGTGAAGGCTAAAGGTGCGATAGACTTATTAAGGCTGAATAATAATAGTGATGGTTATAATAAGTTTTGCAATCCTGTCGTTACCGTGACGCCGGTATTCCGGAATCTGGACAGTTCTTATATGGTTGCAAAAGCAGAACTGTGCGGTGCGTACAAAGACCTTTTCCAAATAGCGGATTTCGATCAAAACGGTGTTTTGAAGATCGTGCCGGCTTCCATCGGAGGACTGAAGGCGGGGAAGCGTTATACATTGTCAGTGAAATATACGGTGAGAGATGAGTACGGCGGTAACGGTAAGTTGATCACGGTGGTGTCCAACACCTTTACGATTAAACCGAAACAGTCGATGCCGAAGCTGACGCTTTCTGTGAAGCAGCTTACTTTATACGCTTCCGCAAAGGGAGAGAACAAAGGCCAGGAAATGACGCTGTCAGTACCGAACACATTCGGTCAGGGGTACTACGCCATTGAAGATGTAAACGGGTCACTGGATGTCAATAAGGACGGAAAGGCGGATCTGGTTGTGAAAGCAACAGGTGTAAGACCGTTCGGCAGTGAGGTAACCGTTCAGGTGTACATTCTGGATGCGGATGCCGTCAAAGCGTCCACGAAGGGGATAAACTATAAGATTCCCGTCACGGTAGAATGTGTGGGGCGGGATGGTGTGAGCAAGGATGCTTCGACGACCGTGAGCGTGGTTGTGAAGAAATAGAATAACAGCAGGAGAGCAGAGATTCGGGAGAGCCTCTGCTTTTCTAATGGATTTCATAGGGAATGAATATATTTTTTTGGTTTGATAAAAGTCTGAGCGTAATTTATAATAGGTATAAGCAGAGGAGAGGGGTAATCATATGATATCAGGAAAATGGAAAATGTCATGGAAGAGAATACTGGCGGGTGTTCTGTCGGTCGCGATGGTGCTTTCAACAGCACAGCTTCCGGCAGGGACTGCCTATGCAAAAGAGGCGGCAGTGACTGCGTTGGAGAACGGGAATGCTTCCGGTATGAGCGGAGAGACAGACGCGGATGAATCTGTGCAGAAGAATGAGCCTGCAAGCGGGGAGGATTCTTCAAGTATAGAATTGCAGGAGCCGGGGGAAGAAGAGGAAACCCCGGATACGGGGACACAGGAGCCGGGGGATGGAGAAGACTCTTCGGATACGGAGGTAAAGGAGCCGGAAGAGGAACAGGATTCTTCGGATACGGGGACACAGGAGCCGGATGCAGGAGAGGAACCTTCGGATACGGGGGAGCAGGAACCGGATGAAGGAGAAAACCCTTCGGATACGGAGACACAGGAACCGGCTGACGGGGAGAATCCGTCTGAGGACGGCGATATAGCGGATGAAACTGGTGAAGAGGGAATGAATGGGTCTGACACGAATGAGGTTCGTGTCAGCGGAATCTCCGATAATGATACGGACAGTCTTGACTCACAGGAAATATGGATGGAAGCTGAACTGGACGGGGCTTATCAGTTCGGCGGTGCGCCGTCGGCTAAGGGTAATCTTTCGGTTTACGGGGCATCTGTATATAGCAGCGAAGCGGAAACATACCTGTATCAGCAAATGCTCAAACGCAGTACATTGATTGATATATCTGCATATAAAATTGATATGAGCGGAGTAGGAAGCCTGATAAACGGCGTACTTAATGAGCATCCGGATCTTTATTTTGTTGAGAGAGGATATAACTATTACCCCGGCAGTGAATATGTTGCGGCGATTGAGCTTTTTTACAATGATACATATGACGATGCAGCATTCCAGAAAGGCGTATCTTCCGCGCTGGCGTGCCTGAACAGTGAGATGAGCGATCTGGAGAAAGCTGTCGTCCTGCATGACTATCTGACCGTGAACTGTGAGTATGATAATGAGAACTATGAGGCAGGAACGATTCCTGATACATCTTATAGTGCGTATGGCGTCTTCGCAGAACGTATCGCTGTGTGTCAGGGCTACGCACTTGCCTATAAGTATCTGCTGAATCAGGTTGGAATCGACTGCTACATGGTGACCAGCGATTCTATGCATCATGCATGGAACATGATCGTGCTGGACGGACAGTACTATCAGGTCGATGTCACATGGGACGATCCTGTATGGGATAAGATCGGAAGGTCAGTGCATACCTTTATGTTCCGCAGCGATGCAGCCTTTGCCAGGCATCAGGACTGGCGCGTGACGAGTGGCAGCAGCGTGGTGGATTACCGGGCAACAGACACGCGCTATGATAATGCTTTCTGGGTTGACTGCGACTCACCGCTGGTACTGGCGGGAGATGACTGCTATTATATTACGGACAGTGGAAACATTAATAAGACACGTCTGGAAGATATAACGGACGCAGGGACTTTCGTGCAGAGTATCGGCAGATGGCCGGTTTGGGGTGGCAGCAGTAACTGGATAGGCGCTTTTTCCGGTCTGTTTCAAATACAAGACCGATTATATTACAATGATAAGGCGTCCATCTACAGCATCGCATTAGACGGTACCGATAAGAGGACGGAGTTTACAGCGGATACATCGACGGGATACATATACGGCAGCGCTTATTGTCAGGGCAAGGTGCTTTATGCTTTGCATCAGACACCGAATATAGAGACGAAAGAAACTGTGCTGACGGCGGACATTGATACAGGAGGCGGAGAACCGGATGATCCGGTTATTCCGGTAGAAAATATCGAACTGAGTGCCTATATGTTGGAGCTGACGGAAGGCGAGGAAGCGGAACTTACGGCTGTTGTTTATCCTCAGTACGCTACGGAGTCTGCCGTTATATGGACAAGTGACGATGAAGCGGTAGCGGAGGTATCGAATGGAACAGTGCGTGCACTTTCGCCCGGCAGTTGCACCATTACAGCCTCAGCAGGTGGCAAAGAGGCGGAATGCAGCGTGCAGGTAACCGCGAGGGAAGAGGATAAAGCGCTGAACCTCGATAACTTGTCCTACGACTATACCGCGCTGGACGATACGAGCATTTCTTCCACCGCGCAGGGCAGACCGAAGCTTTTGATCTTCTACAGCAATACATGCGGTAATTGCCGGAACACGATCAGGAGCATAAGTGCAAAGATTGCTGACTTTGCAGGCGTAGACATCTATGCGATGGAAACGAATGACGGGACGAAGGAGGAGGTCGCGGAATTTCAGAGTCAGTATGGCTGTGAGGAGATTACTTTTTCCTATGATAAAGACGGGATAAATAGGCGGAGTATGGCGTGGTATTCATATACGGGAGGAATGGGTACTACTATATCATGGCCTCTGATCTGCTATATTGATGCAAATAACCGGCTGCAATATATGACCATGTCGTTGATGGCGGCGGAGACAATACTGTCTAATCTGCAGAAATATTGTGATGCTTCTGTGGAAAATCCGCAGACATATACGATTACCTATGTTTTGAATGGCGGAACCAACAACAGCGATAATCCGTCAACTTATACGGAGAAAGACACGGTTATCACGCTGCAGGATCCTGTCAGAGAGGGATTTCAGTTTGAAGGCTGGTACAGTGATGCGGTGTATTCTGTCAGAGTGACGCAGATTCACGGGGCTGATAAGCGCGATATCGTGCTTTATGCAAAATGGAAATCACTGTCCGTGCCGGAGCAGCCCGTAATCAACCAGACGCCGGCTGATGGAAATGTGCTCATGGGCTTTTCGGGCGCTTACTATACGGAGACCGCAGATAAGATTTTGGGACGGCTGAACGAGATCCGTATGGAGGCGTGTAGGGAGGGTGTGAATAATCCTGATACAGGGAGTCCGCTGACAATTGATGATTATGTACCGCTGCAGTGGTCGTCGGACCTTGAGGCGATCGCCAGACTGCGGGCAGCGGAGGCGACTGTCAGCCAGTCGCATACAAGACCGAACGGGCAACGGTGTTTTACGGTGGTTACCAATAACCGGGAACAGTCGTGGGCGGAAAATCTGGCGTGGAATTCCAGCGGCCTGATGGCTGGAATCGAGCAGTGGTATGCTGAGAAAAGCGATTGGGTGAACCAGACAGGCGGTGTGGTTGGACATTATAGAAGCATTATCAGTCCTTCATACTGCGCTGTCGGCGTGGGTGCATTCAGGCTGTCAAGCGGAGGCTGGTATGCCATTGCACAGGAATTCAGCAGGAAGGATTCTCTGGATACACAGAAGGATGCAGGACAGGGAAACTGCGTGCAGTACATAGAAGTACAGGGAAGCAATATAACCAAAGTAGAATTCGGAGCAGATAAGGCGGCCTTTATACAGGAAGGCGGGAGCTGCCGTCTTCCTGTCGAGGTAACGGTTCAATATAAAGATTACTATCAGAACGATAAAGCTTTTACCGGGCCGTATCAGGCCGGGGGAAGATGGAAATCCTCTGACGAAACGGTTGCGACGGTGGATAGCACGGGTGAAGTGGCTGCTGTGGGAAAAGGAACGGTGCAGATCACAATGAGCGCCGGGTTAAAATCTGTCTCTACACAGATCACAGTCTACGGTGCGGGTGAAAGTCCAATCATGGTGAAGCGGCCTGATATTACGACTTATAAAGTCGGACAGAAGATTAATCTCAAGGGCGGAACAGTCACTTATCCGTCGGATGGTCAGACCAGAACGGCAGAACTGGAAGCCGGTATGATCAGTGGTTTTGACTCTTCGAAGCCGGGGGTCTGCACAGTGCAGGTTACCTGTGGCGGTTATACAGCGAATTTTGATACGCTGATTGTGGAAGCACCGGAACTGGCGGCATCTGTCGGCCAGAGTCTTCGTCAGATTGCTTTGCCGCAGAACGAATATGGCACCTATACGTGGCAGGATGATACCGTAGTCGTGGAGAAAGCGGGTATCTATACTTTTGCTGCACTATTTACCCCGCAGGATGAGGTAAAGTTCCAGAAGCTGACAGACATACAGGTACAGGTGACGGCGCAGGAGACGCTGGGAGCCGATACGGATGTCACCTTTAAAGTGAATGAGTTTACCTATAACGGCGAGGCGCAGGAACCGAAAGTTGTGGTGCGGGTTTCTGATACTTTACTAACGGAAGGACAGGATTATACGCTGTCCTATAGCAATAACAGAGATGCCGGTACTGCGACAGTGACAATAGAAGGTGCGGGATGTTATCTTGGCAGTATCAGCAGGGACTTCGAAATCAAGCCTGCGCAGCTTGTCATTACGGCACTGGATATGTGCATAATGATCGGCGAGCCGGTTCCGGCGTCGTATGAGTACGAATATACAGTAAGCGGTCTCGTGGCGGGGGACACGCTGTTTGCAGAGCCTGCCTTTTCCTGTGGAATCACGGACAGTACGACCGCAGGATGGTATGATATTGTGCCTTATGGTGCCGATGCGGGAACCAATTACAGTATATCTTACAGGAACGGAAGGCTGACTGTGGCAAGCGAATATGTGTCCTGTACAGTCAGCTTCAATGTGCAGGGACATGGTACTGCGCCGGCGGACATAATTGATGTTAAGGCCGGCAGCACGATCGACAGACCTGCTGATCCGGAGGCAGCAGGATATCGGTTCGACGGCTGGTATTGGGATGCGGCATGTACGAAAGCGTGGAATTTCGAGGCGGACATCGTACAGTCGGATATGACACTGTATGCGAAGTGGCTGGACGTAAGTGAGAACAGCCAGTTTGCGATTCAGGAAATTGCGGACGTATATTATACTGGTAAGGCATGCAAACCGGCGGTCAGTGTATATGACGGCGATATGCTCTTAAAGTCAGGCAGAGATTATCAGATCAGATATTATAATAATATCAACACGAATAAAGATGGCGTGCCAAAACAGGGGAACGGTGAAGGCTCGTATTTCAATGCGGAGCTCCCTTATGTGGAGATTATCGGCAAGGGCAACTATACGGACCGGATCAAAGACGGAAACAAGGATACGGTCAAGGTTAATTTCAACATTCTCAGGACTGCGATCGGTGACGGCAGGCAGACAGCGGATGGAATTGTGCTGAAGATTTCCGATCAGCTTGTGATGGCGCAGAAAGTACAGAACCCTTTTACATCAATCAAATATGTCAAAGGGATGAAAAAAGATATTGATTATAAGGTGCGCCTGACAGTGCAAAATGCGCGTGACCAGGCAGGGAGAAGTCTGCAGAAGGACGAGGAACTTCCGGGCGCTGCCGTACCGGCAGGTTACAGCGGAGCGTTTCTGCTGACGGTAGAGGGCATCGGCAATTACGAAGGAAGCATCTGCAGAGAAATTTATGTGACGGATAAAGCGCATTTGATGAAGAATGCGACGATCGTGCTCGGGAAGAACCAGAAGAATGTTGCGTTTACGGGTGAACCGATACGGTTGAATCCGGCGGAGGTAAGCACGGCGGATACCTTTATCGTGAAATGCGGCACGACGATTTTGAGACCCTTCAGGGATTATACAGTGCAGTACCGTAATCACGACAGAGTCGGTAAGGCGGAGCTGATCATCACGGGAACAGGAGAGTATGCCGGAAGTAAAACTGCGTCTTTTAATATTACGGGAAAGGCGTTTACGGCTAAGACTGTGTTGATGGGAGATATAGAGAATAAGGTCTATACGGGCAGAGCGATCACACAGAACGGTATAGCCTTGTCATACAGCATGGGAGACGAGGCACCGCAGCCGCTGCGGTACGGCACGGATTACACGATCAGCTACAGCAGGAATATCAATAAGGGCACTGCTACGATGACCTTTAAGGGCATGGCAGATGCCGGGTACAGCGGCAGCTTTAAGAAGACTTTTAAGATCACGGCGGCTGATATCGCGAAGGTAAACCGGCCGGCATCGATGGAGCATATGGTCTATAACTACTGTAAAGCCGGCGTGAAGCCTGTGGAAGAAATCAGCCTCACGAATCAGGAGGGAATAGCGCTTAGAAACGGTAAAGACTATACGCTGAAATATGTCAATAACAAGGCGGTGGCAGGTGCTTCTGATGAAGCGCCCCCGACGGTGATCGTGAAGGGCAAGGGCAACTACACCGGGGAGTTTAACCTGTATTTTGACATTGTCAGAACGGATCTGCGGGCGGACAGTATTCAGATCAGGACGACACCGGTTGCATATAAGGAAAATAGGGCGCCGGATTATGTCTATAAGCCTGCAGTGAAGCTCATGGATGGCAAGTCAGCACTGCGCGCGGGTGCAGACTATGAGATCGAATACCGGAACAATACACAGGCGGATTATGACAGCTATATACAGAATCTGCAGAATCAAACAGGTGGCAGCACGCCGCAGGAGGGTGAACTGACAGCGGAAGACGGCGTGCCGGTGGCAGTGATCACTGAGGCTGCAGGGGCTGCATACAGACTGGAGCAGCCGATCATCGTGCCGCTGCCGATCTATCTGAATAAACTGACCAAAACGGCGCTGACGGTATATGTTGATGAGGCGGTATATTCGGGCAGCCAGGTTACGCCGGAAGTGACGGTATTCTACGGCGGAGGGCAGATCAGGGAAGGCGAAGACTATACCCTTTCTTACGGTAAGAATGTTACATCGGGTAAGAATAAGGGCAGCGTGGTGATCAGCGGCATTGCACCGTATTACGGCGGCAGCGTAACCGTGAAATTTGATATTGTGAAAAAACCGATCAGCTATTAGACGGGATAAAAATTTATAGAATTTTAACTTTTCTATTGACACACGGTTTAGATGGTGCTACGATACAAATCGTAAAAGCAAAGGCGCTTTGAGGAAACTCAAGGCGCTTTTTCTATTGCCTAAAAGCAGTTGAGGAGCTGCAGGAACGGAGGAAATTTATCTATGACAGAGGAAATTATGGAGGTTTTAAACGGACAGGTGTTCGGCGTCTGGTTTCTGATCGGCGCAGCGCTGGTATTCTGGATGCAGGCCGGATTCGCGATGGTCGAGACAGGTTTTACCAGAGCCAAAAATGCGGGAAATATCATTATGAAAAACCTGATGGATTTCTGCATCGGTACAGTAGTATTTATTCTGATCGGATTCAGTTTACTGCTGGGTGAGGATCTGATGGGACTGATCGGTAAGCCGGGATTTGACATCTTCACGAGTTATGCGGATTTTGACTGGTCGAATTTCGTGTTTAACCTGGTATTCTGTGCGACCACGGCGACGATCGTGTCCGGGGCTATGGCGGAGAGAACGAAGTTCTTAAGCTACTGCGTTTACTCGGCGGTGATCTCCGCGCTGATCTATCCGATCGAAGCGCACTGGATCTGGGGCGGCGGCTGGTTATCCCAGATGGGCTTTCACGATTTTGCCGGTTCCTGCGCGATACATATGGTGGGCGGTATCTCTGCGCTGATTGGTGCGAAGATCCTCGGTCCCCGTATCGGGAAATTCACGAAAGACAAGAGCGGCAGGATCACCAGGGTCAATGCTTTTCCGGGGCATAATATCCCGATCGGTGCGCTGGGCGTGTTTATCCTGTGGCTCGGCTGGTACGGATTTAACGGTGCTGCGGCTGTGACCGTGGAGCAGCTGGGTTCCATCTTTGTGACGACGACGATTGCGCCGGCCATCGCTACGGTGGTGTGTATGATTTTTACATGGATCAAATACGGTAAGCCCGATGTATCCATGTGTCTGAATGCTTCGCTGGCAGGTCTGGTTGCAATCACGGCGCCCTGTGATGTCACGGATGCCTTCGGTGCCATTGTGATCGGTGCGGTTGCAGGTCTTCTGGTGGTATTCGGCGTATGGCTGTTAGATTATAAGCTCCGCATAGACGATCCTGTCGGCGCGGTTGCGGTTCACTGCATGAACGGTATCTGGGGTACGATTGCAGTCGGTCTGTTCGCGACGAACAGTGCGCCGGAATACGCGATTACGGATGCGGCAGGAAACGAGCTTGTCGGTCTGTTCTACGGCGGCGGGTTTGAACTGCTCGGCTTACAGCTCATCGGATTCGCTGCGGTTGCGGCGTGGACGGCAGTTACGATCACGGTTGTATTTCTGGTAATCAAGGCATTGATCGGGCTGCGCGCTTCCGAGGAAGAAGAGATCGTAGGACTTGACGCCACGGAGCATGGTCTGGCGTCCGCCTACTCAGGCTTCAGCCTTATGGATGTATCGAATACGATGTCGATGGAGATCAATGAGAATACCAGTCTCGGAACAGAAGACTACAATGAGGCATCCGACGTACAAAAAGATGCGGCGGTAAAAGTTGCTCAGGTGCCGATGGCGTCCGCGACAGGCATGTATAAAGTATCCATTATCGCAAAGCTGTCCAGATATGATCAGCTGCGCAAAGCCATGAACGACCTGGGCGTAACCGGCATGACGGTGACACAGGTTATGGGCTGCGGTATCCAGAAGGGTGCAGGTGAGATGTATCGTGGCGTCGAGATGGATGCGACCCTGCTGCCGAAGGTTAAGGTCGAGGTTGTAGTCAGCAGGATTCCGGTAGAAAATGTGGTGGAGGCGGCTAAGAAAGCGCTTTACACAGGCCATATCGGAGACGGTAAGATTTTCGTCTACAATGTAGACAGAGTTGTGAAAGTCCGCACGGGCGAAGAAGGTTTCGCGGCGCTGCAGGACGTGGAATAAAGCGTATACCTATATCCCTTAGTTTGTATATATAAAACGGACTCCCGGTGCTTCCACCACCGGGGGTTCGTTTTATATAAAAGATATTGTTTTTAAATATACTTAACAGAGCATATTATGAGACCGGCATCATTATAATAATGCCTGCTGCATTCATAATGATGAAAGAATCTAATATGCTCTTGCGGATGGATTTATATATCCTTTATTATGTTTGCGCATCTCCCGGTATTGATACGTCGTATGCAGCAGATTCTATTTTACACGTTTGATGGAGTTACGCAGCATCAACAACTCATAGTAATCCAGCAGAAGCTGCGTGCTTCTGGCGTCCATTTCAATAAGTGTATTCATAAGGTCACCGACAGTATAATTGGCGGAGAGAGGATGATTCAGAGTGTCAATTCCCGCTTTATAATCTGTTCTCTGTAGAAGATAATCCGTGGAGACATGAAAGAAATCTGCCAGCATGGATAAAGTCTGCAGATCAGGAAGGTGGACACATTTCTCATAGTTGGAGACAGTTGCTACGGTCACATTCAAATAGGCGGCTACTTCTTTCTGTAAAATCCCTCTTTCTTTGCGCAATTCTGCCAATAATTTACCAAGTTCCATATTGTTCTCCGACACATAAACAGTGTGTATGTGGTTATCTAAATGGTATAATTTGATACAATGTACCATTAAGTGAACTGTGACTATGTTATAAATGGGTAGGAGTAAAGAATGCAATGTTTTAAATCAACAGCTCAATAGATTACATCTCACATGATTCTAGGACAATTTCACGATAAAAGGAACGAAATTAAACAATAAAGATAAAATTATATTTGTAGCATATTAATAATTAACGATACGTTAACTATTTGTCATACAACGTTGACTGGAGGAAGCAAATCAAGCGGATATTACTTGAAAAGGGACGTTATAAGGAGTAAGATGAAAACAAATCGGCCTGCTTTATCAGGTAAAGGATAGTTTGTGAAATAAAATCGACGCACAGGAGAGGGTGACAGGATGGCAATTTTATGTAATCAGGCGGGGTATCTGCCACAGGGCAGAAAGACGGCGGCACTGACCGCGGGGGAGCGATTCACGGTAATGAAAGTAAACGCTGAATCAAACAATATTACATCGGACAGTGGTGATTTACAGGGGCAGGCGGAACAGGTTGTTATGGAAGGAAATGCACGGGATGCCGGAACAGATGCCGCGTCGGGCGATCATGTGCGCGTAGCGGATTTCAGCGAACTTACGCAGGAGGGTATCTATTATGTACAGAACGAGCTGGGAGAGCGCTCCCACTGCTTCCGGATCGGTCAGGATGTGTATCAGGAGCTTCAGAAGGACTTGACGAAGGCACTGTATTACCAGCGCTGCGGCTGCGCGCTGCAGGAGGCGCATGCGGGCGTATACACACACCCGGAATGCCACATGCAGACGGCGTTGCTCTGGACTGACCGCAGCATCGAGAAAGAAGTGCGGGGCGGATGGCACGATGCGGGTGACTATGGCAGATACATATCGCCGGCAGCAGTTGCAGTGGGACACCTGCTCTATGCGTTTCAACTGTTTGCGGAAAGCTTTCAAGACAGCCTGAACATACCGGAGTCCGGCAACGGCATACCGGATGTATTGAACGAGTGCCGCTATGAACTGGAGTGGATGCTCAAGATGCAGGATGAGGAAGGCGGTGCCTACCATAAGCTGACGTCGGAGCGTCATGCGGATTTCATTATGCCCGAGGAAGATCATGCACAGTTTTACCTGTTTCCGGTTTCCTCTATGGCAACTGCGGATTATGCCGCTTCCATGGCGCTGGCATCCAGAGTGTACCGGGCATATGACAGCGGCTTTGCGGACAGACTGTACGAGGCGGCTGTGAAGGCATACGGGTGGCTGGACTGCCATCCGGAATATGTGGGATTCCGGAATCCGGAGAGCTGCAACACGGGGGAATATGACGATGTCTGCGATCTGGACGAGAGACTGTGGGCGGCGGCGGAAATGCTCGTTACGACAGGAGAAAAGAAGTATCAGGTTCAAGTGGACAGACTGCTGCAGGAAGAACTTACGAAGACAGACTTCGGCTGGACGGATGTGTCCGGTTTCGCAGCATTGGCGATCCTGACGGATGAATCGCATAAAGCATCTGCTGAGAGCGGGGCGGTTTTGAAGGCGGCAGTGCTTGCGGAGGCAGACCGGCTGGCGGCAGTAGCGGCGCAGTCCGGCTATGGTGTGGCGATGGAACCGGAGGATTATATCTGGGGCAGTAATATGGTAGTACTGAACAGAGGCATGCTGCTGGTGCTGGCGGCGCTGCTTGCCGGGCAGGAAGACAGAAAGCATGTGTACGAACAGACTGCGCTGGCGCAGATGGATTATCTGCTCGGTATGAACGCGGTGGACTACAGCTATGTGACAGGATACGGCGAGCACGCATACCGGCATCCGCACAATCGTCCTACGGAGTGCGACGGCATAGATCTGCCGATGCCCGGCTGGGTCAGCGGCGGGCCTTTTAAGACGCCCTGCGATGAGGTCGGCAGGGAACAGATTCCGGAGGGAACGCCGCCGATGAAATGTTATCTGGATCATGCGGCATGTTATTCCCTGAATGAGATTACGATCTACTGGAATACGCCGGCGATCTTTGTGGCGGCATATATCAATGCCAAGATGTGTACAACAGGAAATTAAGGGGCGGACCGGAGATGAAGAAATTAGGAAGAAACGATTCCTGCTGGTGCGGCAGCGGCAGGAAATATAAAGCTTGTCATATGGCTATGGATGAGAAGATCGAGCATTACGCGCTGCAGGGGCATATCGTGCCGGATCATGATATCATAAAGACGCCGGAACAGCTTGAGGGCATAAGACAGAGCAGCAAATTAAATATTGCCATTCTGGATGAGATTGAGAGGCAGATCCATATCGGCATGAGTACGGAAGCGATCGATCGTCTGGTGTACGATATGACAAAAGAGATGGGCGGCATACCGGCGACTTTAGGATATGAGGGGTTTCCCAAGAGCGTATGTACATCCATCAACGAGGTGGTATGCCACGGGATACCGTGCGAGGAACGGCTTCTGCAGGACGGGGATATCGTCAATGTGGATGTGTCCACGATTTACCAGGGATATTTTTCCGATTCCTCCCGCATGTTTATGCTGGGCAATGTGGCGCCGGAGACACAGAAGCTGGTGCGCGTGGCGAGAGAATGCATTGATGTCGGACTTGAGCAGGTGAAGCCGTGGAACTTTCTGGGTGATATGGCACAGGCGATCAACGATCACGCTAAGAAGAACGGGTACTCCATTGTGCGGGAGATCGGCGGCCACGGCGTGGGACTGGAGTTCCACGAAGAACCTTTTGTCAGCTATGTGACACCTAAGGGGACCGAGATGCTGATGGTGCCAGGCATGGTGTTCACCATAGAGCCGATGGTGAATATGGGGCGTGCGGATATTTACATCGATGATGATGACGGCTGGACGGTCTATACCGATGACGGGAAGCCGTCTGCACAGTGGGAGGTAACGCTGGCGGTGACGGAAGACGGTTATGAGATCCTGACGTATTAGAGGTGTCTGGCAGCCGCCTGCGAGTCTGCAGAACGAACCGGCTGCCGGATCGTGAGTTTTTTGCAAAAGAAGTGGGTAACGATATTCCGTTTGTAAGGTAAAAAGTCAACGCACATCATACCTGAAAGTGTGCGTTGATTTTTTTATATTAGAAATTTTGTGCAACATTCCGATATTGTAAACGATAAAAGAGTCTGTTATCTTATTAGTACAATCTTTGGATACATCTTTAAGTATACTTTATTCCGTGTATCGTACGGCACGGCTCTATGGCAGATCGCCACGGATTTCCAAATTTTGAGGCTGCGACAGAATGGCCGGCAACAACTGCATAATGAATATAAGAAGAAAGGAAGGTATTTTATGAAAGGATTTATGACGAGAGTGTCAGATTATTTTAATGAAAGGAGAAATGATCCCGAAAGGCAGGAGGATCATCTTGCGGCTGTCATCGTGGGCGTGGCGGCGGTGGCTGTCATTGTACTGCTGCTTTTGCTCCTGTGGGGACATACTGCAGAAGAGCGCAAACGTAAAGAGGCTGAGCAGGCAGCGCGGCTGACCGAGAAAGCGGAGCTGGTGCAGACGACGCATAAAGAGGAAACGGAGGAATATATGTCGTCTAATGACGGGCAGGAAGAGCTTAGGAGAGAGGAACTTAGACAGGAGGAGATTAAGCAGGAGTATCTTAAAAATATAGAGTATTTGAATAGCAAGATCGAGGAATTGTACAATACTATGATACAAATGGAAGAGACTCTGCGGCAGACAATCGAAGAATATAAGCGGGAAGACAGTGCGCTGCGGGAACGTGTGAATACATTGCACACAGAGGTAGCCGGAATCGCACAGAACCTCAAGGAGACGCAGACGAGACTGTATGACTTGTATGATCTGGTGCAGATCATGGATCGGGAGAAACTGCCGATGATACAGAAGCAGCTGTTAGAGATCCGCACGGATATGGATAAGGTACACACCGATATATCGGGGCTGTATGCGAAGATCGCGGCGCTGGAGCAGGAGGATGTCAGGCTGTGGGCAAGCATAGGTAACATGGAGAAGATACTGAAGAAGACATTGAATCAGAATATAACCGAGGTAAACAATCAGTTTGATGTGCTGCTGGATCAATTGGATATACTGGAGGATCAGCTGAAGACAGTGGAAAACCGGATCGGACAACTGACAGGGCAGACTCTGAGATATCGATATGACGCGCAGGAAAATACACTCTATCTGGAACCGTACAGTGAGTAGACAGATGATGAAAAGGAGATGACATAATATGAGAAAACCATGCAGAAACAAGAAAACATTCATGGGGCTGTGCGCAGCGGTTGTCTGCGCCGGACTGGTGCTTGCGGGCAATACGGTATTAGCGGAAGGAGAGGGCGGACAGTTTCACAGTAAAGGAAGCATACGCTATCTGGATGCGGGCGGGCAGGAGATTATTCTGGATGCCGGAGACTTTGATATGCTTTTTCAATATGCCGCTGAGGGCAAAGGCGGATTGTCCGAAGCGCTTGGCGGCGTAGGAACGAAACTGATCCTAGACGGGGAAGGATATGGGTATACAAGAGATCCCGGCCAGGAAGCGGCAATCAGAAGGGTGCAGACAGCGGGGGAGATGCACGCGGTCGGGTTTGACCTGTTGATTCGTGCGCTGGCGGATTCCCAGACACTTCCGGCAGGGTATGAGGATACTTATACACTGGCATCTTCCGACAATATGACGCTGGGCAGAGCCGCTTGGGCGGACGGCAGCCTGCTGCGCGGGAATAATCATGATCTGATCGAACATTATATCAGAGGCTGGATAGAGGCAGGCGGCTGTACGGATTACGAAGCAATATACGATGAGGAAGGAAGGTGGATTGGATATCATGAAAAATCAAAATAAAAAAGGACATTATATATGCACTAAAGTGCTGATCCTGCTGGCGGTGGCAGCGGCAGGATGGACGGGAACAGGCGGCGCGGCAGTGCTGGCGGCGCAGAGCAAAGCTGAGAGCTGCATACGCAGTGCGGGTAGGGTGCAGTACGAGCAGGCAGTCTTTGACAGCGCCGATTTGCAGAGTATAGGTAAGCACATTGATGAGCAGAAGCGTGCGGCGGCGGAAGCACTGATTCGGCTTGGCACAAGATTCCGGCAGCAGCCGGAAGGATATATATATGACAGAGATCCCGATACCGGGCCGGAGGAGATCGATACGGGACAGATTGACTGGGCAATGCTGGTCCATGCGACGGCAGAGTCTCAGACAGTTCCGGCGGGTATGCAGGTACTTAATCCGGAAGCGGCAATGCATATAGAAGGAGTGGAAGAACGTACGGAACACTATGAGACTGCGATGGAGGATAATATATCAAGCGGCAAGGCGGCATGGGCGGACGGCAGGCTTCTGCTCGGCAACGGTGCGGATAATGATAAAGCATACCGCAAAGGGACGGAGGATGGTAAAGATGGCAATGTGCCGAAGAATTTCTACCCGGTATACACGGCAGATGGTTCATCTGTGGAAATCAGACATGTGCATGCGGGAGCACCGGAAGAAAAAGACGGCATCTCCGGCTGTTATAAGAACTCCTGTACAACCACAGAGGATATCACGGTCTGTAACAGTCAGCTTATTAAGACTGAGGAGACATGGTATCCGAATCCGGATGAACCCGGTGGCGGTTCCTGGCACGGAGGAGAATACACATGTTCGATACATGGCGGACTTCATCAGTCACCGGGAAAATGTGCTCATGAGGACAAGAAAACTGTCAAGAAGTGGAAACATGAAGTGATCTGCGGACTTGAGGAGTGTGTGCATGCCGTGCTGACAGCCGGGGGAACGGACACGGATTACTTTGATCAGGCCATTGTACTGACAGTAACGCTTGAGGAAGGCGAGGGATTCGATAATCTGTCATGGCAGGAAGGCGACAGATTTGTGTGGATGGATGACGAAGGAGACGTAGTCGGAACCGGACCGGAATATACCGCGCATGAAGCAGGCGTTTACCGATGCCGGTTTAACATAACGAATGCGGACGCCGATCAAAGCGAGGTCAGCGTTACTGTCAGGAAAACAGGATTAGTCGTGCGTGGTAATTGACGAGCAATTCCTTTTGTGTTAGGCTTACGATAAAAGTTATTTTTGCAGGAACATATTTTATTTCATAGGAAAGTGCGTCCTGTGAAATAAAAGGGATGCGCAGCTTCGCGCGCGGAACAAAAGCTGCGCTTGCCAGAGAAGTTGTACGCGGGAGTGTGCGAAGCGCACTTTTGTTCTGCATGATAGAGGCAGTATATGTGGGAAAGGAGCTTGTCATGAGCAAAGGAAAATATTATATCACAACGGCGATCGCCTACACATCCGGTACGCCGCATATCGGGAATAGTTACGAGATCGTGCTGGCGGACAGTATTGCCCGTTTTAAGAGAAAGGACGGTTATGATGTTTTCTTCCAGACAGGAACTGACGAGCACGGACAGAAGATTGAACTGAAAGCGCAGGAAAGCGGCGTGACGCCGAAGCAGTTTGTAGACAACGTGGCGGGTGAGATACGCAGAATCTGCGATGCGCTGAATACTTCTTATGATAAATTTATCCGTACAACGGACGGATATCATGAAAAGCAGGTACAGAAGATTTTTAAGAAGCTTTATGAGCAGGGGGATATTTATAAGGGCTCCTATGAGGGTCTTTACTGCACCCCGTGCGAGTCTTTCTGGACGGAGTCGCAGCTTGTGGACGGGAAGTGTCCCGACTGTGGCAGAGAAGTAAAGCCGGCGAAGGAAGAAGCATATTTCTTTAAGATGAGCAAGTATGCAGACAGACTGATCGAACACATTAATACCCACCCGGAGTTTATTCAGCCTGTGTCACGCAAGAACGAGATGATGAATAATTTTCTCCTGCCGGGTCTGCAGGATCTGTGTGTGTCCAGAACATCTTTTAAGTGGGGTGTTCCTGTAGACTTTGACAGCAAGCATGTGGTCTATGTGTGGCTGGATGCGCTGACCAACTATATTACAGGAATCGGATATGACGCGGAGGGTGCAAGCACCGACCAGTATAAGACGTTGTGGCCGGCGGATCTGCACCTGATCGGTAAGGATATTATCCGTTTTCATACGATCTACTGGCCGATATTCCTGATGGCGCTGGGAGAGCCGCTGCCGAAGCAGGTGTTTGGACATCCATGGCTTCTGCAGGGTGACGGTAAGATGAGTAAATCCAAGGGAAATGTGATCTATGCTGATGATCTGATTGATTTCTTCGGGGTGGATGCGGTGCGTTATTTCGTGCTGCATGAGATGCCCTTTGAAAATGACGGAATAATCACATGGGATCTGATGATGGAGCGTATGAACTCCGATCTGGCCAATACGCTGGGTAATCTGGTGAACAGGACGATTTCCATGAGCAATAAGTATTTCGGCGGTGTGGTGGAGAACAGGCGGGTCGGCGTGGATGCAGGTGCTGAGGATGTGGATGAGGATCTGTTTGGTGTGGTGACAGATACCTATAATAAGGTGTCAAAAAAGATGGACGATCTGCGGGTGGCAGACGCGATCACGGAGATTTTTGCGCTGTTTAAGCGCTGCAATAAGTATATTGACGAGACGATGCCGTGGGCATTGGCGAAGGAGGAGTCGAAGCAGGACAGACTGGCAACCGTATTGTATAATCTGCTCAACGGGATTCTGACGGGCGCATCGCTGCTGGAGCCTTATATGCCGGAAACAGCCAAGGAAATTGCGGCGCAGATTCAGGCTGATCTGGTTGATTTCACGGTTCTGGAAGCGTGTGCGAAGAATCACGACACTGTGCGGGCGGCATCTTTATACCCTTCCGGGAATAAAGTGACGGATACACCGCAGATTCTCTTTGCAAGACAGGATTTAAAAGAGATTACGGAGAAAGTGGAGGCCATGTTTGCCGCACGCAAAGCGGCAGCAGGCGGGACAGAGGCTGCAGAAGAGACACCGGCAGGAGAGATGCCTGCAGATGTGATTGATATAGAAGCAAAAGAAACGATTACTTATGACGTTTTTGACCGGTGCCAGTTCCAGGTGGGCGAAATTATAGAGTGTAAGGAAGTGCCGAAGTCTAAGAAACTGCTTTGTTCCAAAGTGCGTATCGGCTCAGAGGTGAAACAGATATTATCCGGCATCAAGCAGCACTACAGCGCGGAGGAGATGGTCGGCAAGAAGGTTATGGTGCTGGTCAATCTGCAGCCCAGAGAGATTGCCGGAATGATGTCCGAAGGAATGCTGCTGTGTGCGGAGGATGCGGAAGGCGGACTTGCGCTGATGGCGCCTGAGCGGACTATGCCGGCGGGAGCGGAGATCTGCTGACGGGAGCGGACAGTTCAGAATGGAGACGAGCAGCGCAGAGCGTCTGGAGATGACCGGGTGCTGTGAAGAGCTTTTCGGGCAGGAAGGGATAAATGCATGATACAGAAAGAAGAGTTTTACTTTGATTCCAGAGACGGTGAACACAGGATACATGCGATCAGATGGATTCCGGAGGTGGAGCGGCCGGTATGTATTATGCAGATCGTCCACGGGATGTCCGAACATATAGACAGATACCATGAATTTGCAGAATACATGGCGAATAGAGGGATTCTGGTAGTAGGTGATGATCACCTCGGGCATGGCAAATCTGTGAAGCCGGGAGAGCCGTACGGCTATTTCTGCAAGGAGGATGCGCCTACGGTTCTCGTGCGGGACGAACACAGACTTAAGAAAATAACACAGGAACAGTATGCGGGGGTCCCTTATATTATTCTGGGGCACAGCATGGGTTCCTTTATCACGCGTAACTACCTTCTGCGATACGGTACGGGAATAGACGGTGCGATTATTGTAGGAACCGGCATGCAGTCAAAGCCATTGCTGCTTTGTGCGCGTATTCTGGCGGGAATAGACGGTGCGCTGTTTGGCGCGGATCACGTGAGTAAAATCGTGGATAAAGCAGCATTTGGCGTATATAATAAAAAAATTGCTTCGCCGGAGACACCGTTTGACTGGCTGTCCGGAAATAAAGACAATGTGCGCAGATATATTGACGATCCGATGTGCGGTTTCATATTTACGGTGAACGGCTTTCAGACACTGTTCCGATTGATCCGCAATCTTCATGATGAGGACAAATTAAAGCAGATGCCGCATAGTCTGCCGGTTTTCTTTCTGGCAGGTGAGGACGATCCGGTGGGCGATTACGGTAAAAGTGTGGAGAAAGTCTACAGGTCATTTCAGGAGCTGGGAATGGAGAATGTGCAGATGAAGTTGTATCCGCAGGACAGACATGAGATTCTGAATGAGACAGACCGTGAGGACATCTACGCGGATATTTATCGCTGGGTTCTGCAGAGAATCTGAGCGGAATACGAACGGAGCGTGCTATGAGGAGACATGGATGGATCAGAAGACTGGGCACACTGCTTTTATTATGCATAGTCTGTACCGCAGTTATGACGTTTCTGACATTTGGCAGCAGAAGCAGGGGGACAGCCGGGGATGAGGGTGAGGAAACGATCATCGGGTGGATGATCGACATGGTTGTCTCGGGAGAAGTGGACCTGTCGGATGAGGAGGAAATCAGAGGCGCGATCAGTGAAGGCGAAGCGGAATTTGGAGTTACGCTGACGCAGCAGGACAGGGACAGAATAACAGGCTTCATGACAACGCTGGATTCCATAGGGACAGGCGCTGAGGGCTTCATGGATCAGGCATGGGAGATGTACCGGAAGTACAGCAGCGAGATCGTAGAGGAAGCGGACGAGACGATTAATAAAGCGGTGGAGGGCGCGGTGGAGAGTGCGGCCCGGAATTTTTTTGAGAACATTACACAGTCAATACAGGATTTTTTTCGAAATCTGACGATTTCATAAATGTTTTTGCCTGCTTTGACCATACTATAGTTAATATGGAAGAGGAGGCGATTCGCATGAAAATAGCTTTTTTTAGTACTAAACCCTATGACAAGATCTGGTTTGAGCCGATGGGAAAAGAGTATGGCTTTGAAATCAGATTCTATGAAGTCCCTTTTCAGGAGGAGACGATCACGCTGGCGCGGGGATACGACGCTGTCTGCATTTTTGTCAATGACTATGTAAATGAGCAGATGATACAGCAGCTGTATGAGATGAAGGTCAAAGCGATTCTGCTGCGCAGCGCAGGATTCAATCATGTGGATGTGAAAGCGGCGGAAGATAAGATCGTGATCCTGCGCGTGCCCAGCTATTCGCCGGAAGCGGTGGCCGAGTTTGCCATGGGCATGATCCTGACGGTGAACCGTTACACGCATAAGGCTTATAACAGAACGAGAGAATTTAATATGAGTCTGAATGGACTGATGGGGGTGGACCTGTACCAGAAGACGGCAGGAATCATCGGTACGGGTAAGATCGGTCAGGCAATGATCCGGATCTGCAACGGTTTCGGGATGCACGTGCTGGCATATGATGTGTATCCGAATCCAAAACTGGACGTAGAGTATGTATCTCTGGAGGAATTAATGTCAAGTGCTGATCTCATCTCGCTGCACTGTCCGCTCACATCGGAGACGAAACACATTGTTAACCGGAAGACGATCGAACGCATGAAACAGGGCGTGTATCTGGTGAACACGTCGAGAGGTGCGCTGATTGATACAGATGCTTTGATCGATGGACTGGTAGCAGGTAAGTTCGGCGGTGTAGGACTGGATGTCTACGAGGAGGAAGAGGGAATTTTCTATGAGGATAAGTCAGGAGAGATTATGCGGGACGAGAATCTGGCCAGACTGATGACTTTTCCGAATGTACTGATTACTTCGCACATGGGATTTTTTACGAAAGAGGCGATGCAGTCAATTGCACGTGTGACGCTTGAAAATGCATATGCGCTGGAAAACGGTCTCCCGCTGGTGAACAGAGTGGGCGCCGAGGCGGTGAAGTAGCAGCAGCCGGGTAAATGCAAAGTCCCGGGCTGCATAGTTGCGCAGGCGGTTTCTTTTCTTGCCTGGCAGTTCTTGAATATTGTCTTAAGATACGTTAAAATGAAAATGATAATATAAAGGAGCTGTGACAGGGTTGGAGACAGCATATCAGATCAGAAGCGCATATCGAGGTGAGTGGCAGGACGCTATGGCTCTGGCGTGGAAAACATTTCTGCGCTTTGAGGCAGACGTCTATTCACCGCAGGGCGTAAAGAATTTTGAAAATTTTATTACGGATTCGACATTGCACCGCATGTTTGTCATGGGAGTGTATCAGATGTTCGTAGCCGTAAAGGACAGTAAGATCATAGGAATGATTACGCTTCGAGAGTCATCGCATATTTCGCTGTTGTTTGTGGATGAAGCATATCACAGACAGGGAATCGGACGCGGGCTGATCGGGTATCTGGCTGACTATCTGCGGACGGAGGTGGGAGCCTGGCGCATGACGGTCAACTCGTCGCCTTATGGGGTCGGGTTCTACCATAAGATGGGGTTTCGGGACATTCGTCCCGAGGAGATGAAAGACGGCATTATCTACACACCGATGGAATTTATTTTGTAAGACGTGAGGTTTTGTATGGAGTATATTAAGAGCAAAGATATATTTCTGCTGATGCGTGATGTATTAAAATTTATTCACCCAAGACTCATGGAGCATGGCTCCAGAGTGGCGTACATAGTATATATGATGTTGAAGGACGGGGGAAAGTACGAGGAATTTGAACTTGCGGATATTGTTATGACCGCCGCGCTGCACGATATCGGCGCTTATAAGACGGAACAGAGCAGGATCAATGACATGCTGCGCTATGAATCCAGAGACAGCATGGCGCACTGTATCTATGGATATCTGTTTTTTAAATATCTGTCTCCCGTACCGAAGCTTGCTAAGGTGATCATGTATCATCACATGGACTATGAGCAGCTTCAAAAAGTGGATTATGAGTTTAAAGAGATCGCCGCTTATGTCAACATTGCGGAAAAGATGGATATTTATTATAGTTCCATGGGAAACCAGTTTGACATGTATATGTTTCAGAAGCAGGCGGGTACAAAGATGTCCTCGGAAGGGCTGTATCATTTTTATCAATGTCAGGAGAAGTACGGGATTTTCGAGAAGATCAGCAGCGGAGAATACAAGAAGGAACTGGATGATATCGTTGAATATATGATTTTTTCCAATGAAGACAAGAAGAAATTCTTAGAGATGCTGATGTACTGTCTCGGATTCAGAAGCAAGAATATGGTGGTGGACAATATTACTACGGTCTGTATCTGCGATGACATAGCGGAGGAGATGATGCTTCCTCCGGTTGAGCGGGAGATGCTCTATTATGCCACGCTGGTTCATGACATCGGTATGCTTGCGATTCCGCGGGAAATTCTGGAGGCGCCCCGCAAGCTGACGAAAGAGGAAATGCGACAGGTCAGAACGCACGTGGAAGTTGCGGGCAAGGCACTGGGTAACAGGATGAAGAACGAAGTTGTCAGTATTGCGCTGGCACATCATGAGCGGGGGGACGGCAGTGGTTATCCGCTCCGGCTGAAAGATCTTCAGATGAACCTGCCTCAGAAAATTCTGCAGGTGGCGGACGTCGTTACGGCACTTGTAAACAAGCGGGGATACCGAAAGGATCTGTCTAAGGAAGAGGTAATCAGCATTCTGAGCGAGGAGGCGGCCAAGAACCGGCTGAAGAGGCAGGCAGTCGTTACTTTTGTGAAGTCTTATGACCAGACAATGAGGACTGTCAGGGAAAAAACCGCCGAGATTCTTAGAATGTATGAGACGCTGAACCTGCAATATGAACTGATTAGTAAGAAGTATAAAATATGATTTTATGCGCTTGATGAAAATTTGTGAATATTTTTTGCAAATTATGTAGCTTTTTTGTATGCTTTTGTAATATAATAGAACATGTATATAGGAGTGAGACTGTAAATGGGAAAGTTTTTTGATCTGGACAGCCCGGTTATGCGGTTTCTGAACCGGTTGTCAGACATGCTGATCCTGAACATACTGATGATCATCTGCTGCATACCGGTCATTACGGCGGGAGCTGCATTCACGGCAATGCATTATGTGATACTAAAGATGGTCAGAGGCGAGGAAGGATATTTGATCAAAGGATTTTTCAAGTCGTTTGCTCGGAACTTTAAACAGGCTACGCTGATCTGGCTTATGATGCTTCTGGTAATAGCGGTATATGTCGGAGATTCGCTGATTTTCAGCTATTCCGGAATTACGTTTCCGAAACCGCTGGTGATTGCAGTGGTGGCTGTGGGAGCGATTCTGTTCATGATATCGGTTTATGTATTTCCGCTTCTTGCCAGATTCGACAACACGATCAGGAATACGATCAAAAATGCGGCGCTTCTGGCATTTGCCAATTTACCGAAGACTCTGTTGATAGCGTTATTTTATGTTTTGCCTTTCATCATAGGGTATTTTTCGACATATTCCTATATATTTATTTTCATGTTCGGTATTTCACTTCCCGCTTATGGCGCGGCGTGGTTGTACAGTAATATTTTTAAGAAGTTCGAACCTGAGCCGGAGCAGGCTTCGGATATGGATTTTACGCTAAATGTAGAATGGGGAGAAGAGGAAAGTAATGGAAAGTCAGAATAGGTCAGCAATAGCTTCGTGGGTTGTTCCGTCAGCATTTTTGATGATTGTCGTTATCGTTATGCTTTTTAACTTTACGACAAAGAGCAGCGCGGAAGCAGCGGATGCAGTATCGAGAAATTTAATCAAATCAGCGCAGAGTTACGGGGAAAATTTTACGCATGAGATAGAGACGCTTGCTAAAGTTGCCCGTCCTGTCAAGATTCTTTTAGAACAGGAGGATGCGTGGGATGTGGATCGTGCTGCGAATATGGCGCAGATTTTAGCTTTATGTACGGAATCCAGCAGAATCATTCTCTGTGATAACGAGGGAAACGGAATCGATCAGACAGGTGTGGAGGTCTCGATCGGAGACGAAGCATATTTTGAGAATGTGCTGCAGAGCGACGGTATATCCTACATGTATTATGAAGATCAGGAGGCGGACAGCCTGACACATGCGCAGATTGTGGTAGTAGAGCGGATTACAAGAGAAGGCGACACAAGCTATCTGCTGTTGTTCTATCCCATGGAGAAGTTTGCAAATCTGATGTCGAAGTCAGATTTTGATTCCAGTTCTTTCTTGACAGTTGTGGATGCGGAAGGCAGGATTCTGGGAGTAGCCGGTGCCAAAAACAGTAAACTGGTGCAGAACGATAATATTCTGGAGACGATCAAACCGGAGAATGCCGATGCATCGCGTACAATCAGAAATCGTCTGGACAACGGGTCGCGTGGAACGACCGCTGTGACAGTGAGTGGAGAAAGCTGTATGTTAGCGTATGTGCCGCTCGGTGTAAACCAGTGGGAAGTGATTTTGGGTGTCAGTCAGAATTATGTAGATAAACAGGTCGGACTGCAGTGGAAGAATACAAAGGATATGCTGTTGTATCTGGTGATTGCGATCTTTGTATTTATCTGTATGGTTGTGATAATCAATATTGTTGGTAAGATCCGCAATAATAACAAGAAGAAAGAGTTAGAGGATAAGGCGGATACGGATCTGCTCACCGGTTTGACAAACAAGCTGGCTACCGAGCGCAAGATCAAAGAATTTATGGCGCAGAATCCAAATTCCCAGTCCATGATGTTTATGGTCGATATTGATAACTTTAAGAAGATTAATGATACGATGGGGCATGCGTTTGGCGATGAGGTATTGCGTTCACTGGGGCAGCAGATCGGAGCACTTTTCCGGGCGACGGATATTATCGGACGTGTCGGCGGTGATGAGTTTATGATTTTCCTGAAAGGAGTAAACGAGCCCGATTCTGTGCGTAAGGAAGCCAAGAAGGTTGAACATTTCTTCCATAACTTCCAGGCGGGCGAGTATGTAAAATATGCTGCTACGGCAAGCATCGGTGTTGCAGTCTTCCCGCAGGAGGGTGCTGACTTTGAGACACTGTATAAGGCGGCAGACCAAGGTGTTTACAAGGCCAAAAAGCGTGGTAAGAACCAGCTGGCTTTCTATCGCGAAGAGTGGATGGAGCCTAAGAGCGAGCAGAATTAAGAGATATAATACAGGGTATTTTAGAAGACGGCAGATAATCTGTCGTCTTCTTTGGCTATACAGGAAACTGATCCTTATAAAATTTGTACTGTGAAAACCTGCTTGACAATATACTATACAGGGGTATACTATATTAACACAGGGGTAAGATGTAATGTAATAGGAACTTGTGAGGAGGGAAAAGATTGAAAATTAAAATTTTCAATCGCGAGATTTGTGTCTGCGCGTTGCTTGCCACAAACTCGTTTATGCGCAAAAAGCAGCGCAGAAATGGAGAAAACTATGGATAAGACGGAGAATATATGCGCGTGCTGTCAGCACAAGAACACGCCGCGCGATACGAAGGAGCAGAAGCAGCTGCAGAATCGTATTAATCGTATCATCGGACAGCTTAACGGAATCAAGAATATGATTGATGATAACAGGTACTGTGGGGATATCCTGATTCAGATTGGAGCAGTGGAAAGCGCGCTTCAGAGTCTGGGCTATGTCATTCTGGAAGATCATATGCAGACTTGTGTGGTGGAAGAGATCGGGAAAGGTAATACGCAGATCATGGCGGAAGCCGTAGAGCTGATGAAAAAGTTGAAGTAGGAAAGGTAATGACAATATGAAGACGGATAAATTTCAGGTGTCCGGTATGACCTGTTCGGCATGCAGTGCGCATGTGGAGAGGGCGGCAGCAAGCGTACCGGGTGTCAATGAGGTTAGTGTCAACCTGCTGATGAACAGTATGGTGGTGGAATACGATGAACCGGCGACGGCAGAAGACATCTGTGCTGCGGTAACGTCAGCCGGGTACGGCGCCTCTTTGGCGGTCGGAAGAGTGAATGCACAGCCCGACAGTATGGCGGCGGACAGGACAGCGCTGGAGGATCGGGAAACACCCGGAATACGGCGGCGTCTGATTGCTTCATTGTGCCTGTTGCTGCCGCTTATGTATGTGTCCATGGGGCATTTGATGTGGGGGTGGCCTGTTCCGGCTGCATTTGCCGCTGACCCGTGGGCGATTGCGCTTTATCAACTGTTACTGACCGGCCTGGTTATGGTGATCAACCAGAAGTTTTTCATCAGCGGTTTTCAGGGACTGCTGCACAGAGCCCCTAATATGGATACACTGGTGGCACTGGGGAGCGGTGCGGCGTTTGTATACAGCACAGCGGTCATGTTTCGCATGGGTTCTTATGCGGGCGACCGGGAGATGGCGCTGCATTGTCTCCACGACATGTATTTTGAGTCTGCGGCAATGATCCTGACATTAATCACTGTCGGGAAGATGCTGGAGGCATACAGTAAGGGCAAAACAACGAATGCCATCAAGAGCCTGATGGATCTGGCGCCTAAGACAGCGCATGTGATACGGGACGGCGTGGAGGTGACCGTTCCGGCACAGGAGGTTATGGAGGGTGAGACATTTATTGTCAGACCGGGCGAAAGCATTCCGGTGGATGGTGAGGTACTGGAAGGTGAAAGCGCGGTAGACGAGTCAGCGCTGACGGGTGAAAGTCTTCCGGTGGATAAACATGCAGGTGCGCGGGTGAGCGCTGCAACGATCAATCAAAACGGTGCGTTGACCTGCAGGGCACTGCGGGTAGGTAAAGATACCACGCTGCAGCAGATCATTGATATGGTGGAAAATGCAGTGGCAACCAAAGCGCCTATTGCCCAGATCGCGGACAGAGTTTCGGGGATATTTGTACCGGTGGTGATTGCGCTGGCTGTCATAACGGGTATGGTCTGGCTGGCAACGGGTGCAGGATTCGGGAAAGCACTGTCCTATGCCATCAGCGTGCTGGTTATCAGCTGTCCGTGCTCTCTGGGGCTTGCTACTCCGGTGGCAATCATGGTCGGTAACGGTATGGGTGCGAGACATGGTATATTATTTAAAAATGCAACGGCGCTGGAACACGCAGGCAGAACAGACTTCGTTGTGCTGGATAAGACAGGCACGGTTACAGAGGGGAAACCGAAGGTCACGGATGTGCATCCGGCAGAGGGCGTATCTGAGCAGGAACTCCTGCAGACCGCCGCGGCATTAGAAGCCAAGAGCGAGCATCCGCTCGCGAAAGCAATTTGTGAATACGCCGGAGAACAAAGGATTCCCATTATGCCGGTTGAGAGTTTCCGCGCACTGCCGGGATGGGGCGTGGAAGGCAGGCTTGCAGGGAAAGAAGCAATCGGCGGGAAAGCGGCACTCATTTCCGAACGGAAGCTGCTTACGGAGTCTATGCGCACCGCAGGCGAGCGCATGGCGGAAGAAGGGAAGACGCCGCTTTATTTTACGGCAGACGGAAGGCTGCTTGGTATGATTGCCGTTGCCGATGTCGTCAAGCAGGACAGCAGACAGGCGGTTCGTGAATTGCGGAACATGGGAATACAGGTAATTATGCTGACCGGCGATAACAGGCGGACAGCGCAGGCGATCGGACGACAGGTAGGACTCACGGCAATTGTCTCGGATGTTTTACCGAATGATAAGGAGGCTGTCGTCAGGAAACTGTCGGAGTACGGGCGCGTGGCTATGGTCGGGGACGGTATTAATGATGCGCCGGCGCTCACCAGGGCAGATGTTGGAATTGCCATAGGCGCCGGTGCGGATGTGGCGCTGGACGCTGCGGATATTGTGCTGATGAAATCGAAACTGACTGATGTCTCTGCTGCGATCCGGCTTTCCAGACAGGTACTTAAGAATATTCATGAGAATCTGTTCTGGGCGTTCTTCTATAATTGCGTCGGAATACCGCTGGCGGCAGGTATTCTTGTACCGGTGGCGGGACTGAGTCTGAATCCGATGTTTGCTGCAGCGGCAATGAGTCTGTCAAGTTTCTGTGTGGTGACGAATGCTTTACGGTTAAATCTTTATGCTGTACAATCAGACCGGAAGGACAGAAAGAAAACCGAAATTCCGCTGCCGGATTTTATCAGCAATGTTACAGGAGTAGAAGAACGGCGGGAAGACGGGGAAGCTGCGATGTGCGGAAGAGATGGGAAAAACTGTGGGAACATGCAGCACAGGGAGAAAGATCAAACGACTGAAAGGAAAGAAAAGGAGGAAAATAAAATGGTAAAAACACTGGATATTGAAGGAATGATGTGTGCACACTGTCAGGCACATGTACAGAAGGCGCTGGAAGGTGTCGAAGGCGTGACGCAGGTATCTGTCAGCCTGGAGGAAAATCAGGCGGTTCTGACAGCGGAAGAGACGGTTTCAGATCAGATGCTGATCGATGCAGTGACGGAGGGCGGTTATAAAGTTTTATCATGCAGGACGGTTCCGGTTGGCGATCCTTTGATTTAACTTTATTATTACGGCATGCGGCATGTGAGAAGAGGGCTCCCTGTATGCGGTTTTACGTGTTTTGTTAAATGTGCATAGTAAAAGTTTAATTTCTTAGTCAACTTGTCTAGTAAAGTGAAAAATGACGCCTAAAGTAAGCAATTTCTACAATGGAACGTAAAATATTTGTGAAATAATGGCATAGCAAACATGATAAAAGTCCGTTATACTAAGTTCAGAATCAATATTCAATGAGTGTTCATTGATATAAAAAAACAAAATTAGGAGGCAATCATGGCAAGTTTATCTTTAAAAAATGTCTGCAAAGTTTATCCTAACGGCTTTGAGGCAGTAAAAGATTTCAATCTTGAAATCGCAGATCAGGAATTCATTATTTTCGTAGGTCCTTCAGGTTGTGGTAAATCTACAACACTTCGTATGATCGCAGGTCTGGAAGATATTTCTTCAGGTGAACTGAAGATCGGTGACAGAGTAGTAAACGATGTAGAACCTAAAGATAGAGATATCGCAATGGTATTCCAGAACTACGCTCTGTATCCTCATATGTCCGTATATGACAATATGGCATTCGGTCTTAAGTTAAGAAAAGTTCCGAAGGACGAGATCGATAAGATGGTTAAAGAGGCAGCGAAGATCCTTGATCTGACAGCGCTGCTTGATCGTAAGCCGAAGGCTCTGTCCGGTGGTCAGAGACAGCGTGTGGCTATGGGTCGTGCAATCGTTCGTAATCCTAAGGTATTCCTGATGGATGAGCCGCTGTCCAACCTGGATGCAAAACTTCGTGTGCAGATGCGTGTTGAGATTTCCAAATTACACCAGAGATTAGGCACCACGATCATCTACGTTACACATGACCAGACAGAGGCTATGACACTTGGTACAAGAATCGTAGTTATGAAAGACGGTGTGGTTCAGCAGGTTGATACACCTCAGAACTTATATCAGAAGCCTCAGAACCTGTTCGTTGCAGGATTCATGGGATCTCCGCAGATGAACTTCCTCGACGCTGTTGTTGAGGTAACCGGTGACATTGCAAACCTGAAAGTGGCAGGACAGACGATTCCGCTGCCGGCTGCTAAGTCCAAGAAGCTGATTGATGGCGGCTATGCAGGAAAGACTGTAACATTCGGTATCCGTCCCGAGGATGTATATGATTCCGAGATGTTCATTGCAAATGCGAAATGTGTATTTGAGTCCACCATCAAGGTTTATGAGCTGCTTGGTGCAGAAGTGTACTTATACTTTGATCTTGCTGAGTTCCCGATTACAGCCAGAGTAGATTCCCGCACAACAGCAAGACCCGGTGATACCGTTAAGTTTGCTTTTGATGTTGAGAAGATTCACGTATTTGACAAAGAGACAGAGCAGACAATCACCAACTAATTAGAATGATTTCAAGGGGGATGCCCAGGCATCCCCCTTATCTGTCTACTAAGCATTTCTAACCGCGCAGGAAACAGAAAAGAAAGAAGAGAGGTTACTATATGATTTCAAGTCAAGTGATTAGAAGTAGTATAGAAGAACTGAAAACTATTTCCAAGATAGATCTGAGTGTCTGGGATCTGGAAGGCAAAGTGGTTGCAGCCACTTTTGAGTCCGAGGAAATTACACCTTCCCTGATCAGTGGATTTGCAGATTCACCGGCGGACAGTCAGGTGATCGGCGCACATCATCTGATGAAGGTACTGGACGAGGATGAACTGCTGTATATTCTGGACGCCAGAGGCAGCGGCGAGGATGCTTATATGTTGGGCAAGATTGCAGTCAGCCAGCTGCAGCATCTGATTATCGCGTATAAAGAAAGATATGACCGCAATAATTTCTTTCAAAATCTGTTATTGGATAATATGCTTCTTGTTGATATTTATAACAGAGCCAAGAAGCTTCATATAGAGGCTTCCGTTCGACGGGCTGTGTTTCTGATCGAGACGGATAAGGAGAAAGACAGGGAGAAGGATTCTGCGGCGACGGAGCTGTTAAACGGAATGTTCTCCGCACAGGTCGGCGATTATATTACGGCAGTGGATGAGAGTAATGTAATATTGATTAAGGAACTGGAGCCGGAAGAAGAATACGGAAGGCTTGACCAGGTTGCCAATACCATTGTGGATATGATGAGTATGGAGGCGATGACGAATGCACGCGTGGCATACGGTACGATCGTGAATGAACTTAAGGAGGTCTCTAAATCATACAAAGAGGCGAAGATGGCGCTTGATGTAGGCAAGATTTTCTATGCGGAGAAGAAAGTGACCGCATACAATACACTTGGAATCGGCCGCCTGATTTATCAATTGCCGATTAATCTCTGCCGTATCTTTATTGATGAGATTTTCGGCTCGAACGTACCAAGTGAACTGGATGATGAGACATTGACAACCATTAACAAGTTCTTCGAGAACAATCTGAATGTGTCTGAAACTTCCAGACAGCTTTTTGTGCACCGTAATACGCTGGTATACCGGATTGAGAAGCTGGAGGCGAGTACAGGGCTGGACATCAGGACTTTCGAAGACGCGCTGACCTTTAAGATTGCGCTGATGGTCGTTAATTATATGAAGTATCTGGATTCTTTAGAATATTGACAGAGAGGCGGCAAAGGCCTTTTTTGTGCCGGATGGCATCCACGGGATGTTATCCGGCATTTTTTATCCGGCATGTGCATATATACATAATGTACAGATATGTTGCCCGTTCAGCATGCTCTGCGTGAGGCAATAAGTTTTGCCCGACAGTGTGCCGGAATGCGGGATGGAGAAAGTGCATTTACCGCAGAAACCGACATATCAGTACAACGAGAGACTATGGGAGAGAGGAAGAGGGTATGTATCAGAAGGAAATCATATATATGGGGCTGTATAAGAACGGAACCAGAATAGGAAGCGCCGGTTTTGTCAAGGTGGAAAGCCGCGAGCAGAACAGCAGATTGTATCTGAAGACGCAGAATATTCCTCATAACATCAACGGCAGATTTCCAATCCGTGTTTATAACGGCAGTGACTGGAAGGAGATCAACGGTATTACTATTCAAGACGGCGCGGGAGTCTGGGAAGATGAGCTTGCTGGTAAGGCAAACCATGCGATGCTGCAGGTCATGCTGCCCGGCGGCTATCTGCTGGAAGGCAGGAGTAAATCGGCGGCAGAATCACGGCAGAGCATGGAGAGACAGCGCGACTCTGGAATGCAAGGGCAGGCGGAAACATATCGCGAAACTATCATGACGGATGTACCGCAAATCCGCAATGAGGACTTTATGCCGGGCGCAGCACAGAGGAGCAGCGAGGACTTTATGCCAGGCGCAGCACAGAGACGCAGTGAGGACTCTATGCCGGGCGCAGCACAGAGGCGCAGTGAGGACTCTATGCCAGGCGCAGCACAGAGGCGCAGCGAGACCGCTATGCCGATAGAAACGGAAGAGCGCAGCGAAGATCCGGTACAGCAAAATACAATGGCACGCGGTGGCACGATTATGCCGGAGGAGATGGAAGTACGCGGTAAAGCCGCTCTGCCGGCGGAGTCGGAAACGAGCAGTGAAGCCGTTAGAACGGAAAGTATGCGGATGCGTTCTGCCATGCCGGTCGATACGGCAGACCGGAGCACGGCTGCTGTCAGGCAGGAGGCTAAAGCAGCGATGCATGCAGACGAGCCGCAACAAACTGCAAAGACGCCGGTGGTCATCGTGACGGAAGAACTGCCGTGCCGCCCGCTGCGGGAAGCATATCCCATACCGGAGAACGCCGCGGCTTATCCTTTAAAAGAGGACAAGTGGGAGCAGATTCTGGATACATACGAGCAGATTCATCCGTATGGCGACGAAAGGGTTTATGTGAAACTGGAGCCGAAGGATTTCGTGATTCTGCAGTCAAATTATCAGCATCTTGTCAATAACAGTTTTCTGCTGCACGGATTCTATAATTACCGGTATTTGATTCTGGGTAAAGAACAGGATTATTATCTGGGCGTACCGGGAGTGTTCTATGAGCGGGAGAAGATGGTTGCGCTGATGTTCGGATTCGAAGCGTTTGAATGTCCGGGTGGCAATGTGCGCGCCGGAGAGTTCGGATACTATCTCAGAAAGGTTGAGTTGTAAATTCAGGTATAATTCTATCTAATCGGTTGGTCAGAACCGGACAGACGTGGTATACTGTACATGTAGATGATGTGCAGTACCATGAAATGGGATGACAGGGATCACGGGTGCTGTATGGCGGGAAGCAAAGTACGAAAGTAAGGGGAAACGGTATGAGAATTGCAGTATTACTTGGTGGAGTGGGATATGATTCCCAGAGACGGACGCTCAGCGGTATTCTGGACAGAGCGCTTTTGGATGGAACGAGTGTATACATATTTACCTGCGGAGGCTGGAAATATGAACTGCCGTCCAAATATGAGGAAGGAGAGTACAGCATATATACACTGCCGGATTTTACACAATATGACGGTGTGATCCTGAGCAGTGATACAATCCATGATGTGGCAGTTACGGAAGGAATCATTCGACGGATTGCAGAGTCGGATGTACCCTGCGTGGAACTAAACGGGCTGAAATCAATTTTCATGCAGGTGGAAATGGAAAACAGAGCCGGGACAGAGGAGATTATCCGCCACCTGATCGTACAGCATAATGCAAACAAAATCTGTTTTATATCAGGTCCGACGTACAGCCATGATGCGTGCGTCAGACTGCAGGCGTACAAGGATACCATGACAGCGAATTACAGGGAATGGCACGAGGAGAATATCTATTACGGAGATTACAGTTTTGAGAGCGGCAGACATGCGGCTGAGAAATTCCTGAACGCAGGTGGTGGAGCGCCGGATGCTATTGTTGCATCCAATGACGAGATGGCAGTAGGGGCTATTCTTGCGCTGAAAGAGGCGAGATACCGCGTGCCGGAGGACGTGATCGTTACGGGATACGATGACAGCATTATCGCGGCATACAGCCACCCGAGGCTGACTACGGTGCGAAGAGGCGAGTATGAGGCGGGACAGATGGCCTATGATAAGATTGCCGCCGCATATCGTGGTGATGAAGTCGAGCAGCGGACGGTGATACAGGGCAGTGCTGTGTTTGCCGATTCCTGCGGGTGCAGCGCGCGGGATGTTTACAGTGCGGCCGCCATGAAAGATATGTATATTGCCGAACATGTCAGGGCTTACCATGATATGGAGACTCTCCGGAATTCTTCCGCAGAGTTTACCAGTCAGCAGGATTTCGAAGGTTTACTGGAATGTCTGGAACAGTATATACACGATATGGGACTGGAGTACTTCTATCTGTGTCTGTGCGGCGATATCAGTGACCGCAGCGGGAGAGGGGTGTTGTCCGAGCAGGAGCCGGCGAGCGACGGGTCAAGCGTGTACAGCGATGCCATCTGGATTCCTTTTGCATACGAAAAGGGGGAGATCAACAGCTACGGGAAATTTGAGCGAGGTGAGCTTCTGCCGCCGGAATGCCGGATCAGAAAGACGAAAGCATATGGCATTGTTATGCCCCTGCATTTTCAGGAACATTGTTTCGGCTACTGCGTGGCAGGCAATTATCGGCAGGCAATCGAGGGAACGTTCTACCAGAACTTCATTCTGAATCTGGATAATGCCCTGGAGATGATACGTAAACAGAACATGATGGGAAAATTGCAGCGGGATTCAGCGCGTAAAGATATATAAACCATACCGGGGGAACAGGCAGACATGGGCAGGAATCATAAAACCGTGCGCTTTATGTCGAACTTAACTCATACGCGTTACCTTTACAGTTAACTCCGCCAGGCACCCTCACGGCACATGAGAGATTCCACTTAGTGCTGCTGTGTTCCCACCCTGACACGGTTCATGGATTCCCATTGCGTAAGACCCAAACTTCAACGCCACTTATAAAGGGCAGCCGCACAAGCGTACGCCCTCGATAAAGCATCACCCCCACTAGAGCGGATTGTGGGTACAGGGCACCGCTAACGCCCCGGCTGCACGGTTTTATTAGTATACTGTTTTTTTGTACATTTGTCAACGGTCATCACAGATTCTCGTTGTCGATCATGCGGTATCCGATGCCGATCTCTGTAAAAATATATTGCGGATCAGCGGGATTCTGCTCCAGTTTTCTGCGGATATTGGCCATGTTGACACGTAAGATACGATTGTTGCTGTCTGCGTAAGGACCCCATACGTGCGTGATCAGCGTGTCATAGGTGATGACTTTGCCCGCGTTGCGCGAAAGAAACGTCAGGATTTTATACTCGATCTGCGTAAAATGAATGATATTCCCATTCACGGTAATAATATGTTTCTCGTAGTCTATCACCAGGTCTTTTGCCTGATATCTGCTTTGGGCGGAGCCGACTGGGCTGCCGGCCAGGGCAGAACGCCGAAGCGCCGTGCGTATTCTGGCCATCAGTTCGGAGGTGCCGAAAGGCTTGGTGATATAATCGTCGGCGCCTGCGTCCAGCGCTTCCACTTTTTCCCTTTCCTGTGTTCTGGCAGAGATAACAATGATCGGTATGTTGCTCCACCGCCTGATATCTCGTATGATGTCGATACCGTCCATGTCGGGCAGCCCGAGATCCAGAAGGATCAGATCGGGGCAGCCGGAGGCGGCCAGAGACAGACCGTTTCCGGCATTTTCCGCAAAGTTTACTTTATAGTCCTGCGTTCGCAGAGTGGTGGCTATAAAATTACAAATATTTTTCTCGTCTTCAATCAGTAAGATTTCATGCTTCACATTCATGTTGAGAATCTCCCGTTTCTGTTTGACTTCGGTGCAGGTTTCTTTCTCTTCATTCCCCTTTCGGCAATGTAAAGTAGAACTCGGTACCCTGCGTGTGATTACGGGCATTAATGGTGCCGTGGTGAGCCGTAATAATCGTTTTGCAGATCGACAGACCAATGCCCATGCCTTTGTTTGAGTCGGATTCGCTGTTGCCGATATAAGAGTTGCCGTCGAAGATATTATTCAACCGTTCCGGATCTATGCCAATCCCGTAATCTTTTACATGGAAGGTCACATTTTTGTCATCATCGTCCACATAGCACTGAACTGGCTGCCTGCTCTGCGAATGAATAATTGCGTTTTCCAGCAGGTTGATCAGTACCTGCTCGATCAGAATCGCATCCATCGGCAGGATGAGAAGATCATCGGGGACCGATACGCTGACGGAAGCCTCCGGTATCCTTTTCTTCAGGCGGTTGATGGCGGCGGAGACGATCTCCTCCACCGATTCGTCAGTCTTCTTGACGGCCGATGACTGGTCGTGGATACGCGTTACGGACAGAAGGTTCTCAACCATATTGAGAAGCCAGTTGGCATCTTCGTGTATGTGTGTTACGATCGCGGTTTTCTCCGATTCGTCCAGCAGTTCACGGCTGTCCAGATAAGAGGAACTTGCGCCGATAATGCCCGTCAGGGGAGTTCGTAAGTCATGCGACACGGCGCGCAGCAGATTGGCGCGCATTTTCTCTTTCTCCGTCTCGGAGAGCAGCTTGTCCTTCTCGGCAATCATGCGTGCCTGCTGTTTCATACTGGTGGTCATGGTGCAGGTGAGCAGCGTTACACCGAGCATCTCCAGAAAAGTGATCGGATACCCGGAGAGTGTAAAGTTTAACTCGAAGTAAGGATAAGTAAAGAGAAAATTAACGCAGACTACGGCTACCACGGAAGAAACCAGTCCCGGCAGATAGCCGTCCGTATAGCGGACAATGACGATCAGCGCGAGGATATAGATCGGTGTAATGTTGGCGGAGTTTTCCGGTACATGATAAAAAAACAGGAATGCAAAAGCGCTCGCAATGGTCAGTCCGGTCAGCGGAATCATAATATTTTTAAGAAAGAACCTTGTTTGTGTTTTTTTTGAAGCAGATGCGAAAGGCATATTATATGTGCTCCTTTTCAATTTGGAAATATGCGGTAATCCTCATGACGCAGATTCCGGTGTCTGCGTTTATTATACCGTTTTTGCAGTAAAAGCTGAATAGAAAATAGTGTTAAAAAGGCGCTAAGAAAGAGATAAGGAAGTATCAAGAAAACGCTAAAAATGTGTTCAAAAAATGCAGATAAACTACTGCAGAGCAGTCTGATATGTTAGTATTGCAGATAACAAATCACGTAAGGAGGAAGTCAAAATGCAGATGGATGCCTGGTCTGTTGTTTCAATCATACTTGTTGCGGTCGGGTTTTTTGGTGGAATCTGGTACGAACATAAGTAAAAGATGCGGTGTGAAATGGAGGGTGAGAAATGGGTATTGTGGAAATTATTATTTTAGGGCTGGTGTTTGTTGCATTGGGCGGATGTCTGGTATATTCCGTGCTCAGCAATAAGGGCAGCAGGTAAAAAACGGCGGTACATAACCGGACCGTGCAAAGTGTAAAGGGAATATGATATAGATGCATAAAAAGGCCGGCGCTGCGGAGCAAATCTCCGAAACGCCGGCCTCTTTATGCACGGAAATAATACCGTACAGTAAATTCCGAAGGGAAAAGCTTTTCTGCTTATTCGAGTTTGCGCAGCAAACTCGCACAGTTAATTCCGAAGGAATTTACTGTTCTTACTGGTACATCGCATAGCCGAATCTGATCTTACGGTAGAGCTTCCATACAATCACAACAGGCATGCTGATTAACAGATATGCTGCACTGAGTACACCGGTCAGACCACCGACCGCACATATAATCATCATTCCAATATTCATAGGACGCCGCCTCACTTTCTTTGCTTTTGCATTATAGCCGGACTGCAGTGCTGCCGGATTCCATAACGTTGTCATACGCCATTATAAGGATTGCGTGATGAGGAGGAAATAGAAAAAAACGTTTCTTAGCGTAAGTTGAGCGAGATCGTAACACGATCTTAACAGAGAAAATGAGAGGTTAACAAAATACGATATTTTGTTGCCTGTGTCAAGCTTTCTTTTCAAAAAATAAATGCCGACAAATTCCCACAAAATACGACAAATGTAAGATATAAGACATCTTAAGAAAAGAAAATGACCGCGCTGCATGGAAATATGCCATAAAGCCTGTAAATACGGTATGTTCGGAGGTCGGAGCGGTTAACACAATATCGTATTATGTTTCCACAGAGGAAAACAGGCGCAGCAGAAAGGGTAAAACCCGCCTGCAATAAGCTAATATTAAGGTTTTCCGAAGAAGGAGGGAAATGCATGGAAATTGTGCAGAGCATTATGACAAACAATCCCTGTTATAAGGCAGGGAAGAAGATTGCGGTGAAAGGTCTGATGCTGCATAGCGTAGGCTGTCCGCAGCCTTCGGCAGAGGTTTTTATCCGGAACTGGAACAATCCGGAACAGAAGAGAGCCTGTGTACACGCTTTTATAGACGGTAATACAGGCAAGACGTATCAGACGCTTCCGTGGGATCACCGGGCATGGCATGCCGGCGGCGGTGCCAACAATACACACATAGGTGTGGAGATGTGTGAACCGTCCTGTATTCAGTATACGGGAGGCGCAGCTTTTACATGTACGGATTGGGCAGCGGCAATGGAAGTTGTGAAGCGCACCTATGATGCTGCGGTGGAACTGTTCGCATACCTGTGTCGGGAGTATCACCTGGACCCGCTGGCGGATGGTGTTGTGATCAGCCATAAAGAAGGTCATGAGAGAAGCATTGCTTCCGGTCACGGTGATCCGAATCATCTCTGGAATGGTTTACAGAGCGGCTATACGATGGATGCTTTCCGCAGAGATGTCAAAGACGCTATGGGGCAGATGTCGTTGCAGGAGCCGGCAAAGACAGCGGGAGTACAGACCGGGCAGCCGCAGAAAACAGCGGGACCGCAGACCGGACAGCCGCAGGAAATAGCAGAACCGCAGACCGGACAGCCACAGGAGGAGATGCATATTTCCGACAGAGGCGTGGATCTGATTGCCAGGTATGAAGGATGTCGTCTGGAGGCTTATAAATGTCCTGCTGGGGTATGGACGATCGGTTATGGCCATACGGCCGGTGTAAAAGAAGGGGACACACTTGTCTCCGAGGAAGCGGCTAAGGCGCTTCTGAAGGGAGATCTCAGTAAATACGGCGGCTATGTTAATGCCTGTGTGAAGAAGGGAATGATCGGTTTCGTACTGACGCAGAACATGTTCGGTACAACGTGGATAATCTTCAGATGCAGGTGCCGCTCATATCCATTATTCCCATCACAAATCTGAATGTGGATAAAGCCGAGATTGATTTCGACACGGAGGTCAGAGCGGAGAAAGGAGAGCAGGGTCAGTATACGATCAACGCAAGAATCTGCTCGCCGGAACAGCGGGAAAGTGATTTCCTGCCCCGTGTGTCTTACCGGATGCGCGTCAGTTCGCTGCCGGCTACTGAGGGTGTTATGCGTCTGACCGATCAGTTCAGCTCGAATCAGATCGCCAAGAAGATCGATACCACGCCTGTGGCGGTGGATGGCAATCTGGGCAGTGATGAACAGAAAGGCATCTGGCAGGAGACGACGAAACTGAAGGCGAAGATCAAGCGGCTGAAGCGTCTTTATCAGAAAATTGCGGATATGATTGCAGAACAGGAGCGTATGGAAGAAATCGGCAAAAGCGTCTTTGCGGATACGGCGAGAGAGTTCGACAGGGATAAATATCTGATGGCACAGTCCAATATTGCCAATCGGATCATGGAGTATCAGGAGAAGATCATGAACCGGGAGATCGAATACGGATTGGAGAAAGACTATGAGTAAACGGAAGAAGGAACTGGAACGGCTGATTCTGGAATACACGGAAGAACTGGCACAGGACATTAACCTGCGTCTGCTTGCACAACAGGACATCGAACCGGCGGGCTTACAGCGGGGACGCTATCACACGGGCGATGTGCTCTATGTGGAGAGTATTATTGTCACGGACGTGCGATATACGGAAGAAAAGAAGAGAAGCCATTCCCTGACAGGGATCGGAAGGCATGTCAGGAACATATTGAAACGGAGCAGGCACGCAGGAAACTGCTCCGGCATGGAGGGTTAGCATATGAGAATAGCAGAACAATTTGCAGGATTACAGATGGACCAGCTGATCGGCGGACCGCTGCGGGCGGCGGCGGATGCCAACGCACATCTGGCAAACTCCACGGCGGATTTTATCAACAATATCGGATTTGATAATAAGGGCAATGTGCGTAATGTGATGTTCGGATACCAGAAACGCACTGCCAACGAGGACGGCACCAGCAATCTGGACGAACTGAAGGTGGCGGTACCGATCCTTGCCATCGTGCCGATTCCCAATCTGCAGGTGGACGAGGTCAATATCCTGTTTGATATGGAGGTAAAACAGAGCGAGCGTGAGGAATCGTCCAGGGATATGAGCGCCAGTCTGGATGCGTCTGTCAAAATATGGCCGGTTAAGATCAACGTTACCGGCAGTGTCAGTTCGCACCAGTCCAACACGAGGTCGTCGGATAATTCCGCGAAGTACCATGTGGATGTCCGTGCCACGAACCATGGTATCCCGGAAGGGCTGGCGAGGGTGTTGGACATGATGGCGGCCAATGTGGCGCCGGCGCTGGTAAGCAGTACCTTAAAAGACGGCAACGGGCAGGACTTGTCCGAACAGGCAAGGGTCAAGGCGGAGCGCTTAAAAGCGCTGCGTCAGGAGATCAGTCAGATCGAGAATCGTCTGGGGGCGGCGAAGGAAGGGCTGTCCGTGAACCTGACACAGCTTAAGAAAGTGGCGGCTGTGCAGCTTAATACCTATAAGGAAGCGATGACCAGAAAGATGAACAGCTTCGGTGCGGTCAATTATGACAAGGAGATTAACGCAGCCAGAGAAAAGGGCGAGACCCAGAAGGTGACGGCGTTAGAGGAGAAGAAAGCGGCGGAAGAGAAACAGGAGGCGGAATACAGCGACGCCATGGCGGAGGTCGGCCGGACATGGAATAACTTTCAGAGCCAGGCCGGGGATCTGGTGAAGCTGATCGCCGACAGTGAGAATGTGCCTGACGGCGTATCGGATATCTTTGGACTCAAAGCTTTAAACAGTGAGCTGAAAGCGGCGCCCTACGCATCCGGCGAGTCGCAGTACAGTGCGATGACAGCGGCGCAGAAGAGCGCAGTAGACGGTCAGAGGAATGTCAGCAGGCTGGAGGATGAACTGATTGGCAAGAAAGCAGAGTACAGCGATGCAATCGCAGGCAAGGCGCCGGCAATTACGGCGAAAAGCGGTGGCTCAGGCACAAACGGATCAGGTACAAGTAACGCAGGTACAAGCAGCTCGGGCGGCAGTAAGGGTGGTAAAGGCTAAGCAACAGACTCACAGGGGCGGCTCCTTGCGGGCCGCTCCCGGTGTGAAAGGAATATGTAAATGGACAAGAGAGAGAAAGCAGCGCTGACGGATGTCCACTATGTCAAGCTGGTGCCCGTCGGCAGCGTAAACCCGAATAATCCGCTGTCAGAGGAGAGCAAGGAAGCGCAGGCGGAACTCCTGAACCGCTGCCTGAACGATTATCCGAAAGGGATGATTATCGGTAAAGATATCGCCATAGGGCGCTATCAGGTCGGAGAGCATGAACTGACGATGGAGAAGATTACCTACCACGTGGGATTCGCGAGGAAGCCTGTGTGGATGGAAGAGGAAAATGGAGGATGACTATGATAGTTGATGAAAAGATAGAGAAGGATAAATTGATTCTATATGTCAAGGGGCGGCTGGATACGACGACTGCGCCGCAGCTGGAGGAAATACTGGCGGGAAAGACGGCGGGACTTGCCGAACTGATTCTGGATTTCTCCGAACTGGAGTACATATCATCGGCGGGGCTGCGCGTCCTGCTGGCGACCCATAAGATTATGCACAGACAGAACGGCTGCCTTACGATACGAGGCGTTAATGATGAAGTAATGGAGGTACTGCATATTACAGGATTTCTCGATATCCTGAACGTAAAGAAAGGGGTGTAATACCGTCTGTTAATGTGTGGAGGGAGGAGAAAACTATGGAAGCAGTCACAAAAACGGATGTGGAAACAGACGTAAAAACAGAACAGACACTTATACTGGAAAACAGGGAGAAGCGGTCAATCACCGTGCACCTCCGGAAGTTCCGGGCGGGAGACGAGACAGGGATGATAGCTTGTATCAGGGATGAATACGGAGATACCTACTTTAAGACAGGATTCTATGATCCGGAATATCTGCGTAAAGAGGCGGAGGAGGGGATCATTACCTTCCTGATCGCCGAGACGGAGGAGGACGGGATCATCGGCATGATGATCCTCAAGGAATTTTATCCAAAGGAATCCATGTGTGAGATCGCGTCCCAGATTTTCCGCAAAAAATACAGAGGCTACGGTCTGGCAATGCCTTTTTTTGAATATGGTATGGGACTGCTCCTGTCACGCAGTTACTCGGCGGCATTCTGTCTGCCGGTACTGTTCCATGATGTGACGCAGCGGTTATTGTACCGGCTGGGACTGCGGGCAACAGGTCTGGTAATGAATGTGTTTGACATGGATCACATCATGCATTCCTACAATAACGGCAGGAACCGTAAACACTCTCAGGGCATACAGATTCGTGCGGTCGGTAAACGGGATGCAGGAACGCTGTATCTTCCGGAGGAACATCGTGCATTCTGCCGGGATATATATGGTTCGCTCGGGGCGGAATATACGCTTGCAGATGCACAGATCCATAGGCAGCCGGAGGCTGCGGAATGCGGGGAAGCGCAAGACCCGGCAGAACGGCTTCCGGTCTATACGGAGATGGAGTATGCCAATGATAATCTGCAGCACAGCCTGACGGTGGATATCAGACGCGCCGGAAGAGATCTGGTCAAACGGATCACCAAACTGCATACCCGATATCCGTTTAAGGGGAAGCAGACAGTGGTCATATTCTTAAACTGCAATGATCCGGGCGCGGTGTGGGCGTATGAAACCTTGCAAAACATGGGGTATTTCTTTACCGGGTTAAAACCCCTGTGCAGCGAGCGGGAATATATGGTGCTGCATCATGCGGGCGAGGTGGAGATCTACTTTGAAGATTACTGGGTAAGCGGCGAGTTCGCGAACCTGATCCGGTATGTGGAGGCGTGCTATAAAGAATGTCGTCGGCAAAGAAACAAAAAACAGGCTGAAAATTATTAATTTTGAATTGCTTATGGAAAGGCACGGTTATTAATATGGCAAAAAGAAAGCATAAGGCGCGTAAAAAGAAGAGGATTGGTCAGAAACTTAACCGGCTGCTGTTAGCGATGGTGTCGGCGGCGGTAATGGTCTCCGGCATGATCAGCGTATACAGTCTCTATTCCATGAAACATATTGCAATGGAAAACGGTACAGAACTGGGGCAGACAGCCGCGGAGGATGCAGAGGCGGCGCTGGAGAGGCTGGCGGTGGATCATCTGCTGGGCATAGCGGTGGAGAAGGCCGCATATATCGAGGAAAAGTTTGCGGCAGTGGAGGCATATGTACGCGGCATCGCCGCGCAGGCGCAGGAGATCTATGCCGGTCCGGAAAGCTACCCTGACCGGCGGGTGGCGCTGCCGGTGCGCGATTCCGACCGACTGGCGGCGCAGTTATTGTGGTCGGAAGAACTGGCGGAAGGAAAGCAGGGGGACGGTGTCGCACCGCCTCTCACGGAAGAAATTCTAAAGCTGGGAAATATCCAGGACCTGCTGGTGCAGTACAACGCGCATAATGATATGGTGTCGTCCACTTACGTGGCGACACAGAGCGGCTGGATGATTCAGGCGGATTATATCGCATACAGCAAATATCCGGCGACAGAAACGGAGGCGGATCAGGAACCACCGCTCTTATATGAGGCGGCGGCAAGACAGTGGTACATGCGTGCCAGTGAAAGTGAACCGGGGCAGATCGTATATACAGATGTGATCAGGGATATCCATGAAGGTGGGGACTGTATTGTCTGTGCCAGCCCGGTCTATCATGACGGAGCGGTCGTGGCGGTGGCAGGCGTGGGTTCTTATCTGGACACAGTCAATCACGCTGTGTTGAACGTTGATATCGGTGAGGAAGGTTACGCTTTTCTGGTCAATGAGAAAGGGCAGGTGCTGGTGTCGGGCAGCGCCCAGGGCGAGACTGCGGCTTATGCGGAACAGTCGGTGGATCTGCGGGAGAGCGGCAACCGGGCGCTTGCTGAAGCGGTAACAGGCATGGTGGAAGGCAGGTCAGGGTTTACGAAATTATCGTTAGATGGAAAAGCGGTATATCTGGCTTATGCACCGCTGGAAAATCTGGGATGGAGCTTTGTCACGGTCATCGACGTGGCGGAAGTCGTGGCGCCGGCAAAAGCAAGCCAGCAGATGATTCTGTCATTGACCGGGGATATGGCGGACAGGCAGGATACGGCGATTCACAGGGTAATCGTATTCTTTATAGCTGTTTTGACAGTAATTATTCTGTCGGGCTGCATCTTTGGAACACTTTTTGCAAGGAAGCTGACGGCACCGATCCGCAGACTGACCGAAGAGGTGGCAAAGCTGGACGGCGGCAATCTGGACTACAGGATCAGGCTTCGCACGGGCGGTGAGATTGAAGATCTGGGACATGCTTTTAACAGTATGGCGGAGCAGCTGCAGGATTATGTGGAGAATCTTGCTTCGATCACGGCGGAGAAGGAGCGCATCCGGACGGAGATTCAGGTGGCATCCCACCTACAGGCGGATATGCTGCCAGAATCGGAAGGGGCGTTTGACGACCGGGATGAGTTTGATCTGGCAGCTTCCATGACGCCGGCGAAAGGCGTGGGAGGGGACTTCTATGATTTCTTCCTGCTGGATGAGAACCGTCTGGCATTCGTTATGGCGGATGTATCCGGCAAAGGCGTGCCGGCGGCGTTGTTCATGGTCGTGTCCAGGACACTGATCCGCAGCCGGTTGATGGCAGTCAGGCAGGAAAGAGACGAACTGTCGCGCATGGCGGAGGAGATCAACCGGAGCCTCTGCGACAACAATAAGAACGGCATGTTTGTCACCGCCTGGATCGGCGTGCTGGATATTGCGACCGGCGAAGTCACATATATTAATGCCGGGCACTGTAGACCGCTGCTTCGGCGTAAGAACGACACATGTGAATACGATGACATGCTGGGCGGACTGGTCTTCGCGGGCATGGAAGACGCCGTGTACAGACAGGGCAGCTTCCGCTTAAGACAGGGGGATACGCTGCTGCTATATACCGATGGTGTGACGGAGGCGACCAGCCTGCAGCAGAAGTTATACGGTGAGGACCGGCTGCTGCAAACCGTTGCGGATGCGGGCAGTGTCACACCCGAAGAACTGCTGCAGAAGTTGTGGAGGGACGTGGATCTCTTTCAGGAGGGTGCAGCACAGTTTGACGATATTACCATGCTGGCAGTTACCTATCACGGCAGCGGGTTCGAGGAAAAAAGCGATAAGCCGGATATGGATAAGATGAAAGACTTCGCTGGTTTTGTGGAAGGGGTGCTGGAGGACAACGGCATTTCCATGAAGACGGCCATGAAGATCCAGATGGCGGTGGATGAGATTTATTCCAATATCTGTTATTACAGCGGCGCCGAGGAAGTCACGGTCGGTATCCGCATCGATGAGAACGGAAACGGTAAAACGGGAGGATACAGGGAAGACAGGGCGAAGAAGGAGATCATGCTGTACTTCGAAGACGACGGTATTCCTTACAATCCGCTCGAACGTCCGGACCCGGATGTGGAACAGCTATTAGAGCAGCGAAAGGAGGGCGGCTTAGGAATCTATCTGGTGAAACAGCGTATGGACCGGGTGGAGTATGAATACATAAACGAGAGAAACAAATTAACGGTTTACAAGACGGATGAAGCGTGACCGCTTCAGGACGGGGGGAATTACTTGATGACACGGTATGATAAGATCAGATTTTTTGTGCCGGTTGCGGAGGCGGCAATGGCGGACTGGCGGACCAGACGGATCTGCCTGCCGTCCATTACGACGGCGCTTGCCATCATCGGCACCGATTGGGGAAGTGCGGCGGTTTATCGGGAGTACCAATGCCTTTTCCCGCTCCGGCATGACGGGATACACAGCTATGAAACCGTGTCGGCCGCCGTCCGCTCGCATAATGAGTATCTGGCTACATGGCGGGGAGAAGGGCAGCAGTCCCCCAACTGGGAAGATCTGGGGAAGGAATACTATATTCTGGCGGCGCAGTGTCTGCAAAGTGCCGCGTATCCCTACAGCCCGGATCAGACGTTCGAGGCGAAGATCGTGGAACTGGTGGAGCAGTACGGGCTGACGGCATATGACGTCGTGCAGGGCTGACAGATGGACGGCGGTCCGTGTGTATGAAGTAGAAGCAATTGTTGAAAGGCTGCGCTGTTATCAGGCAAAGGCGCAGTCAGAGGTTCATCATCGAAAGGAGAAAAGGAAAATGCATAACACAGTGAAAATCGGAACGGAATTTACATTTCGCAGAGAGGAATTTATCTTCGGATTGGCGGATCTGGCGTGGCGTCCGGATGGACCTAAGAAGCAGGCTAAAGCCAATGAGACGGCATTAGAGCAGATCAGAGCGGCAGGTGAGGAAATCCTGAACTGGGTGAATGATATTGCGGCGGCAGGAAAATCGGGAAAATTCAAAAAAGGTAATACAATACTGGAAAGCGTCACGGTAGAGCCGGGCATGAAGAAACATGACTCGCCTTTCTACGAGGCAAAGAAAATAACGCTTACACTGGTATGTAAGGGCAAAGGAGAATTCTGCAAGGAGAACTGGACGGTTAATTTTGATCTGGACCCGAATTGTATCGAACTGCAGGCAGAGCCGGTTCCCTATACGTTTTATGACAGATATAAAGAAATAATCAACGCGCTTTTTTTCAGAAGAGAATCCTGCATGCCTGATCCCAGATGGGATGTGGGCGGCGGCGGCCATATATCCATTGATCTGGCGACTGCGTTTGGAAATAACCTACAGTGCTTCCGCAACTTTCTTGTGCTGTATGCGAATGCTGTGAAAGGGGATGATCCGCAATACAATAATTTGAAATTGTCCGAAGACATCGTGAATGCACCTTTTATGCATGAGACGGGTGTACTGCCTGCATTCATTAAGGTCATCAATGCACTTGACCAGCCTGCGCCAATGATCAGTACGATCGGGCAGCTGGCGCATGAAATTAATACGAAGGTGTATACAAAGATCGGAGGAACGATAGATGATCCTAAACTGAAGCCGACGGACTATCCGCACTATCAGGCTTTGAATCTGGAGCATATCAATATTGATGCACGTGATTACACGACGCAGCCGCATGAACAGCGTGTGGAGATGAGAAGGTTTGATGCGCAGTGTTGTGTCGAAGAACTGTTAGACGAATTGCGCTGTCTGTTTGATCTGCTGGCGGAGAGCAGGAGCGGAAAGAAGTACAGTATGGATGAGGCCGGAGCGCTGATTCTAATCTAATAGTAAGTAAAGCTGTTGTAAAAGCAGGTGTACAAACTGCCGGAGCAGCAGCTTTTTTAGTATCCCGAAATCTCAAATGTATTAATTTGAACGCAAATTCAATTCGACATATTTCGACATATAATATGTGGAAAATGCTGGGAAAATTACGCCAGGTGCCGTAATAATTACATTTTACAGGCACAAAGTTTTGATGGGTGTAGTATATATAAAAATGTAGAAATAAGCGAGGAAATACACAAGTTTATATGTTCCACTAAATGTTAAAGATACAGAGGATATGACAAATGTTGATGGCAAAGTGCGGGTTGAAATGGAATTTGGTGATTCACAAAGTTTCTTTTTTCATAATAACCCTGCTTTGCTTTTATTTGTTTACAGAAATCACTGCAGATGCGAAAGAAGCAGAGACAGTTTCCTCCAATGACATTGTCGTGGTCCTGGATTGCAGCCAGTCTATGAAAGATGTTGATGCCGGATATGCATCCTATGACTTTGCCGGGAGCTTGTCTGCGATCTTGCCGAGAGATTACCGGGTCGGCGTAGTCGCGTATCGTGATGATGTGTATACCAGCCAGCCGCTTGGCAGCAGCCATGAGATGATAGAGAATACCCTTAAAGAAGTAGAGTACGCAAACTACGGAAACGCCGGGACCGGGCTTTTTGCAGCAGTGAAATTATTTGATAAGAATAACGCAGACAAAAGAATTATCTTGATTTCGGACGGTGAGATCTTGATGAAAACCGAAGAGGGGACGCAGGAATCAGCGGAACTGTTTGCACAGGCGGTTGAGAAGGCTAAAGAGGAAGGAATTGTCATAGACGTTGCGGCACTGGGACAGCGGATGGAGGAGGGGTATACTGTATATTCAGCTGCTGAAACGACGGGAGGAAATCTCTATGAACTGGCTGACGGAGGGGAAATAGGGAATTTTGTCAAGACCCTTCTGCTTGAACAATGGAAGCTGAAGGCAACTCATATAGGGCAAATCGACGGCTTAAACGGTGAACTGACAGTCAGACTTCCGGATTGTCTGATGAGTACGGCTAAGATTGTCCTGCTGGGGAGTCAGCAGAATGAGAACATGACCTTAAACTGTGAGGCAGACAGGATTCATACATCAAAGGGAGCAGACTATACGGTTATAGAGTTGCTGCACCCGCATTCGGATGAAGTGAAGATACAGATGAGTGCAGATTCTCCGATGAATATCAGTGCATATCTGACGGCTGAGTATGATTTCAACCTGTGTGCGGATTATACCTATATTCCGGAAAAGCAGACTGCGCACCTAAAGCTGAAAATCGCTAATCAGAGTGGCCAGGATATGTTGGAGGGACATCTGAGAGACGGCGGGGTGAAGGTCTATCTGGATGACGAAGAGCAGACTTGCCGGATCGTAGACGGGGCGCTCTGCTTTTCCAGACAATATGTAGAAAATACGGCAGCTGATATGCGGGTTTCTTTTGACGGTCTGTATGGAAATTATTACGGTGATACAGAGGAAACGGTGAAAATTATTGTTCCGGTCATAGAAGAAGAACCACCGGAAATTGACTGGTTTTTCTGGTCGGTTATTGCGATATTCATAGCGGCGCTGCTTATTATATTGTGTCTGGCATGCCGGCAGAGGAAACGAACCGTCGGTAAGAGAAAATTCATTGATGAGAGCAGAACAAGACCCGGGGAGATAACAAACCGCAGGGGTGAGTTTAACGGCAGACTGCAGATCTATGTGATACACAGTAAGGACGAAATCGATTATCCGCCGGAGAGCATCAACCTGTTCGCCAGATGCAACCGTGAGATGGTCACGCTGGAATGGCTCCTGGATACTTGCAATCTTCCGTTGAATTTAAGAGGGTCGGAACGGATCATTATAAGACCGGGAGATGACAGGAGCCTGATTATCAAGAACAACAGTAAGGCTTCCGTGCTGATGGGGCGGGAGCTTCTTATGAAAGGACATGCATATCATTTGTACTACGGAGAAAAAGTAACTTTTATTTTTGATCAGGAAGATACGGAAATAGAAGTTCACTATAGAGACTTAAAACCAAATGAAAGATAGGGAGGTACACAATGAGCATCATCAAACAGACAAACAGGACATTATTGTTTGAAGAGATCAATCCGGAGAAGCCGGATCTTCTGACGCTTGTGGGGGATGTGAGAGGAATTGACAGCCTGAGCGATGAGAAGATCAAGGAGATGAACGAGGCACTTCTGGTAAGGAATTTTGATGAGTTTATCACGAAATTCGAACCGGTTGTATATTCTTTCTTTAATGCCAATAATCAGAAGATCATGTATACGCTGAAAAAACCGGAGACTATTCCGGAAGACATGCTTACGCCGATTTATCTGAACAAACAGAACGATTTTCTCAAGATGCTGATGTCTCTCGTGGAGGCAAAAAGGTCACAGAGCATCATCAACGTGGATTTCCAGTTTGACAAGCTGACAGATATGATTTCTCCGAAGAAGGTCATGGAGGACATCAAGCAGAACCGTAAGGAACTTCAATACACCTATAAGAATTATGCGGAATTAGAGGACGGCGACCCGCACAAATTAGATATTGCGGATAAGCTGAATGTTATGTTTGAGGAAGCCAGTGTGAATTACAATAACGTGCTGGCAATGCTGCCGCTTGCCATTGAAGATATCAAGACACGTCTTCTTCTGGGAGAAGCAGAGGAAAGCAAAGATAATACACCATTGGCGCTTGGTGTTCTGAGCATGGATGAAAAGGGTGAGCTCAAGGTTCTGGAAGTACCCAGGGCGGAGACGGCGGAACTGATGGTTGTGGATGACAATGTCAATGCCGGCCTGATTGCGGCGCTGGAAGATGATTACGAAGCGCTTAATGAAGAGAGCAGTGAATACGTGAAGGCACTTGTGACAAGAACATATTGTCCTCTTGCATCCACGATGGTGAGTAACATTGATATCAAGCAGGAAGTAAGCAATTACAATTCCTATCTGGAGTTCTATAAAACGGCAAAAGATGATTTTATTAAAGTGGTTAAGCCCCTGATCGAGAAAATACTGGGTGTGTGGGCTTATTTCGAGCAGTACCCGTCGAATCTGAAAGGCATGAGACCGACCATGTTTATCACCAATATTTCCAACGACATGCTGGTCAAGAGCAACAATCTGCCGAGACTGATTGCGTTCTTAAATACAGTCAATGCCAAGAATGATTTTGACAATACCATATGGTACGGAATCGTTCCGTCTGTTTCTCTGGATCAGAATTCTAACATTAAACTGACCAGACAGCGTTTTCAGGGAAATGAAAAAGTGGAGAAGACGGGCGTCAACAGCGTAGAGGCGCTGGTGAGGCTGCTGGATGTCCTGAAGGATTACTCGGTACAGTGTTTCTTCAGCTATGAGTCAGGGGATAAAACAACCTTTAACTATATGGCCACGGAAGGTATCGAAAAGTTTGAGGAACGCTGCAGTTCACTGACAGGCAAAGCATTCAGTGAATTTGCAATTCCGTGTATCCCTAACTTTACGATTATTCCGAAAGAGAAGTCCGGTGTTATTCTCGATAAACGTATGACAGTCAATGAAAATAACATGGCAGAACTGTCCAGGGAAAAAGAAGATATCATGAAGTTGTGGATAGACGGGGTGTATGTGGGAGCATCTTATATCGCGGCAGGCCTCGTGGCAGCGTACCAGTGTCCGGATTATCTGAAAGAAAAGTTTAAGAGGAATGTGGACGAGGAATTTCCGGGCGTCAGATTCGATATTGAAGCGGGTGACCATCCGCTCCGGGTACATACGGTTATGGCTAAGGAGATCACCGGATTTACCAATTCCATCAAGAACGAAATTAACAGGCGCAGTTTCGGCTTTGTCTTTTCATCTGAGAACGCCATGCTGGAAAATGAGAACATATCCCACATTATGGTTTATAAGGCAAGGAATCTCATGAGTGACGGTAAAGTATATGAACCGATTTATAAGACGCAGGTGACTACTTATATCGAAAGAGTTTTGCGGCACGCAACCAGTGATTATAAGCAGGAGAACATCGTGAAATTCTTCTCGAACAATCCTTCCAGCCAGAAGAGCAAATGGCTGGAGAAGAAAGCGTGCGTCAATGCGATTCTCGGTGCGGGGGACGATGTCGAATATGAGATTGACGAGAGTAACGGATACTGCGTACTGAATATAACGTTTAACGGCAATGTAAAGAATCTGGAAATAGAGATTAACCGACTTAACTCAAACAACCGTGCAATTTAATATAAGAAAAGGAGGAAGATAAAATGGGTTTCAGGTTGAATGTAACAGGAGGTGCAGAGCAGATTGCTCTGGATGAAAAGAGTATCAGGAACGTGATTTTCGGTTCGGAGTCTGCAATGGATTCCAATGCGAGGGCGACGGATTTCGGTGTATCCATGAAGATCTGGGGCAAGATGCTCTACAAGCTTGGCGGAGAAGGTAACGACGGCACATTAGGGCTGTCCAAGTGGTCAGTTGTTCCCTCTGAGAAGGCGGACTGCTACCGTACCGCAACGGTGGAGGTGGTTTCGGCCAGTCAGGTAGTCCGCAAATATGAAGTGCCGAACGCATTCGTAATGGAGTATTCGGAAGAGATGGACGACGAGACCGGCGTGGGCACATTCTATCTGCACATCAAGCAGAAGAAGGACGAGAACGACAAAGTAAAAATCGAAGGCGGATACGCAGGCGAGTAAATTGAAAAATCAGAGAGGAGAAGAACAATGGCATTTGTAGTGAAAGTTGAGGGTACAGAAGCATTTGAAATATCCAAAGAGTGTGTAAAGAGCGTGAAAATGACTACGGATATCCCGCAGGATTCCAACGCGAGAACAAAGGACTTCGGAGCCACCATGACGATCAAGGGAAAGATTCTGACAGCAGTAGGAGGAGATCCGTTCGACAGCACAAGGAAGATGGCACTGTGGTCGGTCGTTCCGGCGGAGAAAGCAGACAGCTACAGGAAAGTGACGGTAGAGTATGTTGCCGCGGGTATTATGGAGAGGAAGTACTGTTTCCCGAACGCATTCGTGATCGACTATAAGGAAGACTATGGTGATGAGGAGGGAACCGGAACATTCACCCTTGTGATCAAGCAGAAGAAAGATAAGATCAGCACAGTGTCAGTAGAAGGCGGGTATACTGCATAACAGTATATTCTGTGCGGTCTGTGTAAAAAGCTGAGGGCGTATGCAACGGTTGTTGGATACGCTCTCTCAAAAAAAGGAACCCATTATGGACTATTATAAAATACTGGAAGTGCCCAGAGAGGCAGACGAAGAACAGATCAAACAGGCATACCGCAGGAAGGCCAAGAAATATCATCCGGACTTAAATCCGGGTGATCCGGAGGCGGAGGCGAAATTTAAAGATATTGTAGAGGCATATGAGATACTGGGTGACGCCGAAAGACGCAAAAAATATGATATTAATCAGGAAAAGGCGGCTAACCGTGACCGGACAGCACAGCCAAACAGTGCAAAAGGCAAGGAAAGTGATTATGTCCCGCATATGGACTTTGGGGCGTTTACTAAGGATATGGAGAAATATTTTGGATTTTCTTTTACGGCTGGCACATCCCCGCAGGGACAAGGCTCTGCGCAGAGCGGGCAGAATGCGATGGGCGGTAAGAAGAATCCGTTGGATGTGACGGATATGTTTGAGGCGTTTATGAATATAAAGTAGTAAAAATGAAGAATATACTGTAAAATATTGTATGGTGTGGAGAAAAAAGTGAAATTCTTTTGGGTCGGAACGGATACGAGAAATCATATACCGTATGGGATTAATGTAAACAGAGCGGTTGATCTTCGGTATGATCAATAGAGCCTTTTCTTATGGTAAGCGAAGAAGTTGCAGACGTTATGGAGATGTATACTCCGAAAACGATATTTAAGACCATCTATCTGCTTGAGACGGAGAGCGAGATACATGCAACTTATTTTATGCCTTTTGTGGAGGAAGTGGAGTGTCTGTCGGAGCAGACAAAGAAAAGCCGCGGAGGAACGGAACTGCTTGATATTGTACTACGTGCAGATGTGGTTGCGGACAAACCGATTTTTAGAATTGCAGGATTTACACATGCATATCTGATTGTCAGGTTGGATGCTATTGCGAGTATGTTGAGACGGGGTATACGTGGAATCACGTTGAAAGAACTGACGGTAATATAATACGAGGAAGATTATGTATGTCAGATATAGATGAAATCAGATTGGATCAGGCGAAAAAAATAGAAATAGAGTCCAAGTGGGATTGTGGGGAGCATGAAAGCTTCTCACAGGAGCATATAGAGGAATGCCTGAGCGGAATTATGTAGTGGATGGGGCAGAAATAGAATGTACAGAGATGTGCGGTATGCCGCATTGTATTAAATATGAGAATGGAAAAACAAGATTATATGATCTGATAAAAGCTGAAAAGGGCATTGAGCGGGATTATATTCCGCCTGAAAAAAGGGAGGGGAAATGGTTCAACTAATGAGGGTGGCAATACATTTTTCTGGCTTTAAAGTATGGCTAAGGGGCGCTTTTTTTGGCCTGTGCACAATAGGGATGACTCTTTTAATGGCATGTGGTAGAAATGTAACAATAGATAGAGAAATGAATTATGCCGAATGTTGCGATGACGATATCGAACCTCAGGATAAAGGAGGGCAGATAAAAGCTTCTACTTATCAGATTCCGCTTGAGGAAATTGCAGAGAGAATAGAGTATGAATATGCCTATGAAAATATGATTGACCATATAGCGGATTGCGATTATAAACAACTGTCATTTCTCCCATCGGGGAAGGAAATTGCCATATCCGTTTATGCTGTAGAAGGAAATAAAATTTTATTTCTGCCGGATGAAAAGGCCAATGCAGAAGCCGTAGTAAACAATGAACTGTGCAGGCTGCATTATTCACAGGATGCGGCTGGGTTTGTATTCTACATACTTGTGGACTGGCAGTTATCGGAGAACGGGATTCCGGTTAACTCATTAGAAAATGACTACTATCACAGAATCAGGGAATGTATTGTGCGGGATAAGGATGCCATATATGAAGAAGTTAGCTTTGCGGATTCCCCCTTGCACTTTACGTATGAATTTGAATTGGATGATATGGTCAAACTTGGGGACACGGAAGTAACTCTTGACCCGGAGCGGACGATCGAATTACAGGAAATACCGGTAGATGGTAATGAATATATTGATGCCATGGCGGGATATGCAGAGAGTATTCTTCGGGAGAAACAAAAGTATGGCAGGTTTCAAATCTGTCTGGAGACCTACGGGCGTGTGCCAGGGAAATATGGGGAGCATACCAATTGTAAAATAAGTGCGGCGGTTGTCGGAGAGGGATATGAAGATTACCTTTTCTTTAGTATTTCTGAGACTGACGGAAAGATTAATCAAGATCAGATATTTCAGGAATATGGTCCGCAGTCTGATTCCTCGACGTACTTTACTGCGCAATGGTATTTGGAAGCAGAACCGGAAGACTTTATACAGCAGATTGTGGGGTTGCAGCGAGAAGTAATTGAACTGGAAGTTGGAAAAGAAGAGAGTACGAAGAAAGAGGAAGAGACGGATAGTAATTGTGGCAGTTCGCTGAAATACAATCAGGAAATAGATTTCCGTTCCATGGGGTTGGAGGAAACGGCGGAACAGATCAGATATGCGTATAGTTATGAGGAATGGTTTAGCATGAATGAATTAGGGTGCAAGACAGGAGAACTACGAGGATTACAGGATGAAACCATAATAATGTATGTATGGAAGAATAACGGGGACCGAGTTTTCTTTGTACCTGAATCCAGAGTCAATACCCATATAAAATGTGAGAGTGGGGAAACATTTCCGGTGTATGTGAATAGGGAAGGGAAGGTAGAATTTTATTGTCTGGAGCGAAATGATAATGCCGGAGGGAATGGGCAGATGAAGACATCGTTCTTTATGAAAGATGATTTAGATACGCGTTATATGGATGATATGACACGGCTTGGAGAGACAAAACTTACCTTACAGGAACTGCCGCTATTAGACATAAAAAGAATAGAAGAAGACGAGTATATAGACGCGTTAAAAGAGTATATAAAAGACCAGTTGCATCAAAACGGGCAAGGCGGAGAGTTTGAGATGAACATAGGCGAGTATGAGGCGCCTTATGCAAATACAGTATGCTTGTCGGCAGCAGTTTCCGGGGAAAAAAACAGCTACTATTTCAGATATCTGATTATAAAATCTGAGCAAGGGAACTTTTATTTCTATCCGGCAGGGTTTGGATTAAATAGCAGTTTGCTTGAGTGTGAGGCGCAGAGACATTACATGAACGCGTTATGTATTGAGAGAACGAAGCAGCTGGTAAGAAGCAGCATTGTCATAAAGGTGGAGTAGATACATTAAATACAGGAAAGTTATAAATGAAAAGAGGAACACTTATGAATCATAAAGCACTCATAGATATAACCATCATCATATCCTGCATCACGGGTATGGTTTTGTCATATGTCTATCTGGACAATGCCATAGAGAAGAACGTGAGTCTGACCACGCTGGGGATAGTGGGGGTGCTTTTCCTTATTTTGCTAATAAACGACAGCGTTAGAGGCGAGCATTCGGGAATGCGCAGGCATTACACGGCAAGAACCGGAATCTCGGAGATCCTGCTGCTCGGTGAAGACAATAATATAACGGACACATGGGATATCTACGGGAAGACATCTATTGTATTTGGAAGGGATGAAAGGGAAAATCAGGTGGATATCAGCCTTAAGAATACGGACTATGCAGGTACTGTGGATGGTGAACATGCCGTCATGAACTACAGCAACGGCAGCTGGTACATAGAAGATCTGGACAGCGGGAACGGAACCAGAATACAGAGAAACGGGGAAGACAAGCCCTACAGGGTCTCTTCCAGAGAACCTTGTAAAGTTGAGAAGGGTGACATCATCTATCTGGGACTTGCGCCGCTTAAGATACGGTAATCATCCGGGCGTGCATAGAAAGTGACGCGGTTGGATTCAGATTAAGAAAGGGACAGGATTATACGAATGAGCAACTTGATCAGATGCCAGAACGGACATATGTTTTCAAGCAGAAGGTACGGTACCATATGCCCTTACTGTAATATTGAGACAGCTACCAGAGAGAAACAGGCGACTGGACAGACGGAGATAGAAGTGGAAGAGTCGCTTTTCTTACAGGAAGAGAATCCAGTGTGTGGATGGATCGTCTGCGTGTCCGGAGCGAGGAAAGGCAAAGATTACAAGATCACGGCCGGTAAGAACTTCGTGGGCAGAGCAGATGACATGGACATCCAGATACTTGGCGATAACAAGATATCCAGAAGAAACCATTGTGTCATCGTGTACGATACGAAGCAGAGCAAAACGGTCATATTGCCAGGAGACAGTAACGGCATCGTCTATCTAAATGACGAGGCGGTGTATATGCCTGCGGAGCTGCACCTCTATGATGTAATTGAGATGGGGGAAAGCCAGTTTCTGTTCGTTTCGTTCTGTGGAGAACATTTCAAATGGGAATAGACGGAGGGGGCGCTATGACATTGGAAGAAGGTATGCTCCTGGCAATCTATCTGTTTATTTTATGTCTTATTGCCTTGCGTTTCTTAAGCAGGGAACGCGGATGGGTGATCAGAAGATTTAAGGTCGGCAAGGCAATGACGATCGGGGACAGACAGGTGCAGGAAGATGATTATGGAGTCTGCCAAAGCGCGGACGGATTCATGGCTGTATTAGCTGACGGCATGGGTAAGAACTATGGAGGAAAGATCTCTTCAAGAATTGCCGTAGATACGATGAAGGAGTCGTTCCGTCTCTACCGGTCGTCCGAGAATCCAGCATATTTCTTCCGAAAATCCTACCATCGGATCAATGCGGAAATATTAAAGCAGCTGGATGACGGCAGGGGCGGTGCGAGTGTGGGAACTGTGCTGATCAAAGAGAATTATCTGTACTATGCGGTGGCCGGGAACGTCAAGATCGCGGTATATCGCGGCGGTAACCTTGTTCCAGTTTCATCGGGACATACGATAGATGTGCTGGCGGGGGATAAGTTTATCGAAGGAACGATTACCAGAGAAGAGGCGCTGAAGCTGCTTGATCATACGAGAATGTATAACTATGTGGGACAGGACGGATTCCGGGAGATAGAGTTCTTTGATACACCCATCCGGCTGCAGGATAGAGATATTGTGGTATTGATGAGCGACGGTCTTTATGAGGGAATGGACTGGAAGATGATAGAGGAACTTCTGGCTGGCAGGAAGAAGTGCCAGCAGAAGGCTTATGAACTGATAGAACAGATCAACGCCGCAAGCCGAAAAGAAAAGGATAATGCGAGCATTGTTCTGGTTGAGGGATTCTTATGAGAAAGTACAACAGCAGTTTTAAGACGGCTTTTATTTCCGAGGAGGGAAGCAAGCTCAGGAATAATGATTACTTCGGATTTGTGGAGCTGGATAAGTACGCCTGTTATGTGATTGCTGATGGCATAACCGATATGCGGGATTCCCAGAGCGCCAGGAACGCGATAGAGGCAGTGATCAGCGCTTTCCATAACGAGCCAGGAATCAGCCGGAGGAAACTCGGAAGATATCTTAAATATGCTAACAAGGAATTGCTTAGGGGTAAAAGCTATGAGAGGTTAAAAGCTTCCATTACGGTGGTGCTTACCAATTATGAGAAGTTCCGCTACGGGTATGCGGGTAATACGAGACTCAGACTGTATCGGGACGGACGCATGATTCTGGCAAGTTCTGATATGTCGCTTAGTCAGGAACTGGTCGAAACAGACAGGCTGGAGAAGGATAAGCTGGCAAGACACGAAGAGAGGAACAACCTTTATTCTTATCTCGGTAAGGAACATTTCAAACCCGTCATATCCAAAAAGAAGAAACTGGCGGACGGGGATATCATTACCCTCTATACACGGGGAATCTGGGAGAATATAGACGAGGGTGAGTTGTCCGATGTGTTTGCAGAGACAGGGAATGAACCTATTGAGGAATGTGACAAGGTAGAAGATCTGCTTCTGTCCAGACAGCCGGAGAACCTGGATAATTATACTTTTGCGGCAATCTATGTTGACAAGGTGTTTGCGGATCCGAACCGAAAGAAACGGATCAAGAAGATTGTTACCTTTATACTTGTTATTATCATATTGGCACTTATCATTGGCGTGGTTGTTTGCATGTGGAGAAGGAACCGGAGACAGAAACGGGAGGATATGGAGCAGTGCTTTGCCAATACGGCAACATACATAGAAGATAATAATTACATCAGAGCCAAAGAAGAGTGTGATAAGGCGCGGGAACTTGCCGGAAAACTTAGAGATAAAGAGGCAGAGAAACGTTATAATAATTATCTGGTCTGTCTGGAAGCGGTCATTCAGGCGGACGACTCATACGACGAGGGCAAATATGAGGATGCCGAGGGCTCCTATTTATCAGCTAAGGTCAGGGCGCGATATGCGGATAACATGGCGCTTGATTATATAGGAGGCAGATTGCTGCAGATCGAACGTTATGAGCAGGTGTTCCATAATATCACTTTAGGGGACGGCCTGTTAGAGCGTGACAGCTATGAGATGGCGGAGCAGCGGTATCTGGAAGCTAAGAAAGATGCGTCTGCAATTTATTTTACAGAGGGGAAACAACAGGCACTTGACGCATTAGAGAAATTGTATGAAAAGTGGGGCGAGGCAAAAGATAAAACAGAGGAGCAGAGCGCAAAGCAGGCAGCGGATGAAGCGGCTGCGGCAGAACTGATCCGACAGGGCGATGCGGCATATGGCGAGGGAGACTATGATGGTGCCATGGTATTTTATCTGATTGCCTTGGAGAAATATACCAGGATGGAAGATACGGCACAGATAGCCTTCCTGAATAAAAAGATCATTGCGCTGAACGAGAAACAGCAGGAAGTAGAAGCCAGGATGGCAGAGGCGAAGGAGTTCGAGGAACTGGCCCGTATGTTTGAGGAACAGGGGGACTATGAGCAGGCAAAGCTGCAATACCAGTATGCCAAGGCCATCTATGAGGAACTGGATAAGTCAAACAAGGCGGATGAGGTGCAGGGGAAAATAGACATCGTGGAGACAAAGAAAGAAAAGAACGGAGAGGGCGCCGGAAACGGGGCAAGTGCCGGAAATGGGGAAAGCGGTAAGAACGGCGGCAAGACGGTGAGTGGAAATGTCAGATGATAGACGAGAGAGCGTTTGATTATGAGAACTACATACAGGAACAGCTGCGGCGTATAGATGATTTGGATGAGCGCAGATTTGCCAAGCAGCTGCTGATGGAGAGTCTGGGTAAGATGATTGCGTGGTCTGAGGAGAAGTATGCGGCTTTGGAGCAGCGGATACAGAATGAACTTGCTCTGCCGTGGAAGAACTATAATGTCTGTATGACCGTGATCGACAGGAAAGATTATGACCCCATCAATAATTTCTGGTTTCCTGTGTGCGAGGAAGACATTAAGCGACAGCGGGTGCAAAGCTATGAAACCATCTATTTGGCGGCGGATGAGAAGGTATGCAGAGAGTTTCTGGAAATGGGTATCCTGATTGGTACCAGTGTAGATACGGGAGAAAGCATCCAGTTTAAGATCAGGTGTTCAGACAGATACCTGCAAAGTATGGAGCGGTTGTACAGGCTGTTTACCGGCAACCATGTGCCGTGGCAGACGGTACATATGGGGCATATGGAACGGTTCTTCGACCTTATCCCAATAACAGAGGAAGATGTGGACGGGCAGAAGACAGAGCATGTCTGGACGATACAGGATGGAAAATGGGCTGAATACATAAACAGGGATATGATATTGTTGTGGAACATACGTCAGTTTGCCGTTCATTCAAGAGAGTACAGAGTGCCGTGTATAGACGAAGTGTTTTATGAGCATGTCTTTTATCTGCCGCAGGAACAGGAGTCAGAGGACGGTTATCTTGTGGATGCGGGGGAGACCATCCTATCTGTAAGGAACGAGAAAAATAAGATTGTGCTCAAGACAAAGGCGGAAACGCTTGAAGACATCACTGCCTACCGGCTCTGTCAGGGAGAGCCGGAACAGTCTGCGGGATATCGGTATCCGGTCCTGTCTAACCGCAGGAAGGATAATCTGGCCGCGCGGTATTCCCAACAGACAGGGAATTTTATCCAGACACCTCTGGAGCTTAGCAGAAAGGTGGAGGAGATGGCAGACGGATATGAGATTCGGGTTCTTGGATATGAGATTCATGACAGGGCAGAGGACTGGTATCTGGCAGGTGATATGAACAGTTTCACAGGGGTAAGGCTATTTAGCAATGATCAGAGAAAAATTTTGCTCCTTCGTATACAGGCGGAGGAACAATATCGGGAAGATCATCTGTATGAGTCGCAGGTCCGGTATATTCTTTCACAGCTTCAATTGGAGTTTCTGGAATACAGATGTATGGGCGTGGTGGTATGAATGAACTGCGCCGGAAGAGCGATGCAAGCATAATATAGATACAAGAGGAGAAGGTGCTATGGGGAGAAGCTATTTAGTTGAGGGGGCAAGACTGAGATGTCTGTGGGGAAGCAAAAGCAGCAACTTAAAGGTAATGCCTATAGGGCACGGCTACACAGCGAATGGCAAAATAAAAGCTAAGTGTACAGACAGCTTACCGGTATTCAATATTCCTGATTTTGGAGATTGCAAGATGAATAAAGAGGACAAGGTATGCATGGGATATATGAAACTTGCCAAAGAATGGGAGAATACAGGGGGATCTTCCTGGACATTGGAAGAAATATGTAATCAAAAAACACTTACGATGGACAGTGTATTGTTATGCGGAAGAGGAGGCATTATTGTACCGGAAACATCAGGACAAGGAGATGTACGAAAGATTAATTGGGAAGAGTATGAAGAGCGTTACGGACTTATACTTTCGTTACTAATGTTGTCAAATGCTTGCTGCTTATATGGTTTTGACCCGATTAACTTGAATACGGGCAACTTCCTTTATGACAAAGAGGACTTGATTATTCATGGTATTACAACATTATCTTTCCATATGACATATAATTCCATGGAAGAATTTCAAGGCGGAAGTATTGGAGAAGGGTGGCATCATAACTATGAGATTTCTATCAGACAAAATGAAGACGGAATGGTGTGTCTGTGTCTGGGAGATGGACAAAGGATAGCTTTCCGAAAGGGTGTGGGAACAGTCTATGTTCCTATGTATGGGAGTCAAGGGCTTTTGAAACAAGAGGCTGACGGTTATCGGTATGTAACAGGGAAAGGTACGGAGTATATTTTTGACATCTCCGGAAGAATCGTGAGCCGTAAGGATCTAAACGGTAATACAGATAATTTCTTGTATAATGCTGATGGTATGCTGTCGGAAGTACAGGGTGCCAACGGAGGAACATTATTTTATTATTATAACAGAGAAGGGAATCTGTATCGGGTTTGCGACCATACCGGAAGAGAAGTGCGTTTGTGGTATAGCTATCGCGTTTTGCAGAAGTTTGTCAATTCTTCCGGACAGACCTATACTTACGGGTACAATGAAAATCTCCGGTTGGAAAGTGTGACTACGCCACGGGGGATCGTGGGCGTGCGTAACAGCTATGACAGCGCTAACAGGGTAATTAAGCAGGTGACACCTGATGGCGGCGTGGTTGAACTTCGGTATGATGATACGGATCAGCTTACATATGCAAAAGATCAGAGAGGGCATATTGCGTCTTATCAGAGTGATGATAGATTTCGGAATGTACAGACTTCTTATCAGGATGGAAAAGAAAAATATCGGTATAACGAGAATAATCAGATCATATTCTATGAGGATCAAAATGGCAATCAGACCAAGTATCAGTATGATGACAAGGGGTTTTTGACAGGCGTTACGAATGCACTGGGAGGACAACAGAATTTTAGTTATAATAGAAATGGAAAACTGACTGTCTATGCGATAGACGGCAAGGAAGTTTTTAAGAATGAATATGATCGGGACGGACATCTGGTGAGGGTAACAGATGCATTGGGACGGACACGTCAGACTATATATGATGATAATGGAATGCCGAAGCAGATGCTTATGCCCGACGGAAGCAGTATTGAAATCTGTCGCGATGATAGAGGAAACATCTGCAAGCTTATATACCCTGATCATACAACAGTCAGATATCAGTATGATGCATTAAACAGAGTAGTAGAGACGACTGACCAGGAAGAAAATAAAATATGTTATCAGTATGATGTAAGAGACAATCTGATATCGGTAATTAATCAAGAAGAAGCCGTCAGAAGATATTCATATGATGAAAGCGGCAGATTGATTAAGATAGAAGACTTTGACGGGGAAATCTATGCTTTTGCCTATGATTCTATGGGAAGACTGGAGAAGCTGATTGATAAAGAAGGAAGAGAGACAAGAAGAAACTATGATCTAACAGGAAACTTGATAGAGGAGATCTTGCCGGTTGGTGCAGTGAATGTGTATGAATATGATAGAAATAATCGTCTGACACGGGTGAAACATATGGCGGCAGGACAGGATGAGACGGGTGCAATCGTTGACTATACATATGACCCGGTGGGAAATTTATTGAAAGTGGAAGCAGGTGATGGTACAGAGGTATTAACGGGAACATCTTATGAATATGATGCGTTGAATCGTATTATTGCAGTTACCGATCCGGCAGGAGGCAGAAGAACTTATACTTATGACAGAAGAAGCGGTAAGGTAAGCGGCATTACAGATGCATCAGGAAACCAGAGCATATATCATTATAATGATGTCGGAGAACTGACAGAGAAGATAGATGTGAAGGGCAATACTACCCGATATGAGTATAACGAGTTAGGCAAAATCACGTCTATAACGGACGGTGCAGGAAGAAAGACCCGGTATCACTATCTTCCGGGTGGCAGACTGGAACAGGTTGAGTATCCTGATGGAAGACGGATAGACTATGTATATGACGGTATAGGCAGGGTGGTGCAGAAAACGGATAGCCAAGGATATAGTCTCGCATATGTTTATGACAGCATGGGAAGAGTTCTCCGAATCACAGGGAGCGATGGTCAGGAAAAATCTTACGCCTATGATGTGATGGGGAATGTGACGGCTGTTACGGATGCACTCGGCAATAGAACAGAGTATGCCTATACATTAGGTGGTAAACTGAAAGAAGTCACGGATGCACTTGGCAGCAAGACGGAATTTACCTATGATGCGGCGGATCGCTTGATTCATGTCTGCCAGCACGGGCAGTCGGGAGAAGACGACAGGATTACATATTATGAGAGGAATGTTTTCGGACAGGTAGAATGCGTGCGGGATGCGGCCGGCATGGAAGAAAGGTATTGCTATGACGTGCTTGGAAGAATGACGGAGAAAACTGACAGAGACGGATTCAGAACGGCATATACTTATACGCCGGATGGCAAAACAGAGAGTATTCTATATGCTGACGGCAATATGGTTGAGTTTCAGTATACTCCGCTCAGACAGTTATCTTTCATCAAAGACTGGCTCGGCGAGACACATATAGAGCGAAACCGCTATGGAGAGCCTGTGAGTATTACGGATCATGAGGGCAGGACGGTACGCTATGAGTGGGGAGACATGGGAGAACGGCAAAAGCTTGTCTATCCGGATGGAACGATAGTGAGTATGCATTATGACAAGCTGCTGCATCCGGTAGAACTGGTCAGACTGGCAGAAGGAAAGGATACATTAAGAATAAATTATCAGTATGATTCACAGGGAAGGCTTTCCGAAAGACACAGCAGCGGCGGATATCATACTGCATTTTCATATAATGAAACAGGACAGATCAAAGAACTGTCGCACAGGGATGCCGCTGGTATCATTGACAGATATAGTTATGAGTATGATGCTGCGGGGAATAAAACTGCAATACGAAAAGAACGACGGAATCTGCCGGAAGAAAGCGGCAGTTACGGGTATGCCTATGATGCGTTACATAGACTGACCGGTGTATATAAAGATGGAAAGGCGCTGCGAAGCTATGATTATGACGCGTTTGGTAATCGTGTCGGTATGAGAGATTATGAGCAGGGAATGGGAAGCAGCTTTGTGTATGATGTTCTGAACAGGCTGTCAGAAGAACAGAAGTGGGATAATCCGGATATGACGGGAGAGGAGGCTGTGGCGGGCTGTACTCATTATGATTATGACAAAAGAGGAAACCTGACGGGCGAATATCAGGGAGAAACACTGCGTCACAGATATGCCTATAATGCCATGAATAGATTAGAGCGAGCATGGAATGAAGACGGACAAGAGGCGGCTTACTCATACAATGGTTTAGGACATCGGGTGGGAAGGTCCAGGAACGGTGCCAGAGAAAGTTATCTGTTAGACATGACGAAAGAGTATAACAATCTGTTATGTATAGATATGGGCAATCATAGGCAGAAATTTTATTGGGACTCCGGAGTAGCTGCGGTGGAGGAAGAAGGAAGAAAATCCCGGTATTACTTGTCGGATGAGTTGGGTAGTCCACTGCGCGTACTAAGTGATACCGGATATGGAAGCAGTTATGGTTATGATGAGTTCGGCAAAGATAGCTATAACGATGAAGAAGCCGCAAAGCGGTATAGCAAACAGGGGGAAGGACAGCCTTTTGGCTATACAGGCTATCGATACGATGATGTCAGTGGGACTTATTTTGCCCAAGCGAGAGAATACCGGCCGGAAAACGGGAGATTTACGGCAATGGATTTGATCAAAGGAAACGGCGCATATCCGGATACTTTGAATCGATACGGGTACTGTCGGAATAATCCGGTCAGATATGTGGATTGGAACGGACGTGAACCGGAACTTCCGGATTTTTCAGATCTTTTAAATCCAAAAAGTGGCCCTGAACCATCGAAGCCAGTGTGGGAGAACCCATTTGATCTTACACCGCCGAAGGAGGAACCTATAATAGATGGGCTGCCGGGTGGGCTGGAGGATTACTTAAAGGTGCCGGACGATATATTGAATGGTGCACGGGAAGAGCCTGAGGAACCGGAGAAGGATGGACCGGATTGTGTGGTGGTGGTAGGTGGAACAGCAGGAATTGGCGCACTGCTTAAACTTGGCGTATCAGGGCAAGTGGCAGTTGATGCGTCAGGAGAGGCAGAATGGCAAGGGTCAGTTGGTACAGGTGCATCGACAGGGGCAGAAGGACATTTTGGAGGATTTATTTCTGTATTTCCGGGAATGGAAAGTGTTGCTGACAGTGAAGGCTTTGGTGTGAATTTAGGAGTTTCTGGTGGTTATTTCTTTTGGGGTGGGTTAGATCTTGTTTTCGCAGGCGAGGGTGCAGATATGCGACTAGTTGGTTTTTCGATCTTGTTTGGAGGAGGAGCAGGTGCTGAGGCTCATGTGAGTATGTCTCAGACAGGATTACTAGGATATAGATTTAGACTTTGGGGCAGTAAGGAATAATATTATGAATATAAGAGATTAGGTGAGAGAAAGTGTAAGAAGCGAAATATCTAAGACAACATAGATATTCCGCAAGGTATTTAAAAGATGTTAAGGAGTGTAATGGAGCGACAAGGAATAAAATGAAAAAAAAGAACAAGTGGTATGAACCATATAAAATAGTGACTGTGTTGGATAAGCTGGAAGTTATAAGAAGAATAGAGGGAAAAACCCAATTTATATCATTTAAGTATAAGAGACCGACAGACAATTTATTGTTTTTTGGAGGAAAGAAATATGAGGAGAAATATAAAGTATATATATGGCCACAAATAATACCACCTCGCGGAACTGCAAATTGTTTCCTTCCTAAAGCTATCATAGAAGTTTTTGCGGGAAAAGAAGGCAAGAGTATTGTTTATATCCGGCTAGTAATGAATAAAACTTATATGATCTTCTGGTTAATATGGGGTACTGGTTTGATATCTCAACTAGGAAACGTCTTAGTCTATATGGGAGTTCTTTTGCTGGTTGTGTTTTTACTTATAAAGTACTGGGAGTTTGTGCGTAGCCGTATTGGGAGATTGCTGGAGGAATTATTGGAAGTTAAAAAGACAGAGGAGTAGTGCTTTGCAGAATATGAGGGGAAATTATAGTGAATGATTTAGCTTTTAGGAGAGCAGCAGCATTTTTCATTGATTACTTTATTCTTTGTTTTGCATTTTTCTTAATATGCTTAAGCGGAATTATTTTAGCCATATTTCAAGCTGAACCTATCAGTTCGGATGGTATGAACAGATTTTTTGAGATTAATAAAATGTTTATGTTTGGCTTTATTTGTTTGTTCGTTTTATGGCTTTATTTTTTCTTACTGGATTATTATGAGAATATAGACGTGGGGAAAAAACTGACGGGAATAGAATTATTGAGCGATAATCAGAAGCTTACTGTTAACAAAAAACTGAAGCATTCTATTCTAAAGTGTACTTTTGTAGCTATTTGGCCTGTATCGTTTATTTATTATGTAATCAAAGGACATATGATCTATGACAAATGCTTGAAAATCAGTATAAGAGATAAGGTGAATGAAACTTAAAAAAAGAAATATGCAGGGACAACATAATATTCCGTAATATATTTTAGGCGTTTAGGAGTCGAATGGAGCAGTAAAGCGCATGATGGGAAAGCATAAAGACAAGTGGTATGAACCATATAAAGTTGTGACTGTGTTGGATAAACCGGAAGTTATAAGAAGAATAGAGAGTAAAATAGCATTAAAGTTTGTATGGTCCCCAGAGAATTATCTTTTTTATGGAAAGAAGGAAGACGATGGGGTATATAGAGTATTTATATCGTCGTTGGAAATGCCGCCTCGTGGACATAGTAATCCTTTTTTGCCTAAAGTTACAGTGAAAATTATTGAAAATACAGAAGAAAAATGCATTGTGTTTTTTTGGTTGAAACCAGTAACATTTATATGGACAGACTTATTCCTATATGTAGTTTGCACAATTTTATTCGCGGTCGAAGGAATCAATGTTTTAGTTTATGTTTTTATACACTGCTTAATGCTCTTTATGTGCATGGAATACTGGAAGTTTGTGCGCAGGCGCGTGGGGGGAATGGGTGGAGGAATTATTAGATGTTAAGAAAGAAATAGAAGAGTAATGGTATACGGAGCGGAATGGAGCAGTAAAGCGCATGATGGGAAAGCATAAGGAAAAGTGCTATGAACCATATAAAATAGTGACGACTTTTGACAAAGGAGAAATCAAAAAAAGAATTGAGAGTCAGATTGCATTAGGAAGTTCGATAGCATCAGGGGATTGTCTATTTTATGGAAAAGAAATAGATTGCAGAAAATATAGATTATATATTTCACCGAGAAAAATAATGCCACCACAAGACGGTATGTTTAATCCAAATCTGCCCAGAGTTGTGTTGGAAATTATTGCGGATTTCGACGGGTATAATACAACCATCTTTTGGATAAAGCCAAGAATATTTTGGAATTCGATACCTTTGGTCTTTTATACATTTTTCTGCATAGACAGGCGGATCAATGTCTTAATCTATACGTTTTTCTTATGTCTGGGCGTGTTTTTTGGGGAAAGTACTGGGGGTTTATACGCAGACGTGTGGGGAAATTACTGGAGAAATTATTGGGCGTCGCGAAAGAGGAAGAAGAATAGTGCCAGGCCATATCCTTTATGAGCGGGCTTCACATAGAAGGAAACAGAGAATAGTGTGCAGAGAGGATTAACATGAAAAAATATAGGTGTGCGTGGTATGAGCCATACAAAATTGTATCACCCCTTGCGCGGGAAGAAGTGGAAAGAAGACTGGGGAGCAAAGATGGAAAGTTCCAAATATCTATAAAGGTGTGGAATTTTCCATCAAATTGGAAACTTTTTGTTATTCCCAAAATTGTGGGGGATATCATGGAGACGGAAGATGGTAATAGTATTGTCCTAATGCGGTTGGCGGTAAGTATAACTGATCTGTTGATTGCTCTTGGAATTTGTACTTTTGCTTGCTTCTTTATGCAGGTCAGCGTTTTAATATATGCACCGATCTTATGGATGGCAGCTGCCTTGGTTACGCTATACTGGAAATCTGTACGTAAGCGCTTTGGGAAACGGTTAGAGAGACTTTTGAAGGCGCAAGAACAGGACTGAGGAGGCAGAAACGAATGTCTTGGTCTATGTCGGGTGCTTGTGTCTGGGAGTATTTTTGCTTATGAAGTATTGGAAGTTTGTACGCAGACGTGTAGGGGAATGGCTGGAGGAATTGTTTTAGTCAAATTTTTGGATGAACCTATAAGTCCGGAGGATATGAACAAAACTTGAAGGAGAAATATGCAAAGGCAGTATAGCTATTCCGCAATGCATTTTGGAAAAGTTTAGGAACGTAATGGGAACGGTGAAGAATAAGATGAGCAAAAATAAGAGCAAATGGTATGAACCATATAAAATAGTGACTGTGCTCGATAAACCGGAAGTCATAAGAAGAATAGAGAGTAAAATTATGTTGAGGTTTGCATGGTCGATAGAAAATTATCTATTCTATGGGAAAAAGATAGATGGTGGGGAATATAAACTATATATATCGCCACGAGAAATGCCGCCGCGGGGAAACAGTAATCCTTTTTTACCGGGAGTTATATTGAAAATTATCACTAATTCAAAGGGAGAGAACATTGTTTTTTTTCATTTGAAGCCAATAAAATTCGTATGGATATATATATTGGGATTTTTGGCACTAGTTTTAGCGGAAACAAATGTTGTAGTCTATGCTGGTTTCTTGTGTCTGGGAGCATTTTTGCGCATGGAATACTGGAAGTTTGTACGCAGACGCGTGGGGGAATGGGTGGAGGAATTATTGGAAGTTAAGAAAGAACCGGAAGGGTAGCGTTACGTTGTGCCAATGATAGCTGTGTTGTGAGAAAAAGGAACGGGGATCAACATGAGTAAGTATAGAGGTGCATGGTATGAACCATATAAAATTGAGACATTGCTTAGCCAATCGCAAATTGAGAGAAGACTGATGAGCCAGATTGCAGTTAAGACCATATTGATGCGGGTGACAGATGACGGCTTTATATCATTGGATCGGGAAATCAAAGACGGCAAGTTTCAAATATCCACCAGAATGTGGAAATTCCCGTCAAATTGGAAGCTGTTTTTTCTCCCGAAGATTGTGGGAGAGATTGTCGAGACTGAAGATGGCACCAGCATTGTCCTGATGTGGTTGGAAGTGAGCATAACGGACCTGCTGATTGCCCTTGCCATCTTTACCTGCGTATGTTTTTTTATGAAGATCAGCGTTTGGGTATACGCACCGATCCTGTGGCTGGCAATTGCTTTGGTCACGATATACTGGAAATTAGCGCGAAAGCGTTATGGGAAACGATTGGAGATGCTTTTGAAGGGATTTTGACTGCGGAAGAATAGAACCGGAGGGAGGCGGAAGCGATAAATGACAGCATTGACGCAAGGAGATTTACGGATACAATCTATGATTCCTGTTATGGATATACGGCATTTTCATATGAGAATTTGCGGGAATATGCACGCTTCTTTTCAGGTGGAGGGAATTGCGTCAGAGGAGGATGGAGAAGCGGCTGTCAGGCAGTCTTTGGATAATACGTTTGTTCGGGTAACTGCTAATATGCGGCGGCTTTTCGACGGAATGTTTCAGGAAGTGCGGATGACGCAGGAAGGTGGAGCGTATTATGTATCCATATATGGCGTGTCAGTTACGCAACAGCTTGATTATGGGAGAAAGAGCAGATCGTTTCAGGATAAGTCCATGACATATCGTGAGGTCATGGAACAGGTTCTTGCAGACACACCGGGAGCAAATTTACAGTTCCATGTGAAGGATCAGGAAATCGGGTGTCCGGTTTATCAGATTGACGAGACGGATTGGGAATTTATCAAACGGCTTGCAGGCAGACTGCATACAGTTGCCATTCCGTCAGAACACTCTATGACGGCGTGTATACATATCGGTCTGCCGGATGGAATCAGAAGCGGGAGTGACGCGGAGGGGACGGTTGTGGAACGACTTTGGTTTGATAAAAGAAGCGGAAGCGTCTGCAGGCGAGTACGGTCGGATGTGGATTGGGAGATCGGCGACCGGATTTCCACAGAAGGCAGGGAGTTCTTCGTGATAGAGAAGGAATGTCGGCTGGAGACCGGTTTATTGCAGTTTTATTATACACTGACGGATAAGGCGGCGATATCGGCGGAGAGATACGAGAATCCGAATATGACAGGACTTCTCCTTTCGGCAACGGTGCTTGACGTACAGGATGAGCAGATTAAGGTTCAGTTTGACATGGATCGGGAACAGGTTGTAGAGAAAGCCTATTGGTATCCGTGGAGACCGGATATGGGGAATTGTGTATACTGTATGCCTGAAAAGGGTGAAAGCGTTTATATCCATATAGGGGATGCGGCAGGAGACGAGGACAGAGCAGTATGCTGTGTTCACCGGAACGGAAGCGGCAATGCGGAGATGCAGCATACACATCGGTACTTTACAACGCGGGATCGGAAACGGATGTATCTCACGCCGGATTCACTGGGATTTCAGGACATGAAACAGAAGAAGCCGCTGCAGATAGAGTTAAAAGACCATACCGGGGCTAATATAGTGAGCCACCGCAGGCTGACGGTTGCGGCGAAGGAGACTGTAGGATTAAAGGGTGGCAGTATTACGATTCAGGCGCCTAAGGAAATATCTCTGGCAAAGAAGGGAGTTTCCCCTACGGTAATTAACATGTGCAATGGTTTTGATACGATAGGAGCCGCTGACCGGGTGACAACGCAAGGAACCGGTGGTGATGACTTTCCGGTATTTCATAACTCTGTGGAGCAGGAAAGCGGGGAGTATGTCTGGGAAAAGCCTAAAGAAATAAGGAAAAGTATTATAGGGTCCACACCGGTTCTGGGATTGAAAGACAATATTGGCAGGGTATTGGAAGGCTGTCAGGTAAATTGTCTGGGTACTTGTGCGAGAGATAACACAGAGATGATGAAGGGAATGGGAAGTAGTCTATGAGTGATTCCATGAAAACAGGCGGATTTGGGAAAAATCCTGCCATAGATAAACTTAACCGGTTGAACCTGGCGGATAGTCAGGTAAGTGCAGTGGCTGAACTGGAGAGAAGGGTTTTCCAGACGGGACAGCCGCAGATAGAAAACATTCTGAGCAGGAGAAAAAAGTTGATGGAGGAGTTTCACATTGACTTTCGGAGAAAGGGGAAAAAAGAAGATGGGAATATTCTGCACCAGACAGAGCGAGGGGTGCCTGCAGGACAGCATTTCATTCGTAACAGTGGAGATGAATACCCTCAGCCTTCAGTTAGAACTGCCGGAAGGTTTTTGGCAGATGGAGGAAGAAAGACTGTGCATGTTTTATCCGCGGACGGCACGGCCGGATATCGTTCTGGAGGACAGCAGCGGCGTGCAGATTACGGGACAATCCATCGGACAGAAGATCAAAGAGGGAGAGGTCTGGAGCGCGGCACAGGCTTTGCAGGAACTGACGGAAGAAATATTTCCCAGGTACAGCATGTCACCGGTATATCTTTGCAGAGAAGGGCAGCTTCCGGTAGGGTGGTTTCGGATGGAGATGGCAGATAAACAGGCAGAACATATTAAAGCGCTGAGCGTGATCAAAGAGTGTATGGTGTTGGTGACTTTTACTTATCCGGCGGCAGATGCTATAAAATGGAAAAGTATTCTCAGGTATGGTTTCGGTACATGGAGAGAAGCGGATGGAGAGAATTGACGGAGAGGATATAGATAGTTTTCTTCTGCAAATGGAGGCAATATTTAATCAAGAACCTGAGCGGGACAAGGACGACGGAGAGTGGAGAAAGATCTGCGGATTCAGGATATGGACACCGGCTGTATTCAGTCCGGCAGACCGGGAGTCAGCGTCAGAGATATTCTGGTCGGATTATAGACCGGGTATTGTGTTTCTCACAGATCGGAAGACGGAAGGCTTGACCTTGCAGACCTTGGCGGAAACGGGAATGACGGACGATACTGGGGGAGAAGACCTGATTGCGTCTGTGAAGAGGCGGCTGGACACGGTGGACGACCGGATCGTATATTATGACACGGGTGTGACAGACGGGGATGTGAAGATTCATTGGATTGAATATAAAAGTTTTGCCGGAGAGGAACGTGTATATAATTTGCTGTTTCTTTTCCAGATAGATACGAAAGAGGTTCTTGGAACATTCTTTTGCGTTTTTGAAGAATATGAAAAGTGGAAACCGATAGCATGGGAAATGATACAGTCAATTAGGGAGGAATTGGATGAAGGAATATAATATCAGGACAAGTCCTGTGGCATTTCTGGATATTCTGGAACTGCGGGTCGATGAGGAAATTAACCAACACGGTACGTTGATAATATCAGGGTACATTTCAGACGAAGACGAGGAAAAATATTTAGGGATTCTGACAGGTGATGTGTGGGAGAAAGTACAGCTACTGGGTAAAGATGGCGACATCGAGACCATGTTTGTCGGAATTGTGACAGATTTCTCCATTACATATATGAACGATCAGAAACGGCTGACACTTGAGGTAATGACAGGAAGTAGTCTTCTGGACGGGGCGAAGCACCTGCGTTCTTTTCAGAATCCGTCCATGACATATGAAGATATTTTTAAACAAATAACAGCAGAATATGCAAAAGCAGATGTAGGTTTTGCCAAGTCATATGCAGAGGCAGCGGGGGAACTGGTCTTACAATATTATGAAACAGACTGGGAGTTTCTGAAACGTCTGGCCAGTCGTAAGCACCAGTTTTTGATTCCGGATTCAAAAGTTCAAGGAATCAGATTCTTTTACGCGCTTCCGGAATTGAGGGATTTCAGTTTGCCGGCAGGCGGTAAATATAGCGTAGGAAAAGATTTGAGCAGACACAAGGAGAAAGTATATGCGGGTATGACGGCAGCCGAAGCAGACAGCCTGGAATATATGGTGGAGTGCAGAGAAACACATCGGATTGGAGACTACACTGTATTTCACGGTGAGAAATTTGTTGTATATAAGATACAAAGCAGATATGCAGGCGGAGAACTCCTGCATGATTGTTATATGAAAAGAGAAAAAGGTCTGGAAATACCGGAAATTTTTCATAAGGAAATGACCGGGTGTGCTTTGTCAGCCAGAGTAACGAAGGTGAAAGAAGACAAGGTGCAGGTAGCGATCTTGTACGATGAAAATGATCAGCAGAGTATCAATATCTGGTATCCCTATGCAACAGTGTATTCTACTCCTGACGGTACGGGATGGTATTGTATGCCGGAGCCGGGAGATATGGTGCGGATTACTGTGCCGCAGAAGCAGGAAAAAGATGCTTTCGTAGTGAGTTCAGTACATGTGGAGACCGACAGTCCTGACCGGAAAAATCCGGAACATAAAGTGTTTAAGAGCAAATACCAGAAAGAGGTGCGGTTTACACCGGACTCTATTCTGATTACTAACAATCAGGGCACGAAGATCGCATTGACGGATGCGGAGGGGATACAAATTGTAAGCGCCCATTCCGTGATGCTGGAAGCAGCAGAGGATCTGACGATTACCAGCGACACAGGTTCTTTGCTTGTGGCGGGCAATTCTTTTGTTAATTTCAAGCAGAAGGGGACAAGTATACAACTTGAGAATGGTATCTCTTTTGTGGGAGGGAATTTGAAGATTCAATAGAATATCTGAGGGAACACTCTAATCGCAGACTGGATATGTACAGACAGGTGTAGATGAAATGGTTTACAGGAAAGCATTGATGGAGACAGCAGAGAAATGGGAAAAGCTGCTGTTTACCGACAGCATTAGAGAATTGGAGAAGCTGTATGAAAAAGCAGAACAAAGGGAGCGGATCATACAGACTTTTACCCGGCTATTCCGGCAGTGGAGCCTGCAGAACGTGCATAAGGCGGCAAGCCTCGGGATTTGCTATCTGCATAGCAGTATATTGATGCGCACAGGGGAATTAAGGTTGACATTGTATGGAAAAGATTTTTATCTGGACAAGAAGCAGATAGAAACAGTGTGGTATCCGCCATGGTTTTTCCAAATGTACGAGAAGGACATGGAGCTTTTGATGGATAAACTGAGGAATGATTATCCGCGTATCTATCGGTATGAGGAGGACGCTGTCAGGTACCAGTACGCAGAATACTATTATGCTGCAATAGAGGCCCTGTGCAGGGACATCATGGAAGAAATACAGGATAGCGAAGAATACAAAAGGATGAAAAAGACAGAAGATTTCTTTTTTTTCTTCGGAAGATGGAGAGGTGAAGCTGCAAAGTTATGAATAGAAAGTATCTGACGCTTACGGCAGCCAAGGGAAATCCCATTCCGCATATTGTAAACTGGTATGGCAAGCTGAATGTAGAGAAAATTAACAGGAAAGACTACAGGGAAATAGCAGGACCTTTGCTATTGGACATGCGAAGCGGAAGAGATGTAATTTATCCGGATATCATAACTGATCCTGTGCTTATGGTGTCCGAGGAAGCAATGGAAGTTATTAAGCTGTATGATCCGCAGATGCCGTTTCTTTTCCTGGTATTATTTGACAAGGACAGGCAGGAAAGCAGATCCTATTTTTGTCCCGTATTGAGGGAAGAGGCAGGAGATGCAATTTATAGGATAAAACATTTGGAAGAATACGAGATTAGAATATGCGAAGAACTGGCGGAAAGTTTACTGGATCGCGGCGCGGTGGGAATGGAATTAGGAAAGTGTGAAATATGAACTATGCATGGAAAACAGTACTGCAGGTTGAAAGACTGAGGTGAAAAATATGGCGGATGAGAACAGTAAGCAAACGCTCTTTTATCATGGCAATATAATTACCAGTAAACCAGTTCCAACATACGATATGTCTGCATTGCAGCTGCCGGAGGACAGAGAAGAAGATACTAACGGATTGGTTTTTGCAAATGTTTCGGATACAACAGGAGGACTTAGAGGAGAACTCTTGACAAAAGGGGGTAAATTAAACCTTACCAGTTTTGGCAACTGCAAGTGTCTGGGTGAAAATAATCTGATACAGGTAGAAGAAATAGCGGAGAAAATTTACCGTGCTTTAGTGAACAGCCGTGGATACAATGGCACAACAAAGGAAGAAGTGATAAATGGGATATTAAAGGCACTTGAATCAAATAAAGGAACCTGCTATTGCTGTATGCTGCTAAATTCTGAATGGGAGAATATTCCGGTGGAATATGATTATATGGATAATGCTTTTCATGCGGAATTACCGATGGCTGGGGTAAGCAAGGTATTATTTTCTGAATCATATATGCAGTTTGGCGGCAGGGAAGGGATCAATATGATGTCTATGCTCTTTTGCCAATATGGTGGAGGGATCATCAGCGCGAAAGAGTCCGGACAAGGAAATAATAACTTTGACCATTTAACAGAAGAAGAAATGCTATTTGTTGCAACAATTTATGGAGAGGCAGGTGGATGTAGTGAAATTGCTTGGCAAGTTATTGCTAATGTGATAATGAACAGAAGCATGGATCAGCATTGGTCAAAATATACCACGATTACAGAAATTATCAATAAATCGGGTTTCGATGCCCATACACACCAAAATGATATGTATAAGATAGCGGAAGCCTATTTGGAAAATAGAGATTATAGTAATGCGCAAATAGAAAAAATGATAAATGCTGTTATTCCCATTTATAGAGGACAAACAGCAGATATATCGAATGGAGCAACTTTGTACTATAGTCCTAATGCGCAGAAAGAATTACATGATAAATATCCGGATAAATATCGGGAAAAGCCCAATTGGGATTTTTCCCAGTTAGAAGAAACGAAAATCAAAGGAACAGAAAATGATGATTTTTTGTTTTATAGATATAAATAGTGTATAGATTATCAATTCGAAGATTGTGGAAGGAAATAATTAAAAGAGCAATGAGAGTATATGTAAAACGATTTTTTTCTGTATTACTTCTGGTGGCAGGTATAAGCCTATTACTAGCCCATGGGTTCTTAAACAAAAATGCTAAAGTGTTCTTATGCCAAGAGACATCGGAAGGATATGAATTAATTTTATATAATAAAAAGAATAAAGAAGTTTTTTCCTCCATGTATCCATGTGAACCATGGGTTGAAAACATAGCAAACGATATTTGGGAAATTGGTGTTAGTACAGGAAATCCCAGCAGATTTGTTTTTTATTTTGATAGAAAAAACACAAAAATATCAGAGACTTTTTTTAATCCTATATTAGTTGATAATATGTATATCGCCTATATGGAGGGAAATAATTTAATCTTAATGGATATATTTAGAGAAGGTATTTTATATGAAGAAATTTCAAGGGATTATAGCAAAATGGCAGACCCAATTTCAGCAATCGATTCAATTGAGGTGTTAGAGAACGGGGATATTAAATTGCAATATTATGAAGGAGAAGATATAGAGCTGGTATTAGAAATCATACAATTTTGATGAGAAAGAGTGCAGAGGTACTGGTAGACTTCAAAATATAATATTCTTTGTGGGTGTATGGAATAAGACATATACTGTACTGAAAATAGTATGATAGAAATTCTATAATTCTTTATTAAGTACATAGGTAAACTATTATGAACTACGCATGGGAAGCAGTATTACAAGCAGAAAAACACGGCAGGAACAGAGACAGACTTCAGTTTGTACAAGCCTCTGATCCCAGTCCTTACATAGAAGTATCTGTCATAGATCTAAATCAGGAAAGCCCGGAAGAAGACAGGGTGGAGATTAATCCGCTTTACCGTTTTGATGATGTGTTAGGGCAGCTGTTCGATCGTAATGTAGAAGGATATGCAAGCCTAAGAGAAGTGTTTTTTGATGTCTGTATGCATTATATTGTGAGACTGGATTTAAGAGAAGGACTGTCGAAGGAAGACTTTTATCACAGCCTCATTATCCATGATATAGAGGAAGGAATATACGGACAGGCAGCACAATACCGGTTTTCTCTTTTCTCTAAGGCAGAGAGGAAGATCATTTCGAGGTCTTATCTGCAACTCTTACAGACGGGAAACTATTCGGAAGAGTTCAGGAAAGTTATGCTGCGGCTGTATCCGCAGGTTTTTATATACGAGAACAACGAGACAGCTTACGAGCTGCTAGTCTATCTGGGCGTAGAGGACTCTGAAGAGGAACGGGATCGCACTGCGCTTCTGCGGGAGATGTTTTTGCCGCTGCAGGAGACGGTGCACTGGTTTTATGGGCATCATTTCGGGATTATAGGCGTGGATGAGACAATGATTGTGGATGAGATGCTGATATTTTAGGAAGATGGGGAGGCTATAGGAAATGCGAATGCACAGTAAACTAATTAAATTCATTGGACTACTATTCTTAGTATTGATTCTAATTATTATAACAAATGCACCACACCGGACATTGGCAGCAGAACTGCCTCAAAATGATTCCGATAGGGCCATTGATGTAGATATTATAAAGTTAAAAGAAAACCTTACAGATGGGATGCTTGATGTACCGGAAGATGTCCAGAGAAAAATCGTTTTATATCAATTGGTCATGGAAGGGGTAGAGCAGTATGTGTCAGACACGGGTATAAAAGATGATTTTTTCTGTGATTTAGAGAATGATATGCTATACGGAGACAGGGAATTCCATTTGGTGGAGGCGCAAAGAGCAGAGTGGGATAAGTATGCATATCCTATAAAAAATGAAACAGAACTCGAAATGAAGCTGGAGAGTTATAAACTGATGCTGCGAGGGACAGAACATGCTCTTTATGTGGATACAAATATAAAGGAAGGAAAAGTATGCATATATCCCAAAGAGTATGGACCGGCCCTACAGACGAAAGGCGGAAACAGTGCCGCATATGCATTAATTGAAAGAGATAATGATAATCAGATAGTTTATTATCCGGACATTTATGTCGAATCAGACTGGGATGATTTGAAACGTTCTGATAACCATTTGGGGGAAGTTTCTTTTGATGAACTGCACGAACTGTATTTTCTTAAAATACCGGAAGACGTTACAAATCCAGAAAGATATCTTAATGTGGCAAGTGCTCTCAAAAGATTTATTGATGAGAAACAGATTGAGGATGTATTTTATTTTGATGCAACACAGGACGTAATCTGTCAGGTTACGAATCTGATTTATACCTGCCGGGTGAGGGGAGACACCATGACACTGTATATTGATATTGATGGATACAATATGAAAGCACATGTTTATCAAGTGGAGGATAGCGTGAACGAAAATACCGTTCACGCGGAAGAACCGTCCGCAGGACGGACTTGCTGCAAGCAGCATTCTTCCCGTGCAATGAGATTCCGCAAAGCGGAATCATGGGGGATAGTGTGAATGAAAAGACAATGGATAGGTGTTTTGTCGGGATTTGCTGCGGGTATGCTGCTAATGTTAGTGATAAGCAGAATTGCTAATGTACATAGCGGCAAATCGGAACAAAATACAGAAAGTCAGCAGGAAGAACAACAAAAAACTGATTCTGTATGTGAGGAAGAAATGCACGAAATGCCAAACAAGGAATCCGCAGCCGGGGAAATTACGGATAAGGCAACCGTAGCTGAGGAAAACGCAAATGAAGTAAATGACGGGTACTATATTTCCGATCATGTAATGATACCGACGGATTTTACGGAACAAATATTATTATATGGATATATTGAATACGGAATCAGGAAATATAATGAGGCAAATAAGCAGGCTGATACATATTCCTGCAATCTGGAAGAGGATATGCTGCCGTTTGAAACGGAATTTTGTATGACGGACAGGGATCAGGAATTTTTTAAGACCGATCTGGCCAAAGAAATCATTCCGGAACTGGCAAATAATATATATAACTTCAGGTTAAAGAACCAGAATGCTACGATTTACATGTCGATCGATACATACAATATGAAAATATATGTATATGATGCAATGGTGCAATAGAGTGGGAAATTATCATGATAATGGACGAGATGGTGATATTTTAGGAGAATACAATGGGCGGATACATACTCGACAGAGATGGGATCGAAGTAGGAAAGAAAAAATTATACAGGCAGGGTGAACTGGAACTGATGACAACACACCAGCTTAGGGAAATCTGCCGTAGGGAAAAGATCGTGCATGGTATCTTGAACCCTCTGGATAAGGAGGAACTGATCCATGTGATTATGCGCTATCGGGGGACGAGAGAACAGATGCTGGTTCAGCATGATGATGCGGACGGACAGGAAGTGCTGGAAAGGATGCTTGGTGAAGGGAAAATACGGACATTGCAGGATAAGGCGCTGCATATTCCCTCCAAGATCATCGTATACGATGGCCGGACAATGGATGAAAATGATGGAATATGTATTCCGTACAGGGCAGAGCTGGAAGACACAAATGCTGTTCTGGTAAGCGGCGGAAGCAGAGTCTGCGGGATTTTTTATCTCCACAGGTGCGGAGACGATAAAGAGCAGCTGTATGTGATGAAGAACAGGGAGGTATCCTGTCGGGAGGCTGACTTAAAGGATTATGATTTGTACTGCTTTACACAGCAGGATTCGGATAAAATTTTCTCCGTGTATCATGGCTTGAGTAATGAGATACCGGAGAATCTGATGGCGTACTGTATTCCGCTCATGGATGTGGAGGTGCGGGAGCCGATCGCCTTGAGAATGCCTCTGGTCATTGATTTTGGCTCCACGAATACTACCGCGGGGGTCTATCTGGACTCCCTGTATTTTGAGAGCGCCAAAGGAGCACTGTTTGCCGCAGGACTTGAGAGGAACGCCATCTGCTACACGGTGTTTGAGAAGCAGCAGAAACTCCTGCCTTCCGTTGTGGGCGTTGTCTCGGTAAACCATGGGGAGGCACAGTTTGTGTTCGGGCAGACGGCAGTGGATTTGTCTAATGCCTGTTATGTGGATGAAGGCTTCAGCATCTTCTATGATATGAAACGCTGGATTAGTGATTATGAGAAGGAAGAGGAGATCACAGACAGGGAGGGAAGGAGGACTTTTCTTGCCCGCAAGGAGATTATCAGAACATACTTTCGCTATATCATCACTGTCACAGAAGATCGGTTTAAATGTAAAGTGGGACAGATACAGGTGTCATGTCCGGTGAAGCAAAAGTACCTCTTCCAGAGGTTATTCCAGGAGATTCTTCCCGAGTATGCCATGCGGGAAGATGAGATGATAGATGAGGGAGTGGCAGTGCTCTATAATACGATTGCCAATATGCTGGAATCGGGAACGGCTGAGATGGGACGGACTTATCAGGCACTGATTGTAGACTGTGGCGGCGGAACGACGGATTTGTGTGCATGTCATTTTAAGATACAGGACGACAGTGTGGCATACCATATCCGGATTGATACCGCGTATGAGAACGGGGATACGGACTTCGGAGGTAATAATCTGACTTGCCGGATCATGCAGTATCTGAAGATACGGCTTGTGGAACAATTGGCAGTAAGCCGTGGCTGGCAGATGACGTCTACCTCCGTCGATATTCTGCGTGAACTGGACATGGACATCTTTCGATATGTAGACACTAACGGGACTGAGAAGCTGTATACCACGCTGGAAGAGGTATATGGTGCGACGGAACAGTGGATACCAACCCGCTTCAAAGAGTATGAGACAAGGAGCAGAGAAGCGTATTTTAAGGTAAAGAACAATTTCTATATGCTGTTTTTCCTTGCGGAGCAGATTAAGAAACACTTCTATGAGCAGGCAGGAATCCTGCGGGTGGGGATTACATCGGAGATAAAGCAGAAATCCGACATCACATGGATTCAGGCGGATAAGTGGAAATTGTCTATACAGGAGCACGATGAATTTCAGGTAGTCAAGGAGTTTCCGGAAATCGTACTGAACCTTTATGAAATCGAGCTGATTCTGCGGGGAGACATCTACGGGATCATCCGTAAGTTTATGGAACCATTGTATCTGGATGACAAGATCAGGAATTTCTCGTTCCTCAAGCTGACCGGGCAGTCTTGTAAGATTGATATCTTCAGAGAGGCGCTTAAGGAGTTCATACCTGGCAGAATGATACAGTTTAAGCGCAAGAACAGGGATACCGCAGGGGATATTGACCTGAAGATGAGCTGCGTGGACGGAGCGCTTAAATTCATGCGGGATAAAAGACTGGGCTATGCACAGATAGAACTGCATTCTGACAAGCCGGTGCTGCCTTATACGGTCAGCGCATATACGCATAACGGCAGAGAAGTGGAACTGGTTAACGGCTTCCTGCGGGAAGAGGAGACGGGATACGTATCGCGTAATCTGGAAGATGTGACATTGCAGCTTTACCTGAAAGACACAGATGGAAAAGTCAGGTACCGGTTCCACTTCGATTGTGTGCCGGAGCAGTTTGAAGAGGTGACCTATGAAGAAATACGGAAGGTGCATGGAAACAATATCTTACAGAAAGACACGGACAGCATTGTCAATCAGGAGATCAGGTTCTTTGCATGGAAAAGGTGCAGAGACTGGGGATATGTCATCGTGCCTGTCTGCCGTAAGGATGAGAAGCTGTACATGGGTGCGGAGCAGTTCTACCCCTTCGAGCACGAGGGATGGGTGAAGAATTACTTTGACGGAATGAAATAGCCAAAGGAAACAGAGCGGAAAGGACCATAGCGTATGGAGCATATCTATCCCGCATTTGAACGCGGAAGGATTATGAAAAAAGAGTTGTTGTGGGCGCTTCGGGATTATTCCTATGCTGCGTTACAGCAGCAGTATCAGAATTATCCGGACGGTATCCTGTCGGGGTGCTGCATACGGATCGAGGAACACCTGATCTGCATTGGACAGGGAATTATTAAGTGTCAGGGGTTTATCTTTCTCATAACGAAAGAAGAGCGGGTGGAGTATTCACCCACGGACAAGTATATCAGCTTAAAATTCCGTCTGACAGAGAAAGAAGAACTTCCGGATTACACCAGATACATAACGCAGTTTGTATTGGATGATGCGCTTGAGCGGCAGCCAAGTGAGATTGAGATCTGCAGGTTCAAACTGAAAGAGGGGGCAAAACTCAGAACAGATTATAAGGACTTCTTCGATATCCAGACGGAATTTGATACGGTCAATCTGGCGGACGCCACATGGTCGGCAGCCGGCGGCAATACATTGTCTAAGGAGATTACGGATTACTTTGCAAGGAAAGTGCTGGAATGCGAAAAGGCGGAGGCCGGAGATATCCAATTTGCTTATTTCCTTATGCAAAGCAAAGATGCTGTGAGGTATGAGGTGCTGGAGGATTATGTCCGCAGAAAAACGGGCGGCACTGTCAGGTGTGACGGTACACGGGAAATATTCCGTGCATTGGAGGATATACTGGAATTGATTCGGCGGGGAAGTGATGTTCACACAACGGGTACAAGGGCATCTGACCACAGAATGATTATCATAGATTAGAGAAAAGAGGAGGATACCGGTATATGGGAGATAGGATTACTTCCGGACAGCTGCGGGTAAAATGCAGATTTATATTCATGACAATATACCATTGCAAAATCCATGCAGAGTACGGCAGACATACTTGTGCTAAGGTCGTCGGTACTGTGAAGAACCATGCGGCCAAAGCGGTGTTAAATGATATTGCAGATGAAAAGGTGGAAATATTCAGCACAGACGGGGAAGGGAAGGAGGAACTCCTGTTTGTCGGAGTGCTGAATCATGTGGATTACCGGGAGGAGGGGCAGTATGCTACTCTTTGCATTAAGGCTGTTTCCTATACATGGAAGATGGATATTGAAAAGAAATCAAGATCTTTCCAGGATTTATCCAGGACATACAGAGATGTTGCAGAGCATGTCATAGGCGGGCATGATGCGGTTATGGTATGGAATATATCAGACAGACCATTAGAACATCCGCTGATTCAATATAAGGAGACAGATTACAGTTTTCTCAGGAGAATACTGAGCCATTTGGAAAGAAGTATCATTCCGGTGGATATGCAAGGTAAAATCCGGTTTAAAGCAGGATTAGATGATAGAGGTGATCTGGGTGAAATTGATATAGGGAGTATGAAATATTCGCTGCTCTCTTTTTCAGAACATATGGTAACGGGTGGAGGGACAGGCGGAAAACAGTATGGATATGAGATTCATGATATGAATTATGCCAGAGTAGGGGATAGACTTACTATACAGGGGCGGATTTATTATGTTATGGAGATGACGGCGGAAATTGAGAAGGGTGTTCTAAACTGTACTTGCCGTGCTTTTCCGAAACAGTGCTTTGTTATGGAACGAATTCCGGCGGATACATTGAAAGGGGCAGCCCTTACAGGCAAGATCATAGCAGCAAAACAGGAAATGGTTAAATTGCACCTTGATATAGATGAAGAGCAGCCGATAGAAACGGCATGCGATTTTCCATGGAAACCGATTACGGGAAATATGCTGTATTGTATGCCGGAAAAGGGTACAAGGGCGGCGGCATACATAGACAAATATCAGGAAGACAACATAGCGGTCATCTATAATATTCGGGAAAACGGAGAGACGTGTGCAGAAGTTGCGGATTATAATGAACGATATTTTACGACGGATAACAGCAAGAGAATGTATCTGAAACCTTCGGAGATGGGACTGCATAACATGGACGGAGAGAATGCGGAGATTGCTTTGAAGGATAGTGCAGTACTGCATATCAAGACTAATAATCAGCTGTCTGTTCTGGCAGAGGGGCAGGTGGAACTGAAAGGAAAGAGCGTGACGATCACGACGCCGAAGGAGGCAACGCTTGTTAAGAAAGACATTATATCTCCTACGGTAATTAATATGTGCAATGCATTTGATGCGATCGGCTGTACGGGTAATTTTACGGCGACGCCTCAGGAAGTGAAGGAAAAGCAGAGAAAAGCACCGCCCTCGACCCAAAAGGCAGAGAAATACTCGCTGGATGGCGTGATTGGTCACGTATTATCCTCTGTTCCGGTCAACAATTTTGAAAGACCGCTTATGGAGTCAGTGGCGGGAAGTATGCCGGTCATAAGCAGGATCGGCGACGGGAAGCGTCAGACAAAAAACAAGACGTTGAAATTACAGACAACAACATATACGTTACAGCCAGCAACAAATATTTTACAACCGGCCAGAAATGCAGCATTTGCAAAGTTGGGTTCGACAGACCTTGCACGAAATATCAGAATTCAAGGCGGAGAAATGCAGGCGGGGAAAGTAAAACTGCAGCCGGTAGAAAACATGACATTTAAAAAGCCGGACTCTGCAGATCCTATACGGAATGTCGGATTTCAAGGCGGAGAAATAAAAGAAGGGAAAGCGAAGCTGCAGCCGATAACAAATGCAACATTTGCAAAGCTGGGCGCAACAGACCTTACACGAAATGCTAAATTACAAGTTGAGGGGACCAAAAGTATGGAACGCAAGGTTTTTACAGGGAAAATAGAGGCTGTGTCAGTAGCGGATAAAAAGTATGGGGATAAAAGGAGCTAATCATGAGTGAGAGCGTAAAAATCGGGGGAATTGGTAAAAATCCGGCAATCGACAAGATCAATAGCCTGAATGCCATGGATATAAAGAATTATGCAGCGAACAAAATGGAACAGCTTTTATTGACAGGAGATCACTCTCATAATGCTGCGTATACGAAAAAGGTCTCAATAGATTTCAGTAAAGTGGAATGGGAGGGAGGAGCAAATGAAAGAAAGCTTAGCAGAGTCATGCCAACAGAAAATAAGCTGCTTAGACGGGCAGATATATCTGGTGGTGCCGAGCGATTGGACAAGAGCATCGGACGAAGTAACAGCAAGGAAATTTCCCTACAGTATAAAGCCACAGGAAATATATACGAATCCCGAGGCGGACAGAATATTTACACTCAGCATGTTGGACAGGCAATTGCAAGAAAACCAGGTCTACTCAGCGATACGGGAGATGCAAAGATTAATAAGTCATATATATCCGGAAAGCATTCGGAAATCAGCAAGAGGACTTAGAACATGTGCAGGGGTAGCAGGGTGGTTTTCGTTTGGCACAGGCGGGCTGGAAGGTGATATCCTTCATTATATGTTTATTCTGCCGCTTAACGATCAGATGATGTTTGGCAGCTTTCATTTTCCGGAAGAGACAATAGAGGAAGATGATGAGGTTTTCTTTAATGCATTAAAAAATATACGAACGCTGCATGATATGGAGGATGGGCCGGAGAATTATGAATGAAGTTGAATATGCAGACAGAATAATACTGGCACTCAGGGAAAAATGTAAAGAGCAGCAAAGCGGACAAACAGACACGGAAACAGTAATTACGATCGGACTAAGTCAACAGGAACTCTATCGGGAAGAGATGTTTGAACAAAGATGTTCCATTTTGTTACCGGTTATATTGACAGATATGGATAGTTCAATGATTCGCGCGAAGTACCCGAACAATAACAGACCGCAGATTATTAAAACCGATCAGGATAATGATGCAACCATTACGTTCAGTCTTATGCCACTGCAGGAGGCAGAAAAACCGGTAGACATTTTGATGTATATGAGAAATCTCCGCATTGATATGAAGAAAATCTGGAAACAGAATGTGTTTTATGATCTGGGTAAGACGATGGCGGGTGGTGATATGATCGGCTGGATGGATTTTAAGGCGTTTTGCATGGATGGCAGTATTTATTGTATGTTGTTTCTGTTTCAGGCAGGGGAGCAGATGATATTAGGCAATTTTCATTGCAGTTTCATACAGTATGATATATGGAAACCAGTGATATTAAAGTTACTTACAACCATTCAAATATATGAGTGAGAAAAGAGGCAGATATGAGAGAACATCAGATAAAAATTGAACCATTCAAATATATAGCGTTACAGGAGCTTGTGATAAGAAGTGTGGTTAATGATCATGCCAGAGCATCTGTTACCATGCGGATCAAAGACAGTAACAGAGAGCAGTATATGTCACTTCTGATGAAGCAGACGTGGGTGAAGATAACCGGTGTCGGGGAACAGGGCAGGGACACAGAAATGCGCACGGTTTTATTCTGTGGAATGGTTACCGACTTTACATTTAGTCAGGATGGATATGAAACGATATTAAAGCTGCAGATTACAAGCGGTACTATTATGATGGATTTGAAGCCGCATTTTAGAGTATTTCAGAATAAGGACGCAAAGTGTGCGGATATATATGCTAAATTGACAGGATCATACCCGAATGGACAGATGGTTTGCAAAGAAGGGGCGGAGAACCGGACGGAAGGAGTACTGATCCAGTATCAGGAGACAGACTGGGAGTTTCTGAAGCGTGTTGCAGGAAGAAAGGGACTATATCTGATACCAAATACATTGAAGAGCGGGATAAAATATACGGTTGGTCTGCCTGCGGGTACTAAAAAGACCACGGATATGAATAGACTCAGGATAAAACTTGACGTAAATGAGTATCTTAAGAAATCAAAGAATGGCATGTCGTCATTACAGGCGGCGGACATGACGGAATTGATTATGGAAGACCGGGAAATATACCAGATCGGAGACAGTATTGCCTATCAGAATAAGGTGTACTTTATCTGGCAGATATTGACGAGATATGACGGGGCGGAATGCGTCCATACATATTATTTCAAGACGAAGGAAGCGCTTAGGACGCTTCCCGTGACGCATCCGGAAATAGTCGGAAGTTCATTTGAGGCTGTCGTAACCGATGTCCGGCAGGATAAGGTGCAGGTGGAAATAAAACAGGACGAATGGCAGGCGGCGGACGGAAAGAAATGGTTCTTATATTCCACCGTATATTCTTCCGCCGATGGTACGGGATGGTACTGTATGCCGGAGATCGGTGACAGCGTGCGGATGTATGTACCCGAAATGGAAGAGGACAGCTTCATTATCAGCGCAGTACATAAGGAAACAGACAGTGCACGGCAGAATCCGGATTATAAGTCTTTTAAGACTAAATATGATAAGGAAATTCTGTTTACGCCGGATTCCATTCTGATGACAAATAATAAGGGCATGATGGTGGAGATGAATGACAGTGAAGGAATCACGATAACCAGCGACAAAGATATCGTGATAGAAGCGGAGGACAGCCTTACAATATCCAGCGGGAACGCGTCACTGTTAATTGCAGCGAATGATATTTTGCAGGTGAAGCAGGGCGGAACAAGTATGACATTAAATAAAGATATTTCTTTTACTGGTGGAGAGTTTAGGATACAGTAATGCAAAGCGAAAAAACAGGCGTCACCTTGGAAATGCTTCGGGAGGATGACAATGGGAGAAAAAGGATTATTTCATTATAATGATAGCGGTTATAAGGTGGATCTGTCAAAACAGCAGGAGCAGCTGGCTGAAAAGGCATATATAGACGGATTTGATCCGGAAAATCATGACGAATATTTAGTAAACGGGGCGATCCTGACATGCAGCAAGGCGGTAACAGATGTTAAGGTATTGCATGGAAGGGTATATAATGTAAAGAAACCGAGTAAAGAGACTGTTTTAACGGTTACAGAGAACCCGCAGGCAAAATGTTGCGGATATCTGTATCATGCAACGGTGGAAGACCGCAAGGTGGAAATCAATATTTCGCCGTTTCGCTGCAACTGCAGCAGGGAACCTCATAATGACAAAGAGTGGGATAAACTGGAAGCAGATGAATCCTGCATGGAGGAAGGAACGTGCAAGGCTCTGATCAACTTGCATGATCAGTGGGATAACCTGCCGGCGGAAAACCCTTATTTGCTGTTCTGGAATGAAGACCGCCGTGGAATGGTACAGGGAATCACTATGAGTTCTATGCTGTTTTGCGGGCATGGAGGGATTATTACGCCGATTATATCAGGGCAATATATGCAGGAACTATTGGATGCAATTAGTGGCTTAGCATATAAGAGTGGAGAACTTTGGACTGTGGAGATGATAGCCATGGCAAAGTACGTGACGCTGAAAATGTTTATGGAGGGATATTCTCCAGATATGATAGCTGGATTTGTAGGCAACATTGTTAATGAAGGGAATTTTGGTTATTTTGAATCATCGAAGTATGTTACTAAAGCAAAACCACCTTATTTAGCACATATGGATAATATTCATAATTATGGTGCGTATGTATCTGGCAAGTATTTGTCTGATGTAGGTACAAGTGCATTAGTGCAGTTTAGAAAAGACGGAAATTGTTCGGATGGACTTCATGGATTTGGTCTTGGTACTGTACAATGGACATATGACCGTGCGGAGACATTGATAGATAGATATTTGGATAAATTCGGAGATAATGCTTTTCCAAGCAGAGAAGAATGTGCCGAAGTTGAGATTAATTATATGTTAGAAGAATTGCGGTCCACTTATAAAAATGTAGTTGATAAATGTGAAAAAGAGACAAGTGGGATGAGTGATTCACAAAAAGTAGAGAAAAATACAGAAATAATTATGAAAGATTATGAACGGGCTGGTGAACAAAATTTATCTAAACGACAGGAAGCGGCTGATATTTGGTATAATATATTGACAGGAGCAGATGATGAGAACTAACAGAATAATTAAAATACTAATGATATGTGTTTCGCTGTCAGTATTTGGTTGTGGTGTATTAAATGCTCCAATGCAACATGATGATTACAATAATTCTAATGCAAAGTCGGAAATAAGGGAGAAAGCTGAAGTAACGAAACCTGCTGATGACATCGGGCATGGAAAAGAAGCAGTACCGGAATATAAGCTGGAGCCGATAAACGGGGATAGTGAATCGTGGGGTAAAAAGATTTATGTAAAATCGGATGAACTGCAGGGAAATATTTTAGGATATAGTCTGATCAGAATACCGCCCAATCCGGAAAATATGTATTATGAGCAGGATATGTCGTATCTGGTGGAAGAAGAATTTGTCGGTAAAGGGATTTATATTTCGGACTATATGTGTGAAACCGAAGTTTTTCTTGGAGATATCTTAAAGGGAGTCCTGACGCACCGTGGAACCGTCAGCGAGGAAAACAGGAAGTATTTTACAGACTATGCATTGCGGCAGTTGGAAGGAACAGATTGGGAACTGTTGGATGATGAGTGGGAGCTTATACCTTTTGCATACGATAGAGAGTATTCCGTGAATCCATTATTGGGAGGCGGCGGATATTATTTTCAATACAGTTTTTATCCTGATCAGGTAAAGGTGGTGAAAGAGGAGACAAACAAAACAGACTGCACACTTTATGTAGATAATGACGGGAGAATCTGTGAAATAAAGATATCTTTCAGTACGGTACCGACTGCAGAGAGCAGAATGGAACAGTGGATTAACACGAAAGGGCTATTTGATAATGCGTATTGCGAGCAAATTATTCGGGACGGACATCCCTGCAGAGAAAAATTGATATGGGATTTTGAACGTCATTTTAGAAAGTTTATGATGCCCGAAGAGGTTTATGAACAGGAGAATACAGGGCTTTTGGAATCTGGAAATGTCTGTGTCAGTGCACAGACGTTGGCGGATATCTTTTCTTACATCATAGAAAAAAGAGGGGCAGATGTAGAAAAATACAAGGAATACTTTGGCTATGATGAGAACTATGAGGAATTAGCAGATACGGAATGGGGAGTACTGGGAGAGACGTGGATTGAGAATGAGGGATATGATTGTTTTTTTGTCGACAGGATTTCTCTTTCCGGCTATGCAGGATTCCGGTACTACTTTTATCCTGATTTTGAAATTATGGATGTGGATGCTGCGCAAGTGGTGGTGATCGACTGTAACATTAACATTTATAATGGTATGATTGATTATAACAATATAGATATTTTTCCGCTAACAGTAGAAGCATATCAGGCGATAAAGTCTGATCAGAATAAAAATAAAGCACTTGTGGTTGAGCAGGGAAAGGTTTTATCGGGAGAGATAGGGATAGCAATTCCTGTGATGGATAGACAGGTAAAACATGTGCCGATTAGTGAACTTAATCCGGGTGTTTTAGATACGCTTTCCGGAAAACGGAAAGTCAAGGGAGACTTATGGGGATTTACGGATACGGCAGAAGCCGCCGATTATCTGGGGAAAAAATTTCTGAAAGATCTGGATGAAGGAAATTTGGAAACGGGAGAAATTTTTCAGCTAGCCGATGATAAGGAGACTATGCATTCTGTTTTGTACGAGATAGGCAGTTTTATAGAGTCTGATTGGAAGGCGGACAGACGATTTGACTGCTTCTGGGTGCAGTTTCATGAAGCGGCGGGATATATGCATTTGCAGTATTACTTTTATCCGGAGAGAACAAGAGAAGAGCAGATGAGTGGCAGAACGCTGGTTGTAGACATGTATGTGTCGGAAGATGGCATTGCAAGTATGGAAATCAATGAATTACGTGTAGAGTTTACAGACATTAGGACTGAAAGAGAGACATAATTGAGTAATCAATAGAAATGGATCAAATAATGAAAAATAAGAGACTGTATAACATATTTATACTTTGCGATTTAATGTTATTATCTGGCTGTTATATGCCATATACACAGGAGTGAAGCTGATTTCCCCTAGCGAGTGTAAGAAATTCTGCAAGCCGTGGTAAGCGGATCAAAACAAAGAAATGCGTCAAGAATTCAAATGAGTGGCAGAAAGTCCGACATGGTCCATACAGACAAGATGTTTTGAAGTAGGGGGAAAAAGAATGGACAAGATAATTGAGTTTATCGTAGCTGTTATTATGTGTGCTATGTCTTCATTTTATTCTGTATATATGAGTGAAATTGAACCGAAAGGAAAAATGGTAACGCAGGATGCTAATAATTTACAAGAGGAACTATTATGTGGGGACTTTGAACATCTTGGTGGGAAATACAGCGATTATAGAGAGCTATTTGAGGAAAACTGGGAAAGTGGAGAATCAGAATGGAGACAGATTGATTTAAACGGAGATGGGGTAGAGGCTTTCATATTGCAGGAAGCGAAGCCTATTGCTGATACAGGTCAGAAAAGAATTTTCGGGATTTTTACCGTGGAAGAATTATGACAGCGACTGGCAGGAAATAATAGATTACACCTTGGAAGTATTGGGAGTAGATAGTGAAATGGATGAAGACTATGCAAAAGAATGGAAAAGTGAGGATCCTGATATGGCGGAAGACGGACTGCATTTTATAGGTATATAGGAGACAAGAAAGAAAAATGGACAGAGATCTATGAGACGGAGACGGGATTTTGTGTAGAGCATTTTACGGCAGGGATTCAGTAGTACAGGATGAAGACGGAAAATTAGATTTCAATTCAGAAATGCTTCGGGAGGAAACCGATGGGCGAAAGTGGATTATATCATTATAGTGACAGTGGCTATAAGGTGGATCTGTCAAAACAGCAGGAGCAGTTGGCTGAAAAGGCATATATAGACGGATTTGATCCGGAAAATCATGACGAATATTT
>CALGVA010000053.1 GCA_937920345.1 uncultured Lachnospiraceae bacterium
TAGAAATGGAACTTGGTGTGTCCCAATCTACGGCAATCCTGCTTTTGCGAGAACTAACTGACGAGGGCGTGCTGATTAAAAAGGGAAGGACTAAAAACCTGCGATACTACGAGAATAAATAAAGGAACGGTTGAAATAATGCCATTCAAATATGAGCGTGAAATTAACCGGTTTCGCATCAAAAATACTTAGGTAAAGATGGAGTCGAAGATATGCCTACGTTAAGTGAGATATTTGATAAACGGAAAATTCTCCTTTATCAGAACGAAAGTCTTGATCTGGATCACTATTACCAGGAACCTTATCAGGATGAAAACGATGAAATCAAAGAAATGGGCAAACCATTTGAAACCGATGAGTCGAAGAAAATTCGTTCTCTTGATTTGATAAGCGAAGATCGAACATATTCTGGTTTTAGCTATTTTATGGATGGCTCTCGTCGTACATATAAAATTGGAGATATGGTCTTAGAGGGTAAGAAGATATATCCTGTTGTTGTTGCTCAGGTTCGGGCGGGATGTACAGAACGAGACCGACAGAAAAAGTTGCATACACATGGATTAGTTCAAAGGAAAAATCTTCTCCTTCTAAGTGATAAGATGAATGAGGTGGATTTTCAAGAAATTCGTCAACGCATCCTCAAAACACAGATGGCAAAGGATATTCATTTGGATATAGTGAAATATCACTTTGATTCTGCAAAGGACAGTGTTCCGATCAATGCAGCTATTGCCAAGGCAAATTCCATGATGCACGATATGGAAATTGCTATTCTGGGACAGATGGTTCATTCGGGTACGCTGGAACCCGATCATATGTTGATTGTGGACGGCCCACTGCAGTTCATTCGGCAAGATACCGGAAAGCCAGAATTTGCAGATATGTTTTATAATGTTGTCGGCGTTTCTAAGAGCTTTGATCCAATGTTGCCGACTTCGAACAAAAGTAAGCGTGGGGGAACCCAGATTGGTGCAGAACTTCTAAAACTGAACTATGGTCAAAGGACACCGGTGTTTTTAAAGGAGAACAGTAAGCATCGTAAGTTTGGTTGCTGGTATTTACGGATTCGGCCGAAAAACAAGGTCTCTGGGCCTCTTGATGGTATAATTAAAATTGAAAAGATGGCGGTGCAGGAGGAGGAAGAAGGTTTGGATTCCTCCGTAGTAGATAACCTCTCTCTCTGGCTGTTGAATGAAGGGTCCCCTACTTGTTACGGGCGAGACGAACGATGGGCAAGTCATTTATACTCGGTGTATTTAACCGAAACATTGATAAAAGCATCATTTGAAAGTGATTTGGTATTTATCAACAATTTTAAACGGAATTTCTGCTAAAAAGGAGATAAAGATATGGGTAACAGAAAATTAATTGGCAGAGTTTCTGCCACAGAAAAGTATCCGTCATCTTGTGATGATTTTCAGTTTTGGCTTTCAGATGATACCATTTTGAGTCCATTTGATATTGTTCGAGTTGAGAATAAGACTGACGATTCCATAACCTATGGAGTAGTGCAGGATATTTTGCATATTACAGATGGTACGGGTCATCTTAGCAATTATGTGTCTTCTGACTTCGGCAATGTGGATACAATGCCGATGACCAGACGGCTTTCTTTGTCTTACGCAAAGGTTTCCGTTATCCACAACACAAAAGAAAACTTTATGCCTGTTTTTGAAGGATCTCCTGTTTATACGGCTGATAACAAAGATATCGAAATTGCTCTTGGCTTGGATAACATTGATGAGAGAACTGCAATTCCTGCTGGATTGATGAAAACTAGCAGTAATGATCCTGTACCTATTAAGTACAATGGTGATTTTCTGATTGGTCCAGAAGGTGCACATATGAATATTTCTGGTATTTCTGGCTTGGCAACTAAGACAAGTTATGTGATGTTTTTGCTGAAAGCGATACAATATAAATACAAGGATGATGTTGCTATTATTGTTATGAATGTCAAAGGCGATGATTTGCTTCATATTCATCAGCCAAATGAAAAAATCACTTCGGCACAGCGTAATGAATGGGATGCGTTAGGCATTCCCTGTGAACCCTTCGAAAATGTAAAATATTTGTATCCTTATCGGCGTCAGAAGGATAAGCTGTACGCAAATACGACACTGTCCGTGGAAGATTTGGCAGAGCAGTATGCTGTTCAGCAGGCGGCAAATTTTGTATATACTTTTGAACATGATATTGATAAGGTAGATATGCTTTTTTCTAATGTTGATGACCCGAACTACACTATTGAGTCAATTTTGAATCAAATTGATTCTGGACAGGAATTTAAAGATGTTTCAAGTTGGAATGAATTTAAAGATAAATTAAAAGAATTCTGTGTTAAGGGAAGCGAGAAAAACCGTTCATCAGGTATTTTGATGCAATCTTGGCAAAGGTTTAAACGTTTGATTAATAATTCTATTAATGATGACGTTTTCGTTAATTCAAGATCAATGGCAGGTGATCAGCATCAAGTATATTTATCTGATGAGGTTTTGAATATTAATGGAGGCGAAATGATGGTTGTTGATATTGCAGGCTTGACTGAGCAGTTGCAGTGTTTGGTTTTTGGTGATATTATTCGTTCCGTCTATTCTTTGAAGCACGGGGACTATGACCAAGATGATCGCAGTAGTAAAATGCCTGTTCCTAAACGAATCATAATTTTTGTTGACGAATTAAATAAGTATGCACCTTCTACATCCAGTAAGAATTCTCCGCTGTTGGCGAACTTGTTGGATATTACCGAGCGTGGCCGCTCTGAAGGTGTTGTGCTGTTTTCAGCGGAACAGTTTAGAAGTGCGATTCACGAACGTATCAAAGGCAACTGTGGTACAAATGTATATGGTCGTACAAATGCCATTGAGGTATCCCGTCCGGACTATAAATTTGTCCCTACAGTATATGCAAATATGATGACCAGACTAAAGAAGGGAGATTTGATTCTTCATCATCCTGTTTTCAAAACATTGCTAAAGATCCAATTTCCTTTCCCGTCTTATAATCAAGGGGGTAGTAAATAATGGGTGAACCTGTAGCCGGTAAGTTTTTGCTTGAAATACTTACCAAAGGTATGTATTCTAACCCGATGCATGTTTATCGGGAATATATTCAAAACAGTACAGACTCTATTGACAAAGCTGTTGCGGGGGGAGTAATTTCTTCATCTGAGGCTGCAATTCATATTGAGATTGATGGTGCAAAGCAGGGAATCATTATTCATGATAATGGTTATGGTATTCCTGCTGAAAAAACTAGAGAGATTTTGTTGAGTATTGGCGATTCTGATAAGAATGGCATAGACGAGAGAGGGTTTCGAGGTATTGGACGACTTGCAGGTCTGGCTTATGCAAAAGAAGTTAAATTTGTTACTTCCGCATATGGCGAAGAAGTAAAGACAGTTATGACTTGCGATTGCGTTAAAATGCAGAGGCTTCTCCAAAAGTCTAATGCTGAAACATCAGATGTTATGGATACTTTTAAGGCAATCAGCGGTTTTGCTGATCCTCAGCCAGAGGATAAAGATGCACATTATTTTGAAGTGCAAATGATTGGTGTTCCTTTGGATTCTGGCTTACTTGAAGAAAATACTGTGTGGAGCTACCTTTCCGAAACTGCTCCTGTTGACTTTAATAGCCAACAATTTTCGCAGGCACAAAAAATTCGGAATTATTTTAGCGAGCATTGTTGTCCGATAACCTGTTATAGGATACTTCGTGGATCAAGAAAGCTTCCGATCTATAAGCCTTATTCCCGTACATTGTCTACTGGAAAACAAGTCAAAACAAAGACTACGGATTCTGTCCGCGATGTGGAATTTGTATATGCTGAAGCATCCGATGGGAAACCTTTATATGCTGGATGGCTTGCACTTACAGATTTTTCTGGTATCATCTCAGATGAAGCGGTACAGGGTATACGTTTTCGCAAGGGAAATATTTTAGTTGGTAATAACACCACATTTGTGAAATATTTCCCCTCTGAAGGTCATAATGCAAATCGTATGTTTGCTGGAGAAATTCATGCTTTGCATAATGAGTTGGTTCCGAACTCTCAGAGAGATGACTTTGAGCCTAATGCAATTTACAGTGAAATGCGGCAGGCTCTGCGCAAGTGGGCAGGAGAAATTAATAAGAAGTATCGTCGTGGCATGTCTGAAGCAACATCTGCACTTAGACGCTTAAATCAGTTGAATGCAGAGCAGAAGGAACTGGAAGAAAAAATTGAATCCGGTGCAATTTCCTCTGATGAAAAGCGCGAACAGATTGCTGATAAGCTCAAGCAAATAGCCAAGAAGCGTGAGTCTGAAGAAAAAACTGTCCGAAATGCGCAAGTGCGTGGCACATTTGATGCTGACCGAAAAGAAACGATTGAGAAAGTGTTGTCACAGACGGAGATAGCAGCGAGAAAGGTTATTTCGCTGAATAAGAAAATCATTAATGCTGATTATGCAACAAAGAATGATTTACCTACATCGTATAGCCGAGATGAGCGGAAGTTGTATCAGCGTATTATTACTGTAATTGATACATTCTTCATCGAAGAGCCTGAGACAGCAGAAAAACTGCGTGAAGCTATAAAATCTGAACTGAGCGTGAAAAAGAAATGAGAGTTTTATTAGTTGAACCAAATTATAAAAACAAATATCCGCCAATGGGATTAATGAAAATAAGCACATACCATAAGATGCTGGGAGACGAGGTACAGTTTGTCAAAGGCTTCGATCATAGTGTGGATAAAAAAGTTTGGGATAGAATCTATATTACCACTCTGTTTACCTTTGATTTTGATGTGGATGTAAAAACCATCAATCATTATAAACTGTTGGTAAACAACATTGATGATCTTTATGTTGGTGGTATTATGGCATCACTTATGCCGGAGAAGATCGTAGAAGCAACTGGAATTGATCATTCCCGTGTTCTGACTGGGTTGTTCACTGACGTTTCGGTGGTTGGTGATAACAACGATATCAATGTGGACGAATTGCCGCTAGATTATGATATTCTGGAGCAGGTCGATTATAAGTACCCTGCCGGTGATAATTATTTTGCTTATATGACCAGAGGATGTCCGAACCATTGTTCTTTTTGTGCGGTACCTATTTTGGAGCCACATTTTCATGTGACAAACAGTATTGTAGATCAGATTAGGACTATTGACGAAAAATACGGTCCTAAGCAACACCTTCTACTTCTGGATAATAATATTCTGAATACTGCGGATTTGAAGTCTCTTGTTGATGATTTGTGTAAAGCGGGATTTGGTCGGGGGGCAAAGTATGTAGATCCTGGTGCATACAATATTGTCATAATGCGTTATCGTAATGGAGACCGAGCAGATTTTCTCAATAAAAAGATGGCTACATATTTGGATGGTTTTAAAAAACGTATTAAATCCGCAGAAATGTTAGAAACATTCCTTCAAGTTGTCATTGGGGCAGAGGACGCTGTTGATTATGCACAATATATGCTGGATCATGATAAAGAATTGTCTCCGATCATTGAGAAGTATCGTAACAAAGCAAAAAAAGCACGTTATTTGGACTTTAATCAAGGTGTCGATGCAAGAAAGATCAATGACGAAACTATGGAACAGATTGCTCGGCTTGCGGTTCGTCCTTTGCGTATTGCGTTTGATGATATTCATTTAAAGGATGTATATTGTCAGGCGGTACGTACTGCACATCGTCATGGTATCAAAGAAATTTCCAATTACATTCTGTTCAATTACAAGGATAAGCCGGAAGATTTGTATGAACGTCTACGTGTCAACATTGAATTGAATAAGGAATTGGGTATTCAGATTTTTTCATTCCCGATGAAATATTCTCCGATCAGCGAAACAGATCGCACTTATATCGGCATTAATTGGTGCAAGAAATCAGTCCGTGCAATTTCTGCGATTCTGCAGGTGACAAAGGGCGTTGTGGCGGCTGGGTCCAGTTTTTTTTATAAGGCATTTGGTAATAATCTGGATGAATATTTTGAACTATTAGCGATGCCCCGGGCACTGATTATGTTCCGTTCATATTTTGAAGAGAATGGTACAACGGCAAAGTGGAAGACACTATATTGCAAACTAAACGATGATCAGAAAAAGCATTTAATGGAATTGGCATCTCTTAATATATCAGAACTAAGAAATACACCTTGGCCAAATGACCTTAAAGATATTCTGGAATTTTATTTGATAAAATATTCTGGCAAAATAGGGCATTCTGACGTGAAATATTTTCAATTATCATTGATGGATGACGGCGATGTCGTCACAGAAGATTAAGAAATAATGGAGATTTTGGAGAAATAGTGGTGGTGACTTCGGATGCTTCAACTTGACAATAATTTACCATCAATTTTGCCCCGACTTAGCAATAATTTACCATATGCCCCACGAAGTTATGCGGGTTTCAGCGATTTCCACTCAAAAAAGGAAAAAAAATTTGTGACAATAACTTGCCGTTAGCGGGGTACGGGGCGCTGTGTGTGGAAGGGAGTCTGCCGGGGTAGAATGGTGTTGGCTTTTGGGAAAAGAATTACTCAATTTTATGGAATATGGTATCGAATAATGCGTCTATTATGTGCTGATTAAAAACCTAGTGAACAAATTAACTGGATTTGTTTTTTGATTATTATAAAAGCAAATATAGCATATAATATAATAAAATCAACATCTAATTTTACAATTTATTAAAATTAGATGTTGATTTTTTGCTAATATAGGATATAATATAATAAAATTTTGATAAAGAATGAGGAGATTATTATGCTGATACAATTTAACTTTAAAAATTTTAAATCATTTCGGGATGAAGTATCACTGGATTTATCAGCTACTAAGATTACGGAACATGAAAGCCATGTAGTGGATGTTGCCAATGACAAACTGCTAAAGGTTGCAGCAATTTACGGAGCCAATGCGAGTGGAAAGTCTAATGTATATGATGCTTTTGACTATATGACTTACTATGTTGCAGAATCCTTTAATTTTGGAGGAGAAGAAGACAGTCGCCGGAAAACAGAAAAAAGTTATGTGAAAGTTACTCCTTTCTTGTTTGATAGAAAGAGCAGGGATGAGGAAACTATATTTGAAGTATTTTATGTAGATAATGCTGAAAATAGTGGAAAGATTTATCAATATGGATTTTCACTGAAAAGCGATAAAGTGGTAGAGGAATGGCTATATTCCAAAGCGAAAACAGCAAGAAACAACTATAGAACAATTTTTTACCGAAAAAAAGGTGAAGAATTGGAAATGAATGGTTTTTCTAAAAGCCATATAGAAAATATCAAGGCATCTTTAAATGAAGAAACACTTATTGTTTCATTGGGAACAAAATTGCGGATCGATAAGTTAAAAAAGGTAAGAGACTGGTTCATGAATAATGAGATTCTTGATTTTGGAGACCCGGCAGAAAATTATTTTCGATCAAGAGTGCTTCCGGAGAATTTTGTAGACAGCAAGGAAGTACAAGGGAATGTAGTGAAGTATTTTGCATCGTTTGATGAGGCAATTCAGGATTTTCATGTAGAAGAGTTGCGGCAGGACGATGAGAAAGATGCAGGAAAAGGTTATAAGATTGATGCGCTTCACAAAATGGTGGACAGTCAGGAACTGGCTTCTATTCCTTTAAAATTGGAGTCCAGCGGTACGCTAAAAATGTTTGCGCTCTATCCTTCCATAAAAGATGTGCTGGATCATGGGGGCACACTGTTTGTTGATGAGTTAAATGCCAGATTGCACCCGTTGTTGGTACGGAATATTATATTGACCTTTTTGTCCCCGGAAATCAATACGCAGAATGCACAGTTAATTTTTACGACACATGATGTCTGGCAGTTTTCTAATGAATTGCTTCGCCGGGATGAGATATGGCTGGTTAATAAAAACAGGGATGGAGTTTCTGAATTATATTCTCTGGCTGACTTTAAAGATGAAGAAGGCAATAAGGTACGTAGAGACGAGGCTTTGTCTAAAAAATATCTGACGGGCAGTTATGGGGCTATTCCTGCCTTGAAGCCCATGGAAATGCTGACTGGGAGGACTTTGGATGACGAGTAAAGGGAAAGGAAAACCCAGCGACCGCAGGGCTGGGAAACGTAGGGATCGGAACCAACGGGTAGGGACAAGGATACCGGAATTGGGATATTATCTTATTGTAACCGATACGGAGGAGACGGAGAAGAATTATTTTGAAGGCTTGAGAGATAGCATTCCCGCGGAACTAAAAGACCATCTGGTAATAAAGGTGGAAAAGGCAAAGACTGTAGAACTGGTGAAACGGGCGATGGAACTTACCGATGCAGAATCACAATATCGTATTCCATGGATTGTTTTTGATAGGGATCAGGTAAAGGGTTTTGACGAGATTATAAGGCTGGCAGAGAGAAATGATATCAATGCCGGATGGTCTAACCCTTGTTTTGAAATATGGATGTTTGCTTACTTTGGTGAAATGCCCACTATCAGGGAATCTTATATATGCTGTGAACGGTTTGCGGAGAAGTTTGAGAAGGTAACAAGACATAAGTATTCTAAGAATGATAGAGATATTTATCGGAAACTGGTGCAGTATGGGGATGAAGAAAAAGCGATTGAGGTGGCGAAGCGGTGTTACAAGAAGTGCTTAGAGAATGGGAAAAAGAAGCCGTCAGAGATGTGGCCTGTGAGTATGGTATATCGGTTGGTGGGTGAGATACAACGAAAGCTTGGATTATTCTAATAAATGTGATGAAAGGGGAATATGAAATGGATTCAGGTTTTGAACATGAGGCGACAGCTACATGGAGTGGATATATATCAAGGTTATGTAGCAATTTATGTGGTTCTGAAACAAATTTGCAGGTTGTTGTCATCACCAGATGCTTTAGATAAAGAGACAATTGGATTAACATATAAGCTTGAAGTAGAGAACTGGGAAGATGTTGCTATTGTCAGAGAAGATGAAAATGGAAAAACTTATCTTCCTATTCATCAAGTTACAAATCGACTGGGAGAATAATATTAGTGCATATAAAAGAGCACTGATATAGTTGATGCTTGAAAAGATTTTCTTAAATCAGCAGAATCTTGGAGTACCTGAAGCGTATTTACATACCAGTAGAGAAATTAAGGAAGAGAAAGAAGAATTTAATAACTTGACACACGCGGGGTATGGGGCGCTGTGTGTGGAAGGGAGTCTGCCGGTTTGAGGCTGGATAGGCTGTTGGGGTAGAAAATTAGAATTTTTAAGTTAATAGACACTTCAACAAATTATGGTCCGGTTGGATTATATAGAGCAGACCGGACATGGAGTTCCTTTGATTGTGTCTAAGTATGGCAAAGAAGTGTTTGACATTACAGAAAATTTTATTACAGTGACAATTCCGTTAAATAAAGATAAAGCGTTGGAAAAGGATTTACAATTGGCAAAAGAGGATGGATTGGATGAATATGATCAAAAAATGTTAAACCTGATGAAAGAAAAAAGAGAAAAAGGTATTATAGAAAGGGCTGGCTCTAAGAAAAAGGGACAATGGGTAAAATTAAAGAAGAAACTTTATGGTTTTCCTAATTTGCATTTTATTGCAGCAACACATTCTCCGCTTGTTGAGTCATCAATAGGGTCAGCAGTGGTTTATGATCCGGAGAAGAATATTCAGGTAGAAAATTTAGCTGAATTAGGAAACTCTGATAAGAGTAGTTGCGTAAGCAAAATATTTTATATATAATTGATTTGACAAGCTATAGTAAACGATATAATCGGCAATAAAGCAAGCCGGCAGGAAGGAATAATTACAATCGCCATGAAAACCTTATTCGATATTCTACCGGCCGATTTTTTTAAGCCGCTGACAAGTAAATACCGGCAGGAGTACGCAGATTGCATTATGCGGCTTTTCAATGCCTTTAAACCGGAAATTTCCTATGGCGTGAATCGGGACATCGTAGTCAAAGAATTGACGGACTATTTTGAGGCTGATGATACGGAGATGAGTTTTGATGATGAAGTCTATGTATCCGATGCGAGGGATAAGGCAAACGGAGTCATAGCCATACTGAAGAAGTGCGGATGGATAGAATACGAGCAGGAGACGAATCACCAGATTAATGTGATTTTGTGTGAATATACGATTCCTGTGATCGATAGTATGAATCGCATCATTCGTGAGGAAGAGGCGGAATATCAGGGAATCATCTCGCAGATCCATGCGAGTTTACAGAACGAGGAATTGTACGGTAAACCTTATGAATTAATTATTAAGGGTGTACAGGAGAATACAGAACGTCTTTTATCAGAGTTAAAGAAGCTGAACGCCAGCATCAAGCGGCACATGGATCAGCAGACGAACGATATGGACGCGGAAGAAATCTTAGAGCACTTCTTTGCGTATCACAAGAATATCGGATCAAAGGCATATCTGAGAATGAAGACCAGCGAGAACATTTCCTATTTTCGGACGTCTATCATAGAGCGGATTGGACGGATCATGGAAAGCACAGAGATCATGGAGCGGGCGGTGGCAGGTTACATGGAAGTGGAGGAGACTGAGGACCGGGAGAAGGCATATGATGAGGTAATCTCTATGCTGATTGACATTAAGTCCTCTTTCTATCGACTGGATGATATCATAGAAGAGATTGACAGAAAGCATGCGCGGTATATGCGCAGTGCGGTGATGCGGGCGCGGTTTCTTCTGGCAACCGGCAATAATCTGGAAGGGAAGCTGTCCAAAATAACAGATCTTTATGTGCAGCAGTTGAACAGCGGAGAGGAAGAATCCTTTGAGGGGCTGTTTTCCTTGTATCCGCAAAGCTATATTTCACCGGAATCGCTCCAGACAGTTCCGATCACTAAGAAAGTGGATGCAATCAGCGGATTTTCCAATCAGGCGCAGATGAGTGAGGCGGACAGGCTGTTGTATAAAGAAGCGCTGAGGAGAAAGAACCGAAGCCGGTTTTCCCGCAAGAATATAAATGAATATGTTATAAATTTATTAGGAGACAGTGACAAGATGCCGGTTACGGATGTGCCGGTGGAATCCGTCAGGGACTTGATCCGGATCATTTATATCAGCATCTATTCCGGTAACCGGTCCAATAATTATGAAATCAGTCGAAGCGGAAAACAAGTGGAGATGCAGGGATATTCGCTGCCGTATTTTGATATTGTTAAAAAGAGATAGAGCCATAGTATATTTAAGATAATTTGAACACGAGTTTGAAAATATATCTTTAGGAAAGTATAAAGGATTACATATGTTTGAAGAATTAATAGAATCTGCCGCACAAAAAGAGAAATTCCGTGTCGCGGCGAACAAACTGTTAAATCAGTGTTTTCTGCTGCGGAAGCGGGAGGACACGAAAAAAGAATATGTTTTCGTAAGGCAGAACCGGGAATTGTTCATTCCGTTTTTTGACCTGCTGGGGTACGATCTGAAAATAAACGAGGATCAGGGAGTGATCGGCATTGTGAACCAGTTCGGGACGGGGAGACTGGCACTTGGCAAATATGAGAGTATCTTTCTGCTGATTCTCCGGATTCTGTATGTGGAAAAGCGTAAGGAACTGGGAACTTTCACAGAGGAGGTGACGGTTCTCATGGAAGAGATCAGAGAGAAGTATGCGATGCTTAAAATCAAGGCGAAACCGATGTTAGACAAGGGGAATGAGCGACATATGACCAGTCTGTTTCGCAGATATAACCTGATTCGGAATCTGGACAGTGACGTCAGCCAGCCGGATGCAAGGATCGTTATCTACCCGTCAATTCTCATGGCGGTAACGGTGGAAGATATCAATGAGTATTATACGATGACGGAACAGAAAATGCGGGAGTATTCCGGGGGGAATGCATATGGAGACTCAGAAGAAGAGTATGACCAGAGTGCAGTTGATTAACTGGCACTATTTTGAGAATGAGAGAATATCCTTTCATGGATCGACATTGATCAGTGGGGAAAATACTGCCGGGAAATCCACCATACTGGATGCCATACAGCTGGTACTGACAACGAACACACGCAGGTTCAACGTGGCGGCCAATGAGAAAGGAAAGAGAGATTTAAGGGGATATGTCCGCTGTAAGATCGGAAATGTGGGTGAGGCATATCTTCGAAAAGGCGCAGTGCCGGCCAATGTGGCGCTGGAATTTTATGAGGAGAAGGGAGATCGTTACTTTGTGCTGGGCGCGCATATGCTTTCCAGAGATGAGGAGAGTCCGGTCATAACCAGATGGTATATGGAGGAATGCAGGCTCGAAGATCTTTCTTTCATGGCAGGAGAGCGTGCCGCACTGGCGGAGGAATTTCGGGCAAAGAACAGGAAAATTTCATATATAGACCAGAAAAATGCGGCACAGGATCGGTTTAAACGACGTCTTGGAAATTTAGATGATAAATTCTTTGATATAATTCCAAAATCTCTGGCTTTTAAGCCGATGGACAATGTGAAAGAGTTTATCAATAAATTTGTCTTGTCGGAAGAGCGGGTGGATGTGGTTTCATTGCGGGAGAACATAGAGACACTGAGCGAACTGGAGAATATATTGGATCGTTCCAGAAGGCAGCAGGCCGCATTGGAGAAAATTCTTGGCAGGTATGATGAGATAGAGGAGAAGGACAGAAGTATCCTTGTCAACGATATTCTGCTTAAAATTGCGAATCGGGATGCCGTGCATCTGTATGTGGAGAATTTGGAGAAAAAGATTCGGATGAAGAGTCAGTCTGTGGAGTCTAACCGCGGATTTCTGGAAGAAATAGGGAAGCAGATCAAGGGTCTGGAAAATCAGATTCTGGCGATTAGTATAGACATAGAAGCGACGCATTCCAATGCCCTTTTGCAGCAGGCCAGAAGCCGGATAGAGAATTTGGAGGGGGAAATCCGTCAGAAGAAGGAGGGAGAAAAGAAGCTGCAGGAGCAGGTTCGTCTTTTGATAAATTATCTGAGGGATCTGGAAAGACTGGATTATAAGCCGGTGAAGCGTACACAGGCAGAACAGTTAGGAGAAGCGGCGGATCAGGAGGAAAAGGCGAAGACAGTTGAGAGGCTGGAGGCTTTCGCCACAAAGGAACAAAATGAAATTCAAAATACCTGGGCGATTCTTACTGCAGATATGAAGAGAATTTCCGGGGAAATAGATGACTGTCAGGAACGTTTGAAGAAGCTGGAAAAGCGAGTGCTTCCCTATCCGGAATATGTGCAAAAGTTGAAAGAGATGGTGGAGAAGGAGTTTGTACGCAAAGGGATTTCATCTCCGGTCTATCTCCTTTCGGAATTGTTGGAAATCACGGATGTGAAGTGGAGCAATGCCATAGAGGGATATCTTAACACGCAGAAATTCTATCTGGTTGTAGAGCCGGAATATTATCATGCGGCGTTAGAGGTTTATGATAAAAACCGTAAGAACATACATACTGCAGGTATCATTAACAGCCGTAAACTTCCAATGGAGCAGGAGGCAGAGCCGGATTCTCTCGCTTATGTGGTGAAAAGCGATAACCGTTATGCCAAGGCATATGTGAATTATGTACTGGGCAGGGTGAAGCGCTGCACAGATGTCCGTGAACTGGAACAGTATTCCATCGCCATGACGCCCGAGTGTATGCTCTATCAGGGATATGTGGTCAGACATTTGAATCCCAGAGATTATGAGAATCCTTTTATTGGACAGTATGCTTACCGGACGCAGATAGAGAATGTGAAGAAAGAGATTGAGGAAAAGACGCGAAGGCGGAGCGGGATCAGGCAGGAAATCCAGCTGTACACGGCGGTTCAGGAAAGCGCGAAGAAAGTAAATCTGGGCATCATGAAGCTGTATCTGTATGTGCCGGAAAGCCTGCATAGTCTGCAGGAACAGATGGTATCAGCGAAGACAGAACTGAAAGAGGCGCAGAGCGACCCTACGTTGATTGAACTGAATCTGAAACTGAATGCTAAGAAGAAAGAACTTGATGTAAAAAAAACAGAGAAAGACAGCCTCAGCGAAGAAAATATGCGTCTGGAGAATCAGATTGATACGCATAGAAAGGAGATGCAGGAAAGAAAAAAGGAATATGATAGCCTGCGGACAGAACTGGAAGAACAGGCGGACAGGGACGGTGCGGTCTACAAAGAGGCGGAGGACAAATACAGACAGAATCGAAAGAGCAAGAGCGCACAGGTCATTGCAGTGAATTTTGCACCTCAGAGATCACAGCTTCTGCGTGAGCGGGAGGAACTGCTGGACGGCAGGACGGGGTTAAAAGAACTTCAGATGAGATTCAATCAGGAATTCACGCTTGATTTTATGCTGGGACTTGTAAATATTTCGGAATATCGTGAGGCTTTGCAGAAGCTTAAGAGCGTGGAAATCGTGCGATATGAGGAAAAACTGAAACTTGCCAGAGAGGATTGCGAACAGATTTTCCGAAGTGATTTTCTTTCCAGAATGAAAGAGAATATTGAGAGTGCGAGAAATGAGTTCCGCAGCTTGAATAAGGCACTGGACAGTATTTATTACGGAGACGACAGCTATCGGTTTAAGATTAGTTTTGACAAGAATAAGGAAGGGCTGTACAGGATGATTACCTCAGAGAACAATTACGAGGGAATTAATCTCTGGACCAGCGCTTTCGAGGAAGAATACAAAGAGGAAATGGCTGATCTTTTTGACAAGCTGATGGCGAAGGACGATAATGGACAGAAAATTGTGGAAGAATACACAGATTATCGTTCTTATCTGGATTATGATATCGAAATTCATAAACGGGACGGTTCGATTCAGCGTTTTTCTGACATTTACGGAGAAAAAAGCGGCAGCGAGACGCAGGTGCCTTATTATGTGGCAATTGCAGCTTCTTTTTATCAGCTATATCGATACGGAAACAGTATAAGAATCATGCTGCTGGATGAGGCTTTTGATAAGATGGATGATGAACGTATTCAGTCCATGATGGAATTTTTCAATGGATTAGGGCTGCAGGTTATTCTGGCAACGCCGCCGGCGAAGATTGAGGTGATTGGCGAGCAGGTTGGAACGGTTCTGACTGCGATTCGTGTGGGCCAGAACAGTATTGTGGAGGAGTATGATTTGTGATGGACAGGCAGCAGAGGAAAGTGTTGGAGCATCTTTTGGATTCCTATGAAAGGAGTCGGACATTCCGGGGAGACAATCAGAAAACCCAGACATTTTCCGTGAGTGTCGGGAAGATTTTCCCCAAATATAATGACGATGCAGAGTATGATTATTTCTGTCAGATTAATGAGTCGATGGAAGAGTTGTGCGCCGAGGAGCTGGTTACACTGGTGTATTGGAAAAAGGGTGTACTAAAGAAGATCACACTCAATCCGAAGCGACTGGATGTCTGTTATGAAATGCTGGGAAGGATGCCAAGAAGACGGGAGCAGGAAGAACTTGTGCGCATATGGGATGATCTCTGTCACGGTGACGAGTTGTGCCGGCAGAATGAATCTGGTCAGGAGTATCAGATTCCGTTAGTTAAGTATATTAGTGCGCAACGGCGCAGGGTTGAAAAAAATCTAAATGTGGAATATTACAATCATGATCTGGAAGAATATCGTGAACTGCTTCTGGCAGTAAAAGCGGTTTTGGAGAATCAGGAGGAGATATTTATCCGCAGCCTTTCTATGCAGCTGTTCCATGATTCCAAGAGAATGGAACTGCTAAAGCATAAGGTAGAAGCTTTACTGTATCAGTATGGAACGTATCAGGAGCGCGATTTTGTACTGGAGGAATGCGGAATCGTCCATACGCCGACTTATGTGATGATAAAAGGAAACGGGAGTATTCGGATCGGAAGAAAACACAGATCAGATGAGCAGGAGATCGATTTATCCTTGATGGAAGGTGATATTGCGTTGTCTACAGAATCGGTCAAGCGCCTGAAAGCTGTTACGGTCATGGGAAAGCGTGTGGTAACGGTGGAGAATCTTACCAGTTTTCATGATTATTCGGCGGAGGATGATTTTGTTGTTTATCTGGGAGGATTCCACAATAAGGTAAAAAGAGACTTCCTCTTATATCTATATCAACAGAATCCCGGGAAAGAATACCGGCATTTCGGAGATATTGATGCAGGAGGCTTTTATATTCTGGAGCATTTGAAGAAAGAGACAGGGATTCCGTTTCGGTCACTGTATATGGATACGAAGACACTTCAGAGATATCGCGGGGACACAAAACCATTGACTGAAAATGACAGAAAACGACTCCTGCAATTGAAGGAGGAGTTGACAGAGCGGATGCAGCATGAAGAAACAGAGGATTATAGAGGTGTAATTTCGTACATGCTCGATGAGAACTGTAAGCTGGAACAGGAAGCTGTTCATTTGCGGGATTGATTTTTTACACATAGTATAGAGGCAACATCTAGATTGAAACGATTCAACGAAAGCAGCAGGATTTCCTGCGAACCAATCTAAAGATAAGAAAGAGGCAGTTAATATGGACAGATTTGCAGTGATCGACACGGAGACAAACTGGAATGACGAGGTAATGTCAATCGGTGTTGTGGTTGCCGATTCGGAGACAATGGACAAAATTGATTCTGTATATTACATAATTGATCCGGCATACAGGGTGGGCGGCATGTACTCGAGCGAACTGAGGCTCGATGAAAAAGGGGTTGTTGTTACAGACAGAAAGCAGACTTTGGACGGGATAGAACAATGGCTGGCTGCATATCAGGTGCGGAAGCTTTTTGCATATAATGCGTCTTTTGACAAGAAGCATTTACCGGAATATGCACAGTATGAATGGTATGATATTATGCGTTTGGCGGCATACCGTCAATATAACAGAGCGATCCCCGATACCGTGGATTGCTATGGAACCGGAAGAATGAAATGTGGCTACGGCGTTGAAAATATTTTGAGAATGTTCCGTAATAATATGGGATATAGAGAGACACATAATGCGGTACTTGACGCGGAGGATGAATTGCAAATCATGCAATTACTGGGGCATGGGCTGCATAAATATGATATTGCGCATATTTGACAAATTATCTTTTATTATGTTATTTTGTTATAGATAACACTGTTATGTTTCTGGGCAGGAGGTACTCCGCATGCCGGATGAGAAAGCCACAAAAGAAAAACTGGTGCAGTGCGCAAAGCAGGAATTTCTGGAAAAAGGCTATATGAAAGCTTCCCTGCGCAGTATCTGCAAGAAGGCAGGCGTGACGACGGGCGCATTGTATTTCTTTTTTGAGAATAAAGAGGATCTGCTGTCAGCAGTCGTTGGGGAAACGCTCAGAGGACTGATGGAGCTGATACAGGCCCATTTTTTCAGAGAGATTGACACAGAGGTACAGACGGCGCTGGCGGGGGATGCCTCGGAGGACATCGACAGTGCGAAAGAGATTCTGCATTATTTGTATCAGCACTACGATATAGTGTTGATTCTGCTGACCAAAAGTCAGGGGAGCGCCTATGAGAACATTCTGGATCAGTTTGTAAATGCTTTAGAAAGGCATTATGACAGGCTGACCGAACAGCTTGCCGTAAAGTTCGGGATACGGAAACCGGATCAGTCGATTCTGCACTGGGCATCCCATATGCAGACAGATACATTTGTGCATCTTTTGACGCATGAGAGAGATGAACAGAAGGCGCTTCAGGATATCGAACAGATGGTTGCCTATCTTGTGGCAGGCTGGGTGGGCGCATTTGTCAGAAAGACATAGAAAAACATAGTATCATTGACGGGCTATATGGCCGGAGACCGTATAGCCTGTTTTCAAACCTGGAACATAACGGTGTTATGTTGTCTGCTGCACAGGAGCCCGTCATGAATCCTGGAAACAGGATCGACGAAGCGCTTTGGGTGCCGGCATGAAAGCGGAGTGGTAAAGGATCAGAAAAGAGGAGGAAAATGTATGTACCTGGAAGTCAGTAATTTAAAGAAGAGTTACGGGGAAGGCGGCAGTTTCACAGAGGTGCTCAGAGGCGTATCTCTGTCCGTGGAGGAAGGCGATATGTGCGTGATACAGGGGGCGAGCGGCAGCGGCAAATCCACGCTCTTAAACGGAATCGGCGGACTGGACCGGATGGATTCCGGTTCCATTCGGGTAGACGGGAAAGAGATCTGCAATCTGCCGCCGGCAGGACTTTCGGATTACAGGAGGGAAAACCTCGGGTTTATTTTTCAGTTCTATAATCTGGTACCGAACCTTACGGTAAAGGAAAACATTCAGGTATGTGAATATCTGTCTGCGTGTCCGCTGGATCTCGCAGAGCTTCTGGAAACATTAGGGCTTACAGAGCATCAGAATAAATTCCCGTCCCAGCTCTCCGGCGGACAGCAGCAGCGGTGCGCAATTGCAAGGGCGTTAATCAAGAATCCGAAGCTGCTTCTGTGCGATGAGCCGACAGGTGCGCTGGATTCCCGGACATCCCGGGACATACTCGTTCTTCTGGAAAAGGTAAATCAGAAATACGGCACGACTATGCTGATCGTCACCCATAACAACTCCATCAAGAATATGGTGGATCAGGTTGTTTTCTTAAAAGACGGGCAGATCATGCAAAACTACCGCAACGAGCGGAAGGTGCCGGCGGCGGAACTGGAGGACATGTGTGAGACATAAACATGTCACAGGAAAGAAAGGTATGGTTATCAAGTATGCAAAAAGTATTGAGAAGACGTATTCTGCGGGAACTGAAAGAGAATATGCCGCGGTATCTGGCATTGGGTGCGATGATCATTCTGGGAATGTACATCGTGATCAGTCTGGTTGCGGCGGCAGATGCCATTATGCAGGGAAGTGCAGAGGCGGCAGCGGAGCAGTCCGTGGAGGATGGCCAGTTTACCCTGTTTGCACCGATGGGCGGTGTAGAGCGGCAGCAGCTTGAAAGTGCCGGGATCACGTTGGAGGAGCACTTTTATCTGGATTATGGGACGGCAGACGGGTCCACCTTACGCGTGTCGGCGGTAAGGCAGGCGATCGACAGGGTGCGGGCGGATTCCGGGAGGATGCCGGCGGAAAACGGGGAGGTTCTGCTGGAGAAACGCTACTGTGAAGAACATGACATTCATGTCGGTGATGAGATACGGATTGGCGCATTTCATTATCATGTGTGCGGAATCGGCAGCTCGCCGGATTACGATGCGCCGTACCGGAACCTGTCGGATAACGTCGTGGACAGCGGGCAGTTCGGCACGGCTTTTGTAACCATGCAGGATTATAATATGCTGCGGGAGGAAGGGGGCAGTCTGCAGGCGGAAGAATACGTATATGCGTATCTGCTGCATGACAAGCTGACGGATCGGGAACTGAAAGAGATACTGCGGGACTTTCGGGCAGCGGTACGTGATAATGACAATGCATATTTTCAGGAGCAGCCGGTGCAGATACTGCCGGCCGACGATAATATCCGCATAGGCGGTGCGGCTGGAGACGTGGTGATCAATAAACTGACGGGACTCCTGGCGGGTGTTCTGCTTATCGTGCTGTTTGCCTATGTCATCTCTGTTTTTGTGGTGCATACGATTGAAAAAGAATCGGAGGTCATCGGTACGTTGTACGCCCTCGGACTGAAAAGAAAGGAATTGCTGCGGCATTATCTGATCCTGCCCGTCGTGCTCACCCTGATTGCGGGAATCATCGGTACAGCGCTCGGGTACAGCAGCTTTGGCGTGCGGGTGCAGATGCGGGACACTTACAGTTACTTTTCCATACCGGAGTTTCCGGTCGTATACAAACCGTATCTGCTGGTATACGGGATCGTGATGCCGCCGGTGGCGGCCGCGCTGACGAATCTGCTGGTGATATACGACAAACTGAGCAGACCGGCGCTTGCACTGATCCGCAGGGAACAGAAGGCGGCGAAAGCAGGAAGGCTTGCACTTGCAGGCACGGGATTTGTCCAGGCGTTCCGGATTCGCCATTTTATCAGGGAAAAGCGAACGGCATTCACCGTATTCTGGGGCATGTTCCTTGCGCTGTCAGTCTGTATGATCGGGCTGAACTGCTATGTACTATGCGAACATGTGCGGACGGACAGTGTGACGGATACCCGGTATCAATATCTCTATACCCTTAAGTACCCGATGCTGCCGGTACCGGCGGGTACAGAGGAGGCCTACGGCGTGATCCTGAACAAAGAAACGCTCGGCTATAACTTTGATGTGACGTTGTTCGGGATTCATCCGGATAATCCGTACTTTGACGCACCGGTGACAAAAGGGCAGAACCGTGCAATGGTTTCTTCCGCAATGGCGAGCAAGTACAGACTGCGGACGGGAGATGACCTTGTGCTGAACGATGAAGACAATGACAGAAGCTACGCGTTTACAGTGGACGGAATCGTGCCTTATTCTGCAGGCATGGCTGTTTTTATGCATATTGACAGTATGAGAGAACTGATGGGGACGAAAGAGGATCATTATAATATGCTGTTCGTAGACCGTGCGCTGGAGATCGATCCCGACAGGCTGTATGCCACGTCTTCCAAGATGTCGGTGGAAAAGAGTGCGGCCGTCTTCACGGAGAAAATGCGGCCTATGATTCGTATGGTAACCAGTGTTTCCGCCCTGCTCTTCCTTGTGGTCATGTATCTGATGCTGAAAGTCATGATCGACCGCTGTGCGGCTCCTATTGCCATGATGAAAATCTTCGGATACCGCCGCAGGGAGATCCGGAAGCTCTATCTGGATGGTAATCTTGTGATTGTGGCCGTCAGTGCGGCAATGGGAATCCCGCTTGCCAAGCGGTTGATCGATGCGGCATATCCGTATCTGGTGTCCAACGTGGCGGTCGATCTGAACCTTACCTTTGGATGGCAGCTCTACGCAGGACTGTATGCGGCGATCCTCGGGCTGTATCTGGTCTGTACGCCGCTCCTGATGCGCAGGGTCAACCGGATTCTTCCGGCAAAAGTGCTGAAGAACAGAGAGTAGGTAACCGATTGTCAGTAAAAACCCGGCATGATATACTGAATAAAAGAAGCGCTGCAACAGATATTCGATACAATAAGAAGAGGTACGCAATGAAAAAGAAGGCTTTATTCAGTTTCGGTGCATATATATTAGCGATACAGACGGTTTGCTGTAATACTTTTCCGTGTTATGCAACAGGGACCGGTTCAAGGATAGTTCCGGCAGCGGAGTCCGGTGCAGGATCAGTTCTGGCGACAGTGCCTGGTTCTTCAGGCGCAGGTTTTGCCGGAGAGATCGGGGCGGGAGCGTATCCGGCGGCAGACAGTTTTGGAGCGGAAGCCTACAGATTGGAGACAGACCGGCAGCAGATCAGTTTCGGCTCGCTCGAACAGGGCAGTCCGGCGCCCGGGCAGGACATTGTGCTGACCAATCAGGGCACGGAGGATATCCGGCTTTCGTGGCATGAGGCCGACTATCACGACTGTATCGTAGTGGACGCGCCGGACAGTGACTGTCTGGGTCCCGGTGAATCCTGTACGTTTACGGTGGAGGCGGACACGTCTCTGGAACCGGGGAGTTACAGTGCATTTCTTCTGTTTGGCGATATGGAGGACATATATTTTGTAAACGGCAAACAGGTGAATATATCTCTGGAGATCCGGAAGCCGGTTCCGGCGGCGCCTGTGATTACATCGGTCAGTATCTCACCCGGGACAACGGTTCTTACGAAGAATGCATCCTGTGTCTTCACAGCGTCGGTGTCGGGGCAGAACGATTACAGCCGGGAGGTGGCATGGAGCGTTTCCGGACAGACGAGCCGGAATACTTATATTGACGGCAATGGAACGCTGTATGTGGGTGCGGACGAGACGGCTTACAGTCTGGTCGTGAGGGCAGTGTCTAAACAGGACAGCAATTACAGCGCGACAGCGCTGGTGTCTTTACAGAAGTCCAGTTATTTTATACAGGTGAAAGCCTCTCCGGAGCACGGCGGTTCCGTATACGGGAGCGGCATCGTGGAAGAAGGGGGACACGCCGTAATCTCGGCGGCGCCCAACAATGGATTCTTCTTTGACGGCTGGTCGTCAGACAATAACAAGGTCTCGTCCAATTCACAGTATGTCGTCGATAATGTGCACAGCGATAAAGTTTTCGTGGCAAATTTTAAACCGGTAAGCTGCCGGGTCAACGTGACGGTCAATAACAGCAATGCAGGTACGGTGACAGAGAGCAGGACAGTCGGATACGGGGAGAATATGACGCTGGAAGCAGCTGCGAAGGAAGGCTACCGGTTTGACAGTTGGATGGAGAACGGTAAGATCATCAGCACGGACAGCAGAATGGAACTGCGTAACATTACGGAGTCCAGAAGTATCACCGCCATGTTTTCCCAGAATAAATGTAAGATTTCGCTTGCCTGCTCGCCGGCTGACCTGGGAGGCGTGTCCGGTCAGGGCGTCTATGATAAAGGAAGCAATGTTAAAATAACAGCTGTTCCGATACAGGGGTGCAGGTTTACCGGGTGGTCAGAGAACGGCGGGATTGTCAGTACAGAGAAGGAATATGTGATAAACGCTCTTTCCAGGGACAGATATCTGGTGGCGCATTTTGAGAAGGAGCAGGTCAGGAGTTATACGATCGGCGCGGCGGTATCATCATACGGCGGCACGATCACACCTAAGGGAATCAGTACGGTTCCGGAAGGGTCCGGACTGCTTTATACGATTGCGCCCAGAAGCGGTTATGCTATTCAGAATGTATATGTGGACGGGAAACCGGTAGGAGCGGTTTCGTCTTACCGTTTCACCGATGTTAAATCAGAGCATACGATTTCCGCAGATTTTAAAGAAATACCAAAGCAGGATCATGGCAATACGCCGGATGGAGACAAAGGGCAGGCAGACGAAAAACAGCCGGATGAGGTGCCGACGGATACGGCGGACGTGCCAGCAGAGGAACAGGAAGATCCCGACGGACAGCAGACGGCAGAGATGACACAGCTGACCGGAACGCTTCAATATTTGAACATCTCCGTGGAGGAAGCGGAGCGCATGATCGATGCCGGTGATGAACGGGAACTGATGACAGGCGCGCTGATAACCGGCGATCTGCAGGTGACGATCCATAATGATTTTGCGGCCAATGCGCAGGAAACTTCCGATGGCAGCTTCTATGATAATTCCACCGTCACGAATTTTGAAACGGTACTGGATCATATTCTGACCAGGGAAGATAAGATGGAGATGCTGCGGGGGAACAGCCCGGTGGCCTTGAATTTACATATTAATAATGTCGGGGAGGATGTGTCCCGCCTGACTGTCAGGTCATTTGAGGAGAAGAAGCTGCCTGCCATGCAGATCGGACAGTATTTTGAAATGTTTCTCATGGAGTCGGGGCAGGGCGATACGCGGATGATCTCAACGCTTCCGGAAGCGTTGAAAGTGGTGATTGAAGTACCGGATAATTTAAGGGCGGATAACCGGGAATTCTACATTCTGCGGCTGCACACGAAGGAGGACGGCAGTACGGAGTATGCGGAACTTCCGGATGAAGATCATGATCCGGATACGATCTCATTTTCCACGGACCGGTTTTCTCCGTATGCGATCGCCTACATAGACTGGAATGCGGATGCTAAGGGAGATGCGGAACCGGCAGAGAAGACCGCAGACAACAGAAAGATTGTAAATGTGATAATAATAACATTTGTTATATTTATTGCGGGCATGGTGCTGCTGACGCTGCGGCACGGGAGAAACAGGAAGAACCTGCACTGATTTATCAATCGGCAATTTGGGTCAGAGGCGGGGATATGCCCTGATTGCAGTAAACTGCTCTGACATGGAAGATTCGTATCGAAGAAAGGATTATAGGATTGTTCTATGAGAAAAATAATGAAACACGCCGTATTAACCTTCCTGCTTCTGGGACTTGGCCTATCCACGGCTCTGCTTGCGTATCTGCATTTCTATGCAGAGGACGAAAGTGATCTGTCCGGAGCGTGGATGACCCGGCTGGATCTGACGGAGCGGGCGGCAGTCACGGCGCTCGACTGGCTGCAGGACATAGAGGGCGTATCGGTTTCTCTGGAAGATATGGAGCCGCATATGCGGGAATTGACCGTGCAGGTCAGTTTGGAAATGGAACAGCCGGACCGGTCAGCGGGAACTTTTCAATGCACTATCGATCCGGAGAGTTATGAAACCTGTTATCAGGCGGCCTATGAAGCATTTGCCGAATGCTTTCGGGAACTTCTGGGAGAGCGGCTTCGCATGGCAGGCTACGAGGGCAGTACGGAGCAGGAAGCCGTGGAAGAACTTGTGACCCGGACCTTTGGGATGTCCACCGTCTCATATCTGATGTCCTGCGGTCCGGTGCTGCTGCCTTCTATAGAAGAACTGCAGGCGCAGTATGACGGCAGCGGTAACTATGAAATTGCTGAGGGTATTTTGACCAGACGGTTTGAAGACGGCGGAGCGGTCATCACGAAGGAGGAGCGCTATATCCGGCAAGGAGGCGAGCTGATTCTGACGGGCGAGGCCGGGGAGGCGTCTTCCGGGGGATTTTTTGAATTGTATCCGGTGGTATATATACTGGAACAATAAGCGGCTCTGACAGGGGGAGTAGTGTGAAAAATCACACGGATTGTTTCACTGTCTGAACAAGTTCAGACGCAAATTTGTGCCGGAGCGTCACAAATTTGTTTGTATGGCAAAACTTTGTAAACAAAGTTTGCAAAGTTGAAATGCTCCTTGTCGCGTAAACGCTCCGGAATGGAGATTAATAGTGTGAAAAATAAGCTTGATAGCTCATTTTTCACACGGCTATTTGTGCCGCAGGCGTCACAAAATAGCTCTTATCGCAGAGCCGAATCTGATATTCGGCTCGCGATTCTTCCGACGCTAAAGCGTCTGCGGAATGGAGATTAATATGAAGAATATTATACATAGAATCAGCATCATGATCCTGTCCGTACTTCTGGTATGTGTCTTCCTGCCGTCAGGAGCGTCTGCGAGCTATGAGATCTGCGGCACCTGTCAGGTGCAGGCGGACGATGGCGCCGCAGACACCGTGAAATATCTGGACTACGGGTATGTTCATAATACCTATCTCTCTTTGCGGGATATGGCTGTGGTACTGCAGGATACGGACAAAGCCTTTTCTCTTGAAATTACGAAGAATACGGTCAGCCTGACGCCGGGCGGCGCCTATGTGCCGCTGGGAACAGAAAACACCCCGTGGGAAAGCGATGAGAACCCGGATATTGCTCTGCGGCGCAATGAATTTGAGGTGAGCGGGCAGAAGATGTCCTATTATACCATGATTATGAAGCTGCCTTCCGATGATTATGACTGCTTTATGATGATTACTGATCTGGCCATGCTCTTAGATGTGAATATCATAGCTTCCGATGAGAACGTACTGCAGATCCGTACACAAGAGATTTTCGAGGTCTCCCCGGAGGCTCTGGAGGAAGCCGGATATTTCTACGGGGTCAACAGCGTGCTGGCAGGAGATGCCACGACCGGGGAAGTATATTACCGGTATCAGGCGGCGGAGCCTTACCCGATTGCCAGTACGTCCAAGCTGATGACGTGCCTTTTGACAATGGACGCTATATCGGTCGGGCAGATCAGCCTTGAGGAGTCTGTCACGATCTCGGATGCGGCGCAGCGGCTGGCCACGTCGAGTGATGGGGTGGTTCCGCTGAAAGCAGGGGAGCAGATTACTGTGCAGGAGCTTCTGACCGGGCTGCTTCTGCCCTCCAGCAACGAATGTGCGCTGTGTCTGGCGGAGACGATCGCCGGGTCGGAGGCGGCATTTGTAGAAAAGATGAATCAGAAAGCGCAGGAGCTGGGATTATCCCAGGCGGTTTTCTATAACAGCCACGGGCTGCCCTCGTACACGGAGGAAGCCGTGCCGGCCAAGCGCCAGAACCGTATGAGCGCGGAGGATATGTTCCGGCTTGCATCGTATCTGCTGAAGGTCTATCCGCAGGTCACGGAGATCACTTCCATGAAGGAGGCCAGGATAGAATCACTTGATTTTGAGGTGCGCAACAGCAATCCGCTGCTGCATAATCTGTCCGGCGTCACGGGGTTAAAAACCGGCACGACCAATAAAGCCGGCGCCTGTCTGGTCACGTCCCTGTCCGCGGGCGACGGGAACACGTCCCATGACTTGGTCGTCGTTGTCTTCGGCACCGAGGACTCTATAGAGCGGGGCAGAGTATCCGGACTGCTGGCCAGATACGCCCTGCAGGCATTTCGTGAGGGCGGGCAGAAGTCTGTAGCCGCGGAGAATGCGCAGACTGTCAGCGGTCTGCCCGTACACGCCGAAGCGGCGGTCGGGCGGATTGTACGGAGTGTTGTGGGTAAGAGCGGAGAGTAGCAGCAATTCAGGTTTGTTTTCCGGAACGGGATTGTTCTTTGGATCATAATATCCTCATTTTTTGTTTGCTTCCCGGCGCCGGCATGAATCGTAATAGAAGATTTGACAGTAAGAGCTACATAAAGTATAATGATAAGCAATGTTTGTATAAACATTTATGGGATTTATTATGTTCTAAAATATACAATATACAATCAAAAATTTCGCAGGATAACTGAGTCTGTGAATAGTATGTTTTAGGTCTATCGAAATGATACATGGATCATTTCGTTATGCGGGAAGCGGGTAGGAAGCCAATGCCATGCTGGAGTTGTCGGGCGATGAAGGCAAAGAGGATCGAGAGAGTGACGGCTCTGGTCGGACGGAAAGAACCGAACATCGTCATCGTGAATAAATGCGGGCAGATAAATAACATTCCATGGCAATGCTGCTTATGAAACTTTGAGAGGGATGTTAATTGTTATGAGAAAAGTGCAAAAGCAGGAACTGGTGGAATGTGTTGCCAGTCTGCATCAGGCTCATGAAGAGATTAAGGCGGCATTATATCGCAATGAATATGATCTTGCAAAAAATATGATTGGCGAGTGCCAGGAGTTTGCCGTTGTTCTAGGAGAGAGTATTGAGCAGTCGGAAGGAAAGGGGCATATCGCGGTGGTTTCTGCGGAAGCTTACTGCGAGACATTGTTTCACGCGTATGAGAAGATTGGCGCGGGTCAGATTAATGCAAACGGGATTTACAAGAATCTGAGAAAACGACTGCTTGACATGGAAAACAGAATTAAAAACGATATTACTATCAGAAAAGAGGTTGTATTCTTTCCTTATAAAGTATCAATGTGGGACAGTCTGGAAAGCGTATATCTGGCGGCAAAGGAAGATCCTGACTGTGATGCATACTGTGTGCCGATTCCCTACTATGATTTAAATCCAGACCATAGTTTCGGAAGGATGCATTATGAGGGAGAAACATATCCGGACTATATTGAGGTTACCGACTGGCAGCAGTATTGCTTCGAGGAGAACAGACCGGATGCGATCTATATCCATAATCCGTATGATGGCTGCAATCTGGTCACCAGTGTGCATCCGAGATTCTATGCATCGAATCTGAAGAAATATACAGAGAACTTAGTCTATATTCCATACTACAGTACGTCGGGCGGAATGTGTGAAGCACAGAGTCTGTGTCCGGCCTATCTCTATGCGAATTATATTGTGATGCAGGCACCGGAGTTTCGGGCGTACTTTGACCCGAATCTGCCTGACCGGAAGTTTCTGCCGTTCGGGTCACCTAAGTTTGACAGGGTGATCAGCCGATGTATGAATCCGTCTGAACCACCTGCCGAGTGGCAGCATATGCTGGCAGGGAGAGACGGCAGGCGCAGGCGGGTCTTTTTCTACAATACGAGCCTCAACGGTATGCTGGCGGATACAGAGAATTTTCTGAAAAAGATGAAATATGTATTTACATGTTTCGAAGGGCGGGAGGATGTCTGTCTGCTGTGGAGACCGCATCCGCTGCTGGAGACGACATTTGATTCCATGCGGCCGCAGTACCGTCAGGATTATGAGGCGCTGAAAGCATTTTTCTTGGAAAAAGAACTTGGTATTCTGGACACGACGCCTGATATTTCGGCATCGGTCGCTTTGAGCGATGCGTATATCGGAGATGTGGGAACCAGCGTTACGTCTCTGTTCGGGGTGGCAGGAAAGCCGATTTTTATTTTGAATAAAAAGATTCTCGAAAGTCCAGGAGAGGACGGCTGGCGGGAGATGGCCACGGCAGGATTTGATTATCAGGAACAGGACAGGTTCACCATCATACAGGGGAATAAGCTGTATATTTCCGAGCCGAGACAATATAACTATCGTTATTATTGCGATCTGTCTGAGCAGAGCCTCAGAAGAGAGTATTCCGTGGTTGTACAGATTGAGGACAAGAAGTATGCCTGTCCTGCCATGGCACAGAACATTCTGGTAATCGGAGATCGGTGCGTTGAGAGCAGGGTCGATTTAGAACAGGAGACAATAGGCGGCAGAGCGTTTGTTTATGCGTGGAAGTATAAGAACTTTCTGCTTTTACAGCCGTTAAACTATCCTGCTGTAGTGCGGTATGATACCAGAACGGGAGTATGTACTTATTTCAGGGAGCACATCGATGTGTTCGTGAAAGACAGAGATGGACGGAAGTTCACCGGCGGGGCATATCTGTACCGCGGGTGTTTGTATCTGGCTTCTCCGACGGACAATCAGGTCTGGACACTGGATATAGAGCGCGGAGAGGTACAGGTGATTGCGGTTCCGGTCCGGAGCAGGTGCGGCTGTAATGCGCTGTGTGTCTATCGGGAAGAATTTTGGCTGCTGCCATATACAGGCAATGTGATTGTGTGCTGGAATCCGCGGACAGGCGCGGTAAGAGAGTATGAGGGAGTTCCTGACGGATTTGCATGTAGCGGTCCGGACGACGGGCAGGCATATGGGGAACAGCCTTTCAGTACGATGGCGTTTTGCGGTGATGATCTATATCTTGCGCCGATGCAGGCCAATATGTATCTTCGACTTCATATGCACTCGGGACAGTTTGAACAGTGGAAGCCGTTACCTGAGGGTATGGCGGAGCGGGATGGCTTTTTCACGTGGTGGAAGCCGGAAGATAAAGAAGGGTGGCTCGGATTTTATTATAATGCCGGGCAGAGGCTGTATGCAGTGAATATGAAGACGGGGGAAAGTAAAGAAATCGAGATCAAATTTGACAGGGAAGAACTGGAAGCGCATGAGGCGGGATTTGGTGTGTGCTCGGAAACGCTTCCCTATGCCTGTATGGAAAATGTATTGAATCCGCTGGAAAGATTTCTGGATGGTGAGACGGCGGGCAATCCGTTTGACAAGGAAAGACAGCTTGCAGCATACAAGGGGATCGCGGCGAATAGTGACGGGAGCTGCGGCAGGAAAATTTATGAATATATCAAAGCGCAGGATTAAGATTGGAGACCATATGGTTAAAGTGATCACTTACGGTACCTTTGATCTGTTCCATGAAGGACATTATAAATTATTACAGCGGGCGAAGGAGCTTGGGGATTATCTGATCGTCGGGATCACGACGGAAGAATATGACCGGGCGAGAGGGAAACTGAATGTAATGGATTCTCTGCTTACCAGAATAGAGAATGTCAAGAAAACAGGGCTTGCTGATGAAATTATCGTGGAGGAGTCGGAGGGACAGAAATTTCAGGATATTAAAAAGTATAATATAGATATTTTTACGGTGGGGTCGGACTGGAACGGTACATTTGATTATCTGAAAGATTACTGTAAAGTTGTATATCTGGACAGAACCAAGAACATATCCAGTACGATGCTGCGGACAAAAGAATTTCCCATTCAGCGGATCGGCATCATTGGGACCGGGCGGATTGCGGATCGGTTCATGCCCGAAGCGGCGCTGGTCAGCGGTGTCAATACGCAGTGTGTATACAATCCGCATATCGATAGTGCCAGAGCGTTTGCACGCAAGTGGAAGATCGATGTCTGTGAAGAACTTGAAGCATTCTATCAGTCTGCGGATATTGTCTATATTGCATCGCCTCACGGAACGCATTACGAATATATCAGACAGGCACTGGAGCATGGCAGGCATGTATTGTGTGAGAAGCCGATGTGCCTGAGCCGGCAGCAGGCGGAAGAATTGTTTGCTTATGCGAAAGAGAAGAACCTCGTTCTGTTTGAGGGAATCAAGACGGCGTATTGCCCCGGGTTCGCAAAACTTCTGGGTATAGCCTGCAGCGGTGTCATAGGGAACATCAGGGGCGTGGAGGCGTGCTTCACGAAGCTGACAGGCGAGGATAAGCGGGAACTAAAAGACTTAGAGTATGGTGGAAGCTTTACGGAACTGGGAAGTTATTGTCTGCTTCCGATCTTGAAAATATTTGGAAATGATTACGAGGATGTAAGATTTGAATCTTTGAAGAATGAATCAGGACAGGATATTTATACGAAAGTGCATATCCGTTATCCTAATGGACTGGCGACAGCGGTTTGCGGGCTGGGAGTGAAATCAGAAGGTAAACTGATGATATCCGGCACGGAAGGATATATTATTGCAGAGGCACCATGGTGGAAGACAAGCTATTTTGAAGTTCATCATGAAGATCCGAATGATGTGGAACGGTTTTCTGAGCGGTTCCTGGGAGATGGTCTGCGTTATGAGATCTGTGACTTGCTTTCCATGATCAACGGAGATACGAAGGAGAATTTCAAATTGACAAGAAAAGATTCGGAGATGATGGCAGAGATTATGGAAAAGTTTTTAGCACGGAGGAAATATATGTAATGAACAAGAATGTGGAGTTGTTTTACGAACCGGGGCAAATATTGAGAAGCCTGCCTAGTGGAGATAAATCGGAGATGAGTGGGCGGCAGCTTGCTTTTTTATGCGGGTTGATCAAGCAGGAACGACCCAGGAAGATATTGGAAATAGGTGTTTCGTCAGGGGCAACGACAGCAGTGCTCCTGAATTGCATTTCCATGTTGAATCTGAAGACAGAAATATTTTCGCTCGACCTTGCTGAAGATTATACTTATGACAAAAGCAAAAAAGTAGGATATGTAATAGAGGAGTATAAGGCATTATCACGGGATGAGCAGCCTCATATGCTGTTTACAGGGGCGTATGCCGTAGAGCATCTTGAGGAGATAGGTGATCATATAGATTTTCTGATATTGGATACCGTACATAAACTTCCGGGGGAAATACTGGACTTTTTGGCATGTTATCCTTATCTGGAGCGCAACGCTGTGGTGGTACTGCATGATATCACATTGAATCATTTTGGAAGTAATGATAGAGCGCTTGTCAACAATGCAAATGATTATGCGACTAAGATCTTGTTTGATGTGGCAGCGGCAGATAAATTTATTGATATTGACAAAAATAATGCTCTTTCTAATATAGGTGCATTCAAGATTAATGATGATACATCTAAATATATAGAAAATCTCTTTTCCGTAATGTCCATAACATGGACATACAGAGTATCAGACGAGGAAATGCATTTGTACAGGAATTTTTATTCCAGATACTATTCGGAGGATATGCTGGGATTATTCGACATGGCAGTAAATCTGAACCGGAAAAGTTTTGCTATAAGAGAGCGGCAGAAGAAAGAGGACTTTATCAATATTTTAAAAATAGGGACGTGGGTTGAAAGACTGAAATCCAAAAATGTGTATATATATGGTTGCGGGATATACGGACAACATCTTCGGAAAATGCTGGAACAGTTAGACATTGCATTTGGCGGATATATTATATCGGACGGGCAGAAAATGAATGCAGGTGCTGATAACTTAAACTATCTGTCGAACCTTTGTATCAACGAGGAAAGAGACTTGATTCTAATCGGAGTGAACAAGGCTCTTCACGGGGAAATTGGCGCCAGATTACAAGAACGCGGTATTAAAGAAGAAAATATTCTATTTCCTGATGAATGGATGTATGACTATTTATCCTAGCGACTGGATATACATAAAAAGAATAAATATGATTTAGATAAAATAAAGTGAAAAGTATGAGAGTCAGCTATGAAAATATGGGCACACAGAGGTTGTAGCCAGATGCATCCTGAAAATACAATTACAGCGTTTTCCAGAGCAATAGAATTAACCGGGCTTACAGGAATAGAATTAGACATTCAGATGACGAAGGACGGGGAGATCGTGGTGATTCACGATGAACGCGTGGACCGGACAACAGATGGAGTGGGCTATGTCAAGAACTATACTTACGCGGAACTTCAGAAGCTGTCCATAGAGACAGGAAGCGGCCGGAAAGAGAAGGTGCCGTCAATCCGGGAGGTGCTGGATCTTCTGCAGGACAGAATGAATGAAGGCTTGCTCCTTAACATAGAATTGAAGAACAGTGTGATTCCCTATGCAGGTATGGAGGAGAAAATAATGGAAATGATCGCCCGGAGGAATCTGCAAAGCCGGATAGTTTATTCCAGCTTCTATACGATGTCCCTACACAGAATCAGGGAGATCGACAAAACTGCAGATATAGGGGTGCTGGATACAAAGGTTTCCGATTGTCTGTATAAGAAAAGAGGCTGCTTTGGAACGAATGGCGCGGTAGAAGAGAAGACGGTACAGAGGAGTAACAGTGCCCGACCGGCGGCATTGCATCCGTTCTGGAAGGGAATGGACTTAGGCAGAGAAGAACTTGCCGGGCAGACGGTGCGGGCGTGGTTTGGCGGGCATCTGTATCCGGAGAAACCAACTGGTACGAGACTTGAGCTTAAGCAGCTAGAGGATATGGGAATTACGGACGTGTTTCTGAATGAGCCGGAAGTGTATCTGGTGTGAACGTGTTCGACATAGAGAACTGGTTGTGATCAAAAGATTTGCGAGCAAACAATTTGTTCATAGAAAGTAAGTGATATTTTGAATCATTATATATACCGAAGAAAAATCAAGGCATATTTAAGCGGTTTGCTTTTTCGAATGTGCCAGCTGCTCCCTATGGAACCTGATAAGGTCGTTATGTGGACACTGGAAGGTAAAGGAGGCTATGGCGACAGTCCTAAATATATTGCTGAGGAGATTCTAAGAAGAAACCAAAAGCGGGAAAGAAAGTATAAGGTTGTATGGCTGACGGACTTACCGGTTCAGGAATTTCCGCAGGAGATCAAGGTTGTGACAAACTCTATAGGGAGCAAGGCATACCACCTTTCCACAGCAGGTTTCTGGGTCGGTAATACGAGAACGGGATATGGCACTAGGAAGAGGAAGGGGACAATCTATATCCAGACATGGCATTCCATTGCCGGGATCAAGCCAATCGGAGAGCAGAGAGGAAACAGGCTGCCGGCGATGGCACGTATTGTGAGTGAAGCAGATTCCAAACTGATTGATTATGTACTCGCAGGCAATGAATGGAGTTATAAAATGTGTCCCTCCGGATTGATTTATAACGGACCGATTCTGAGAACGGGAACCCCGCGATGCGATGTCCTGCTTAATAGAAAAGAGGAAATGCGCCGGAAATACAGGGCACAATACGGTCTGCCCATGAATACATCGGTGGTGTTATATGCACCTACATTTCGGGGAGGAAGCCAGAAGGGAAGGCGCAATGTCAGCGCAGAGACCGGTACGATGGACTTCGGGAGACTTGTCCATGCACTGGAGGCGAAGTTCGGCGGAACATGGTACGTATTCTTACGCCTTCACCCGCAGGTGGCAGATCAGGCGGAAGCAATCATGCATAGAGAGCAAAATGACCGGCTAATCAACGCCAGCATGCATCCGGATATGAATGAACTGCTCGTTGCAAGCGATATGCTGATTACGGATTATTCCAGTTCAGCTTTTGAGAGTATGCTTATGAAGCAGCCGGGTTTCCTGCTTGTAGAAGACGAGCAGGAATACGTGGAGGACCGGGGAGAATTGATGTTTCAATTAGAGGATTTGCCGTTTCCGGCGGCGTATGATATGGACGGATTAGAGAGACAGATTGCGGAATTCGACCAGAGTCGGTATGAGGAGCGGGCTGAACGGTTTATGAGTGGACTAGGTGTATTTGAAGACGGAAATGCAAGCGGCAGGGTAGTGGATTTTATGGAAGAAAGACTGCTCTAAATGGCGAAGGGAACTATAAGAGTATGATGGATAAGAAAATGAAGATATTGCATTTCCCGATTAGAAATTCCAACGGCGGTGTTACCAGGTCGGCACTGAAATTCTGGAAATACATAGATCATGACAGGTTTCAATTTGGTTTTGCGACGTGCAGCCCTAAACTGGATTTTGAACAGGATATTATTGATCAGGGTTGTAAAGTACATTATATATCCTGTTATGCAGAACAGGATGCAGAGAGGTTTTGCCAGGAATTGAGAGAAATTCTGCTGCAGGGATATGATGCGGTTCATCTGAACACCAGTTGGTGGAAGAGCTTTTATGCAGAGAAGGTGGCGGAGGAGGCTGGCATAAAGATAATAATTGTACACGCTCACAGTACTTTTGTGGATATACAGGATGCTCAGCAGAGGGAGAGGGAATTTGCGGAGCATGAAAGATTGAGAAGCTGCTTCACAACGGATATGGCAACACATTTTTTATCATGTTCCGCAGAGGCAGCAGACTTTCTGTTTGGGGCACAGATCCCGCGTAAAGAAATAAGCATGATACATAATGCAGTTGATCTGAGGAGATACAGCTATGATGAGCAAAAACGGTTTGCGGTAAGGAATGCCTTTCGACTGAATAATAAGTTTGTAATAGGAAATATCGGAAGAATGTCGTATGCCAAAAATCAATTGTTTTTGGTGGATTGTTTTTACGAAGTACAGAAAAAGGCTGCCAATGCAGTTTTAATGCTGGTTGGTAATGGGGAACTGGAAGGCGATATCCGTGAAAAAATAGAGAAATACGGAATTACGGATAAGGTCATATTAACAGGGACAGTAGAAAATACAGAAGATTATTTACAAGGCATGGATGTGTTTGCCTTACCGTCAAGATTTGAAGGGCTCCCGTGTGTATTGATCGAGGCACAGGCAGCGGGGGTAAAGTGTATAGCCAGTGCTGCCGTCACCAAAGAGGCAAAAATAACGGACAATGTTATGTTTGTGGAATTAGAGAAAGAAAAATGGGTCGATGCCATTTTAGATTATGCGCAGGGCTATATCCGGATCAAGGTGGATGAACAGATACGGGAGGCAGGATATGACATCAGGGACGAGATAAAAGTGTTGGAAGATCTATATTTAGGGGCAATGTTAAACGGCAGCAGAAACTCCGGCAAAGCGGCAGTTTGGTGAGGAAACAGAATGTTTTTGGATAAATTTAGATTTGATCGCTGGCAAATTGCTTACAGGTTTCAGGGAGACAGATATTTTCGCCTTCTGCAGAATCCCGAATGGGGATGGGCAGCTGACCCGTTTCCGGTAGTATATCAAGGAGATTTATATATCTTTGCAGAGATATTTTTATATCGGTCAGAGCGAAACGGAGTTATTGCCTATTGCAGACTTGAGAACGGACAATTCACGGACTGGACGGTCAGTATGGATAAACACTGGCATCTTTCTTATCCGAATGTTTTTATATCAGGAGATAAGCTGTATATGTGTCCTGAAAGTTATCAAAATGATGAAATTGCAGTTTATGAGTTACAGGCATTTCCGGATCAGTGGAAGAAGACAAAAGTGCTGGTATCAAATATACAATGTGTAGATACAACTTTTTTTACCTATAAAGAAAAAGATTATATGTTTACATTTAAACAGGAGAGAGGCGGCATTAGGGGCGAACTTTATTTATACCGGATAGAAGAAGGAAATATTTCACTGGTGCAGACGATCGTAAATGATGTCAGCAGCGCGCGGCCGGGAGGCAATGTTTTATGGAAAGACGGAGAAGCAATCCGGGTTTCTCAAAACGGCGGCAGCGGGTATGGAAGCGGGCTGGTTTTCAGCGTAATAGATTCTGTCGATCCGGTTTATGAGGAACATGAGATAAAAAGGATTTCCGTGCAGGATGTGCAGGGAGACTGGAAACGCACATTTACAGGGATACATACCTACAACCGGCTTGATGATATTGAGGTAATCGATCTGAAGTATCAAAGGGTTTCTTTGACAGAGTATTTGGCAAGGAAGCGGGTGAGAAAGGTATTCCAGAATAAATACGGAGAAAGATCAGGGAAGGAATAAGAGTTGGAAAAAGTTATCATATTTGGGCGAGGCAGATATTATCTGAGCAAAAGAGAAGAATTGAAGAAGAAATACGACATTACAGGTTTCCTGGATAATGCCGTAAAACCGGATGAGGTGCAGGAGTTTGAAGGAAGACGAGTGGTCCATCCGGAACAGTTGGCTTGTTTTGCGAAAGAAATTCCGATCTTGCTGATGTCGGCGGCTTTTTTTGAGATGTGGGAACAATTGCGCCGGATCGGGGTCGCGCCGGAAAGAATCAGATTCGCCGTTTTGATGAAGCCTTATTATGATGAGATGGAAACGGTCTTGGCAGATTCTGTGCAGGAAATATCGGCGGGTGATTCCGGAATCACCGTAAAGGAGCATTTCTGTGTACAGGTATTTTCCGGGAAAGATGATTTTAAAGCGTATCTGCGGACTCTATTTGCAGAAAAATACAGATACATTAATCTGCTGGCTGAGATGCCGGATATGCCGGTAAGTAAGAGATTTGGATTGGAGAGAGGAAAGCCGGTTGACCGGGTCTACATAGAGCGGTTTCTTGAAAGTCAAAGCGACAAGATCAAAGGATGCGTGATGGAAATTGCGGATTCCGGTTATACGGAAATGTTTGGAAGTGATGTGGAACAGAGTCTGGTACTCCATTTGAACGGCTGGGGCAAAGGCGTTATCAAGGGAAACCTGGAGAATGGTGAAGGAATCCGGGAGAACAGTGTTGACTGCTTTATCTGTACACAGACGATTCAGTTTATCTATGATGTCCACAGTGCGGTGCGCAATATCTACAGAAGCCTTAAGCCAGGCGGGGTGGCGCTTGTGACGGCGAATTGTCTGGGACAGCTCTCTTTGTATGATTATTATAACTGGGGAGAATACTGGCGTTTTACAGATCAGTCCATGCGGAAATTATTTGCAGAAGTCTTTGCGGATCACAATATCACGGTGCAGTCATGGGGAAATGTGAAAACAGCGGCCGCGTATTTGTATGGTCTATGTGCGGAGGACTTGAAAGAGGAAGATTTTGCATTGCAGGACGGGCAGTATCCGGTGATCGTGACGGCTGTGGTCAGGAAATAGTGTAGGGGGATTGGTGAAAGAAATGAATGATCGTATAGAAACTTATAAAGAATTGTTAGATAAAAAAGGAAAATATAAATATGTCTGTATGTTTGGAGCCGGATATGCAGCAAGTTACTGGTATCGGTTCCTGGGTGATATCGGTTGCCGGGTAGACTTCTTTTCGGACAATAATGCGGAATTGTGGGGCAAAGTCATGATCGATGGGATCGTATGCATATCGCCGTCTGAACTGTTGGCACACGGTAAAGATGTCCTGTGCCTTGTATCCACGTCTGCGCTGTATATGAACGAGTTGACTGTGGAGCTGCAAAACAGGGGACTTGACGTGATCGGACTTGATCCACACTGGATGAATATAGATGAAGTCGTGAAACGGTATGTGGGAATAGATACCGGACTTCCGGTATATGAAGACGGGGAGATGGGGGAATACGACAGGAAAGTGGGTGTGGATGAGAGAATAGCTGTCTATACCTGCATTGTCGGAAATTATGACAATTTGAAGCAGCCTGAGGTGATAGACCAGCAATGTGATTACTACTATCTCAGCTTTGACCGTCCGGAAGAGCCGGGGATCTGGCAGTGGATCGATATAGCGCCGTATTTTCAGGGCAGGGAGCTGGATCACACCAGAGTGAATCGGTTCTGCAAACTGCATCCGCAACTTTTTTTCAATCGTTATAAGTACTCCATATATTTAGACGGAGGACTGGAAATCAGGGAAAGCATTGCCGGACTGGTGAGAAAGACAGGCAGTGTCGGAATTGCATTATATGGCAAAGCGCTGACCGGGGATGTTGATACCTACGGGGAAGCGGCGTTTCGGCTTATCACTGAGACAACAAGCGGAGATGACCGAAGTGTGGTCATCAAACAAATGGAGAAATATGCGAGGGAAGGGTTCCCGAGAAATTATGGTTCTTCGCATAATGCCGTTATTGTCAGGGAGCATAATAATCCGGACTGTATCAAGATTATGGATACATGGTGGAAAGAGATAGAGAACGAGTGTCGAAGGGACGAACTTTCCTTTTTCTATGCCTTATGGAAAAATGGCTTTCATCCGGGGGCAGTAGGGAGTCTGGGCAAAACGCTGAGAAGAACCACGGAGTTTAGAGAACTGGGACACACAATAGACATCTATCCAAAGATATATAGCAGATCATAGTAAGAGACATGAAAGGAGATCGTGAGAGATATGAATACGCAGGCTGATTTGAAAAAAATAGTAAATTGTGAGGATGTGATAGTAATATGCGGCTACGGGCCAATAGGAAGGTATCTTCAAAAAGAAATTCAGGATGACGGAAAGAAAAGAAAATTTGTATTTTGCGATAATAATAAAGCAAAACATGGAATAGAAAACGGTATTGAGATTTGCAGCTTTGAGAAAGCATGTGCAGAGAATCAGAATGCTTTGTTCATACCTACAAGCCTCGAGTATGCCTCCAAGATGAGAAAACAGCTGCTCGGGCTGGGTATTTGTGAAAACAGGATTTGTTTTGATGAGATCAGGGAGCATCTACAGAGTCTGATGGATGAAAATATGGCAGAGCGTAAGCTGAGCCCGCAGACATATCTTAGATTTGAGGTCTCGCTGGCGGAGCACTGTAACTTGAATTGTAAATATTGTGCGCACTTTTCACCTGTTGCCGAGCCGGAATTTCTGAATCTTTCACAACATGAAAAGGATATGGAAAGACTCTCGTATTTACTTGACGGAAAGTCCGATAAGATCTACCTGATTGGCGGAGAGCCGCTTCTCTATAAAGAAATTATAGAATGCATGAAAATAACCAGAACATATTTTCCGAAATCCAGAATTATTATATTGTCTAACGGTCTGTTGATCAACAGTATGAAAGACGATTTCTGGAAGGCGTGCAGGGACGAGGACATCGAAATCAATATTACAAGATATCCGATTAAGACAGATTATGAAAAAATTATACGAAAGATAGAACAGGAAGGAATTACAGGTGATTATTGCAGGGAGAGTGATGTTTCCTGTCTTTTTGACAAGCTTACGCTCGATCTGGAAGGCGGGCAGGACCCGTACGAGTCATTTACGCACTGCAGTCAGGCAAATCAGTGTCATCTGGTAAAGGACGGCAGGATATACACATGCTCTTATATCAAGTGCGCGGAGCATTTCAATAAATATTTCCATCAGAATCTGGAGATTACGGAAGACGATTATGTAGATCTTTACAGCGTGAAAGACGGACAGGAGATGCTGGAGAAACTGGCAAAGCCGGCACGCTTCTGCAGATACTGTGATGTGAAGGGAAGAATACACGGGCTGCCGTTCGAGATCAGTAAGAAAGAGATGAGCGAATGGGCGTAATGGAGACAGAAGGGAACTGCTACAATGATGAATGAAGTGAATAACGGTAAACTTACCTTTATTCACTGGAATAAAATGACATCAGTATATGAAATAGAAGATAGTCAAAACTTACCCTATAAGGCTTATCATTATTTTATGAACCATGAGGATGAGATAATCTATAATGAAGCAGGTGTTCTTGTTGGCGCTATAGTGATGAATTGTAATCCCTTTACTCTGGGACACAGGTACTTGATAGAACAGGCATTGGGTCAAGTGGACAAATTGTATGTGTTCGTTGTGGAGGAGGATAAATCTTTTTTTAAATTTGAAGATAGATTAAAGATGGTGAAGGAGGGAGTGAAAGATCTGGCAGGGATTCAGGTTGTGCCTTCTGGCAGATATATTTTATCAAAAGATACATTTGTGCAATATTTTGAAAAAGAACAAGTTCAGATAGTGGAAAGTATGGATTATGATATTTATATTTTTGGAGAAGTAGTGGTTCCCGGATTAGGTATTACACATCGTTTTGTGGGAGATGAGCCATTCGACAAGGTAACACGGAAGTATAACGAAACTATGAAAAAGATGTTGCCGAATTATGGGGTGGAAGTAATTGAAATTCCAAGAATTACATATAGGGGAAACAAAGAGCGGATAATTAGCGCAACTTTTGTGCGAAAAGCTTTACAAGATAAGGAATGGGGGATTATAGAGGAATCTTGTCCTGAAAGTACAGTAAGATATTTGAAAGCATATAAGGAATATACATGAAGGAGCATCGAACATGGGAGGCATATACGGGTTTATTGGAAGAAAAAATATGAAACAGGATTTATTGCTGGAAATGGGAAACAGTCTTGCGCACAGGGGACCAGACGGTCATGGGGAGGCTGTATATCAGCTTGAACATTCATATAATGCCGGATTGGCTTCAAGGTGGTTATATACCGGCAATAAATCTGATAAATATTTTCAGCCAACGCAATCGGAGGACAATAGAGTAAGCGTAGTATTTGATGGTGAAATTTACAATTCCCCAAATATCCGGGATGAAATAAGCGGTTATGCATTCAAAACGGATTGTGATGCAGAAGTTATTGTGGCAGCCTACTTAAAATGGGGACTTGATTTTGCCACGAAATTAAACGGTAATTTTGCTATCGCTTTATTAGACAGATATGAAAATGCCCTGTATTTAATAAGGGATATAATGGGGGCAAAGCCGTTACATTATTATGTCAGTAAAGATAAAGATATAGTATTCGCATCTGAAATAAAAGCTTTGATGATGTGCCCTGATTTTGATAAGGAAGTAAACACGGCAATCATTGGAAGCTATTTACATCATGCATATATAAATGGTACTGACACAATATACACAAATGTCCACAAGGTAGAAAAGGGTCATATTTTAAAAATACAGAATGGCGAAATCGAAGAAATCGAGTATTGGAGTATTGCGCAAACGTATAATGCATGTTCCCAGAATAGAATTGAAGATTACGAACAGGCAAAATTTGAACTGAAAAAGAGGATAGAGGATGCCGTCATGCTTAGAATGCAGGGTGACACTCCTGTAGGATGTTTTTTCAGTGGCGGATATGACTCTTCTTTAATAGCTGCTATTGCGCAGGAAAGATCCTCTAAACCGGTGCGTACATACAGTGTCGGGTTTTACGAAGAAGAGTATAATGAAGCACGCTATGCAAAAGGCGTAGCGAACCATCTGGGAACAAACCATACAGAAATGTATTTTGAGGAACCGGAAATGTTAGGTATGATCGAAGACTTTCCTTCGTATTTTGCTGAACCGGTAGCAGATGAGGCAGTGATTCCTACCTTATTAATGTCTTCACGGGTTCGCAAAGACCTGCCGGCGGTGCTTACCGGGACCGGAGGAGATGAGCTGTTTGTAGGCGGGCTGTCGATTTATTCAATACTCCAGGAGGCACAAAGGAAGCAAAAGACAGGAAAAATATTACATTTGCTAAGAGAAATACCAGTCATCCGGAATGGTAAATTCTGGGATCAACTGCCGTTAATCTATAAAATCGTATCAGAAGATACGAATTATGAGGTAAAAACGCAGACAGGAGTAGAGGGATATACAAGAAATATTGATAAAATTTTAATTGATAAACCGTTAAATTACTATTTTGAATGGGAGTCAAAATATGATGAAAAAAATTACGGCGTAATAAGAAGCCTGTTAGATTTGGATACATATACGCCAAACTGTGAACTGCACAAGGAGGACAGGGGGACTATGCGGTTTGCGCTTGAACGAAGAAGTCCTTTTCTGGATAAGAACGTAATGGAATATGCATTCAGACTGCCACGTGAATATAAAATGGAAGGACTGATCGGCAAAAGAATATTAAGGGATCTCTGCTACGAATATATTCCAAGAGAACTGCTGGACCGGCCTAAAGCAGGATTCTGTGTACCTTTGGATAAATGGCTGAGAGGACCGCTGAAAGAAAAACTCATAGATATGACAAATAGAGATTTTCTGATCAGGCAGGGAATATTCAAGCCTGATGAAACAATAATGTTTGTGAAGGGGTATCTGCAGACAGGAGATCAGGGTAGCTTTAGCGGAAAGAATTATTCTAAAATAATCTGGCCATTTTTTGTATTCCAGCAATGGTATGATTATTACTTCATGAAGCAATAGGATAATCGACGAAAAGAAAATGGAGAAGAAGAGGCAATGCATTTGGCTATTTTGACGGATGAGTTGGCGACGTCCGGTAACTCTTCCGGAGGGCTGGCAAGTTTTAGCGCTAATCTGGCAAGGATATTTAAGAGAAACGGGCATAGAGTGACGATTTTGCTGGTCACCACGAAGCAGCAGGAAATCGTTTTTGATGAAGGGATTGCGCTTAAGCATATCTATGTGGAGAAAGCAATGTGGGATAAGTTTGCCCATATGGCGAAGCATATTGCAGCCCTTACAGGCGAAGAGGAAGACACAATCAGAAAAGTCCTTGTCAGTCTGTATAAAGGGGAACTGGTTAAGGATTTGATTCAGCAGATACATGCGGGAGAAAGGATAGATATCATTCATACTTGTAATCTGGAGCAGTTTGCTCTGGGGCTTGATGACTCTATACCCTATGTAGTAAGAATATCAAGCTATATGCGGGTAGCCCTCAATGCCAGTTTACCAGAAAACAGAGAAGAATATTATGATGAATCTACCTTTACACTTAAGGATCAACTGGATATTTATTTATTACAAAGAGCAAGATATGTCATCTCACCAAGCAACCTGCTGGCGGAGATGGGAAAAGAAAAAATGGGGATTGATCCGGTGGTTATTGAAAGTCCCTTTGTTCTGGATCGGGACCACTGGGATGACAGTGTGTATTGTTCCCTGGTAAAGGGGAAGAAGTACATTATCCATTATGGAAGGATGTCTTATTTCAAGGGAAGCCATATTGTAGCTGGAGTAATAAAAAGAATACTGGAAAAACATCCGGATATATATATGCTGCTTGCCGGAGCTGATGAAGGGCTTCTGGATGATAACGGACAACAGGTCATGGCACATGAACTGATTAAGGAAGCTGCAGAGCGATATGCAGATCGTGTGATTTATGCAGGATGTCTGGTAAGGGAACAGCTTTACCCTTTAATAGAAAATGCAGAGATCTGTCTGTTACCTTATAGAATAGATAATCTTTCCAATGCATGTATTGAAGCGATGGCTATGGGAAAGATTGTAATCGGTACAGACGGAGCAAGCTTTGAACAGTTGATTGATGACAGGAAAAGCGGATTTCTATGCAGGCGGGATAATCCGGAATCATATTTGGAGGCGGTGGATGAGGTTCTGTCCCTGAGTGAGGCAGCAAAGAGACAAATAGAGTCGGAGGCCTCCAGGCAGGTCAGGCGCCTTGCGCCGGAGGTCATATACCGGAAGTATTATGATTTTTATCAAAAGGTAATCAGTGAATGGTAAGAACCGGGGAAATTATGAGAAAACATTTGGGAGGTTTTGGGTGAAAGTAGATAAGTATCAGATGTGGTACAACCTCATGGAACGCTGGCTGACGCTGCACGAAGAAGGTAAGACCATTCCACGGATATTGCAGGAACGCGGCATTTCAACGATAGCTTTATACGGATTAGGGAAGATTGGCAAGCATGTTGTCTGGGAATTGAAAGACAGTGGGGTTACTATATTGTACGCCATAGACAGAATTGTGTCAGGGGTGTATGACGAAATACCGGTGAAAAAGGCGGATGAATCTTTTCCAGCAGTAGACGCTGTTATTGTGACGGCAGTTTATGATTTTGAAAAAATAGAAGAAATGCTAAAGAATCGGATAGATTGTCCGATTATTTCTTTAGAAGAAATATTGTATGAGGGATAGCGGAGAAGCGATTATGTGTGGAATTCTTGGGGGAAATAATCCTGATTGGAATTATGCGGAAGCAATAGACTGTATTCGGCATAGAGGACCGGACGGGAAACGGGCAGAGCATTATGCAGGGATGAGCTTTGCGTTTTGCAGACTTGCGATTCAGGATCTGTCAGAAAATGCCATGCAGCCCATGAACAGCCCTGATCATAAGGTACATATTGTCTATAATGGCGAGATCTATGGTTATAAATCGCTTAAGGAAGAATTGGCGAAAAAATATCTGTTCCGCACTTCTTCCGATACAGAAGTTATTCTTAATGCCTATCTGGAATACGGGGAGGAATTTGTTGACAGGATAGACGGGATATTTGCCATGGCGATCTACGATGAGCGGATACAAAAGGTGTATTTGTATCGGGACCGGATCGGCGTGAAACCGTTATATTATTATTATGACGGGACGGGATTTGCGTTTGCGTCGGAGTTGAAGGCTTTGCGGAAGCTGATGGATGACGTTCCATGGACGATTGACAGACTGGCGGTTTACGACTACTTATTTTATCAGTATGTGCCGGAACCTAAAAGTATGTATGAGAAAGTATATAAATTAAGGCCGGCCACGAAGCTTGTATTTGATGTACAAGAAAATCGGATAACAGGGGAAGACAAATACTGGACAATCAAAGTGAATGCCTCCGCAGGCAGAAGACGCAAAAAAGAAGATATCACAGAAGAACTAAGGGCATTGATCAGACAGACAGTACAGGAACAGTTAATTGCGGATGTGCCGGTGGGGACATTTTTAAGCGGAGGCGTAGATTCCAGCATTATTACCTATGAGACAAGCAGATTAAAGCCGGAGGTAAATGCCTTTTCTATCGGGTTTAAAGAGGCACAGTATGATGAATCCAAACGTGCGGCGGCATTCTGCCGCAAGAAACAGATAGCTCTGGTACAGCAGAGTCTTCATAACAAAGATATCGGGGAGATTAGGAACAGACTGCCGGAATGGTATGATGAACCTTTTGGAGATACATCTGCATACCCCACGTATTTAGTTTCCAAACTTGCAAGAACAAAGTGTACGGTTGTATTAACCGGAGATGGGGGAGATGAACTGTTTGGTGGATACGACCGGTACAGGACTGTGGATGTCAGGGGAGGAAAACTTAATAGTGAAGACATATGTATGCAATATGCATATGCAGCATCCACTGTTGAGGATTTCAGAATAAGATGGGGGATTCCCGCCGGGTATAATCCGTACTGGCATTATGAACAGTATTATGAGGAAGAACTGCCGGTTATAACCAGAATGAGATATCTGGATCTGATGACATATCTTCCGGAGGATATTTTAACCAAAGTAGACAGGGTAAGTATGGCTGTTTCCTTGGAGGCAAGAGTGCCCTTTCTGGCGAGAAGAATAGTGGAATTTGCTTTTTCCCTTTCGCAGGAAGAGTGTCTGTCCGGGAATGAACTGAAAGGCTGTCTGAAAGACGCTTATAGAGGGATTGTGCCGGATGAAGTTTTATATGGTATTAAGATGGGATTCGGGGTGCCTGATCATTATCTCTGGCGGGAAAAACATGAAAGAAATTTATTCGCAGGAATTTTGAAGACTCAGTGGAGTGGACTGGATGAATCAAAGCCGGGGGTTCATTGATCAGTCAGCAGACAGGAGAAAATGGAACATGCGCTATCAGGAAGTTGAGTACAGGCGTTTTTTAACATTATTGCAGGACAAGTATATAGTGTGTCTTGGACTGGGCAAATATTTTGAGCGGTATAAGCCTTTTTTTCTGGAAAAAGGTCTGCATGAGAGAATTATTGCACTGGTGGACAATGATGAGCGCAAGCACGGCATGCGGGTAGAACTGGCAGATAAGGTTTTCTATGTAAAAAATCTGGAAGAACTGATCTCCATGCGGCAGGATTATGAATTTATGGTGCTGGTAATTTCCACTTATTATCAGGAAATTTGTGAGCAAATAGAGAGCAGGGAAGAGTTGTGTGATCTGGAAGTGCTGGATGCGCTCTATACGATAATGGACAGGAAAAAATATCAGACAGCTTATACGAATCTTTTCAGGGATACTTACGGAGGAATTGGTAAACAGGGAGAAAATATGACCATTTCTGTTCTGATGCACAACAGGGTGGAACTGACGATCAGGCTGCTTGATTCTATAGAGAAATATATGCCTGCATTTTGCGGGGAGATTCTGTTTGGCGACAACGGCTCTGATAGAGAGGAACTTGATCGTCTGGAGAACAGGCTGAAAAGGACAGAATTGAGATGCAAGGTAATACAATTCGACGAACACTATTCGATTCCCGTTGGTAAGAATAAGCTGAATCGGGAATGTCAGACAGACTGGATTCTACAGCTTGACAATGATATTTATTTCACGGATGATCCAATACAAAAAATCAACGAGGACGTAGGCGCGCTCGGCTGCAGGATGTTGGGGCTGCCCTATTATGACACAGGAGAAGGGAGAGTTGCCAATTATGGCAGCAATCTGGAGTTTCAACGGACAGACAGCGGAGAATGGGAACTGGCCTGTCTGGTAGACCTGTCATTTGCGGAGGACAGAAGACAGTGGCCGCCCATGCTCTGCACATATGCCGCAGGTTGTGCAGTACTGATGGACAAAAAGCTTTTCTTTGCCTTCGGCGGATATGATGAGCAGCTTTATGTAAATGAGGATATTGATTTGATGTATCGCGTCAATATGCAGGGATATAAGATTGGAAATATTGGCATGAGGTGTCTGGTGCATGACCATAAGCGGATTGACAGCAGACTGGGCAGGGAGTACGAAGCAGTGCGGTTTGATGAGGAAAGAATGGAAGCAAGTAAAAAGCACTTGCGGGAAAAATACGGATTCGGTTTTCAATGAGATGTTCAAGAGAAACAGGAGAGGGCGGGATGCGGATATCAATTGTCACAGTGTGTTATAACAGTGTGGAAACCATTGAAAGAGCCATACAAAGTGTAGTAGGACAGGATTATGACAATGTGGAATATATCGTGATTGACGGAGGTTCTACGGACGGAACCGTGGATGTGATCCAAAGGTATGAGCAGAACATTGCCTATTGGGTCAGTGAGGAAGACCGAGGTATCTATGATGCCATGAATAAGGGAATCGAACATGCGACCGGAGAGGTTATTGCCTTTTTAAATAGCGATGACTGGTACGAAGAAAATATTTTAGGCGAAATCGCAAGGAGATTTCGGGAACCGGAATTACAGATTTTATGCGGAGATATGTATTGCCACAAAGGAGAATCGGTCACCAGATATCATGTCAATGAACAAAAAGGCCGGCAGGCTATGCGGTTTGAAATGGGATATCCCCACCAGACTATGTTTGCAAGAAAGGATCTTTTTGCCAGATACGGGAAATTTGATACACAGTATCAGATTACTGCAGATTATGACTGGCTGTTAAGGGTGTATGACCAGCATGTGAAGATAGGAATAATCGACAGGGTATTGACAAATTTTCAGTATGGAGGTGTTTCTACGAGGGAAGATCTGGAAGAAAAACAGATAGAGGAGCGTAGGCAGGTGGCACTTTCCGGACTGGATAGAAATCAGGAACTGAGTATAGATGAAAAAGAAAAATGGCGCTTGTTTATAGAGAATAACTATGCGGAAAGCATAGAAGGAAACAGAGTCGAACGGGTAATGAAGAGAATAATGGCGGGTGAGGATGCCAGTGCGTTAATGCGGGCGAAAGGGTTCTTTGACAGAAGTGAGTACGAGGTGTTCGGGTGCGGCACGATGTTTGAAGAAGTAAGAGCAATATTGAATAACATGGGGATTACTGTAACCAGATTGTGGGACAATGACCGGAAGAAGTGGGGCAGATTAATAGACGGAATCGAAATAGGAAATCCGGGAGATATGAAAGCGGGGCAGAGCATGGTAATTATTACGTCCACCAGCTATGAGCAGGAAATAGAGAAGCAGCTATACCAGAACGGATTTAGAAAAAATGTCCATTACGTTTTATACAGCGAGCTGAGAAAGCTGATTGCGGGGGTTATGGTTTGATAAGGGTAATGTATATAGTCAATGAATCGGAGCCGGGAGGAGCAGCACAGTCGCTGCTGGACATGCTGGCTGTAAGTAACGGGGAAATCGATCCTACGGTGATCATACCAGCTGCCGGCAGAATCGAAGAATGGCTGGGGAAGTCTCATATTACATATTATATCGTGCCGTTTGAGACGGATCACCGGAAGATCGGTGAGCATTCCCGCAGAGAAGATGAATTCATTTTTCAGAGCAATTACCGGGCGGCACTGGAGCTGCAGGAGATCGTCGGACAACGGGGAATCCAGATCATTCATACCAATTCGAGCGTGTGCAATGTGGGGGCATTCCTGGCGCTGATGACAGGGCTTCCGCATATATGGCATATCCGGGAACTGGTAGAAGAACATTATGGCTGCGAATTTGTAGATAATGCTTTAAAAAGGAAGCTGTTCGGCTGTGCTGACAAAATCGTTAGTATTTCTCATTGCGTAAGTAAAATATATAAAGACAAATATGGAGTAGATTGCACGTGTATCTATGACGGGCTGCATATAGAACGGTTTATCGAGACGGAATCATTCGAAAAAGAGGCAGACAGTTTCCTGATGGCGGGGCATATCACACCCGCCAAGGGCCAGATGGATGCGATTAAGGCAGTCCGGGAACTTGCAAGACAGGGGATCGAGACTTATTTATATATAGTGGGACCGGTCGAGAGCGATTATTACCGGTGGTTTTTACACAGGTGCATCAAGCAATACGGACTGGAACAGAATATACGGATTCTCGCTTACAGAAAGGACTTGCGCAAGTTGAGGCGGCGATGCAGGTATTCCATTACCGGTTCTAAAATGGAAGCGCTGGGACGGGTGACGGTTGAGGCGATGCTGGCAGGCTGTGTGGTGATAGGCGCCGACACAGGCGGAACGGCGGAAATAATCGGGCAGGATGGTTCCAGGGGATATTTGTACCGGCAGGGAAATTATCAGGATCTGGCAAGGGTCATGCGGTATGCGATAGAACATGCGGACAATAATCGGTCTATGCAAAGAGCGGCGCAGGATTACGCCATATCGAATTTTGATGCAGAAAAATATGTGAAGAAAATAAAGGCGTTATATGCGGATGTGCTGCAGGATCAGGGGCGGTCTGCTGCAACCCGAAACAAGGAACTGTCAGACGAGTTACAGGAGCGCTGCATCAATGTAAAAGATATGGACAAAGGTACAGCCATAGATTCTCTAGCATGTCAGAATAATGAGAAGAACCAAATGCAGGCGGAAATGATACGTCAATGGTTTGCTGTCATGCTGGAAAAAAAGTCTCTGGTGACAGTCCTGCTGAAAAGAGATATTCACTCGGTTGCGATTTATGGCATGGGATATCTGGGAAGGAGTCTTTATCAGGAACTGGAAGACAGTTCTGTAGAGATAGCCTATGTGATGGATCAGGCATTGGAAGACAGAGAAGGGATACTGAGGATCATCAGGCTGGATGAAGCATTACCGAAAGTGGATGCCGTCATTGTGACAGTGCTGGGTGATGTTTGTGCTTTGTGTGACTTGATAAAGAACAAATGCGATTATCGGGTGATAACGTTGAAGAATTTGTTAGACTGGTGCGAAGAAGAGTAAGAAACAGATAAAGTGACAGGAGAATAATCAGATGGAACAGAAAAAATACCTTCACACAACAGAGGAACTGGATTTGGTCCTTGACAGGGAGAAAGAACTTGCTATTTATGGTGCAGGAGACTTTGGAAAGCGGCTTGCGGATTATATTCTGGAGGTGAGAAGGGAGCAGCAGGAGAAGATTATATCTTTTCTGGTAACGGAAAGAAAGAAGACAGATTATGACTATCATGGTATAGCTGTGACGGCGGCGCCCGATTTTCTGGCAGACAGGGAGTGCTTTATCATCGTGGCAGTATCCGACCGGCAGCAGGGAGACATTGTGAAGGTCGTAGAAGGTTATGGCAGGAGATTATGCTGTCTTACAGAGAACTTATATCAGACACTTGTACAGAAGCTGGAAGTGCCGTATCACGGGCTGGATTTTTTGCTGGCAGGATTTCCGAAATGTGCGACCACTTCTCTGTATGGCGCTTTGAAGACAGTTGATGATATTTTCCTGCCGAAAGGAAAGGAAACCCTATTCAATACATGGTATGGAAAGACAGAGAATGCTGAAAATGTGCTGGCAGAAAAATATTATAGCGGTATCAGGGGCAACCAGCTTACAGGGGCGATAGAACCGGGGATTTTCATGCGTTATACGGGGTGGCAGGGAGCAGAATCCGTGTATGAAATATTCGGACCACAGTTAAAGCTAATGTTCTCAGTGAGAAATCCGGTGGAGGCGGCATTCTCCGAGTTTAAGATGATGGTACGAAACGGCGATGAGTACTGTAATAATGCGTACCAGAAATACCAGTGTTTTTCAATGGAGATGTTTGACGAATTTATTGATACTTCTGTAGAACTGGAAAATTTTAAGTATATTCATTGGATTAAGGAATTTGGAAATTATTATCCGCGGGAACAGATCAAGGTAGTCCTGTTTGAGGAACTGGTTCATGATGCAGGTAAGGTTGTGGACGATGTTTTACGGTTTGCAGGGAGCAAATGCAAGTTCCGGTCTGCAGAATTTCCTTTCTGGAACAAGGGGGACTTTGTACCTGCGGATAAGGAGGGGTGGGAGAAAGGAAAGCAGCTTAATCAATTGCGTTTTTATTCGAAGTATAATCCTCAGACCAAAGAGCCGGAATCTGACAGTATTTTGCGGAGCAGATCAGAGTATGAGGAGAGAGAAAAAATATATCATCCACAGATGTCACAGGATCAGCGCAAAAAGCTGGAAGCATACTACGATAGCAGTGTGCGCGAGTTAGAGGAGTTTATAGGCAGCAGTTTGTCGGAGTTATGGTTTTAAGGAGGAGCAGTGAATATGATAGCAGATTTCAAGATATTCAATAATGCAGGGGTATTGTCTGAAAGGAAACTGGTGATCTGGGGAGCCGGCATTAGGGGGGAAAGAATGGTGCGTTCCCTGAAAATGTATGTGGAAGACGTGGAAATAGTGGATGCGGATGAGGCGAAAGCAGGGAAGCTGGTGGCAGGGATTCCTGTGTGCCCGATCGGGAAGCTTTCTGAGTATCAGAAGAGCGGTGTAGAATATGCCATTGCCATGTCAACAAATACCTTGGCGGTACAGGAGAGTATCCTGCGGCAGATAGAGGAGATGAATCTCAAAGAGACGGATGTTTTTACATGGTATGCAGTGCAGGCTGCCCTGTATGCCATGAAGCAGTCCGGAACTATGCTTGCGCTTCCTGATGGTGAGTATGCAAGACATGCTGGAATGAACGGACAGGAAAACATGGAAGTGTGTAACGATGACACGGAATTGACCGGATATCGTCAGAAGCTATTGGGGGAAATGCTCTTTGCGTCGGTAATGGACAAGGTCGTATGGGTTTATCAGGATAAAAAGGTCGGCTCACAGACGATTGTTAAAAGTGCCAAAGCTATTGGAATATATGCGGTCCATGTGCATTCTTTCAATCTTTTGAAATACGAGCGGTTTGAATTTGGCGATGTTTTTATTAAGAAGATGATACAGAAAACATCCGGCAAAGTAATCTCTCTTGTCAGAGAGCCGATTGCCCGTCAGGTTTCCCTTTTGTGGCAAAATTTTGGAGTTGATTCCGTAAGGGCATTAAGAGGCTGTCAGTCGTGGAAAGAATGGGAAGAAAAGTTTTACAGGATTCCGAATGAAGAAGATGAATTTGAGTGGTATTTATCGGAATTTGAGAGGATACTGGATATTAATGTATATGAGCACCCCTTTGACAAGGAGAAAGGGTATTCCATTATCAATCAGGACGGGATTTCGGTATTATTGCTGAAGATGGAAAAAATAGATGAGTTAGAGCCGGTTATTGGGGCGTTTCTGGGAGAAGAAGATTTTAAGATCGTAAGGAACAATATTGGAAGCGATAAAAAATATAAGTATGCATACCAGAATTATCTGGAGCATGTAAAGATTCCACGCAGCTTTTATGAACACTACTATAAGGATAATGCATATATGGATTATTTTTATACAGAAGAGGAAAAGAATGCATTTTCCAGACGCTGGGAGAACCATATTGAAAATTGAGGGAAGGGCAGTTTATGATTGTTTCGGTGATAATGCCGTTGTTTAATGCGGAGAAATACCTGCCGGAGGCATTAGAAGGCGTATTAAGGCAGACCTGCAGAGATTTGGAGATCATTTGCATCAATGACGATTCCGTAGATGAAACAGGAAGGATTCTGGAAAGGTATCGAGAAAATGATGCCCGAATTAGAATTATAACAAATGAAAAGCACCTGGGTGCAGGTCCGTCCCGAAATAAAGGGATAGAAGCGGCAAAAGGAAAATATGTTATATTCCTGGATGGAGATGATGTCTTTGATGAACAGTTGTTAGAAAAGGCAAGTGCGGCTATGGAAAGGCATAAAGCGGATCTTGTCCTGTTTGAAGCCTTGTATCATGTGTCATGTGAGGAAATACACAAGAAGAGGCATATACAGCGTTCAGAGGAATTTAAGCATAAATATTGTGAAACGCCGTTTTCTTTCAATGATTTTAGGCCGGAAGAATTTCCAAACTGGTCAGATGTGCCATGGGATAAGATGTACTCCAGGAGTCTGATTATGGACAACAAGCTTAACTTTCAGGATCTGCCTTCATCAAATGATGTTTATTTTGCTAAGATGGCGATGTTTTGCGCGAGGAGGATCATCTGGTTAAATGATGGCAGCGTACTGGTCTATGCAAGGGAACATGCAGAGGCATCAAGGATATCGATTAACAGAAACCCCATGTGCGCCTATCTGGCATTAAAGAAATTAGTGCTGGAATTGCAAAACCGGAATATGCCGGAAGAATTGTCTGAATATATATATCATACAGTGCAGTCAAAATTATTCTATTTATTCAGTGTAGAACAGGATGAGGAGCGGAAGAAAGGCTTCTACCGGTTTCTGCATGATGAAGGAATCGGGGAACTGATTGCCTGCGGGGGAGAATATTATGCAAAGGCTGACAGATATGTCAGATGTTTACTGGAAGGATTTCAGAAGTATCCTTATGAGAGAGGCTGGTTCCAGTCGCCTGATTCTTATTTCCAGCATTGTTTAAACAGCAGCGGAGATGCAGTATGCAGATTTATTCAGGATACAAAAGTAAAGGATAAGCGGATTGTCCTATGGGGAGCGGGCGTAAACGGGAAAACTCTGCTGGGCTATTTGGAGAAGTACTCTATGAAAATAACCGGGGTCGTAGATTGTGATGAGAGCAAACAGGGAACATTGCTATACGGATACGAGATAGCAAACCCGGCGTGCTTCTATCAGAAAGCAGATTATATGCTCTTTACATCAGAACGGATCTATCAGGAAGCGGTACGTGCGATAGAGGATAAGAATGTGACGTTAGTGAATGTCTGGGATTTGTTGGGAGAAAGCAGTGTGACTTTATGGGATTAATCGTTTCCTTTACATCATATCCGCCAAGAATAGACAGTGTGCATAGGGTAGTGGAGAGTCTCTATCAACAGACAGTGCAGGCGGATGCAATTATTTTATATTTGAGCCTGGAAGAATTTCCCGGGGCAGAAGATGATCTTCCGGATCATCTGAGAGTTTTGATCGGAAGGAAAGGATTTAGAATCGAGTGGGTAGAAGAGAATTTAAGATCCCATAAGAAGTATTTTTATGCTTTGCAGAAATATAGGGAGGATACAGTCATTACAGTGGATGATGATACGGTGTATGCGGAAACCATGATCGGTGACTTTGTAAGGGAACAACGCCGTTATCCGCATGCCATATCAGCGCGCAGAGTCCGTATGGTCCTCAAATGTGGGCAAGGGCTGGAAAGTTACAGGAAATGGGACGGGAATCTGGAGGAATATGCAGGTATTCCCAGAATGGATCTATGTGCGATCGGTGTAGGCGGCATATGTTATCCACCCGGGGCGGGGAGTGATAACTGGTTCAACAAAGAAGAACTGCTGGCAACCGCCGGGAATCAGGATGATTTGTGGTTAAAATACAATGAAGTTCTGGATCATATGCCAGTGGTTTATGTGCCGCCGTCACAAAGAGATATACAAGTGGAACGTGCAAAAGAAAGCGGCTTGTTTGGTTTTAATATAAATGGCGGAAATGATCGGTGCGCCGACGCATTACTGGAAAGGATGAAGATTGAGAAGCCCGGTCATTATGAAAAATGGTTCCGGAACCTGATGAGCCGGGAAGAATATGCTGCACACAAAAAGAGATATTACAGCAGTATTATAAAAGCTGATTTTGATAAAGTGAAAGGCTTGCCTGTGTATCTCTACGGTGCAGGTGAACTGGCCAAATATTTACTGGATATCCTTTCTGACTTGCATCTGGCTAATGAGATAACAGCAGTGATTGTCAGTGATAAGGCGGGCAATCCGGCAGAACTGAATGGTATTGCGGTCCGACAACTGGATGAGATTGATGCGGGGGAACGCTTTGGGATTCTATTTGGTGTAAATGAGTCCAACAGGAGGCAGATTGAGGCGGCATTAGAGGGATATCATTATTACCCTGTGGAGTTGAACATGCAGGTGATCACGAGATACGATAATATTGTAAATGCCTGGCGGTATAGCGGTGCGCTGTAAAGGGAAAAATGCAGTGTGGAGCAGGAGACCGGAAAGGACACCCGATTTTGTAACAGGAAGGCCAAAGACTGAACTGTTACGAAATTATAGCAGAGGAGGACATATCAGTGAATATATTGGGAATCTCAGCGTTATACCATGATTCTGCAGCGTGTCTGGTGGCAGGCGGGCAAGTCATTGCTGCAGCACAGGAAGAACGTTTTACAAGAGTCAAACATGATTTGTCTGTTCCGGTTAATGCGATAGAATATTGTATCAGAGAGGGGAACATTGCAAAAGAGGATGTTGATCTCGTGGTGTTCTATGATAATCCACTTCTTACGCTGGACAGGTACATGAAAAATGTTCTGGCAGCGGGGGAGGATTCTTGGGATGTGATCAATAGAGGTTACGAGTCGCTGTTTGGTGACAAGATATGGATTCACAAGGTGATTGACAGCATATTAGGAGAGAACAGGAAGCGGAAATTTTATATCTGCGAACATCATGTTTCTCACGCGGCATCCGCATTTTACCCGTCGCCTTATGCGCGGGCGGTTATTCTTACCCTTGACGGAGTCGGTGAATTGGCAACGACCACGATAAGTGTCGGAGAGGGCAGGGATATTACGATACAGGAGGAACTGCGCTTTCCCCATTCGCTGGGGTTGTTATATAGCGCCTTTACATATTTCTGTGGGTTTAAGGTCAACTCGGGGGATTATAAGTTTATGGGACTGGCTCCTTATGGGGAGCCAGTGTATGAAGGGCTTATTAAGGAAAAGCTGGTTGATCTTAAGGAAGACGGCTCCTTTGCTTTGAATATGGAGTATTTTGACTATCAGTATGGCAGAGCCATGACGAATGATAAGTTTGCCGGATTATTTGGCGGCCCCAGGAGAGAGCCGGAAGCGGAAATTACGAAAAGGGAGATGGATATTGCAGCTTCTGCACAGAAAGTGGTAGAAGAGATAATATTGAAACTGGTGCGCCATGCGAAGGACAGATTTGGAAAGGATATTGATAATCTTGTGATGGCAGGCGGCGTGGCATTAAACTGTGTGAGTAACGGGAAGATTAGAAACAGCGGGATATTCAGGAACATATGGATTCAGCCGGCAGCGGGAGATGCGGGCGGCAGTCTTGGCTGTGCGTTATATGCGGCGTACCGGTTTGACGCAGGAGCCTTAGGGAGTATAACTGCGAAGGAGACAGCGGATTTTCAGAAGGGAAGTTATTTAGGGCCGGAGTATTCCATGGGGGAAATTGAGTGTTACCTGACAGAAAACGGATACCCGTACCATGTATATTCAGATGATATATACCGGAAGATTGCAGAACTGCTGGCGGAGGAGAAGGTAATAGGGCTTTTTCACGGGCGCATGGAATTCGGACCGCGGGCGTTGGGAAACAGGAGCATTATTGCCGATGCACGTTCGGAAACTATGCAGGTCAAGCTGAACCGGAAAATTAAATACAGGGAGTCTTTCAGGCCTTTTGCACCTTCCGTACTCAGGGAAGACGTAGCAGATTATTTTGAACTGACAGAAGAAAGTCCCTATATGCTTCTGGTCGAAAAGGTAAATGCAAATCGCAGGACAGATGTATATGTGCAGGAAGATTTAAAGAGATATAACGGCAATATGTTAGAAATTGTGAAGCAGAGACGCTCCGATATTCCGGCAGTGACGCATGTAGATTACAGTGCGCGCATCCAGACGGTAACGGAGGAAACAAATCCGTATTATTATCATGTGATCTCGGCGTTCAAGAAGTTGACAGGGTGCAGCGTGATTGTGAATACATCGTTTAATGTCAGAGGAGAACCGATTGTGTGTACGCCGGAAAATGCTTATGCATGCTTTATGAGAACTGATATGGATGTGCTTGTTCTGGAGAACTGTATACTTTATAAGGAAGAGCAGCCGGTGTTCAGGGAATCGGCAGACTGGCGCAGTATGTATGCACTGGATTAGAAAATATATTTGGGAAAGAGTGGCGGAGTCATGGATAAAAATGATAAAGAAAAGCGGATGTTGTACGAGTGGGGAAAGAAGAACAGTGATAGCAGTCAGTTTCAGGGAATGGATAGAGACAGGCAAAGCTATTTCATCCAAAGGGACAGGAATACCAGCGCATATATCAGGGAATACGGTTTTGAGACACTGCCGGAGTTCATGCAGGAGCTGGAGGCGCTGTGGGGAGATGAGCCGGTGATGGAGCAGATGAAGAGGATATGTGCAGTAGCTGCTATGAAAAATGAGATTACAGAAGGCATTCCGGTGCATGATACCAAAGAGATATCAGACATTCCGGGAACGAAACCGGATCAGGAAGACAAGCTGCCTGTGTATATTTATAATTTTTAAAGTGATTTGAAAACATTCGTACGGAAAGATGAGGAGCGAGATGCATCTGGAGGCAAGGGAACTTATTACAGCAGAATGGCTGGCGGACAGGGAAAGTGAAAAATATATATGGATAAGCAGTGAACCTTCGGAATATAGAGGAGCAAAGTTTTTGCTTTCCTATATGCTGCACAGGCAGATCTATATGGATGGGTTTGTGTCGGACACATCATCTTTGATCGGTTTGAAACTGTATCATAAAACAATAATAGATATCAAGACTTTAAACCGGGATGATGCAGTAATCTTATATGATCCTTATATGGGGCGGTATCAGAAGAGTGATATTGCGGATAAAGGGGTCTATGCCAGAAGGCTCCATCCGGCAATAGACAGAGATAATGTGGTCATCTGGGGAGCGGGGGACACAGGAGAACAGGCATGGAAACTATTGGCAGAAAACGGAATCCATGTATTATATTTTGTGGATTCCGATGAGCAGCTGGCGGGAACGGTAAAGTGCGGTCTGCCAGTATATACGCCGGACAAACTGGGTGAAAACGTTACGATCGTCGAAGCATTGAAAAATTGGAAGCAGGTAGATGAAAGCATTGGAGAAAAATATGAGAAACGCTTTTATTTCAGCCTCAAGAAAACAATGATGAGACTGGACTGTAATATGGATGGCAAAAGTAAAACAATACTTGATTTGGCCAATTTCTGGAAATTTAGTTTATTTGAAAACAAAAATGTATATATATACGGGTGCGGGGAGGTAGAAAAGAAATTTGCAGATTCTTTATTAATGCTGGACTATCATTTTGCAGGATTTCTGGTAGATGAGACGAATAGTGGAAACGAAGAAATCTGCGACGGGTATTCGGTCAGGTATGTTGAAGAAATCCTGTATGAGAGTAATTTTTATATATGGATGTATGGAAAAGACAAAGCATATAAATTAGAAAAATTAGGACTCAGGCAGTGGACGGATTATATATGTCAGATTGACTATGATGGCATATCCAGAGGAAGGAAAGCGTGTATGGATATTAATCTGGGGCATAATTACTATTTGGAGGGCTCCAGATATCCGGGCATTGTGGTCTATGGGGATGACAGGAAGACAGATTACAGGATCGCAGTGCTGGGCGGTTCCACAACTGACGGGGCTATGTATCCGTTTAAGTCGTGGCCGGAACTGTTATATGAAGAACTGCAATGTGATAATGTAACAGTATATAACGGTGGTGTGTACGGATATACATCGGGACAGGAATTAATCCGGCTGGTCAGGGATATCCTGCCGCTGCAGCCGGATATGATAATTGTATTTGATGGATATAATGATATAGCAGATAGTGACCCGGATCATCCTTTTGCGTTTCCGTATATGCAGCAGGTCTTTCGCTTTGCCAGAAACTATGTGGAAGATCCCTACACAGGGGAAGCATGTGATGGCGTATGTTCGGGTTGTGAGAGAGAGCAGGGCGACAGAGTAAGTAACTGGCTTTCTAATATACGGAGTATGTATGCGATAGCCAATGAAAGAAAAATCAAATTTTATAGTTTCTGCCAGCCAATGCTTGCGAGCAAAAAAGGAAAAACAATAAAAGAAAAAAATATACTGATATCCCGGCGCTATGCAGGTTTGTGGTACGAAAGAGGTGAATCCTTCAGGAGGACTATAAATACAATGGGGCCGCTGCCTGATTACATGTATGATTTATCTCATATTTTTGATGGTTGTGAGGACGTATACATGGATTATGTTCATGTGTGGGAAAGCGGCAACAGGATCATTGCGAAAGAAATCGGGAACATAATCAAGCATGGAATAGGGTTGGGTATGTGAGACAATCCTGTTTGGAGCCAGGCGCTGAAATGTCTGGATGAGAAACCGATCGAATTGCACAGATATTGAGAATGCAGCGTACAGTAATAACATATTTTCCCGGCAGCTGAGAGGGTGAGTTAGGAGGAAGCTAAGATGCTGTTTTTTGTATCTAAGAAGGTACAAGTAATAGATAAAAATATGCTGTTACTCAGTAATGAAGAAAAATTGTATGTGCAGGTAAAGACCCTGTTTCATGAGAGCAATTGTGAAACGATACTGATTTATGAAAATAATAAATATTGTGGTTATATTAACCGTGATAATATGTATGATATTGTGCTGTCCGAATTTTATCTGGGCTTTGAGCCGGTTGAACTGCAGGCGGGAGAAGGGCTAATGGAAACTGTCATGGAATTGCGTGAAAGCAGCGGTGTTAAGAAAACAGCTTTGATGATTCCAATGAAAAGATCCCATGCGGACGGCATAAGAGATTTTGTTGTTGATGAAAAATGCATTGCTGAAATGGGGAACCGTCTGAATGCAGTAAAAAATTTTGATAAGTATATACAAAAAAAACGGGTTTCGTTTTCGTGGGGAGAGGAAGGCCGCAAAACGCTGCAACTGCCGGAATTGGATGAGTTTACTTATATTTTCTATAAAATTATACGACAACTGAAGCAGAAGTACATGCTCACGGGAAGATATTGGAGTTACATTAATGCTGAAAATGAAAATAATCAAGAATTGGGTGAGACGGAAACACTGGAGTGCACTTATTCTTGCACCATAGAGTTATTACAAAGATTTGTCAAAGAAAAAATATCGGAAGAGATAAACCGGATGCGGCAAGCCGGGATCAAAGCATATAAAGTAATTATTCCCGGTTATAATGAATTAGCCGTACATGGGAAACTGGAGGAACAAATTAGAAATGAACTGGGAACGGGAGTAGTGGAATTAAGGAGGGGGGGGGGAAAACAACAACCGAATAGGCAGTTTTATATAGAGCAATTGATGAAGACGGAGCAATGTGACTCCGAAGAGGAACTTTTGTACAGTGAGCATCCGAAACGGTATGGAGAAGAGGAAGCAACAATATATTTGGCTGGACCATGCGTGGTACAGGGGTATACAACGACGGAAAAAGCTTCGATAGCGTATATGCTATATTCAAGACTGATGGCGGAAGGGATGAAATATAATGTAGTACGACTTGCTAAGATAAAGTCAGATATTACTTTAGTGGAAGAATTGCAGGCTTTGGATTTAAGAGAAAATGATATGATATTTTTTATTACGGACAGCCAGCAGTATAGTGTAGAACCTGATGATATTTATTTGTTGGAAGATTATGATCACAGGCGGACGGATGAGTGGTGGTTTGCCGATGCTCCAATACATACATTCAGAAGAGCGAATGAAATGATAACGGACAAACTGTATTCTATAATTGAATTGCAATATAAAAGAAAAAACGATGAAAACAAATTTATACAGGCAGGAAGACCGGTTCTTTCCTGTGCGCAGGAAGAGGAATTGGAAAAATATATCAGATGTACAGAACGTCGTAACATCGAAGCATTGTCCGTGGGAGCCGTTGTCATGAATGCCAATCCGTTTACGAGAGGACATCTCTATCTGCTTGAAAAGGCAGCGGCGGAGGTGGAGGAGTTGCTGGTTTTTGTAGTCGAAGAAGATTTATCTGAATTTTCATTTTCCGACAGGCTTATGATGGTCAGGAAAGGTATAGCGCATTTGGGCAATGTCAGAGTGATTCCGTCTGGTAAATTTATTTTATCCAGCTATACATTTGTTTCCTATTTTGAAAAGGACAAGAAGCAGGATGTAAGAGTGGATGCTGCACTGGACATCAATTTTTTCGGTACGTATATAGTTCCCGCGTTTAGAATAAGCAAAAGATTTGTGGGTGAAGAACCAATTGATAAGGTAACAAGACAGTACAATGAGGAAATGAAAAGGAAATTGCCTTTATTTGGGGTGGAAGTGATTGAAATACCAAGGAAAACGACAGGTGATGATATTATTAGCGCAACTGTGGTGCGGAGATTGTACAGGGAAAAGAATTGGAAGGGATTGACGACATATTTACCGGATTCCACACTGACTTATTTGAAACAGTATAACGTGGCGATGAGAGAGAAGAAACATTTATATGAACCCGAAAATGTGCCGGAAAAGCTTCTATACGGTTTGCGGGATATTCTATTTAAATACAGGAAGATTGTTTTTTATGGCATGGGGATAGATGGCAGAGGGCTGTATTGCTTTTTAAATGAAGAAGAGAAAGAAAAAATTGTTTTATGCGATAAGCATGCAGAAGCAGAAGAATATTTTATAGAAGGGAAAAAGGTATATGAACCGGCAACCCTTTTAAATAAGTTTGCGTTGTATCCTGTTCTGGTCACCTCTACCCAATACGGCAGTCAGATTCGGGATGAATTACATGCAACAGGAGTGTCTTTTATCAGGATCATTCAGAATACATATTCTTTTTATCAGGGATAGGTTTGAACCGGGTATAGTAGAGGATAAGATATCTATGCAGACGAATGAAGATAAAATTCAATGGGTTTACGGTAATTTCTGTGATGAAGAAGCGTGGGAAAGAGGAAACAGGATCATTGCGAAAGAAATCGGGAACATAATGACTTTTTTATTGTCAGAGAGGATAAGAGTTAAATGGATATCATACAGGACGCAATCAGTCTTAATAAGCATATTTCAACATATGCTTTTGCCAATGAACAGACATGGGACGCATTTCGGGCAAGTGCGGACGGAAAAGACATCTACTTATACGGACTTGGAAACGCGGCCGGATATTTTATAGAAGTGTACAGTGAAAAGATCAAGCTTTGCGGCGTGATTGACAGTTACCTGAAGCTCCAGGGCTTTTGCATGGGTGATTATCTGCCGGAAGCGGTGGAAACGTCATACGATCGGGTACCGATTTTCGATGCCGGCATCCTGGAGAAGCTGTCACCGGAGAAATCGGTTATCCTGATTTCTAATATCAATGCGTATGAAGAGATTGCAAGGTGGATATCTTCCTATAAGATAGAATGCTTTGTCCTGCTTTTGATGGAGGCGGCGGGTAGAAGTATGCATGGCGATCGGGGCGCCAGGTTGTCCGGCGGAAAGAGTGAATATGCAGCCCGATGCTGCAGACTGTCTGTAGAGAAGAACAAAATAGTATGCATGATCGGGAAGTACGGCGGCCATGCAAGAGCTATTACGAATGCGCTGCTCAAAAGAAATGTGACGCCAAATAACAGGGATGGGGTAGAGCGTGAACTGGATATTGTCTGGCTGGTAACGGATTTAAGGAATTATGTTCCGGAAGGCGTGCGGCCGGTACTCATCAGAAACTGGAAGAAATATATTTATGAAATGGAGACAGCCGGGATATGGGTATTCGATATTGCTGTGCCGGATTATATATGTAAACGGAAGGGGCAGATATACATTCAGACAAAACACTGGTCAAGTATAACGCTGAAGAAGTTCTATCTGGACGATTCTTCGACCACCGGTACGGAGCGGGAAAAGGAACTTGTCAGATATAATGGCAGAATTATGGATTATATACTGGTCGGAAGTGAATTTGACATAGATACCTGCAAAAGCGGGTTTGCCTGTGACGGTGCGTTTGTGCGTGTCGGTTCACCGAGAACGGATGCAGTGTTTGATGGAAATAACAGAGATAAAGTCTATGCGAAATACCGTATAGCTGCGGATACACGCACGGTATTGTATGCGCCGACCTTTCGCTATAATAAGGTGGAAAAGAAAAAGAGAGCAGTACAGGGACTGGATTATACAAGTCTTCTGGAGAAGCTGGAGAAGAGATTCGGCGGGAAATGGAAGGTTTTGTTCAGGGGACACCCTTCGCTTCCGGAGAGCGGGGCGGATGCCGGCGGGAGCGGGGATGTCATTGATGTGAGCGGGTATGATGACAGCCAGGAACTTGTTGCCGCCTGTGATCTGCTTCTGTCCGATTATTCCAGCATCATGTTTGAAGCGGCATTTGCCGGGAAGACAGTACTGCTGTTTGCACCGGATCAAAAGGAGTATATCGACAGGGAGCGGGAACTCTATATTGATTATAAGGATCTGCCTTTTCCGGTTGCGGCGACAAATGAAGAACTGTGGGAGCGCATAGGATATTTTAATGATGATGTTTATAGAAGAAATGTGGATTGCTTTCTGCAAAAGTATGGCGTTCATGAGGACGGACATGCCGGGGAGAGGGCTGCGGAATTTATGATGGGACTGCTGCGCGGGCCTTTGATCTCTGTCATTATCCCCGTCTATAATACGGCCGCTTATCTGCCGCGCTGTATCGAGAGCGTGGCTGACCAGAATTACCGGAACCTGGAGATCATTCTGGTGGACGATGGATCGACAGATGATTCTGCACGCATTTGTGAAGCGTATGCAAGGAAAGATTACCGGATCAGGCTCATAAAACAGCAAAACCGGGGGAATACCGCGGCGAGGAAAGCGGGACTTGGAGCCGCTGTGGGGGAGTATGTGATGTTCGTGGATTCCGACGACAGGGTTGGAAGCAGTCTGGTAGAGTTTTTGTATCGGCAGGTGGAGACGCATCATGCGGAACTGGTGATTTCCGACGTGCGCCTGATCCATGTAAGCGGGAGAGAGGAAGCGAGAAGAAACCTGATTGCCCCGGGAGCATATACGAATCCGAAGGCGGCGGTGAGGAAGCTGTACTTCGACTATGAAGACTGTAAGTATGGCATTCTGCCGTATGTTTATGCCAAACTTTACCGTAGAGATCTGGCAGCCGGCGCTATGGAGCAGATCGACGACCGGATTCAGTATGATGAAGACAGGGCACTGGTATGGACCTGCCTTATGCAGGATATTACAGTGGCTTTTACCGATTGTATGGAATACGATTACTGTCAGCGTGCGGAAGGACTGGTTCGCGCCAGAGACGAGATGTATCTGGCGAAAATCAATTTTTTCTACAGTTATATGCGCAGGCTGTTTGAGAAGGAAGATGAGATTCTGATGAAGCAGCTTGAGCAGTATATCATCTGGAATGTGCGGATCGCATTGAAATGGAAACTGGGCATGTCCGAGAACGCGCTGGCGGTGGCTGAGGAGAATCACGGAGCGGACTTCGGCAGGCGGTTGGATTCCACAGTGCGGCCCGCTTTGGCGGAGAGTGGAATAAAAGTTTCAATTATTATACCGTCCTTAAACGCTGCGGCGTATATCCGGCAGTGCCTTGACAGCGTCAGGGTGCAGACGCTGCCGGAGATCGAGATTCTTTGTGTGGATGCCGGCTCTACGGACGGAACGGTCGATATCATAGAGGAATATGCGGCGTTGGATAACAGGTTCCGTTATCTGGCGGCTGATCGGCAGAGCTATGGCTATCAGATGAACGTAGGGATCAATGCGGCAAGGGGGGAATATATCGGGATCGTCGAGCCGGACGATTATGCAGCGGAGGAAATGTTTGAAAAGCTTTACGCTGCCGCTCGTGGCAGCAGGCTGGATTATGTGAAAGCCGATTTTCATAAATTCATGGATTATAGAGGCAGACGGCATTACCAGCATTGGAAGAGAAGTTATTGGGGAAATCCTGATGATGTTTATAATAAGGTGATCTTATTGAAAGATAACCCGCGGGGACTTGTCTATGGCGATCACGGCAATATCTGGGCGGGCATCTACCGGAGGAAGTTTCTGATGGACAGGCAGATCAGATTCCATGAGACGCCGGGCGCTTCCTATCAGGATACGGGATTTGCCTTGCTATGTACGCTGGAAGCGGAGCGGGTTATGTTCCTGACAGATTCTTTCTACCGCTATCGGCAGAGCGGCGCAGGCGCGTCAGTAAGGGCGCAGGATAAGCACAGCGTGATCATCGCAGAGTATGTCTGGATCTGGGAGCAGATGCAGAGCAGAGGTTTTACGGATGAGGTGAGCCGCAGCTACTATATGGCGATGAAATTCCACTCCTATCTGTGGAATTATAATAGACTGCGGGCGGAGGGACGAAGGCGTTTTCTGGAGAATCTTGCGCAGGATGAGATGCTGGAATGTAATGAGCAAATAATCGGCTTTCAGATACCCGAAAAAGACAGGGTGACGCGCTTATGGAAGGGAGACTGGACAGAACTGGAATCTCTAAATAAGCGGGAAGAGACCAGGAGGAGGAACACTGAATTGCTCCTCGGCACATTGGAGAAGACATCCCAGATCGTAGTGGTCAGTGCGGGGGCATGGAGTAAGTCCTTGCTGAAGCTGTATAATAGGCTTGGCGCCGGACGGATCTGTACGGTCTGTGATAATTCCGCGGCTGTACAGGGAAGTGTCGTGGAGGGTAAGGAAGTGATCAGTGTGGAGCGCGCGGTCAGGGAACTTCCAGATGCATATTATATGATCGCAAATAAGTGTTATGCGGAAGAGATTCATGAACAGTTAAGAAGGCTCGGCGTAGCAGAGGAGAGGATTTGTATATGTAAAGAAGAGGCCTATAGTGGGGATAAAATTGTGGATTTTTTGTTGCATCGATGAATTACCGGATAATGTAAAGGAGAAGATGTCTATGCATGCAGATGAAGATAAGATTCAATGGATATATGACGGTTTATGTGACGAGGAATTAAAATACATATTTGAAAATCGAAGAAAATATGCAGAGAGCGGAGACGGGAAATATATTGAAAACATTGTCAGGAGCATACCGGAATATGCCGACAATGTTTACTACAGCGGTAAAGAAAAAATTCTATACGCTAAGCTGCGAGAATATCATAAGAAGATCGTACTGTTCGGCTACGGGTACAGGGCACAGAAGATCCATCAAGCTCTGTGTGCGGAGCAGATAGAAATTGCGTATATTGTTGATTCCGATGTCAGGAAGCAAGGGACTTTTGCGGGAGAAATACCGATTGTCTCATTAAGCGATGTTGCCAGGACGGAGAATATGGAGCAGTGCGTTTTTCTGATTACTTCCTCCTATCATGTTGAAGAGATACGGGCGGCGTTACAGAAGTATCATTGCGGACCCATAGAGATTGCAAACGAGTATACAAAGTGCTTCCGGCAGGATCAGTATTTTGACCGCAGCGGATTTTTAAAGTTTTCAGATCAGGAGATTTTTGTTGACGGGGGATGTTTTGATCTGGAAACGACAAGAATCTTTCAGGAAATACTGGTTAAAGACGGGAAAAAATGCAGCAAGGTATATGCGTTTGAACCGGATCAGGATAACTATCTGATCTGTAAAAAGAAGATGGAAGATCATGGGTGGCATAATATTAATCTGGTTAATGCCGGATTATGGTGTGAAGAGACTTGTGTAAAATTGGAGAATGTCGGAACAGCCGGTGCGCATCTTGTTACGTCGAAGAGAGAAGATATGCATTGCGTGAGAGCTGTTTCGCTCGATTCGATTGTTGATGTGAAAGATAAGATATCTTTCATCAAGCTGGATATCGAAGGTGCGGAACTGGAAGCTTTGCAGGGGGCGAAAAGAATCCTGTCGGAGAATAAACCAAGGCTTGCGGTCTGTCTTTATCATAAAAAGGATGATTACTGGCAAATACCGTATTTCGTGAAAAGCCTTGTGCCGTCATACAGATTATACATAAGACATTACAGCAATTATTCCGCGGAAACCGTATTGTATGCAGTTTAGGAAAGCTGAGCTTTACGTCCAGAGGACGGAAGATATCCATATAATTTATGAAAGAAAGTCAGGGAAGAACATTGGATAGAGCGGAAGAAAAAAAAGTTGCACAAGAGATCATTACAGAACTGCCCAAGGGGGTAGTTAAATGGTACCCTTTCAAGGCTGGGCATCATGCGCTTTATATTACCGGCGGCACACAGATGGATTCAGCGCTGGAGGAGGCTTTGCGGGAATGCGGGCTGGAGGCGGACTGTATCGGGACGGGAGAATTGAGCAAGCTGGCCGGGCAGGAGGATATGGAATGTCCGAATCAGAAACGGTATGATTACATAGTCATCACTGCGGCGCTGGAACAGACCAGAGACATGGGGGAAGCCACGGAGATTTTGCGAGAAGCGCGGCAGCAGCTGCGGGCAGGCGGGAAGCTTATGCTCGGATTAAATAACCGGCTCGGTATCCGGTATTTCTGCGGGGACAGAGATCCTTATACAGGGCGGAACTTTGATGGCATAGAAGGATATGTCAGGGCGGACGCATCTGTCTATGACCGGCGGACGGGGCGTTTATACGCGAAGGCGGAGATCCGGCAGATGCTTGAAGAGGCTGGCTTTGGACGCCATAAATTTTACTCTGTATTTCCTGTCCTTGAGAGACCGCAAATACTGTTTGCCGAGGACTATATGCCTGTGGAGAAGCTGGATATCAGGATCTTTCCGCAGTACCATTGCACGGATACGGTCTTTCTGGAGGAAGAGATGCTTTACGATACGCTGCTGCAGAACGGCATGTTCCATTCGATGGCGAACGCATTCTGGATTGAATGTCCGCTTGCGGGAGAGCCGGTCAGCGCGGAGCAGATTACCGTGTCCATGGATCGGGGCAGGACAAATGCGATGTTTACGATCATCAGCAGGGACGGCTATGTGGAGAAGAAGCCGGCATATGCAGAAGGAATGTATAAGCTGAAAGAGCTGATGGAGAATACAGCGGATCTGGCAAAGCACGGGGTGCCTATGGTTCCTGTGGAGGTGCATAACAACGTATGTGTCATGCCCTATGTAAAGGAACGGTCGGCGCTGGAATATCTGCGGGAATTGTCGTGTCGGGACCGGGCCCGGTTTCTGCAGGAGTTGGACAGGTACTGGGATATCATTCTGCATTCCTCTGAGCATGTTCCATATGAGGAGATCGATTGGGAAAATTATGCGCCTGGCTGGGAGACGAAGGCGGCTGACGATCCGCTGAAATGTCAGTGGAAGAAGCTCGCTTATGGCACGCAGGAGGAGCGGGACAGTATCGGCGTGATCCTGCGGAGAGGATATATAGACCTTATCCCGCTGAATGCATTTTACGACGGGGAGGACTATATTTTCTATGATCAGGAGATGTATGTGGAGAATCTGCCGGCGAAAACGATTATGCACCGGACACTGATTACTATATACATGGGGAATTGGGAATTAAGCCGGACGCTGCCTATGGAAGATCTTCGGGAACGATACGGGTTGCAGAAATGTATAAAGCTATTTACAGGTTTTACCGGTAAATTTCTAAATGGACTCAGGAATGACCGCATTTTGCGGGATTATCACAAATCGGTGCGCAAGAATGTGGATATGATTCATTCCAACCGACAGAGAATGAATTATTCCGTAGAAAGCTACGACAGGATCTTTCGGGACATCTTCAAAGGAACGGAGAAACGCAGGCTCTATCTGTTCGGGACGGGGCAGTTCGGGCAGCGCTTTCTCTCCCAGTTTAGGCATGACTGTGCTATCGCCGGATTTGTCGATAATGCTCCGGACAAATGGAACACGGAGCTGGAGGGTATTCCGGTCTATCCGCCGGCAAAGCTTGCGGAGCTGGAGCAGGGGACTTATAAGGTGATCATCTGTATGAAGAATTATATGACCGTTATGGAACAGTTGTCCGGAATGGGAATTACCAACTTCAGCGTTTATGATGTCAACCTCACGTATACAAGACCTGCGGACGGGATTCCTGTCAGCTGGGAGTCCGGAACGGAAGAAAAGAAAAAATATAATGTGGGGTATGTCGCCGGGGTTTTTGACCTCTTTCATATGGGGCATCTGAATCTGCTCAGACGTGCCAAAGCACAGTGCAGCCATCTGATCGTAGGCGTGGTAACGGACGAAGGCGTGATCAGGAATAAGCATACGACCTGTGTTGTACCCTTCGAAGAGCGGATCGAGATTGTGCGTGCCTGCCGATATGTGGATGAAGCGGTGGAGATACCGCCGGAGCATTATGATACGGATGAGGCATACAGAAGATATCAGTTTGACGTACAGTTTTCCGGAAGCGATTACGCGGATAGTCCGGGGTGGAACGCCAAGAGGGATTACCTTCGACGGAAGGGCTCTGATCTGGTGTTTTTCCCATATACGGAGTCTACCAGTTCCACCAAGCTTAAAGGCCTGATCAGCAGGAGACTGCTGTAGCGGCGGATTTGTCAGTACACGAAACGGAACTCGAAAAAGCTAATTTCGAAGAAGACTGTTTTTAGAGGGAGATGATTAAGATGCAGATAAGCTTTTCTACCGGGAGTATACACGGTCTAAGCAAGACTGGTGCCGGAAGATGCGGTATTCCGGAAGGTGACGCGTACGGCATTACCCTGGACGCCGGGACATTTTATTCCCGGAATTCCCTTTCACAGTATGGGATAAAAGCATTTGACGCGGCTGCAGCGGCGGAACGGTTTGCGGCGCTTTTACAGGACTGCGCGGGGAGCGGCGTGCCTCTTCATGCCATGCATATGCCACATTTGGGATGGGATACGAAGCGGACAGATTTAAATGACCTGATGTTGCGGATCGGACTGGAGGGGATTGGTGCATGTGCCAGAGCGGCATGCAGCAGCATTATAATCCAGCCGGTATTTGCCGGGATTCCGGGAGAGAAGCTGTGGGAAGCAAACCATCGTTATTATGCCGCCCTGGGGCAGGCAGCTAAGCAAGCCGGGATTTGTATTCTGATGGAAAATCAGTGCGGTTATATCAATGGACATCTTATCCGGGGCGCCTGCGCCGATGCTACCGTGGCGGCAGCGTGGATCGACGAGTTGAACGGGGAGTTCGGAGAGGAACTCTTCGGGTTCTGCCTTGATACGGGAGCCTGTAATTTGTGCAGGCAGGATATGGGGGAGACGGCGGCAGCTCTGGGGAACAGATTGAAGGCGGTCAGGGTCCGGGAGTGTGACGCGGTACGGGAAGCGAGCAGGCTTCCCTATACGGGAAGAAGCACGGCCGGGCAGGATGCCGACTGGCAGAGCCTGATCAGGGGATTGAGAAGGATCACATTTGACGGGATTCTCATTATGGACGCGGGAGATACTCTGAAAGGATTTTCGCATCTGCTTCGTCCGCATGTATACTCGCTGATCTGCGCTACGGCAGATTATCTGCGGTGGCAGATCAGTATGGAAAGGTGTATTAAAGAGTATCCGTCACGGGTTCTGTTTGGGGCGGGCAATATGTGCCGCCAGTATATGGCGTATTATGGAGAGCAGTATCCGCCGCTCTATATCAGCGACAATAATCCGCAACTCTGGGGGACGAAGGTATGCGGCCGGGAAGTGCGGCCGCCGGAGGAACTGAAAGATCTGCCGGAAGAATGCGTGGTAATCATCTGCAATACATTCTACGAAGAGATTGCGGCGCAGCTGAGAACTCTGGGAGTCGGGCGGATCGGGACGTTTAGCGATGAGTGTCTGCCGGGTGCAAACCCCGTAATATACGGACAGAGGAGAACGGAGGGATAGGATGCACAGACTGGCTATCGGTGTACAGAGTAAAAACATAGTAAATGACAATAATCCTATGGAGGGCTTCGAGATGATGCGGCGTGCGGGTTTTACCTGCTGCGATTTCAGTCTCAACGAGTACCTTTCCAATACCCTGTTATATGCTTATGAAAGAAATGACTTATTCGGTCAACCAATAGATAAGCTGAGAGCGTTTTTTGAACCGCACAAGGAGGCGGCGGAGGCGGCAGGCATCCGGATCAACCAGATGCATATGCCGTATCCGGTTTATGTGCCGGGTGCGCCTGAAGATTTAAACGAGTATCTGGTGAAAGTCGTAGCGCCTAAGAGCATGGAGCTATGCGCGTATTTCGGCTGTCCTTACATCGTGGTGCATGGGTTTAAACTGACAGGGATTCTCGGTTCGGAACAGGCGGAGTGGGAGAGGACGGAAGCGTTCCTGCAGACGCTGGTGCCGATGGCGAAGGAATTACATATTACGATTTGCATGGAGAATATCTACACAAGCTGCGGCAGACGGATCGTGGAAGGACCCTGCTGCGATGCACGGAAAGTTTCGGCGCGTATTGACCGGATGAATGAGAGGTACGGTGCCGAAATATTGGGTTTTTGCTTCGACACGGGACACGCAAATCTGATTGGGCTTGATTTTGAGGACTTCATCACAACGCTCGGGAATCGTCTGAAGGTGCTGCACATTCATGACAATGACGGGATCGGGGATCTGCACCAGATACCTTTTACTTTCACGAAAAGCCGGGAGAACAAGACGTCCACGGACTGGGACGGCTTTATCAAGGGGCTGCGGAAGATTTCGTTTGACGGCGTGCTGAGCTTCGAGACTGCGCCGGTGCTGTCGGCTTTCCCAGACCGGATGAAGCAGGATGTCCTGCGGTTTATCGCGCAGATCGGGGAGTATATGACCGGGGAGATCGGGAGTGTCCGATAACCCGTCGCCTATTCCTTCTCTTCCGGCATCTCCTCCTCCACCGGTCTCCACGCCCGTCCGAAGTTGATGTCTTTAAAGAGCGCGGCGAGACCGCTGATCTGTTTGAGGCGCAGGATCTCGTCCCGATCCATACCCAGATGTTTGGAGATCCAGGCATCACTCCGGCCCAGCTCATGCAGTTCTTTGATGATATTGCTCATCAGATCCACATCGTGGGAACCGCGCGCGCGGTTATGTCTGACGGTGCTTGCCATGCGGTTTGCCAGAGGCTTATCGATTACCGTCACGGGCATCATGCCGTGTTCCCGCGCATAAATATCGGGATATTCTTTCATGACGCGCCAGCGGTGGAAACCGTCCACGATCGCATAGATATCCTGCGCTTCAGAATAATAACATACGATCGGCATGGTATAGCCGTCCTCCTTTATACTGTCGTACAGCAGTTTCATTTCCGGTGGAGCGACATTGTTGGGATTGTATGTATTCGGCACTATTTTTTCAAAAGGAACCGCGACTATGCTGTATACCGGACTCTTAAATGTATTATTTGGCATGGATCATTTCTCCGTATTTCTGTTTAATCTTATTGATTCTCTGCTGCTCCTGTTTCGTCGGAGCAAAACCCATAAAGCGGCATGTATGGTCGTTCTTTAAAATGCAGTAGCACATTCGCTTCCAGCTCGGAATGTCTTTAGTGGATTTGATATCATCCGTGTGGTCGGGAATGGCGCCGATGAAGATGATACGTGAGTTTTTCATCAGCGTATAGTTCGACACGCCGTTGCGCCGGATATTGTATCCGTGATCGAGCAGTTCCTGGATCACGCATTCCTCCAGGCCGCCGCCTGTTTTATGCCAGAACTCAATGGACGTATTGAATTTCTTCACATAATTATTGCGCAGCCTCGTCGGGAGTGTATCCAGCAGAAACTTCGTGTAGGATTCCCAGGTGTGTCCCTCCGGCAGTGTGATGCTGCGGTAGCCCATCGCCTTCGTCCGTCCGTAGATACAGCCGAAGTTGGCGCCGCGGACACGGCCGACGAGTCTGGTCCAGATCTCGGGATCGATCACCCGGTACAGGTTCAGGGAGTCTTTGGAATAGTCATTAAAAGGCGAGGCAACACGCATCTGGTTGATTTTCAGACCTGCCTTGTAATACAGGTCATACAGGGCATTATAGTCGTAGTGAAAACGGTAGTTGGCTACCCATATGTCCTGATTGGACCAGTCATAGAGCGGCGAAGCGCACCACACATCCTTGAACTGTCTGGTGATCCAGCATTCACCGTCGTATCCGTATTTCCGGTTCACGATCCCGCTGTAGCGCTGCAGGGATTCGTCTGCACGGATACCGAGCAGGCAGACAGTCTTCTTATAACCGTGCGTTTCCTTATAGAACCGGCCGAACTGCTTGGCCAGATCTTCCTGGTGCATGCGGTAGCGGTAATGGTTGAAAGGGTTGCTCATGTTGATTACATAGGGATATTTCGGCATCGGGCGGACCCAGATATCTTCCTTCTTGTCATCCCAGGGATACCAGTACATTTCATAACTGCTGAGAGCCGTTCTGGTTGCCATCGGCAGGCATACCCAGTAAAGATCGCATTCACCCTCCAACGCCTTGAAAGTTCTCGTGACATATTCCGTGGTCATACTGTACTGTGCTTCAAAGTCCTGATGAAACACACCAATCCTGCGGTCCGGATAGAGTCTGCGCTTAAAGTCCAGAAGGAGATTTAATAATACGCCGCTGTCTTTGCCGCCGCTGAACGATACGTAGATATTGTCAAACTCCTGAAAAAGATAATCAAAACGTTCCTGTACGGCGTCGTAAACGGTTTTCTCTTGGTAGCCCTTGGTCATCATGCGGCAGACCTCCCTAAGTTGTATGAGATGCGGCAGGAAATAGTTCCGTTTATTCCGCTTATTCGAGTTCGCGAAGTGAATCTCGTAAATGAGCTATGCTCGCAAACAGGCTATGCTCGCAAACGAGCTTTGCTCGTTTTATTATTGTAGCACAAAATTTCCATTTTTTTCCAATTTTTGTCAAAAATATACATAAGACTTCGAAAATTATCAAAAATTATCAAAATTTAAAAACTAAGTTGACATTTATGTATAATTAATTGTATAGTAGAAGAAAGACTACAGAAAATAGTCTAAAAGGAAGTGAAACAGATGAAAAATATTTATAATTTGCCGGAAGCTGAACAGGAGGTGATGGAGAAGCTATGGGATCAGGAAGGGGGAATTAAGCAGGCGCAGCTGCTGACTTTGTTTGAAGAAGACGGTAAAGAGTGGAAAAGACAGACGCTCAACACTTTCTTGTCACGATTAGAAGAAAAGGGAATGGTAAAAAGGGAAAATAGAATAGTCGAAGCAATATATGACAGGGAAGAGTACTATTTGATGCAAATGGAGGAAGCAATTGATCATATGTATGGCGGGAAACTGAGTAACCTTGTTGCGGCATTTACAAGGAAAAACAGCATTAGTCAACAGGAGGCGGAGGAGCTTGCCAGAATATTAGAAAAATACTAGGGAGATGAAACTATGAAGTATCTGCTGATTATGTCTTTTTCAGGCAGTACCATGGTAGTAATCTATATGCTGTTCAGAATTCTGCTGAGGGATCAAATGCCCGCAAGACTGCAGTACCTGCTCGCAAAGATAGCGGCGTTATTTTATCTTATACCGCTGCCTTTCGTAAAAGAATGGTATGTTGCGCTTGCGGGGCAGTTGCGTCCGAAACGCAAGAGTGTTTCGAATATCTCGGCAGTATGGGCGGGATGTATGGTTCATACAAATGAGAAAACTTATATCAATGAGTATTTGAAGGTTCAGCTGCTCATAATTATTGTATGGATTTTAGCTGCTGTAATGTGGCTTATGTATGAATTGAAGGATTACTGCAAGACCAGAAAGAGGGTGTTAAACTGCGCGGATCAAGTGCTTACCAGAGAGGAAAGCATATGTCTGGAGCAGATGAAGAAACGGTGCGGCGTAATGCGTAAAGTTACCGTATATCAGGATGAGGCAGGCGGGAAGACAATCACGTTCGGGTTCTTTAAACCGGTTATTCTGTGCGACCAGAAGCCGGGCACGCTGGATGCCGAGCTGCTCCTGTGTCATGAATTGGTCCACATTAAGCGGTGCGATGTCTGGTGGAAAATGTTAGTACAGTGTGTGGTTATGCTTCACTGGTGGAATCCGGTCGCATGGATTCTATACCGGGATTATGAACGGGTCAGTGAGTGGTCTTGTGACGAGATCGTCGTACAGGACAGAACGAGAAACGAAATAAAGAGATATCTGTATCTGCTGATTCAGGAATCCATGAAGAAAGAGGTGTGCGGCAGACCTTATCGGAGCTGGGTGACGGGATTCGGCAGTGATGCGAGGAAACTAAAGAAAAGGATGGATAATGTTATGAGAATGAAGAAGTGGAATAAGGCTATGATGGGTGCGATTGTTGGAGTGTTTGTTCTGGCGAACTCGCTGACAGTGCTGGCTTATGAGGATACGATTCAGGTGGAACCCAGAGCAAGCATGCCGCATGATGAAGTGGAGTATTTTATGGAAGGGGAAATGTACCAGTTTATTCCGGGAGCAGTCGAGGTAGAGACGGCGGAAGAAACGGATGTATATATACCATATGATGGTGAAATCATATATGTGAACCAGTTTGTAGATGCGGAAGGTAATGTTTATGAGGTGCAGAAAACAGAAGGAGCGGTCGTATACAGGGCCTGTAATCATACATATGATTCTGGACAGCTTGCAGTGCATGATAAACAATCGGATGGAGGCTGTATCGTAAAAGTATATGATGCGGATCGGTGTAGCAAATGCGGCTATGTGTTGCTCGGCAAACAAATTTCAGAAACGAAGTATATGGTATGCCCGCACTGATCATATAAATAGAACTGGCAGACACTAGTCTGTTTTTGACCAAACATAACACAAATAATATTGATATTGCAAATTAATACGAAATCTAGTAGTACCGATACTATAAATGTTGTAAAATAATAGTATCGGTACTATTTGTTTCTTGGGATTAGGGTGTCAAAAGGCGTATTTCACGTAACGACAGAAATCGCAGCCGCGCTCTACGAGCGTAGTATAATATCGTACATATATTACCACAAATTTGTAAAATGCATACAGGTTCACTACAATATAAAGAGTCCGATGAAAACATGTTGACAGGTAATGTGGCAGATGATAATATACAGATGACTACAGAAAGTAGTCAAATGGAAACTGCACTGTGTTATTCCCATGGTAGAAATGCAGTTTCCGGATATTTGCAATCTGCAAGTTAAGACTGTAAACGAAAACATGTTTTGAGGAGGAAGACCTATGCGAAAGATAAAGAAGATATCGGCGAAAGTCGATTGTGTGTCTGGTACATGTCTCTTTTTCTACATGGGAACTGGAACGGGTAAAACTCTGGCTTTTCCTGTCATGACGCGGGAGGTGTTTATGAAGAAAAAGCATGGGATCACAGTCATTTTGGCAGCTGCAGTAATCGGCTTAAGCACTTATATCATGACTTTAAGGGACACAACACCTGCGATTTCTGCAAAAGAGGCCGAGAAAATTATGCAAAACTATTGCATGGATTCACTCCAGGGCGGCCAATGGGAGGAAGAGTCCATATTGGGGAGGCTTGCCGATACAGAAGTCAGCGACAGCGAGGCGTATAGCTTCGAGATCAGATTCAAGGAGAGTGGGAGGCTGATTGCCAGTTATGCAGTGACGGTGGATGGCAGTGCTATTTTCCGGTATAATCCTGCAGATGACGTGTGGGTCATGCAGGAATAAATGAAAGGAGTGTATGCAGCATGAATCTTTTACATAGAAAGAAAATTATCACGGTAAGTGATCCGGCGAAGAAAGAACTGGTACAGGGACTTCTTGCACGGCACAATATAGAGTACAGGATGAAGGCAAAGGAGATTCTGCAGAAAAATCCGGTGGATACGGCGCGGGTCGGAACACTTGGCATGAATCAAATGAAAATCACATACTCTTTTTATGTGGATAAGGCAGACGCGGATACCGCGAAGAGTCTTCTGCAAAGCGGCAGTCTGTGAGGGTATGAACGACGGGCGGAGCATCACATGCTCCGCCTGCAGTACGTCCGGACCGTCAGCCACAGGAAAAGGGGAATCTCTATCGCCGGTACGATCATAAGAAGCCACGGCGTCCATACGGTGAGAGGACCTACTCCTAGAAATTCAAAATAGTATGTCGCGGCGTAGCTGAAGGAATTGCTTCCGCCGAGAGCGCCGGAGGGCAGCAGTACTCTCAGATAAGCGGACAGATCAGTGCCGATCATCATGTAGAAGACGGACGGGATCAGGACAAATGCGATAGTCAGCCCTGTGGAGAGTGTCGTGTTCTTACAGGCAGAGGAGATATACAGCACGCAGCTGACGCATGCAAGCAGAGCAATAAAGCCGGCGAGCATGACCAGATTCTGCAGCTGTCCCATATTGACACCAAGCAGCGTGGATGCCGAGAACAGGATCTGCATGGAGGTACGTCGGCATTCCCAGCCGAAAAGACTGTTCGAAATTACCATGAAGACTGTCATACACAGTGTAAATGTGACGACGCTGATGGTCAGAGCCGATAATATTTTCACAAAAGCAAGTTTGCGTCTGCCGTGCCTGGTACTGCGCAGAATATCGTCTGCGCCGGTCTGGTATTCGCTGCTAAACGAAGGCGCTGTGATCATGACGCACAGGAACATCAGCAGAAACAGATAGAAGCCTTCATATTCATACATGTTGGTATCATAGCCGGGATAATAGTAGAAAGGCATAGATACCTTTTCATACATGCCGGCGGCAAGCTGCTGTGCCTGTGGATTCCGTTTCTGCTCCAGCTTCATCAGGTCGGTCAGACGGGTGCGGCAGCGATCATAGAAGTGGCGCGCGTCTTCCTCTGTAATTTCCGTGTAATCGGGAGCCAGTCCGCTTTCAGAATCCGCCATGACTTCATGCAGTCTGCTCATAAGCGGTGACCATGGAAAAATCTTCTCATTGTGCACGTTGCGGGGAAAATCCCCGTAGAAGTCCCCGTACCGTTTCAGATTCTCCTGATAGGCGTGCAGACCTTCCGCCATCTTTTCGGGCGTTACTTCGCCGGCACTGGGCTGCTGCAGTGCCTTGCGGATCGCGAGGGCTTCTCGTCCCTTAATCGTCTTTTCCTGCCCGTTTTCTTCATAAGTAAACCGTACATAAGTAACCGGTACATATGCCATAAAGACAGACAAGGCCACCGCCGCCGCAAGGAATAACAGTGCACTTCTGGTCCGCAGAATGCGTTTTAATTCTTCTCTGTATAATCTGATCATAGTGATAAGTCCTTTCTGTAGATACTATAGATTCGCGCATTACAAGGTGTTTAATCGAACCTGGGAGAATGCAGCATTATGCATTCTTCCGGAGATGATATAGATGTCCTTAGACCGTGTACTGTACGGTCTTAGGATATCTTCATCTCCATAGGAAACAAATCTAAATACAAATCTTCCAGCGTCGGCGCCTGTGGCACCGCATCCGGAATATCCGTCTGTTTTCCCAGATACCGGAGACAGATGCGTCCGTCTTCCTCGTTTCGCAGATTGACGATCTGTATGCCGGGCTCAGCCTCCCACATGCCGAGTTCCTGCGGCGGGATAAACGCTTGAAATACCCGTCCGTGTATCCGGGAGACTAATTCCTGCGTGGTGCCGGTCTGCAGGATACTGCCGTTTTTCATAATGGCATTCTGCGAGGCGATGTATTCCACATCAGATACAATGTGCGTGGAGATCAGTACGATCCGGTTCCTGGCAAATTCCGAGAGCAGATTGCGGAAGCGGACCCGCTCCGCAGGATCAAGCCCGCTGGTGGGTTCATCCAGCACGAGAAATTCGGGATTATTGAGGAGCGCCTGCGCAATGCCCACACGACGTTTCATACCGCCGGAGAGCTTTAGGATTCTTTTGCGGCGCACATCTGTAAGCGACAGTTCCGTGAGTAATTCGTCGATCCGTGCCTTAGCCTGCCGGTCGGTCAGACCTTTGAGCGCAGCAATGTATTCCAGATACTGCTGTACGGTAAACTCGGGGTAGAAACCGAACTCCTGCGGCAGATATCCGATGATGTCACGATAGGCATCGTCAAGCTGTGTGATATCTATGCCGTCGCAGCAGATGCGTCCGGCAGTAGGTTTCATAATACCGCAGATCATGCGCATCAGCGTAGTCTTGCCGGAGCCGTTGGCGCCCAGAAGCCCCCATACGCCGGGCGTCAGGCATAAGCTTACATCTTCCACGGCTTTCTTGACAGGATTACTTCGATTGTTTTTGTCCTTAAAATGTTTAGACACATGTTCTAATGTGATTTCCATGATTCCTCCATTCCGGAGCTTTTTTGCGATTGAAAAAAAGCACATCAGTGTTTCAATCTTTACTCCTTTTGTTTATGTTGCTTTATTGCTGCTGCTTTGCCTACGACAGCATTTTCTCAATCGGTCTGTGCAGACACAGTCTGCGGCATTCCCGATACAGAATCGTGAGGCAGATCAGACAATATGCTGTAAAGAGACAGTACCTTTCCGGCGGAGCCAGCAGGCGGCTCCTGTCGATCAGACCGTAACACAACAGAGAAGACAACAGACAGAGTGCAATACCGGCGGTCTGGAATAGGGCGGGCTCGATGCGCGTCCACAGCATCAGACAGCAGACTGCTGCCGTGAGAAACGGAACGGCGAGGGATAATAGAGTGACTGAAATGGTCAATCCTTGTTTTCCAATCAACAGGGCAAGAACGGTCAGCATACCAAGATCTCCGATGCCGATGAACAATAACTGTGACAGGAGATTGCCGCTGACGGCGAAACGTGTTGACTGTTCCAGTTCAAACATGTGATAACGGGCTGCCCTTCTTAACAGCGGCAGAGAACTCATCACGACAATGACGCTGCAAAGACACAGGAATTTCGTCAGCGCAGTTCCGGTCCAGAGGTTAAGATCGACTGTGTAAGTCATGAAAAATACCGAACAGAACGCAGCGAGTACCATGCCCTGAAAGAACCAGATTTTCCAGGCCAGAAATTTGAGTTGTTTCCTGATTAATCCGGCGAGAGATAACGCGGGGGATGTTGACAGATTCGGCTTGGCCGCCTCTTCCCGCACGCACCGGATCGTGTCGCGCAGATGCGCGTCGTAGGCAGTATCTTTTTCAACCGTAAATAAATGATTCCATTGATAGTGACGCATACAGTTCCTCCTTTGATCAGATGATAGCACAGATTGTCTGCCGGACCGTGCCGGCAGTCATGAGCCGAACCGTCATATTAGCGCATAATGTGCAGCCGGATCACGTGTCAGCCAGTCTGCGCAGCTTCTGTATGGCACGCCTTAGCTTCGTCTGCACTGTCCGCAGGGGAAGTCCGGTAACGGCGGAGATCTCTTTCAAGCTCAGTTCCTGACCGTACCGGAGCAGGATCAGTTCGCGCTGTTCGGGACCCACACAGTCAAGCGCCTGTGCAAGCTGCTGGCGGTCTTCAATTCTCTGAAAGCTGCTTTCCGAACGGCAGTCCGCAAGTAACAGGTCCTCGGAAACAGGTTCTGCCGGATATTCTGCTGCTGCGGCTTTACGCTTGATATCGATGCAGGTATTGGCGGCGATCCGGTAGAGGAAGGATTTAAACTGTCCTCTATGACTATATCGGTCAATAAATCGCACCAGTTTGAGAAAGGTTTCCTGCGTTGCGTCCAGCGCGCTTTCCCTGTCCGGCATGTGCCACATGCAGTAGCGCAGGATGGCGGGATAGTACAGTTCCACCAGTTCGTCCAGACACTCCCGTCTGCCCTGTTTAATTTGTCTGATCAGCTCATCTTCGCGTGTCAAGATACCTTCCTCCTATAGTCAACGACATTGAAATTTCGGTTTCGATCCTCCCTTAACTTTCGTATAAGGATTTGACAGGAGGACGAAGCAGAGATTTGTTATGTCGTTAACTATACTTATAAAACGTAAAGGATATACAGAATGATTCACCTTTATGTAAGAAATTCCCCGGCATATTTCGAGTTTGCGAAGCGATAAAAAAAGACCGGTCGGCACATGCCACAACCGGTCTTTTCTTAATTCCTTCCGCCTTTTCAAGTTTGCGAAGCAAATCTCGCAATTCCTTCCGTTTTTTCGAGTCCGCGAAGCGGAACTCGCAATCGAACTTGTTCGATTTGTTATTTTAATTTCGCCTTCTCCTCTGTGCTCATCGGACGTACAAGGAAGATGCTCATGAGCAGTGCGATGATATAGAGTACAATCGTTAAGTACAATACGTTCTGATATCCCACAGGGTTGATGTTGTTGCCGTGGGAGTCAGTGATAAATTCACCTGTCTTATTGACGATCAGATTGGCAACCTGATTACCGGTAAGACCGGCGAAAGCCCATGCGGATAAGGTGATGCCGTGCAGTGCACTGATACTGCCCATACCGTAATGATCGGACAGAAGCGTAGGCACGTTGGAGAAACCGCCGCCGTAACCTGCATTGACTACGAAGATCAGTCCCAGCACCAGAACTATCAGCAGGATATTGCCCTGACCGTTCTTGATACCGCCTGTCAGCATAACCAGTCCTGTAAATACGATTGACAGGATGAAAATCAGTTTGTAGATCGTGTTACGGTCTTTCATCGTATCCGCCCATGCGGAGAAACCGAGACGTCCGCCGGCATTAAAGACTGCGGAGACTGTGGAGATCACGCCGACAGCGCCGGCAAGACCGATACATTTCACGATCATCTTTTCCTGAGAGATCAGTGCAAGACCGCAGGTGATGTTGATGTAGAACATCAGCCAGATACCGATATAGTTGGCAACGGGTCTTGTCTTGATGACGGAGAGGATACCCTGACCCTTCTCTTTCTTCTGCGGCTCATGCCAGCCTTCGGGTTTCTTGAGCAGGATGTGTCCTGCGAACATCATAACGAAGTATACGACTGCCAGAATCAGGAACATCTTGTAGATACCGCCGTCGCCGAGGTTGTCAAGCATGGCCTGCATAATCGGGCTTGCAATCGCCTTGGCGGCGCCGAAACCGGCAACCGCGAGACCGGTAGCGAGACCTTTACGGTCCTCAAACCAGAGCATGAGCGTCTTGACCGGAGACAGATAACCGGTTCCGAGACCGATACCCATGATAAAACCGTAGCAGACATAGATACCGATGAGCGCCAGCGGACTTGCCTGATGCTGACCGCCGTAGTAGATGAAGAATCCGGTGCCCGCCATACCTGCCGCGAAACAGATTGAGGCAATGAGCGAGGATTTATGTATGTCTTTCTCTACCACATTTCCCAGGAATGCCGCTGACATGCCGAGGAAGAAAATGGCGAAGCTGAATGCCCACTCTGTTGCGCCCTTGGAAAAACCGATGTAATCCGCAATTTCCTGACTGAATATGGACCAGCAGTAGACCGTACCGATACTGCAATGCAGCAGAAGCGCCGGAATAGCGGCACATACCCATTTGTTTTGACTTGTTTTCATTTTGTAAGAGTCCTTTCTTATGTTATAGAAATATACCGTAGCAAATTCACTTTTTCTATTTTAACCCGAATAATGGAAAAATTCAAGAGACTCCTTAAGGCGCTTGCGTATAAATTTCATTGATTCACACAAGCTAACTTTAATCAGGAAAATGCTTTTGACTTATTGAGTCAGTGAACCGCCATGCCGTGTCAGACCGGCAGCGGTCCGGAACGGAGGAGATTATGGAGTCTGTTTGGCACAGGACGGCATCGATGCCGGGATTCGGGAGTCTGCAGGGAGACGTCAGCACGGATGTGCTGATTATCGGCGGCGGTATTACGGGGATATTGTGCGCGCATTTTCTGCAGGAGAGAGGGATAGATTATCTGCTTGCAGAAGGAAATGAAATCTGCAGCGGCGTGACCGGCAGCACGACGGCCAAGATCACGGCGCAGCACGGACTGATCTACGCGAAACTGCTGAAACATGCAGGATATGAAAAGACGAAGCTGTATCTGGAGGCAAACCAGAAGGCGGTGCAGAAGTATACGGAACTGGCGGCTGATATATCCTGTGATTTTGAGGAAAAGACGGCGTATGTATATTCGATGGACAATAGAAAGAAACTGGAGCAGGAAGCGGAGGCCTACCGGATTCTCGGTCTGGACGACGGGATCGCGGAAACGGCAGAGCTTCCTTTCGACACGGCGGGGGCAGTGCGGATGAAGCGGCAGGCACAGTTCCATCCGCTGAAGTTTCTCTCAGAGATTGCCAAGGGTCTTAATATCTGTGAGCATACTTTCGTGACACAGCTTATGCCCGGGCGGGCGCTTACCGATAAGGGCAGTATTACTTATCAAAAGGCCATATTTGCGACACATTATCCGATTGACAATAAACACGGGTGTTATTTTATAAAACTGTACCAGCATCGCTCCTATGTGACCGCATGGGAACAGGCGGCTCACATCGACGGCATGTATGTGGATGAGGCGAAGAAAGGCATGTCTTTCCGAAGCTTTGACAATCTGCTGCTTGTCGGCGGCGGCGGACACAGAACCGGCAAAAAGGGCGGAAACTGGCAGGAACTGCGGGCGTTTGCGCACAAGCATTATCCGAATGCCGTGGAGCGGTATCACTGGGCGGCACAGGACTGTATGCCGTTAGATGATGCGCCTTATATCGGCATATATTCTCCTGCCATGCCGGACTGTTATGTAGCGACGGGCTTTCGCAAATGGGGAATCACATCCGCTATGGTATCGGCGATGCTGCTGGCAGATCTGGTACAGGGCGTCGAGAATCCGTATGCTGAAGTATTCCGTCCGTCGAGAAGCATTCTGACGGGGCAGCTCTTATGTAACGGCGCGGAATCTGTGTGCAACCTGCTCACGCCGACCGTTCCCCGGTGTCCGCATCTGGGATGCGCGCTGAAATGGAACCGGGCGGAGCACTCCTGGGACTGCCCTTGCCACGGCTCGCGTTTTACGGAATCGGGAAAGCTGTTAGACAACCCGGCGAACGAGGACGCGAACTGGAAACAACATAAAATGTGATTGTGCGGAGGGTGCCATGTAGCGTATAATGTGAATGAAAAATGTATTTGGAAGGAAAAGACAGGATGGCATCACAGTATGATTTTACAGTACAAGATATCATTACGCTGGTAAAGCAGGCGAAATCGTTTGTGGAAAACCGGGAAATGGCGGAGCATATTAAAGTTAAAGGACCGGCGGATTACGTGACGCAGGTCGATACCGGCATCCAGAACTTTCTGGCGCGGGAACTGGGCAGGCTGGCACCGGAGATTCAGTTTCTGGGTGAGGAGGAAGGGCTGCACGAGATGGCGGCGGATACCTACTGGATTCTGGACCCGATCGACGGCACCACGAATCTGATTCATGACTATCAGCACAGTGTTGTATCGCTGGCACTCTATGAAAAGGGCGAGATCACGCTGGGAGTGATCTATGATCCTTACAGGGAGGATGTCTACTCTGCACAGAAAGGACAGGGCAGCTTCTTAAATGGCAGCCTGGTTCATGTGTCGGAGGCGGAACAGCTTTGTGAGACGATTATCACCATCGGCACGTCACCCTATGATCGAGAACTGACAGAGGTGAATTTCCAGCGGTTCCGGCGTGTGTTTGAGAGGAGTCAGGATATCCGGAGAACCGGTTCGGCGGCGCTTGATCTGGCGTATGTGGCGTGCGGGCGCACGGGCGGATTCTTTGAGTCCCTGCTTTCTCCGTGGGATTTTGCGGCGGGGATGCTGCTTGTCAGAGAAGCAGGAGGACAGGTCACGGATTATGCAGGCGCGCCGCTGAATCTGCTGCAGAGAGGAAGCGTGATCGCCACCAACGGGAAGGTGCATGAGGAACTGCGAGGGCTGATCCATGGGTGAAACTGTACATAAGAAGGTAAGATATCAGTAAAGCTGCACAATCTCAGTATCTGCGGCTATGGCAGCATGTTCTGCGATTATATTTATGATTCTGAATATGATAAAGATTTTGAAGAGCATTATAACAGGGATGAATACGTTAAGATCGTATATGAAAGGAAAATCGGCTGGTAGGAAAGCCTGGAGGCGAAGATTCTGTTCGATGCGGACAAGCTGGATGTCACAGGCGCGATGGGCATAGCGAGAACACTGATCTATAAAGGGATTGTCTCTGAACCGCTGTATTCGCTGCTGCCGGACGGAAGCGTGTCTGACGGAACAGAGGACAGTAAACCGTCTTTTCTACAGGAATATAAGTATAAACTGGAAAAGCTGTATGATAATTTCTATACGGAAAGGGCAGCTGAAATCGCGGCGGAAAGGGCGTTGATCGCGGCGGACTTCTATCACTGTCTGTACCGGGAGGCACAGACAGCTTATGAAAATGGACGGGATGAATTGCATAAGAGGATCGACTGATCGAATATCAAGTGTTATTATTCTGCGCATAACGGCGCGGCGCCGGCGTCATCCAGCATAGAAGTGCAATGAGGACATCGTGTGGCATGGATAGAGATTTTGGTTTTACAGAAAGGACACTCCTTTTCCGTCTCTTCCCGGACTTCCTCTTTTTCGTGCAGATGCTGCAGTTTATTGATCTGGCGTACCAGCAGGAAGATGACGAAGCTGACTACAAGGAAGTTCACGAGCTGTGTCAGGAACGTGCCGTAGTTGATGGTTGCGGCGTTCTCGCCGCTGCCGAGAACGATCAGCATATTATCGAAATTGATTCATTGTGGTGCCCTCTTTCGTTTTCTATTTGGTGGTTTAGAATGATCCTTAGCTTTATAAAGAATAGCATAGATTAAGGCGGATGTCATTATGAAATGGGGTATAACATCTGTTATGTAGCAAGCGGCTGGCGCGGGTGTGAAGTCATAACGTAATGATAGCAGAACAAATGTTTGTCAATGACATGCGGTAGTCGTGCCGGGGGTTCTTTTTCTTTTTATTTACAAACCATGTGGTCTGAGAAATAATTTTGATTCGGCTTCATTTCATCGGAATTGAAGCATATCCCATGATTCAGTAGCTTTACTGCATATTTTAGAAAACTGATTAGCAATTTCGTTTCCTGGATATGATAATGAGTTCCACACAAAAGCTGATACAATACAAATTATATTGAAAAGCCTTAGCCTAAATGGCGTAATTTGACGTAAAAAGCTATTATTTTTAAGATAGAGTTTAAGATATCCTTAAGATTATTGAGATTCGGGTCGAAATATGGTAGGTTTAAGGCAGGAACCGTAAGAATATTTTTTAAGGTAATTGTAAGAATAATTCTTAAGGTAAGTTTCAGTAACAATAACTGTATCAGCAGAGAAGAAGGACGGGTATACGGATGAAGAGTAGACTGTATTATGCACTGTATTTTTTATATGCCATTGTTGTGGTGTTTGTACTATATTTAAACGGCGTGTTTACGGGGGAGGAGATCTCTGTTGTCAATCTTGCGATCAATATCGGATTCCTGATCATAATCGGGATTCTGTTTACGATATCTTCCATCAGCTTCGGCAGGCTAAACAGGGTTACTTATGAACTGGAAGAGGTTGCGTTTCGCATGCAGAAGGAATACAAGGAGGCAGGCGGCAAGAGTCTCTGGGGCAATTACAAGGATAATGCCAAAGTTTTTGAGGAAGACAGGCTGCAGGAAGCGTTTGACCAGTACCGTCTGCGCGTGAAAGGCTCGAAGACGAGACGGGGAGCGGGTGCATCCTGTGATCTGGAAGAATATATCAATGAGGATCTTATGGATAAAGTCGGTATGAATTTCTTTAATTCCGGGGTTTCCGGAACGCTGACGGGTCTGGGGATTCTGGGAACGTTTCTCGGTCTGTCCATGGGGCTTGGGGCATTCAGCGGGGATGATATTTTTACGATTTCCGATAATGTAGGTTCTCTGCTTTCCGGCATGAAAGTTGCATTTCACACTTCGGTGTACGGTATCTTCTTCTCGCTGGTGTTCAATGTCGCTTACCGGAGCATTATGTCTGATGCATACGAGACGCTGAATATGTTCCTGAATACGTTCCGCCAGACCACACAGCCGGCGGCTGTAAAAGATGATGAAAATGCCGCGACGATGCTTGTGTATCAGGCAGGCATGGCGAGTTCCTTAAAGCAGATGCTGGAACTGCTGAAGGGCAATGCGGCGGAACAGACAGCAGGCGTGGAGCGGATCGTGGATAAATTTACGGGGCAGATGCAGTCTGCTCTGGACACGGACTTTAAGAAACTCGGAAATGTCCTGAAGAACGCAGGAGAGTCGCAGGCAGTCAGCGCAAAAAATGCGGCGGAGATGGTGGAAGCGGTCACGGCGCTGGTGGAGGTAAACCGAGGCGTGCAGGAAGCGCTTGCAAAGGTCATCGAAAGACAGGAGACGTTTGCCGGGCAGCTTGAGGAGCAGAAGAAAATGCTGGCGGATGCGTGCAGTGATATGAGCGATGAGATCAGCAGCCAGATATATACATTTGAGCAGATGAGGAATTTATATGAAAAGTAGACGAAGGAACAGAGAAGCTTTTGCGGAGCACAGTTACTGGCAGTCCTATTCGGATATGATGGCGGCGCTTCTTTTGATTTTTATCCTGATGATTGCGATCACCCTTGCCATATACAGACAGAAAACCAATGATCTGGATCAGACGAGGCTGGAACTGAGCACGGCGCAGAGTCAGCTGGATGAAACGATAGAGGATCTGGAACTCTCCAAGGCAGAACTGGAGAAATCCAATGAGGAGCTCGCGGCCTCTCTGGCACAGCTGCAGCAGGCTTACGATCAGGCGGCATTGACGCAGGAAGAATTAAATAACGCTTATCTGGAAATCGAAAATGCCAGACAGGAACTGACCGTGACGAAGCAGGAACTGCAGGATATCGTCGGTATCCGCACGGATATCATCGGAGCGCTGCAGTCGGCATTCAGCAATTCTACAATGAAAGTGGATGCCCAGACAGGTTCCATTACGTTTTCATCCGACGTGCTTTTCCGGTATAACAGTTCCTCGCTGACAGCGGACAGTAAGGAAACATTGAAGAATATTATTCCGATGTATCTGGATGTGCTGCTGCAGGATCAGTTCCGCGGTTATATCGCCGAGATCATCATTGAAGGCCACACGGATACGGACGGCAGCTACCAGAGCAATATGGAGTTGTCCTATGCGCGTGCCAATGCCGTGGCGGATTTCTGTCTGAATAAGAAAAACGGACTGAGCGAGACCGAGATCGAACAGCTTCAAAAGATCCTTACCGTCAACGGCAAGTCATGGAGCAGCCCTGTTTATCAAAAGGATGCGTCCGGCAACCTGACAGAAGAGGTGGATATGCCTTCTTCCAGAAGGGTGGAGATCAAGTTCCGGCTGAAGGAAGATGAGATGATCGAGAAGATCGCCGGGATATTGGAACAGAGATAATTAAAATGCCATATTTGACATATTAGAAGATAAAATGTGTCAAATATGGCATTTTATTGGCCCATCTTTTCAGCTGATCGACAGTATCTCATCAATCCTGCGGCGTTCTTCTTCGCTGAAATGCATATTATGAAGCATCCCCACGTTATCTGTGATCTGCGAAGGTCTGGAAGCGCCAATCAGAACACTTGTTATGTCTCCATCCCGCAGAATCCATGAAAGCGCCATCTGGGCAAGACTCTGGCTCCGTTCTTTGGCAATCTCATTCAGAGACTGTATTTTTCTTAAAGTATCCTCATTCACAGCAGTTTCCTGTAAAAATCTTCCGTCGGTCCTGATCCGGCTGTCGGAAGGAATACCGTTCAGATAACGGTCTGTCAGAAGACCCTGTGCCAGCGGGCAGAAAGTTATGATGCCGATTCCGTTTCGGGCGGCATAGTCTTTTAAGCCGTCTTTCTCGATATCACGGACGAACATGGAATAATTTCTCTGATTGATGATAAACGGTGTTCCCATGCTGCGGAATAATTCCGCAATGGCAACGGTCTGTTCCTTATTGTAGTTGGAGATACCGACATATAAAGCCTTACCGCTTCTGACGATACCGTCTAAAGCGGCGGCTGTTTCATAGAGCGGCGTGTCGGGATCGGGTCTGTGATGATAATAGATATCTACATAGTCAAGCCCCATTCGTGCCAGGCTCTGGTCAAGACTGGCAACCAGATATTTTTTGCTGCCCTTGTCGCCATAAGGGCCGGGCCACATTTCATAGCCTGCCTTGGTGGAGATGATCAGTTCATCCCGGTAGATACCGAGGCTTTTCTTTAAAATGCGTCCGAAGTTTTCCTCTGCCGCGCCGGGAACGGGGCCGTAGTTATTTGCCAGATCAAAATGCGTGATTCCGTGATCAAAGGCGGTCTGGCACATGGCGGTCATATTGTCGAAATTGCCGTTTGAGCCGAAGTTATGCCACAAACCCAGCGATACTGCGGGCAGCAACAGGCCGCTTGCGCCGCAGCGGTTGTATTTCATCTTGTCATAGCGTGTTTCTTGTGCCTGATACATAGGAACCTCCATTTCGAAATGTTTCTTAATATTTTTTTATTAATAGAATATAACCGGTCCGTCAACGCTTCTGTTCTCTCTATCCGTCAGATCCATGTGATGGATCGCAAATCCCAGATACAGGCAGGCGACCGCGAATGCAAGGACAGAGTAACCGAAGAAACTGTAATGGATCAGTTTGAGCAGTCCTTTGATAAAGAGCGGCAGTGTTTTTGCATACAGGGAGAGCAGATAGAGCTGCCCGAATGTCAGTTTCCGGTTCATAAAAGAACAAATGATCATACCCACAAGTGCGACAAACAAAGCGCCCAGCAGATATCCCGCCAGCGAGAACAGCCAGGAAAATAGCAGGAAGACTGCCATAATCACGTAAATATAGTTAATTTTCTCATACACCCAGTCTCTTGAAAGGTCCCAGTCATCGGGATAGTCATAAAGATTGAGTTCTCCGTTATTCTTGATTAATACCGTTGTCTCGTCCGCAACGAATACCAGATCCATATCAGATGTTACGTCCCGCCACTCTGCTTCAGAGAAGTCTCTTAGATAAGAACCGAATTCTGATTCCATCATGATCTGGACACCGTCTTCACTATAGTAGAAGGATTCTTCCATCTGCAGTTTTCCCGCGTGCAGCTTAAAATCAGGAAACATCATCACTGCTTCCCGCACCTCAGATACCATGTCCGCCGTAGAAGGGATGGTTCTCAGGTTGGCCAGTGCGAAATACAGCAGAAGGAGCACAGTCACGTATAAGACAACCTTTCCGGCTTTGTTCCTTAAAAATTCGGGATAATGTTTCACGCCCGCAACAGAGAAAAACATTTCTTTGAATATATTCATAATCTCCTCCACCTCTGTCTGACTAATACATGAGCGAAGCGATGCCGACTGCCAGAATGAACTGTGCAATGGTTGATAACAGCCAGATTCCTATACAGACCAGTACACGCACGCCCGTTGACTTCTTCCGGTTGGAAGCTACCGCCGCTATGGCAGTGATGATGAATACCTGTAAGATGCCGCCGATTGCCCCGCCGATCAGGAAGAAGAAATCTACTGCGTGCAGGACAATAAAGACCCATGCCCAGCCGGGCATTCTGGCAGGAATATATTCTTCACCCGTAGCACAGTCACGACCGTCATAGCTTAAGACCACAGTGCCGAACTGCTTGACATGCAGGACGGCCTCTTTTCCCTCGATCATCATAGAATAATGTGTTTCCGTAAGACTTGATTTTCTTGCCAGTTTGTTCAGCTTCACAGGTTCTGCACCGTTTACCGATATTGCATTCTTCTTCAGTTCTACCCTGTATGGAATACCTTGTACTTCAAAATTCCAGACCATTTCTTTTGCTGCCATTTTTTCCCCTCATTTCTTTTCTTTGGATTTTGTGTCTTTACAGACATAATAATATTTATTTTACCATGATTTCTTTTAGAGATTCAAGTATACGATATAAATAACAAATGTTTACCAAATGTTTAACACGTCAGGCAATCATACGCAATAGCCTGCACGCCTCATAGAACTCTTCCGCCGAAAGTTCTTTCGGCGAGAACGCGGCTTGATTCAGTATCCGGATCAGCTTTCCGGGGATACCGTTTTCATCGGTCAGAACCCCGTGTCCGGTCAGCCATGTGATCTGCTCTTCAAAACTCTTCAGACCATGCAGTTCCCGCATTCGCACTTTGCGGATCATATCATGATAGTTCATCAGCAGTTTTTCGCTGCGGTCGGCCCGGTGATAACGATACAGGGAGACTCCTTTTCGGACCAGGATCCACACGGGAATCAGAAGCAGCAGTATAATCAGGCAGAATACAAGTCTGTGAGACGGGACACGTACAGCCGCATTCCTGTCAGTACCGGTATGCTGTTCTGTGGTGCTGGGATCGGCATAATCCGCAGCCTGTCCGTTTCGAAACAGGCGGGTAAACATATCCCATATGCTCATGCGGTCTTCTTCTGCATCCGTCCGATAAGGCGTAAGTTCTACGGGATACCAGCCCAGATTTTCATCGTATACCTCCACCCATGCGTGGGCATTGGCATCCGAGGCGTCGTAGGATACAACGGCGTTTTGGGGTATAAGGGAGGTCCCTTCGTAGTAGTCGGCAACGCTTAGATCTGTCACGTCGGCATCGGCAGCCACCTCGAAGGCGTCCACGGCATACCCTTCCACATAGCGGGCGGGAATGCCCATATAACGCAGAATCAACACGGCGGAACTGGCATAGTGGGCACAGTAGCCTTTGCGTTTTTCCGACAGGAAATAATTAACGAAATCCTTGCGTCTCGGTGTGATCCCTGGGCTCAGTGTATAGGGGTATTCGTTCTGGAAGTAATCCCGGAGCCCGGTGATGATGTCTTCCCGGGAACCGGCAAGCCCGGCTTCTGTACAGAAGGCGGCGACGGCGGGCAGATTCTCTTCCGGAACCGTCAGCCACAGATCGCTTGAGAGCGGTCTGGCGTTTCCCTCGGGAGAGGCGGTCAGGAGCGGGTAATAGGTATATGCCTGTGTCCTGCCGGGAACGATCGTCTTTCGGGTATCCTCGGAATAATAGGGCAGGTATACACCGCGCATGGCCGCAATGTTTGTAATTTTCATGATGCCTTTGGCGTAATGAACGGGATCAGCCAGAAAAGCGCTTTTGAGCCGCAGCGCGGTGTCGCTGTCCCAGCCTTCGGCATAGGCTGTCGTGTCTTCTATGTTCCAGTGATTTTCATAGGGAATATAAGCGGCGCCGACGAAGGTCTTCAGATAGATCCGGTCGTAGGTATAGGGTACAAACTCCAGCGTCAGATCTGGCTCATAGTCCAGGCGGACGGAATTGACGCCGCCCAGCCGTCCGTTTACGAGTCCGCCGGTCGTGGGATAGAAGTTGATCAGTCCCATGACGCCAAGAAGATAGATATTCTCCATGGTATCCATAGTCTGCACTTTAAAGGAGCTCTGCTCACGGTCAGCAAGATAGGCGCTTTGCGGAAGCAGGAAGGAAGCGACACTCACGACGAGGCTGCACAGGACCGCAACCGCAAGCAGGACGCTCATGACAGCCTTTGCGGATGCATTTCCGTAAAATACATGTTTTACGGCGGCTTTCTGCAAGGCCTTGGTCTTCAGGCGGTGGTAATGATAACGGTTTTGCCGCAGGATATATACGGTGATGAGTCCGGCTGTAAACAGAATAATATAGCCGGCAGCCGGCTCGTGCTCCAGATAGACAGGCACTAACAGGAAACAGACGGAGGGAATGGCAGCCGAATAGTATCTGGCTTTGCGGGAGATCATTCCGTTTGTGATAACACAGCCGATGACAGCGAAATAGCACATTGCCACGGAAATTGCCAGGTAATGATTTTCAACCTGTTCCGCGTAGCTGACCTGCGCTTCGGCTTCGAAGAAAGCGGCGGCAGCAGCTGCAATATCATTCAGGATGCCATAGAAACCGCTGCTGATATAGACGCGCATGCCGATTCCTGTGTACAGGGTGAGGATAAAGATCAGGGTGTAGCCCACATTTTCCCACCAGCCGGAAGCGTAGAGCGTGGCGCAGTAAAGTGCGGCGATAAGAGCCGACAGGAAGAAAGCCCACTTTGCGTAGGAAATATGAAATGCGGACAGCATACCGCCCAGACTTCCCGTGACGATGGCAAACAGGAAAAAGGCGCGGACGAGCAGATTGCTCCGGCTGACGGCTTTTTTCTCTCTGTCTGGAAGGGACAGGCCATCGGATAACAGGATACCTTCGGACAGAACTATATTCTGTTGTTGTTTTCCGGTCCGGATCTTATCAGCCATTGGTACATATCTCCATCTGTATCGTATCATTCTGTGCAGTCAGACACAGGTAACTTTGCAGCTGTGGATAGCAGTTTGCCATATAATGCTGCAGTCCGTTGCAGTTGCGGGAGGACAGGTCGGTGCGAAAGATTTCACACAGAGCAGCCTCCAGTTCATCCGTGTCGCCGCAGGAGAAGGTGTCGAAAGTATAAAGACGCTGATTCCAGACAAGCAGTCTGAGGCTCATGTGTGCCCGAAGCATACCGGCGATCTGGAGACAGCCTTCCGCCAGCATGTTCTGTGCCATGGCCTTATCGTCGGGAAGATCCAGAAGGAGCACATGTTCACTGCCGGAGAGGGAGACGCGCTCTTTCACCATCAGCTCCTGCCCTCTGGCTGAAAGTTTCCAGTGGATATCCCGCGGTCTGTCACCGGGCACATAGGCGCGGATGTCGCTGACTTCGCTGTGGTCGCTTCCCTTTCGTGTACTTTCCGTAAGCTCCGCCGCACCGGCATAAGCTTCCGGAAGGGAGAACTGCGGCGCTTCTTCATATTTCGGCAGGACGAAAAAGCATTCTTCCATACTGCAGCTGACGCGAATCCGGAAAATGCCCAGCAGATCCGCAAGGACATATTCTTTACAGGAAAAAGTGATTCGTCCAAGATCGGTTACGGAGACGGTCATCGGGAAATGTTTGGTGCCGCGGGGCGGAATCGCCAGCAGAAGCTTCTGCTCCTCTCCGGTCTGGAAAAAGGAGTTGCCGGTAAAAAGCTTCCATGTGCTGTGCAGTGCGCAGCAGAAGCTGTGGTTCGTTATGCTGATGATGACGCAGACCGGTTCCTGCGGGTGGACGGTTTTATGTGTAACCGTGATCGTGCCTTCTAAGGAATCCGCAAGGCGCCATGCCGCATAGAAAGAGCAGGGCACAAGCAGGGTGAGAATCATTCCCGCAAGCAGGAAGAAATATCCGCGCAAAGCCAGAAAGAGCAGGAAATTACTGGCATAAAGCAACAGGAATGCCGCCAGATGCAAAACGGAAATTTTTATTTTTTTGTTTTGGATTATAGTCGTATCACGTGTATTCATGGGCGATATCTCAATATAACAGGATGTTTCACGGCAGATACTTGTTGAGTGGTTCTTGTACAGTTCATTTTGCAGAGCTTTACCGCAGTCTATATTTTAGGAGTCCGCACCGTCTCATAGAGCCTGTCTATGGCGGCAGCAGAGGAGGTGCCTTCGGCGAGCGCCCTGGCGCTGAGACGCACGCGGTGTCCGAGCACATCGACGAGCACACGCTGAATATCGTGAGCCGTGATAAAGTCCCGTCCGTCGATCATGGCCATGGCCCGCGACATGCGCAGCAGTGCAATGGCGGCACGGGGACTGGCGCCCTGCGCGAAAAGCGGATTGCTTCTTGTCTGTTCCACGAGGGATACCATATATTCATACAGGGAATCATGTACAAATACCGCTTCGGTCCTGGTCTGCAGTTCCCGCAGTTCTTCCAGCGAGAGTATGGGCGATACGCCGGCAAGCTGCTTCCACACTTCGCCTTTTAACAGAGCCACGGCATCTTCGTGACCCGGGTATCCCATAGAAAGGCGGATCAGAAAACGGTCAAGCTGGGACTCCGGCAGCAGCTGTGTACCGGAGGAACCTGCCGGATTCTGTGTGGCGATTACGATGAAGGGTTCCGGCAGTCTGCGGGTCATGCCCTCTATGCTCACCTGCCGCTCTTCCATGACCTCTAACAGCGCCGACTGGGTTTTCGGAGAGGTCCGGTTGATTTCGTCCGCGAGCAGCAGATTACAGAAGACCGCGCCCTCCTGAAACTCAAATGCTCCTTTCTGACTGTGATACATGGAGAAACCGAGCAGATCGCTGGGGAGAACATCGGGGGTAAACTGGACTCTTGTATAATCCAGAGACAGTACTTTGGCAAAAGTGGTGGCGAGGGTTGTCTTTCCTACACCGGGGATATCTTCCATCAGAATGTGACCGTCGCCGATGATCGCGGCAAGCACTTTTTCCACGACATCTTCTTTTCCCTTGATGATCCGGTTTACAGCGGCCTGAACCTGCATTAATTTATGTTCGGACATGATGTGCCTCCAGTATAATTATTTATAAAATTAGAGTATTAAAAGGTATTTTGTAATGTATTTTTTGATATCTTACTTATTATATAATAAGCCCCTTCCGCATACAAGCCCGCCTTTGCGTTGACTTTTCCGGCTTTGCTGGATACAATAGATTCAGGATTTTTATAACGGGGTTGTTGTATATGAAGAAAGTTTATTTGACGAAATTGAAACAGACCGGAATGGTCTTATTGCTGGCGCTGGTATTGGGGGCGGTGATTCTTCCGTTGAAGGTTTGCGCGCGGGAAACGCGCACTGTGCGGATCGGCTTTTTTCCGATGGAGGGATATCACACTTATACGGAGACGCATGGATATGACGGCATGGATCTTGCCTATCTGGAAAGGTTATGCGTATACACCGGATGGCAGATCGAATGCGTGGAATGCGACAGCTGGGATGACGCGTTAATGAAGCTGCAGGACAGGGAGGTGGATCTGGTAGGGTCCGCACAGTATTCGGCAGGGCGGGCAGAGGTCTATGATTATGCGGCCGTCTCCAGCGGATATACATATGGCTGTCTGTTCGTGGAGCCTGACAGTGACCTTGCTTTTGAAGATTTTGACCGTATGCGGGATATGACTTTTGGCGTCGTGGCGAGTTACATCCGTAAGGGTGAATTTCTGGATTATCTGGATCGTAACGGAATCAGTGATCCGCATATCCGGGAATATGATACGACACGACAGATGCAGGCGGCGCTTAAGGACGGAGAAGTCGATATTGCGGTACATACACTGACGGAGATCTGGGAGCAGCAGTGTCTGGTGGGTAAGTTTGCCTACGCGCCGTATTATTATATTACCTGGAAGGGCAACGATGAGCTTCTGAATGAACTGAATATGGGGATCGAGGATCTGCACATGGATACGCCCACACTGGAGCAGGATCTCATGAACGAGTACTATGGAGACAGGCAGGAGAACTTTGCTGCTGAGGAACTGCAGTTTATCAACAGCGCCGAGACGATCAGGGTCGGTTTCTATCAGGATACCAAGCCGCTTGCGTATGTGAATGACAGTGGAGAATGCGATGGAATCTACATTCGTATTCTGCAGGCAGCAGCGCAGAGAAGCGGGGTTACCCTGGAATTTTGCCCGCTGGGGCGGACGGAATATTGGAAAGATATGCTTATACAAGGGAAAATCGATTTCTATGCGGGAGCGAGCGGTGTACAGCTTGCGGGAGATGAAGATATTGCATTGACCGACACGTTTATGGATTACAATGCGGTTATCATATCTAAGAATGATCATGATATGTCCACGGATGATGTGACTATGGTGCTGACGAACGGACGCGCTTACTGGGCGGAGGAACTTCAGCTGAAAAAGGCGGTGCTTTATCGGGACAGCGCCAGGGCATGTCTGGATGCGTTAGAGGCGGAAGAAGCGGATATTACGCTGATGAACACAATAGAGTTTAACTACCAGTCGAAAAACGAGCGGTATTCCAATCTGATTGAATGGGATAATTACCGATACCAGTCGGATGCAGCGCTGGCGGCCCTGGCGGCGGAAAATCCCGTCATGATTGACGTGATGAATAAAGCGCTGGGATCGGTAACGGAGAATGAGAAGGACGATATCATTAATCTCTACATGAATATTCCCTATGTGGATTACGGATTTGCCGATTATTTGTATCAGTCCAGGGATCTGCTCATTATTTTCGGCATCGTGCTTGCCCTGTTTATTGCTTTCGGCTGTGTCATTTCCAGACTGCAGCGGGAGTCCTATCAGCTGCTGGAGAATAAGAATAAAGAACTGCAAATCGCTATAGACGAGGCGGAACGCGCGAACAAGGCAAAGACGGAATTTCTCTCTCACATGTCGCATGACATACGGACACCGATCAACGGCATTATGGGTATGCTGAATATTGCTGAGAAAAATCCGCTCGATGCGGACAGACAGGAAGACTGCCGAAAGAAGATTAAGACATCAGCAGAGCATCTGCTGTCCTTAATTAATGACGTACTGGATATTAATAAGATGGAAAGCGGTAATGTGGAGTTTGCCAGAGAGATTTTCAATCTGCGGGAACTGCTGCGCAACTGTGCGGTAATCGTCGGCGGGCAGGCCTCGGCGCGCGGGGTGAAGCTGACGACGGAATTTGAGGAGCCGGAACTGCTGCGGCATGAATTGTATATAGGCAGCCCGCTGCACATCAAACAGATTCTGATCAACATAGCGGGCAATGCCGTGAAATACAATAAACCTGACGGAAGCGTTAATCTGCGCTGCTATGAGATTTCGGAGGAAAACGGTACCGCCCGGATCTGTTTCGAGGTTTCCGATACGGGAGTCGGTATGAGCAAAGCGTATATGGGGCATATCTTCGAGCCGTTTACACAGGAGGACAGCGGTGCCAGAACTACCTATCAGGGAACGGGTCTCGGCATGACGATCACGAAGAAACTGGTAGACAGTATGGACGGGACGATAGAGATCGAGAGCGAACTTGGGCTGGGCAGCGTATTTACCGTGGTGCTTCCGCTTACGATCGCACAGGTTAAGGGCGGCAAAGAAGCAGAAGAGGAGAAGGCACCGGCACAAAAGAGAGAGGGCGGCGAGCCGGAGCAGATGAGCGGAAAACGTGCGCTGCTTGTGGAGGATAATGAGCTGAATCAGGAGATTGCCCGCTACATGCTGGAAGAAAACGGGTTGGAGGTCACGCTTGCCATTAACGGTAAAGAGGCGGTGGATCTGTTCCGGGAATCTGTACCGGGTGATTATCAAATCATTTTTATGGATGTGATGATGCCGGTTATGAACGGACATGATGCGACGAAGGCGATCCGGAATCTTGACAGGCCGGACGCGGCGGCAGTTCCGATTGTCGCCATGACAGCGAATGCTTTTGCGGAAGATGTGCAGGCAGCCAGGGACGCAGGCATGAATGAACATATTGCGAAGCCGCTGGAGCCGGATATTATTCAGAAAATATTACAACGATTTCTTGGCGGACATACAACATCCGATGACAGCATCTAAGCTTTGCAGCTTAGGTGCTGTTTTCTTAAGGATTTTTTAATAATTTCCGTCCTATACTGTTTTCAGAAGGAGGAGAAGACATATGTTTTTAAGGATACTGAAAAAGGATTTAAAGAGAAAAAGGACGATGAATGTGATCTTGCTGCTGTTCATCATACTGGCTTCGATGTTCCTCGCGAGCAGCGTGGATAATCTGATTGCGGTGAGCGGTGCCATAGATCATTTCCTGGAGATTTCCAAGGTGCCCGACTCATTCGTGATTGCCTTGTCGGATGGCAGGACGGATGCGATTGATGCTTTTCTGGAAGCGCAGGAAGGGGTTCTGGAATATGAAATGATAGACGGATACAATCTGATCAACGGGGATGTGACGATCACGGAATGTCAGGCGGATGCCGGAAGAACCAGATATGAGAGAACCAATACGCTGTTTATCGGGAAGATTCCGACAAATTTTATGAAAATCTACACGGAAGAGGGGGGACCGCTTACGTTAAAGCCCGGCGAGATTGCTTTTCCCAGGTTGGAGGCGGACAATAACAATCTGCAGGTGGGAGACAGAGTCTCCATCCGGGTAGGCGGAGAAGTGCAGGAATTCCGGATCGGCGCCATTGTAAAGGACGCCGTGTTCGGAAGCTCCATGATGGGATTTAAGCGGTTGTTTATCGGGGACAAGGAGTTTGCCCGGTATGCCAGGCAGGAAAATGTTGTACATATGAGAATCTATAATGTCAATTTTGCAGATGAAGAGAAATTTCGAAGTGACTGGAGGAAACAGGATTTTACGATTATCAGTGCCATTGAGGGGGCGGGCGTGGTTCGTATGTGCTATATCATGGACATGCTGGTTGCGGGTATATTAATCGTGGTGAGCATATGTCTGATCCTGCTTGCGTTTCTGGTGTTGCGATTTACGATCGTGTTTACCTTGCAGGAGGATTATAAAGAGATCGGGATCATGAAGGCGATCGGATTAAAGGACGCGGGGATCAAAGGACTGTATCTGATCAAATACTTGGTGCTGTCTGTGGCGGGTGCGCTGGCCGGACTGGCATGCAGTGTTCCCTTTGGCAATGCTGTTCTGGAGCGTGCGATCGCCAATATCGTTGTGGAACGTACCGGACAGAACTTTGTGGTTAAGATTGTGTGCGCAACTGCGGTAGTCGGCATCGTGCTGTTGTTCTGCTATCTGAGCACTGATAAGCTGAGAAAGATTTCCGCGCTGGATGCGATAAGGAGCGGTTCCGACGGGGAGCGGTATCGGGCGAAGAGCCCCCTGAAGCTGGGGAAGAGGACGAGAATGAGACCGTATTTCTATCTCGCGGCAAATGACATCCTGAGCAGTATAAGACGGTTCGGTACGCTGCTTGTGACGTTCTGCCTGGGGATGATGTTGATTCTGCTGCCGCTGAGCGCGGCCAACACGCTGCAGAGTGACGGAATCATCAGTGAATTTTCGTTAAGTCCTTCGGATGCCTATGTGGACACCGGCAAAGGCGAGACCTACACGGTGGATATGGACAGTCTGTTCCACGACATGGAAGAAATCGAAAGCGTACTTGCCGAAGAGGGGCTAGAAGCAGTTACGGGAGCGGATATGGGGTATATGATTCCGTGCTATACCGACGATCCGGAAGACTGTGTCAATTATTACGTCCTGCAGGCAGTCGGAAACTGGGACAGACATTACAGTGTGCTCGCCGGCAGGGAGCCGGAACTTGCGAATGAAGTGATGATTACGGAGATGACGGCGAAAGAACTGGACGCAGGTATAGGAGATACGATTTATTTTAAAATGGCGGACCGGACGGAGGAAATGATAATTACGGGAACGTATCAGTCCATGATGAATATGGGGCAGGGATACCGGGTGAGCCGGAGTGCGCAGATGGACCCTGCCTACGCGGGTGGAATCCTGTGTATGCAGGTGGAGATTGAGGGGATGGAGAGCGAGGAGGCATGTGAGCGGCTGCGGGAGATATTTCCGGATTACCGGATCATGGATGTCAGAGGCTTTCTGGACAATATGATCGGCGGGATTATTGAGCAGATCGACACACTGATGTACTTTATCGTAGTACTGGTGCTTGTCATCAACAGCCTGATCACGGTGCTTATCATGAAGACGATCATGGCCAAGGAGCGGGGAGATATTGCGCTTCTTAAGAGCATCGGGTTCGGAGACCGCTCGCTTGCGGGGTGGCAGACAGCCAGAGTACTGCTTATTCTGGCAGCCTCTGTTGTTCTGGGAACCGTGTTGTCGAATCTGCTTGCACCGTATCTTATCGGTCCGATTTTTGCCATGATGGGCGGAACTTCCATCGAGCTTGTCACGGGGACCGTGGAGGCGTATGTGTACTATCCGCTGCTGCTTTTAGCGGTGACAGGATTGACGGCGGTACTGTGTGCGGGCGGTGTGAAGAAGGTTGATCTGAAGGAAGTCAATGATATCGAGTGAACATACGGCAGAAGTACAGAGTTGACTTATACGGTCAATAAAATGTTAAGTTATGCAGAATATGAGGTTATGCGCAAGATGCAGCGCGGAAATGGAGAGAACGATGAATACATTAACAGTTAAGGATTTGTGTAAGACATATATTATCAATAAAAGGCAGAACAATGTATTGAAGAATATCAACATGGAGATCAGAGAGGGCGAGATGGTGGCGGTCATGGGACCCAGCGGTTCCGGCAAGTCCACGCTTCTGTATACGATCAGCGGCATGGATCATCTGACGGCAGGCAGAGTGGATTTCTTCGGACAGGATATCAGCGCTTTAAGTCCGTCCGAGATGAGCGAGATGCGCTTAAATCAGATGGGATTCATTTTCCAGCAGATGTATATGTTAAAAAATCTCAGTATTTATGATAATATCATACTGCCGGCCTATCAGTCCGCAAACGGCAGGGGAAAGGAAAGGCGCAGAGAGATCAATGACCGGGCGAAGGAACTGATGCATAAGCTCGGGATCAGTGAGGTCGCTGCGCACGATATCAACGAGGTCTCCGGCGGGCAGCTGCAGAGGGCATGTATCTGCCGCAGCCTGATCAACCGTCCGAAGATGATCTTTGCGGATGAGCCTACCGGCGCGCTCAATCAGCAGAATTCCAGAGAAGTGATGAAGGAGTTAAACCGCATAAACGCGGAGGGAACGACGATCATGCTTGTCACTCATGATATGAAGGTTGCCGCCAAGAGCGACCGGGTGCTTTACATTGAAGACGGCAATATCAAAGGAGAGTATACGTTCGGCAGATACGGCGGACAGGAGGAGGACAGAGAGCGGGAGAAGAAGCTTTCCGTATGGCTGATGGAGATGGGATTTTAAGCAGCGGAGAAATACATGAATTGACTGTAATAGCCATTGTGAAAAGGAGTACGCATGACAGACATTCTCTTAGTGGAAGATCATCAGGAATTAAATGAATTGATGCGCATGTTCCTTGCGCGGGAGGGGTACTGTGTACACGGCGTACCCTCCGGTGAGGAAGCGCTGCGCTGGCTGGCGGATCATCGGGTAAAACTGGTTATACTGGACGTTTCTCTGCCGGAAATGGACGGGTTTGCGGTGTGTGCCCGCATCCGTGAGTACAGCGGCACGCCGGTTCTGTTTCTGAGCGCGAGGATGGATAAGGAGGACAAACTCAACGGGTTTATGCAGGGGGCGGACGATTACGTGGAGAAGCCTGTGGATATGGATATCCTGTGCGCGAAGATCAGGGCGCTTCTGGTTCGCAGCTACAGCTTAAAACAGGACAATCCGGTGATTCATTCGGGCGGTCTGACGATCGATCAGGCTGCAAAGCGGGTGTATCTCGACCACGGGGAGATCACGCTGACGGTCAAGGAATATGAACTGCTCCTGCTGCTTGCAGGCAATCCGGGCAAGACGCTGCATAAGGAATACTTGTTCAATCAGATCTGGGGCATGGACAGCGACAGCGAGTACCAGACACTGACGGTTCACATTAAGATGCTGCGCGATAAGATTGAGGAAGATCCGAGGAATCCGAGGCGGATTCAGACGGTATGGGGGATAGGATACAGATATGAAGAAATATGACATGGTCGCAGCGGCGGTGGCAATTCTCTGGCTGGTGCTCTGTGCGGGCATTTTCTATTCCGGAACCCGCATAGGCAGCGAGGAAGATATGCGCTATAAGATAGAAATTAACCGGATTATGACTGATTTGGTCAATGATGAGGAGGGCACGTCGCCGGGACAGGGGGAGGCAGACCGTGCGGCACAGTACGATCTGCGGGGTATGCAGTATGTGAGAGCGGTCAGTTTCCTGCCGGCGGAGGGCAGTGTGACGGAACCCGGGCAGCCGGCGGGCGGCGGCGCGGCGACTGCCCGGGTTCGGGACTTCTTCCGGAATCATAACGGTGTAAACAGCGCCGTATATCCTGTAATCCGGGACGGAAATGTAACAGGATATCTGCGGTTTGACTATGTTACGGGCACCGGGGACAGACTTGTGCTGCGTCTGGCAGTGAGCGGAATGGTCATACTGGGGCTTGCGGTATTGGGCGTGTTGTGGTATGTGAGGGTGAAGATCATCAAACCTTTTCATGTGATCAGCGGCATGCCCTATGAACTTGCCAAGGGCAATCTTGCGGTGGAGCCGCAGGAGAGCAGGGAGCGATTCTTCGGGAAGTTTGTCTGGGGGATCGGGATGCTGCGGGATGCGCTGTATGATTCCAGGAACCGGGCGCTGGAACTGGAAAAAGAAAAGAAGCTTATGCTGCTGTCCCTCTCTCATGATATCAAGATTCCGCTGAGCGCGATTAAACTGTACGCCAGGGCGCTGCGGGAGGGAATCTGCGGGACGGCGGAAAAGCGTGGGGAGGCGGCAGGACAGATCGAGAAACATGCCGGTGAGATCGAGACGTTTATTAAGAAGATTATGAGTACGGCAAGCGAGGAGATCATAGATATCGAGGTTGCGGATACGGAATTTTATCTGGGGGATTATGTGGATAAGATCCGGGCGTATTATGAACCGAAATGCAGCCTGGTAATGATGCGGCTTCACGTCGGAGTTTATGAGAATAAGCTGTTAAAAGGCGATATGGACCGTGCTTTTGAGGTCGTGGAGAACCTGATGGAGAATGCCTTTAAATACGGGGATGGCAGGCAGATCTGCCTGGAATTTCATGAGGAGGATTATTGTCAGGTCATAGAACTGTATAACACGGGCGTACCGGTTTCGGCACAGGAACTGCCCCATCTGTTCGACAGTTTCTATCGGGGGAGCAATGCACAGGATAAGGCCGGTAACGGGCTGGGACTCTACATCGGCAGACAGATCATGCTGAAGATGGAGGGGGAGCTGTATGCGCGCCGTGAGCAGGACGGCATGCGGTTCGGCCTGGTGTTTCGCACATGACGGGTTGTAAAAAGAGCGCCGGCCGGGCGCTCTTATATAAATGCATGCATGATTGTATTCACAGCTGTTTCATGACGATTGCAAAATATCCTTTACCGCCTGTATTGAACAGGAGACTGTAGGGCGGATATTGTTTGTCGAAGGTGCGGACAAACTGTTCGTAGGTCTGCATGTCGTTTTTCTCAAGATTATATTTGATACTCAGATCAAAATGCTTTCCAAGATAATTTACAAACTGCTCCGAGAGAATCTTCATGGCATAGACGGCGGTCTTGTCCACTTTCTTGAACTCCTGATCCAGAATACTGTTGAGTGTGTGCAGGATCAGCGACTCCTCGAAGACGAGAAAAACCTGCATCCGCTGTTTGTCCTTGGAAATGTAGCTTAACCGGTAGCACAGGGTCTTATCGGAGGCGAAATCCTCTCCGCTGTAGTGCTTGCTGATCAGATGCGCCTCGACCTGGCACATCGTCTGCAGTCCCTGAATCACTGCTTTAGACAGGGAAGCCAGCTCATCTTCCTCCGGCTGATGCACCCATTTAGTGGGGTTTTTGCCTGCGATCGCGCGGTCCTCCACCATGATGTGACCATTGAGCCAGCCCACGCAGATACCGAGAAAATGCTGGACGGATTCCATGCAGTAATCCCGCTCTTCCAGTTCCGCCTCCAGGGAGGGGAGTGTCTGGTCACGCAGATTCTCATGCAGACTCTTATGTACGGCATACCCCGGATAATTGATGGACTGCATATAAGCTTCTTCCTCTGCGAAATGCTTTAATGTGTAACTCTTGAAATACTTGATGCCTTCCCTGCACGCATGCCGCTGTTTGGTAGAGTCTTCGTTGAGGGCAAGCATCCTGCCGACAATTGAAAAAAGTCTTTGATGGGCTCGGTCGATGACATCTACGCCAAGGTTAAATCGGTCATTCCATTTTACTTCTTTCAACATAAACGCCTCCTTCTGATATTCGTTCCCGATCGTTCTTCAATATTTTACCACATTTAGCCAGAAAGAACAATACGCCGGATTTGTGCATCCGGCGTAAAAATATATGATATTTTAGTAAAAAACATCCTGCGGATTTATGAATCCAGGGTAAAACTGTCCACGATCTCACGCAGGGAGTCTGCGTAAGTAATGGTCTGCTCTACCATGTTGTAGGTATCCGTCGCCAGAGAGACGATGCTTGCGTTGTTGTCTACCACGCTGACCACGCCGGAGGACGTCTCGGAGATGGAGCCGTTGATCCGGTTGATCGCTTCCGTGATCCGCACCATAGTATGGTTCATCTCATCGATGGATGTGTCGATCTGCGCCATGGTGCGGTTGACATATCCGGCATCATTGGAGTACTGTTCACTGACTTTCATGAAATTGCCGTAATCCGCCAGAACCGTGTGATCCAAGAAGTCCAGGGCGGCGTTGAGGCTGTCTGACATGCGCTCTACGGCAGCATTCACTTCCGTGACGATCTGGGTGATACCGCCTACCGTCTGGGAGGACTGCTCGGCCAGCTTGCCGATTTCATCCGCTACCACCGCAAAACCGCGTCCCTGTTCGCCGGCTCTTGCGGCCTCGATGGAGGCATTCAGGGACAGCAGGGAAGTCTGGCTGGCAATCTCCATGATATTCTTGGCCAGTTCGTTGATTTTAGAAACAGACTTGGAATCCTCTATGGCGATGGCGGAGGTTTCCTTTACGGTCTGGTACATATCTTTCGTTTTCTCAGTTGCCTGCAGAGTGTCTTGTTTGAGCTTCTCCGCCCGCTTCATGATTTCTTCTGACAGGCTTACACCTTCCCGTGCTTTGGCAGTGATATCGGCGGTGTTCTGTTCTACATCCCGAATCTCGCTGCTGATGGCTTCCGTGTTCTGGGCAGTCTGCTCCATACTGGCGGATACCTGCTGGGCGGTAGTGGAATTGCTGGTGGCGTTATCATTGACCGTGGTTGCGATCTGATGCAGCTCATCGGCGCTGTTGCTGATATATTCCGATGCCGATGAGATGTCGGTCATCATCTGACTGAAAGAATGCCTCATTTTCTGAACCGCGCGGCTCATTTCACCGGTTTCATCCTTGTGTTTGAGCAGAGGATGATAGGAATCATCCTGCGAGATATCCAGATCGGCGGTCTTGCGGATGACACTGGTTACGATCTTGATCGGGGTCGTAATGGTGCTTGCAAAAATAAAGCCCAGTACGGTAAAGACCGCAATGATGATGAGACAGGTGGTGATACTGGTGGAAACGGCGCTCTGCCGCATTTCATCCAGCGGGTCCAGGATCACGTCCTGATCCATCAGCAGGCAGAAGATCCAGTTATTCAGATCCGATACGTTATAGGCCAGATACTGTCCGGTGCTTTCGTTGGTAACCAGACCGGCGGAAGGAACGCTGCCCGAGGCAATCTGTTCTACCAGCCCGGTGATGGTGGAATTGTCGGATTTCGTTCCCACCAGAGACTCGTCCGGATGATAGATGAAGACGCCGTTACTGTCTAACAGGCAGGCGTAGCTGGTGTCCGAGTCGAATATGCTGATGTCAGTGAGTTCGTTGGCGAAGAGAGATATTTTGATGTTTGTAAAAAGAACACCGGACAGTGTCTTGTCATCAAAATGGCTTGTCTGCGGTACACCGATGGAGATCATCGGTTCACCGGTCTCTTCATCAAAGAATATATTGCTCTGCGCGGGACGGTTGTTTTCCATAATGTATTTGACGAACCGCCTGTCGGCGTAGGAGGCTCCTTCGGTTGACTCGATCGAACTGGCCAGGAGCAGCAGGTCGTCTCCGCACACGAAATTGATGCTCTCATGAGCGGGATTGGCCGTCATATATTTCTTTAATGCCGCATGGACTTCATTGGAGTATTTGTTACCGTTCTGGGCGCTGAAGACGAAGAAATTCTCCGAGCTGTCCAGATATTTCATGGTGGCATTATACTTCTCGATGGATTCGTCGATACCGGAACCGTGCGCTTTGACAATTTCCAGAAGGGAATCGCTTATGTAGTCGGTCAGCGTATCGTGCGCCATGTCAGTCAGCGACTTGTAATTGACAAGTATGGCAATGATGACGGCAGCGGTGATGAACACAATCATGACAAGTGAGATTTTGGCTTTGATGGAAGATAACTTTTTCATAAATGGAGCCTCCTGAAATAAATGGACAATCTTGTTACTTAATCGTTTTAGGTATTTTACCATATTAGATGCAAAAATAATAGATTATTTTGCAATATAATAGCATGATTTTATAAAATCAACAAAAAGATAACGACTATTTTGTGTATATTTAACATACAAATATAGAATTGTACTAACTTAAACGTTTGAGAATACTTTGGACTATTTTTTTTTAGAAAACACTTGCCATTTGTCACAAAACAACGTAATCTAAATATAGGATTCTTTACGTCTGCTTGTATGTAATATCGCATCAGTATGTCATCAGTCCGCAGTCCGCATGTATTCCGGCGGACGATAATCTGGAATAAAGGGAGAATACGTGATGAAAGAAAAATTAATAACAGTCGGAGTAGAGTATGATGAAGTGCTCAAGCGCTTCATGGGCAAGGAAGACTTTTATCTGAGAATGCTGAAGAAATTTTTGGATGACCAGAATTATAACGGATTGAAACAGGCAATAGATGATAAAAACTGGAAGGATGCTTTCGCGTATGCGCACACGGTGAAGGGTCTGTGCGGCAATCTCGGTCTGGGCGGAATTCTGGATTACGCGGCTCCGCTGACAGAGGAGCTTCGGTCGGAGCCATATGACGAGGAGAGTATTATGCACCACATGAAACATGTGACGAAGGCATATAATAAGACTGTGGAAGTGATACAGTCACTGTAGTGTGGAATGTTAATGTTGTGATTGAAGGAGTCTGTCAGCGGCAGACTCTTTTATAATTTCATAGGAAATATTTCCTATAAAGATCAGGCTGCCAAAGGTGCATTTGAGCAAATGTACGGACATATTGCCCATGCAGGATTTATTAAGCACCTTCTGGCAATCTGATCCTATAAAAGAAAAGCCCTTCGGGTAGTATGCGAAGCGTGCTTTAGGTCTACGACTATACTATATTATTTACAGGAGTAAGAGAATGGGGAAGAAGGGCATGAGTATTGCGTGCATTGTTGCGGCGGTGTTTTGTCTGGCATATTGTGTGGTGATCTTTCGGATCAGATCGGGAAGCAGGTTTTACCTGATCTGGGCGTTTGGCGGGGTATGCCTGCTGGGGATCGCTCTTGTGCTGCATTTCGGTATCTGGGACAGGATACCGTTTATGCTGCGGCGGATATTCGGGATAACGGTGCTTGCGGGCATCGTACTTTTTGTGATCGTTGAAGGGTGTATTATCAGCAGATTTCACGATAAGGGCAAAGAAAATCTGGATTATATTATTGTGCTGGGGGCACAGATGAAACCGGCAGGACCGAGCGCCGTGCTTCAGTTCCGGTTGGATGCGGCTTATGACTATCTGCTGGAAAATGAGGCTACGATCTGTGTCGTGTCGGGCGGACAGGGAAGCAATGAGCCCTGCACTGAGGCGGAGGGGATGTATCGTTATCTCACGGACAAGGGAATCGCGCCTGAGCGCATTATACGGGAGGACCGCTCCACGGATACTTCGGAAAACATCGCGTACAGCAGGGAACTGATCGGCCGAACGGACGTCAGCGTGGGAATCGTCACGAACAATTTTCATGTGTTCCGGGGCGTTCATCTGGCGAAGGCAGCGGGATTTAAGGATGTATGCGGGATATCGGCACGCTCGAATGTGTATTTTCAGCTGAATAATATGGTACGGGAATTCTTCGGGATCATGAAGGATCTGGTGTGCGGAAACCTGCGCTAGCAGACTGCCATGCAAATTATGAATGCATGGCAGAACAGAAACAGTCAGCTGTAAAATGTAAGGGCACATTTTGGCATGCTGAATGACGATACAGCGGGAGAATCCGCACTTGGATTTCGACGGGCGGTGTGGTATTATGTAAGAGGGTACGCAGAGGAAGAAGACAGATACGGTGAAGATGAAGAAGAGATACGGGGACGGAAAACGCATAAGAATAGCGGCGGTACGGTTTTACATAGCGGCAGGCGTGCTTGCGTGCACGCTGCTTAGCGCATGCGGCGCAAAGGAACCGGTCAGCTATACGAAACAGGGGATGGCTGCGGTGGAGGCGCTGGAATACAGCGAAGCGCTTAATCACTTTAAGTACGGGCAGGAGCAGGGCGAGGATGAGAGACTTCTGTACCGCGGTATGGGACTGGCGTATATGGGTCTGACGCAGTACGGGGATGCCGTTACTTATCTGGAGGCGGCGCTTCGTGCGGGCAGAGGCATTGTGGGAGATCTGGATTTCGACATTAACTACTATCTCGCCACGGCTTACTATAAGAACGGACAGGCGCAGGAGGCGCTCGATGCTTACAGCGCGATTCTGGCGCTGCGTCCCAAGGAGAAGGATGCTTACTATCTGCGGGGATGCGTCAAGCTGTCGCAGGATGATTTTGAAGGTGCGCAGGCGGATTTTAACGAAGCGGTTGCGCTGGACAGCAAGAACTATGACCAGATGATCCGCATATACATGGCGCTGGAGGAGTACGGGTATAAAGACGCCGGGCTGACTTATCTGCAGAATGCGCTGTCGGAGAATGAGAAGTCGATTTCCGACTATGATATGGGACGCATCTGTTACTATATGGGTGATTACGAAAACGCGCGTGTCCGGCTGACGAATTTAAAGACGGAGACGGATTACGGCGCGGCGCTTTATCTGGGCAGAACCTATGAAGCGCTGGGGGATTATAATTATGCTTCCAGCATCTATGCCGGCTATACGGAAAACGACCAGAGCAAGGCGGAGATCTACAATCAGCTCGGGCTGTGCAGGATGAAGATGGGTGAGTACGAGACGGCGCTTGAGGCTTTTCAGGCAGCGATGAATATTGAAGATAACGGTATGATGCAGACGCTTAAGTTTAACGAGATTGTGACGTATGAATATATGCGGGATTATAAAACGGCGGCGGCATTGATGAGCAGCTATCTGCGGTCGTATCCTGACGATGCGGCGGCCAAGCGGGAATATGAGTTTCTGCAGACGAGATAAGAAGATTGACAAGGCATAAGGGCAATGGTACTATTTGAAATAGAATACAGTGGAGAGGTATGGTGACTGCATGGAGAATCGGAATACTTTTTTACGTGTCAAAGGAATTATCAAGAAGGACGACAAGTATCTGTTGATCAAGAGATGGGTGGACGACCGGATCCCCGATCCGTTTGTCTGGGAGTTTATCGATGCGGAGGTGCCGCACGGTGAAGCGCCGGACGATACGGTTCGCCGTGCGATCAGAGAACTCCTGTCAGTGGAAGGAACGATTGACAAGATCGAGTATACATGGTCGAGTATGCTGGGGGATACCCACTGTGTAGGGATAGCGTATCTGTGCTCTGTCAAGGAAGCGGATGAGGCAAATATTATTCTCTCCGAGGAGTACGGCGAATGGAGATGGGTGACCAGGGAGCAGTTTCCGCTCTACATTGAGAACCAGTATGTACTGCAGGATCTGGAAGGAAAAACTTTATGATCAATAAATTAGTAGATAAAATTAAACAGACACAAGCGCCGATCGTGGTAGGGCTGGACCCTACCATGAAATTTGTACCGGAGCATATTCAGAAGAAAGCGTTCGCAGAGTACGGGGAGACGCTGAAGGGTGCGGCCGAGGCAATATGGCAGTATAATAAAGCGATTATAGATAATATATACGATCTGATTCCGGCGGTAAAACCGCAGATTGCCATGTACGAGCAGTTCGGGGTCGAAGGTGTGATCGCTTTTCAGAAGACGGTAGATTACTGTAAGCAGAAGGATCTGGTGGTAATCGCCGATATCAAGCGCGGGGACATCGGCTCTACTTCAGAAGCTTATGCGGTAGGACATCTCGGGCAGGTCAAGGTAGGCAGTACGATGTGCAGAGGGTTTGACGAGGATTTTGCAACCGTGAATCCTTACCTGGGCTCTGACGGGGTGCAGCCATTTGTGAAGGTATGTCAGGAAGAAAAGAAGGGCATCTTCGTGCTGGTCAAGACTTCCAATCCCAGCAGCGGAGAGCTGCAGGACAGAGTGGTAGGAACAGAAGAGACGAAAGACAGTGCACAAGCCGGAAGCAGAGGCGCGGGCAGGCCGATCTATGAACTGGTAGGAGAGCAGGTTGCCGCATGGGCGGCACAGTGCATGGGTGAGTCTTACAGCTATATCGGCGCCGTGGTGGGGGCAACCTATCCGGAGCAGGGCAGGATACTGCGGGATATTATGCCGAAATCTTATATTCTTGTGCCAGGTTACGGTGCACAGGGCGGCAGAGGCGCGGATCTGGTGCATTTCTTTGACAGAGATGGTCTGGGCGCGATCGTAAATTCTTCCAGAGGCATTATCGCGGCATACCAGCAGGAACAGTATGCGCAGTACGGTCCGGAGAACTTTGCAGACGCCTCCAGGGCGGCTGTGCTTGCCATGAAAGAAGATATCGCGCAGGCGCTGGCAGGAAGAGCGTAGAGACAGAGCGCTGTCATATAGAAAGACACACAAGAGTGCGCTTGGAAACGGAGGTCAAATGGAACAGTATAAGCAGGAATTTATAGGATTCATGGTAGACAGCCAGGTGCTGAAATTCGGAGAATTTACCTTGAAAAGCGGCAGAAAGTCTCCTTTTTTCATGAATGCGGGGGCTTATGTAACAGGTACACAGCTTCGCAGACTGGGTGAATACTATGCAAAGGCGATACATGATCTGTACGGGCTGGACTTCGATGTCCTGTTCGGACCGGCATACAAGGGGATTCCGCTCAGTGTGGCGACTACTATGGCTATCAGTGAACTGTACGGTAAGGAGATTCGTTACTGTTCCAACCGCAAGGAAGTGAAAGACCACGGGGATACCGGCATACTGCTCGGCAGTAAGCTGCAGGACGGCGACCGGGTAGTGATCATAGAAGACGTGACGACCTCCGGTAAATCTATTGAAGAAACCTTCCCGATTCTGACGAGTCAGGCGAAGGTGGAGATTAAAGGTCTCATGGTTTCATTAAACCGCATGGAACGCGGATTGGACAGTGAGAAGAGCGCTCTGGCGGAGATCCAGGAGAAGTACGGGTTTGCGGCGAATGCGATCGTGACGATGGAAGAGGTGGTGGAGTTCCTCTACAACAAACCGTATAAAGGAAATATTTATATAGACGATACATTAAAAGATGCGATCGACGCATACTATGAACAGTATGGCGCAAGAGTAGTATAATGCTTCGGAATGGAGGGAAATATGGAAGAAAGAACCTATAAGACAATGGGCGGTTCCGGCGCGCTCAACATTGCAGTCGGTGTAGTTGCACTGGTGGTCGGCGTGGCGAGCGGCGTGCTTTTGATCATCAGCGGCGCCAAACTACTGGCAGGAAGAAGCAAGATATTATTCTGAAGAGAAGAATCAAGGATGAATGGGTGTTTTCGGGATGGGCGAAGATGCCCATTTCCGTCTTTAAATTAAGAAATTTCGCGAAGCGAAATTGTGAGGGTACTATGTCGAAGAAGAACAGTTATATGTTTACGAACAAACAGCATACACAGAAGGGAATCATGTCCACGATTCTGGGTGTGATCTCGCTTGCCACGCTGGCTTATGCCATTATTATGAGTTATCTCAAGGCGGGTAATATTCCCAGACAGTACGGAGCAGCGGCGCTTCTGGTCATGATCTTCGCTTTTGCGGGGATTACTCTGGGTGTGATCTCGAAGACTGAGCGGGATAAGTTCTATCTCTTTACCTATATCGGGATTACGCTCAATGTGCTGGTGCTTATCGTCATCAGCGTGATTCTGTATGCCGGCGCTTATCTGGAATAGAAACGAGGAGGTAGTATGGAAGATTTATATATAGCAGAAACAGACAGAGAGGATCTGGAGAGGGAGCGGTATGCTCTGGCGATGGAGCGGATCAGGGAAATACCGGGTGAGTCAATCTGTGAGATACAGCAGCAGACATACTTCGCCGCCATGGCGAAGTTCGTGATGCTGGCGGACCGTGCGTGGGACATCGTGGGCAGCGGCAGACTGCGGCAGATGAGCATGGAAGAACTGCAGGCGTTCAACGGGGAACTGTATGAGGATATACTGCCGGAGCATTATGACCGCAGTTATGGCAATCCGGATTATGCCGTGGATTGTCTGGGTGAGTCAATGGGGAAAATGTGTTCTTTTCTCTATGCGGAACTGCGGGGCATGATTCCTGCAGCGTTCGAACAGAACAGACTGGATATGGTAATCAGAGCGGAACTTCTGCTGGAGATCTATCAGGCGTTTGTGAGCGCTGCTCAGGAACAGGCGGGACTCCCGAAGGAGGAGACCATACAGCAGATCCTGTACTGGTATGTGAGCGATTACTATGAGCCGGCGGCGCTCGGCAGGACGGCGGATCTGCTTTGCCCTGAACGGGATTTTGCCCGTCGGATTGTGATGGAGAGTGATCTGTCAGACCTGCGTTATCTCTATTACTATGGGGAGTATGTCACCGACAACGAACTGAGGACGGCCGGACATTTGAATCAGATGGCGCCGGAACGGGTGAAACTGCTGGCGGATACTTACACGGAAGGATACCGGATTGGTTTTGAGACGGGCAACAAGGACATTTCCATTAAGAAAACCGTAAATATCCGCTATGCGCTTGGGTTTGAGCGGATGATACGGGAAGCGGTCCTTAATTTTGACCGAATGGGTCTGGGATCGACGATCTATCGTGCGGGCGCAAATATTTTCCAGGGCAGGAGTGTCAGCAAGAACGGTTTCTTCGGGGCCAATCCGAATAAGCAGTTTGATTATGACCACAGAGAGGATCAGGCGCTTGTGCTGGATAAGCTTCTGGTGGAACGGAAGCTGGACTGCATGAAGAACGCCTATGAACAGTACCGTGAACAGGCGGCGGTATTCGGCGGGCCGGCTGTGGCGGAGATCTTCGGCGAGAAGCCCTTCGTACCGCAGACGAAGGCGACGGCATACCGGCTGACGCCGAAGCAGCAGAAGCTTGCTGTAGAATATGCTTCTAAGGCAGGCACGATGCAGAATGAATATATTCCCGGTGAAGAGAGAAGCTTTACGATCATTGCTTTTCCGGTGCCGGATATCGGTGTGCGTTATGAGGAGATCTTCGACGAGATTGTGCGGATCAACACACTTGATTATAAGCTGTATCAGGGTATTCAGCAGAAGATAATCGATGCGCTGGACCGTGGATTGACTGTCAAGGTCATCGGTTGCGGCGGCAACAGGACGGATATGCGGATACGGCTGCACGATCCGGCCGATCCTGCGCATGAAACGAACTTTGAGAATTGTGTGGCGGATGTGAACATTCCGGTGGGTGAGGTCTTCACTTCGCCGGTATTGACCGGTACGGACGGTATTCTGCATGTGACGAGAGTCTTTCTGAACGGTCTGGAGTACAAGGATCTCCGGCTGCAGTTTAAGGACGGTATGGTTACGGATTACGGCTGTGCCAATTTCTCTACAGAGGAGGAAAACCGTAAATATATCAAAGATAATGTACTGTTTCATCATGACACGCTTCCGCTCGGTGAGTTTGCGATCGGTACGAACACCACGGCCTATGTTGCGGCGCGCAGATTCGGAATTGAAGATAAGATGCCGATCCTGATCGCGGAGAAGACAGGACCGCATTTCGCGGTCGGGGATACCTGCTATTCCCATGCGGAGAATGTACGGGTATTTAATCCTGACGGCAAGGAGATCATTGCGAAGGATAATGAGGTTTCGGTTTTACGTGACACAGATGTCAGCAAGGCATATTTCCAGTGCCATACGGATATTACGATCCCGTATGATGAGCTGGGAGAAATATCTGTGCTGACTGAATCCGGAGAGGAGATCATGATTATCCGGGATGGTCAATTTGTTCTGGAGGGGTGTGAGGAATTGAATCGGGCGTTTAGTGAAGCAGAGTAAGGCGTCTCATACGAATCTGGCAGAGCGTCTGCAGACGCCTTGGCTGGATGTGTAAAAAGATGGTTGCGCTCTGACGGAAAAAATAGTACACTGATTATGGGTATTAGTCTGAATTTCCACAAGATGTTGTGGTTTGAAGAAAGCTAAGGAGGAAATAGCGGATGGCACAGGTAGGTATTGTGATGGGCAGTGATTCCGATATGCCCGTTATGGCGAAAGCCGCAGATTTATTGGAAGATCTCGGCATATCTTATGAGATGTCGATCATATCGGCGCACAGGGAACCTGATGTGTTCTACGAGTATGCTAAGAGTGCGGAGAGTAAAGGGTTTAAGGTAATCATTGCGGGTGCCGGCAAGGCGGCACATCTGCCGGGTATGTGCGCGGCGATCTTTCCGATGCCGGTGATCGGCGTTCCCATGAAGACTTCTGATCTGGGCGGTGTGGATTCCCTGTACTCCATTGTGCAGATGCCTTCCGGCATACCGGTGGCTACGGTGGCGATCGGGGGCGGACAGAATGCAGGGATTCTGGCGGCGAAGATTCTTGCCACATCCGATCCGGCACTGCTGCAGCGGCTGAAAGATTACACGCAGAGCCTGAAGATGAGCGTACAGAAGAAAGACGCGAGGCTTCAGGAAGTGGGATACAGAAAGTATATGGAATAATGGAATCGTGCAAGAAGAAATCAGGGAAAAATTATAAAGAGATACATTTGGAGGTAAGAGATGGATTACAAGACAGCGGGTGTCGATATTGAAGCCGGTTACCGGTCGGTGGAATTAATGAAGAAGCACGTAAAGGAGACGATGCGGCCGGAGGTATTGGGCGGCCTGGGCGGTTTTTCGGGCGCTTTCAGCATGGATAAGATCAAAGAGATGGAGCATCCGGTGCTCCTGTCAGGCACGGACGGCGTCGGTACGAAGATTAAGCTGGCTTTTCTCATGGACCGGCATGATACGGTAGGAATCGACTGCGTGGCCATGTGTGTGAACGATGTGGTGTGTGCAGGCGGAGAACCGCTGTTTTTCTTGGACTATATTGCATGCGGCAAGAATTATCCGGAGAAGATCGCGGCCATCGTCAGCGGTGTTGCAGAGGGATGCAAACAGGCAGGTGCGGCGCTGATCGGCGGCGAGACGGCGGAGCATCCGGGACTGATGCCGGAGGATGAGTATGATCTTGCCGGTTTTGCAGTGGGCGTAGTGGATGAGAAGGATCTGATTACGGGAGAACAGATTAAACCCGGGGATACGCTGATCGGTATTGCTTCTTCCGGCGTGCACAGCAACGGTTTCTCGCTGGTGCGCAAGGTGTTCGACATGACGCGGGAGAGTCTGGATACTTATTACGATGAGCTTGGCATGACGCTTGGCGAGGCGCTGATTGCGCCTACCAGAATCTATGTGAAAGCGCTGCAGTCGGTGCGTACCGCCGGTGTGACCATCAAGGGGTGCAGCCATATTACCGGCGGCGGCTTCTATGAGAATATTCCGAGAATGCTGCCGGAGGGTGTGTCGGCAGTGATACATAAAGACAGTTATCCGGTGCCCCCGATCTTCGGATTACTGCAAAAGAAGGGGAATCTGGAAGAAAAGATGATGTACAATACCTATAATATGGGTCTTGGCATGATTCTGGCGGTAGATCCTGCGGATGCGGACAGAACGCTCGCCGCACTGAAGGAAGCAGGCGAGACGGCATATATTGTCGGTAAGATGGAAGCAGGCGCAAAAGAAGTGACAATCAGTAATTAAACGAAAGACGAAGACGGACGGTTTTCAGAATTGACAGGAAGAGGGAGCAGTCATGTTTAAGATAGTGGTGTGCGTGTCCGGCGGCGGCACGAATTTACAGGCGATTATTGATGGTGTGCACGCGGGGTCTATTCCGAATGTAGAAATTCTGCGCGTAATCAGCAATAACAAAAGTGCCTATGCGCTGGAGCGTGCAAAGCAGGCGGGGATCGAAGGAATCTGTATTGCACCCCGCGATTATGCGGACCGGGAGCAGTTTAATGAGGCACTGCTTCATGCGATAGACGAGGTCAGTCCTGACCTGGTGGTGCTGGCAGGCTTCCTGGTGACGATTCCGCCGCAGCTGATCAGGGAGTATGAGAACCGGATTATTAATATTCACCCTTCACTCATCCCGTCTTTCTGCGGTACGGGATATTATGGGCTGAAGGTACACGAGGCTGTGCTGAAGCGGGGTGTGAAGGTCACCGGAGCGACAGTTCATTTTGTGGATGACGGTATGGATACGGGACCGATCATTATGCAGAAGGCGGTACAGGTGTTAAGGAGCGATACACCGGAGACGCTGCAGCGGCGTGTCATGGAAGAAGCGGAATGGGTCATCCTGCCGTGGAGTCTGGCGCTGATCGCCGCGGGAGCGGTGACAGTGGAGGACGGTAAGGTGCGTATCGCGGAATAAAACACAGATAAATCGGAAAGGCAAAGGGAACAGGGATGAAAGTATTGATCGTAGGAAGCGGCGGCAGAGAACATGCGATAGCTGTCAGCGCGGCAAAGAGTCCGAAAGTGGATAAGCTCTACTGTGCGCCGGGCAATGCCGGTATCGGACAGATTGCGGAGTGTGTGCCCATCGGAGCAATGGAATTTGATAAGATTGTAGATTTCGCTAAAGAACAGGCCATTGATCTGACGATCGTCGGTATGGATGATCCGTTAGTCGGCGGTCTGGTGGACGAGATGGAGGCGGCAGGGCTGCGCGTGTTCGGACCGAGGAAGAATGCGGCGATTCTGGAGGGCAGCAAAGCATTTTCCAAGGACCTGATGAAAAAATACAATATTCCTACGGCGGCTTATGAGAATTTTGATGATCCGAAGGAGGCGCTGGCGTATCTGGATACGGCAAAGATGCCGGTGGTGCTGAAGGCGGACGGTCTGGCGCTGGGCAAGGGCGTACTGATCTGCCAGACGCTGGAAGAAGCGAGAGAAGGCGTCAGAACGATCATGGAAGATAAGAAGTTCGGTGCGGCAGGCAACCGCATGGTGATAGAAGAATTTATGACCGGACGGGAAGTGTCGGTTCTGTCTTTCGTGGACGGTAAGACAATCAGGATCATGTCTTCGGCACAGGACCATAAGCGTGCGCAGGACGGTGATCAGGGATTGAATACGGGCGGTATGGGTACTTTTTCACCGAGTCCTTTCTATACGAAAGAGGTGGATGATTTCTGCCGGAAATATATCTATCAGGCGACGGTGGATGCTATGGCGGCGGAGGGAAGACCTTTCCACGGTGTCATTTTCTTCGGACTTATGCTGACACAGGACGGGCCGCGGGTACTGGAATATAATGCCAGATTCGGTGATCCCGAGGCGCAGGTGGTTCTGCCGCGTATGAAGAATGATATTATCGAGGTGGCTGAGGCATGCATTGACGGTACACTGGATCAGATTGACCTGCAGTTCGAGGATAATGCGGCGGTCTGCGTGGTGCTGGCTTCAGAAGGGTATCCCGTGTCATATGACAAGGGACTGCCGATCAAAGGGCTGGAGCAGTTTGACAACCGCGACGGATATTATTGTTTCCATGCGGGAACGAAGCAGACCGGACAGGGAATCGTTACAAACGGCGGGCGTGTTCTGGGCATAACCGCTAAGGGGGCGGACTTGAAAGAGGCGCGTGCCAATGCCTATGAGGCGACGAAATGGATCAGCTTCGATAATAAATATATGAGGAACGATATCGGTAAAGCCATTGATGAAGCGTAATTACAGGGGTGTAAAAGAAGGGAGAGGAGTATATTCATGAGCAGCAGGGAGGAAAAGACAGAGAATCTGAGAAGGGAGCTGCTGGAGCGGCAGAACTATAACAGACCTACGATCTGCCGGGAGTGCGGCGGCATCATGGTCTATAAGGGATGCGGAGAATTTCAGTGTGAGGACTGTGGCCATCCGGAGTATGATGATTACGGTAAAGTGCGTAATTATATTGAGAAGCATGTGGGCGCTACGGCCGCACAGGTGGCTGACGCAACGGGAGTAACACAGAAGGCGATCCGGGATATGCTCAAGGAAGAAAGACTCGAGATTGCTGTTAATTCCAATGCATTTCTGACTTGTGAGATCTGCGGCGGGGCGATCCGCTCCGGAAAATACTGCGGAAAATGTGAGACTGCATATCACAGAAGCATAGAAGAGAAGGCGAGAGCTGCCAGAAATATTAACCTGTCCGGTTTCAGTACGGAGAGAAATTCGGGTGAAGAAGGGTCCAAACGATTTACGAGAGAACGGTAGTAAGGTATACAAAAGGAGAAAAGATTGAAAAATCACACTGATATGCTAATTTTTCAATCACGGGTTTGTGTCGGAGCCACGAACTCGAAAGCGCGGAGCCAGATTTGAGATTCGGCCCGCGGTCTTTACAAAGAAGCTCCGGCATGGAGGAAAATATGATACAGAACAGAAGATATAACAGAGCGGTAGGTAAGCGCAGCCTGTGGGGAGCGGTAACGGCAGTCGGCATTGCTGCTATGCTGTGGTGTCAGCCGTTTACAAGTCTGGCTGATTTCACGGGTACGGTTAAGGTGGCTTCCGTGAAGATACGTGAGAAGGCGGATGCGACAAGTGAAGTCATCGGCAGCGCTTCCGGTAACGCCAAGGTTACCATCACGGATGAAGTACAGGATGCTTCCGGCGCACTGTGGTATCAGGTATCTGTAGATGGAGATAAGTCAGGTTATATCCGCGCGGATCTGATTGAGAAGGACGGCGGTGACAGTCCTTCACAGGGTACGGACGCTGATGATACGGCGGGAGATCAGGCGGCAGCGGCTGAAGGAGCGCAGGAACCGTCGGGCGCAACGGTACAGGCAGAACAGTCTGTGGACGCGCAGTATGCATCGGTTCATGTGGAAGCGGTCAAGGTAAGGTCAGCGCCGTCCACAAACGATACGGTCGTGGACAGACTTCCCGAGAATGCGCAGGTAGTTATCAGCGGAAAGTCAAACGGAGCGGACGGGAAAGAATGGTATTACGTTACCTTTACCGGAACAGACGGAACAGCAAAAAACGGATTCATCCGCTCTGATCTGCTGACACCGGGAGATATGGTTCCCGTACCTGAGGAGCCGGAACCGGCAGAGCCTGAGGCGCCGGCAGAGCCGGAGCGGCCCGTGAACAATGATTACGAACTGGTTTATGAGACAGAGCAGGACGGGTCTTATGCCTGGTATCTGTATGATCATACGCAGGGCGGCGGCGATAAGAAGAGAGTGGATCAGCTTCTGGCGGCAGTGAACACACCGGAGGAGGAGACGACGGACGATGCCAAGACACTCGTGAAACAGCGGATTGTAATCGTTGCCCTGGTGGTGCTGTCGGTACTGCTGATCATTGCGGTGATCATTATGGCGTTAAAGCTGCGTGATGTGTACTATGAGGACTATGAGGACGACGAGGAGGAAGAAGAGGAGCCGGAACCGGAAGCACCATCCGCGCGCAGACGGCGTACACAGGAAGAAGACAGACAGGACAGAAGACGTGAGTCCCGGCCGGATGAGAGAGCGGTGCGCAGCAGAAGACGTGAGACACAGGAAGACGAAATGCCGCAGCGCAGACGGCGCACGGAAGAGGCACAGGAGACGCCTGTCAGAAGAAGACGTCCGGTGAACGAGGGTGATACGGAGGCAGCAGAACGTCAGGCACGCAGGAGAGCGGCCCGCGAGGCGAGAGAGCGTGACGAGAGGGAGGAAGAAAATAACGTAAGAACCGCCCCGAAGCGCAAGACCAAGAATTTCCTGCTGGATGACGATGAATTCGAGTTTGAATTCCTGAGCATGGACGACAGGGATTGACGGGAGAATACGCAACAGCGACAGGATTGGTAGGAGAATGTTCATAGAGATAGATTTTAACAGCGATGAAGCTATATATATGCAGCTGCGCAACCAGATTATCCTGGGGATTGCTACATCACAGTTCAGGGAGGGTGATATGCTCCCGTCTGTCAGGCAGCTTGCAGATACGATCGGTATCAATATGCATACGGTCAATAAGGCATATACCGTGCTGAAGCAGGAGGGATATGTCAAAGTAGACCGCAGAAGAGGCGCTGTGATTGCGATCGACATCGACAGAATGCAGGCGCTTGATGAAGTGCGCAGAGAATTGCAGGTGATATTGGCGCAGGCAAGTTGTAAGAATATTTCCAGAGAAGAGGTACATGCTCTTATAGATGAAATATATGAAGATTATGGGAAAGGAATGGATTATTAATGCAGCCACAATTTACAGATAAGGCGAAAGCGGCATTAGTGCTCGCGGAGAGGGCGGCCAGAAGCCTGAGGCAGAGTTATGTGGGAAGCGAACATATTCTGCTGGGACTGTTGCGGGAGAATACGGGGGTTGCAGCCACGGTTTTACAGAATAACGGCGTAGATGTCGTGCAGTTAAAAGAGATGATCAAGGATCTGATTGCGCCGGAGAGTTCGGTTCTGATTGCAGAGCGGGACGGTTATTCTCCGCGGGCACAGAGCATTCTGGATGAAGCGCACAGACAGGCGGAGCGCTTTCACAGCGATAAGACGGGAACGGAACACATACTTCTGGGGCTTTTGAAGGAGGGCGAGAATGTAGCGGTCAGACTGCTTAACACGATGGGAATCTCCATACAGAAGCTGTATGTGGATGTGCTGGTGGCCATGGGCGAGGACGGCGCCTTGTACAAAGAAGATCTGGGGAAGAAACAGGGTAAGAAAAAGAGTTCTACTTCCACGCTGGATCAGTACAGCCGTGATCTGACAGCTCTGGCGAGAGAGGGCAGGCTTGATCCGGTGATCGGCAGAGAGGAAGAAATCACGCGTGTGATTCAGATCTTAAGCCGCAGGACGAAGAACAATCCCTGTCTGATCGGTGAGCCGGGTGTGGGTAAAACCGCTGTGGTAGAGGGACTGGCGGCACGGATCGTTACGGGGGACGTACCCTTTACCGTACAGAATAAGAGAGTGCTGACGCTGGATCTGTCCGGCATGGTAGCCGGAAGTAAATACAGGGGTGAATTTGAGGAACGGATTAAGAAGGTCATACGGGAAGTGATTGAGGACGGCAATATAGTCCTTTTTCTGGACGAACTGCATACGATTATCGGTGCCGGCGGTGCAGAGGGTGCGATCGATGCATCCAATATCCTGAAGCCCTCGCTGGCAAGAGGTGAGATTCAGCTGATCGGAGCGACCACCATTGCGGAGTATCGTAAATATGTAGAGAAGGATGCCGCGTTAGAACGGAGATTCCAGCCCGTGACGGTGGAGGAACCGACTGTGGAGGAGGCGGAGAATATTCTGCGGGGTGTTGCGCATAAGTATGAGGAGCATCACCGCGTTACCATTACAGCCGAGGCAATCAGCGCGGCGGTAGCGCTTTCCAACAGATATATTAATGACCGGAACCTGCCGGATAAGGCGATTGACCTGATTGATGAGGCGGCCGCGGCGGTACGGCTTAATGTGACCGGGCAGCCAGACAGGCTGCGGGAGCTTTCGGAGGAGATTAAGAAGATCGATCTGCAGATCGAGCGATCTATCCGCATGGAAGCATTTACACAGGCGGCGGAGCTGAAAAAGAAGCAGGGTGACTGTATCAGGAAGTATGACAGGATCATCAAGCGCATGGAGAAGGAAGAGGCAAAGCGCACTTACGTGGTGGGTGAGAACGAGATCGCGGAGGTTGTAGCGCTCTGGACGAAAATTCCGGTAAAGAAGCTTGCCGAGAAAGAGAGCGAACGGCTGCTGAAACTGGAGTCTATTCTGCATAAACGTGTGATCGGGCAGGAGGAAGCGGTGACTGCTGTGGCTAAGGCGATGCGCAGAGGCCGGGTAGGACTGCAGGACCCTAACCGTCCGATTGGTTCATTCCTGTTCCTGGGACCGACCGGTGTGGGTAAGACCGAACTGAGTAAGGCGCTGGCAGAGGCAATGTTCGGCTCGGAAAACGCATTGATCCGTGTAGACATGTCAGAATATATGGAAGGGCATTCCGTGTCCAAAATGATCGGTTCCCCGCCGGGGTATGTGGGATTCGAGGATGGCGGACAGCTGTCGGAGAAAGTACGCAGGAATCCGTATTCCGTGGTGCTGTTTGATGAGATCGAGAAGGCGCATCCGGATGTTTTTAACGTATTGCTGCAGGTGCTGGATGACGGACATATCACAGACTCTAAAGGCAGGAAGGTAAGCTTTAAGAATACAATTCTCATCATGACCTCCAATGCGGGGGCACAGAGGATCATAGATCCTAAGAATCTCGGTTTTGGTGCACAGACAACGCAGCAGCAGGACTACGATAAGATGAAGTCGGGGGTGATGGAGGAAGTAAAACGCCTTTTCAAACCGGAATTTATCAATCGTATTGATGAGATTATGGTATTCCATCCACTTAACAGGGAGGATATGAAGAAGATTGTCACGCTGCTGGCGCAGAATCTGGTGAAGCGGTGCAGAGAGCAGATGGAGATAGAATTAGTCATTACGCCTTCCGTCAAGGAATGGCTGATTGATAAGCATATGGACACTAAGATGGGCGCAAGGCCTATGAAGCGTGCGATTCAGTCAGAGATTGAGGATGCACTGGCGGAAGAGATCCTGCGGGGAACTGTCAGACAGGGCGACCGGGTATGTGCAGGACTGAAAAATAAGCAGATTGTATTTACAGTACGTGAAGATAAATAATAAGCAAGGACGTAGGAGGACAAGACAATGGCTGTAGTAGAGGAATTACTGCGAACAGAAGAGGACGGAGCGATCAGTTTCGGCAATTATAAGCTGGAGACCAAGGCAAAGCTGGAGAATTACGAGCATGACGGCGACCTGTATAAGGTTAAGACTTATAAGGAGCTGACGAAGCTGGAGAAGAACGGTATGTTTGCCTATGAGTCACAGCCCGGAACGAGTGTCATTGATTTTAAGGAAACGGAAGATGGTGTTGCCTTTACGGTAGAGGCGGATGAAGACACGCAGATCACAGTCGGTCTGGAAGAGGATACTGAGTACAGCGTTACCGTAGGGGATGTGAATATCGGTAAGATGAAGACGAACTTAAGCGGCAAGCTGAGCATCAGCGTGGAACTGGAGCATGCGGGCGAGATCGCGGTCAAGATTGTGAAGAATGGCTAAGAGCAAGGCAGGGACAGTGTTTTACTGTCAAAACTGCGGACATGAATCCTCTAAGTGGGTGGGACAGTGTCCCGCCTGCAAAGAGTGGAACAGTATGGTGGAGGAGAAGGCGGTCGTCAGGCATGACGGCGCATCCCGCGGCATCGGAAGCGGCGGCAGCGCACGCGGTGTGAGAGCGGTGCAGCCTTCTAATCTGTCGGAGGTGAGCGTACAGGAAGAAGACCGTATGCAAACCCGTATAGCGGAACTGGACAGAGTGCTGGGCGGCGGTATCGTGCCCGGCTCGTTGACGTTGGTGGGAGGCGATCCCGGAATCGGTAAATCGACGCTGCTGCTGCAGGTGTGCAGGCTGATGGCGGCCGACGGGCGTAAAGTGCTCTATATTTCCGGAGAAGAGTCGCTGCGGCAGATCAAGCTCAGGGCAAACAGACTGGGAGACTTCTCGGATAATCTTCTGCTGCTGTGTGAGACGAGCCTTGAAATCGTGGAACAGACGATTCGCAATGTCATGCCGGACATTACGATCATTGACTCCATACAGACAATGTATCATGAGGAGATCTCGTCGGCGCCCGGAAGCGTTTCTCAGGTGCGGGAATCCACGAATGTGCTGCTGCAATTGGCGAAAGGCCTTAATGTATCCGTCTTCATCGTCGGACACGTGACGAAGGAAGGAACGGTGGCGGGACCGAGAGTACTGGAACATATGGTGGATACCGTGCTTTATTTCGAGGGAGACCGGCATGCTTCCTATCGTATTCTGCGAGGCGTGAAGAATCGTTTCGGTTCTACGAATGAGATCGGGGTGTTTGAGATGAAGGAGGAGGGACTTGTCGAAGTGCAGAATCCTTCGGAGTTCATGCTGAGCGGCAGACCGGAAGAGGCAAGCGGTTGTGTTGTATCGTGTTCTATGGAAGGGACGCGGCCGATTCTGCTGGAGATTCAGGCACTGGTATGTCACAGTAATTTCGGCATTCCGAGAAGACAGGCGATCGGCACGGACTTTAACAGGGTTAATCTGCTGATGGCGGTATTGGAGAAAAGGCTGGGCGTACAGATGTCTGACTGCGACGCCTACGTGAATCTGACCGGCGGCATTCGCATCGCGGAGCCGGCGATCGATCTGGGGATCGCCATGGCGATCGTGTCGAGCTTTAAGAACCGGGTGATTGATGACCGCATCGTTGCTTTCGGAGAGATCGGTTTAAGCGGTGAAGTGCGGGGCGTCTCTATGGTGGGACAGAGAGTGGCGGAAGCGGCTAAGCTGGGATTTACGACCTGCATCATCCCGAAATCCGGTATGGAACAGGTGAAACCTGTTGAGGGTGTAAAAGTGATCGGGGTGAAGACCGTACAGGATGCGATTGATCTGATCTGACCGAGTCGTCTTTTGATTCCCGGTCCGGTATTGGAAGAATATGACAGAAATGTAACAAATTTATGAATAAATTTAATATTTTAGGTTTTTTCTATACCCAAGTAAGAAGTTTTGTGATAGGATAATGTGGATATGTATAGTGCTATAGGTATGTGATAACAAATAAGGGTTCTTATGGGATAATGAAGGGGTGTTACCATGAACCCGGGCGAAGGAGTCACTTATGGACAAGCAGGTACAGGATTCTCAGGAAGTACAGCGGAGTGAGAATCCGGCAGATAACGGTCAGCCGGAACGTGTGAGCGGGACTAATAACGGGAACACAGCGACACAGAACAACGGCAGACGAAGAGGGATCAGAAATGTGCCGCTTCTGATTGCAGAGCTTCTGCTTTTGACGGCGGCAGTTGCAGTTATGTATGTTGTGGTCACGACAACCAGAGAAGTCGAGCGTAAGACGATCGACAGGGAAAAGATTACGATCAATGAAGAAGTGGCAGAGATCATGCAGGAAGAGGAAACCGAGACCATGCTCAAGGGGTATCACAACATCGCGCTTTTCGGTGTGGATGCCAGGAACGGAGAACTCGGCAAAGGTACGAGAAGCGACACGATTATCATTGCGAGTATCAATCAGGATACACAGGAGATCAGACTGGTCTCGGTGTTCCGGGATACCTTCTTAAACCTTGGCAACGATTCCTATAACAAATGCAATGCGGCGTATGCAAACGGCGGACCGGAGCAGGCGATCAATATGCTGAATACGAATCTGGATCTGAATATTACGGACTATGTGACAGTGGGATTCGGAGGATTGATTGATTCAGTCAATGCACTTGGCGGCGTCGAGATGGAAGTCACGAAAGCGGAGATCTCGCATTTGAATAATTATCAGCTGACGATGGCGGAGGAGCTGGGCGTGGATTATATACCGGTGGAGCACAGCGGCAGACAGCTGCTCGATGGTTTGCAGGCCACGGCGTACTGCAGGATACGGTATACGAAGGGCGATGATTTCAGGCGTGCCGAGCGGCAGAGAGATGTGCTGGCGGCAATGATGGAGAAGGCGAAAACCGCTTCCGTAGGAGAGTTGACTGAGATGGTTAATGCCATACTGCCGGAAGTGCAGACTTCGCTCGGTGTCAATGATATCGTGAGCGTTCTCGGCAGCGTGGCGGGGTACGATATTGTTACAAGCGAGGGATTTCCTTTTGAAGATAACCGGGTCGGCGCCAATGTAGGCAGCAAAGGAAGCTGTGTCATTCCGAACGATCTGGAAGAGAATGTAATAGAACTGCATAGCATCTTATATCCGGAGACAGACTATAAACCGTCCAAGCGTGTGGCGGGAATCAGCGATGAGATTGAGGCATTGACAGCCGAATACAGATAAAAGAGCGGGAAATACAAGACAGCAGCCTGGGACCGGAGCCCCGGCTGCTGTTTGATGGTTATATCGGTAAGAAAGTAAATGATGACAGAAAGGGCATGGCAGAATGAGGAAGCTGTTTGTTTATTTGAGGGACTATAAGAAGGAGACGGTCTTAGCGCCGCTCTTTAAAATGCTGGAAGCGACATTTGAGTTGTTTGTGCCGCTTGTCATGGCGGCAATCATAGATCAGGGCATCGGCGGCGGGAATGTTCCTTATGTATTCCGCATGGGCGGGCTGCTCATAGCGCTTGGCGTGATCGGACTGGTATGTTCCATCACGGCACAGTACTACGCGGCCAAGGCGGCGGTGGGATTCTCCACGAAGCTGAAGCATGCGCTGTTTGCGCATATTCAGGGTCTTTCTTTTACGGAGATCGACACACTGGGGACGTCCACCATGATCACGCGCATGACATCCGATGTCAATCAGGCGCAGAACGGGGTCAATATGGTGCTGCGGCTGTTCCTGCGGTCACCGTTTATTGTTTTCGGCGCCATGATCATGGCATTCACCATTGATGTGAAAGCGGCGTTCATTTTTGTCGTGACGATTCCACTGCTATCCGTGGTGGTTTTCGGTATTATGATGCTGACCATGCCGATGTATAAGAAAGTGCAGTCGGGCTTAGACAGCGTGCTGGGCATTACGAGAGAAAATCTGACGGGCGCTCGTGTCATACGCGCTTTTAATAAGGAACAGGAAGAGATCAGTGCTTTTGAGGAGAAGAACGGAAAGCTTTCGCACATGCAGCTCTTTGTCGGGAAGCTGTCTGCTTTGACTAATCCGGTCACATACATCATTATTAATGCGGCCACGATCATACTGCTTTATACAGGCGCCGTGCGTGTGGATGAGGGAACGATCACACAGGGACAGGTGGTTGCGCTGGTCAATTACATGTCACAGATTCTGATTGAACTGGTGAAGCTGGCGAATCTGATCATCACGATCACGAAAGCGCTTGCCTGTGCGAACCGGATTCAGAGTGTGTTTGAGATTCAGTCAAGCATGGAGTGGGAGCAGAAATTGACCGATGAGGGCAATGAGAGAAACATAGCGTCTGCGGCAGTCGAAGCAGGAACCGGCAGCGGGACAGCAGGGAAGACGGCTGCAGGAGGCGAAGAAAGCGGCAGTCGGCAAACAGATTATAGAGTAGAATTTCAGCATGTACACTTAATGTATGCCGGCGCCGGTGCGGAATCCCTGTCGGATATGGATTTTTGTGTCAGGAAAGGCGAGACCGTTGGCATTATCGGTGGTACGGGATCAGGAAAATCTTCGCTTGTACATATGATACCGCGCTTCTATGATGCGACGAAGGGGTGTGTCAGGGTAGACGGCAGGGATGTGCGGGAATATGCGATGGAAGAACTGCGTATGAAGGTGGGCATCGTACCACAGAAGGCCGTGCTGTTCCAGGGAACGATCAGAGACAATCTGCTGTGGGGGAAAGGAGATGCCACGGAGGAAGAACTGTGGCAGGCGGTCGAGACCGCACAGGCTAAGGAATTTGTAGAGCAGAAAGAGGGAAAACTGGACGCCCCTGTGGCGCAGGCGGGCAGGAATCTGTCGGGCGGTCAGAGACAGCGCCTGACCATAGCCAGGGCGCTGGTGGGAAAGCCCGATATTCTGATACTGGACGACAGCGCATCGGCGCTTGACTATGCCACGGATGCGGCGCTTCGGCAGTCGATCCGGAATATGGAAGGCGATATGACGGTATTTATCGTATCACAGCGGGCGTCTTCGATCCGCCATGCAGATCAGATCATAGTGCTGGAGGACGGCGAGATCGCAGATATCGGTACGCATGACGAACTCTTGAAGCGGTGCGGCGTGTATCAGGAAATCTACTATTCGCAGTATGAGAAGGAGGCATAAGGAAAACTATGGCAGCGGGAGAAGGAAAGAGCAGTCAGAAGGCGACTCTCGGGAAAGTATTACATTATATCAGGCACTACTGGTTCTATCTGGTGTTATCAATCGTGATGGCAGCTGTCACTGTGACACTGACACTCTATCTGCCTATATTGACCGGTCAGGTCATAGATTTGATTCTGGAGAAAGGCAAGGTGGATTTCGCGGGTGTATTTCAGATATTACAGCGGATGGCAGTTGTCATCGCGGTCACAGCGGCGGCGCAGTGGATCATGAATGTCTGCAATAATAAGATGACATACCGCATCGTGCAGGATATCAGGAACGAGGCTTTTCGTAAGATCGAGATCCTGCCGCTTAAATATATCGACGGGCACTCCTACGGGGAAGTGGTGAGCCGCGTTATTGCCGATGTGGACCAGTTCGCGGACGGACTGTTAATGGGATTTACCCAGTTCTTTACGGGTGTCATCACGATCCTCGGCACGCTTGGATTCATGTTAAGCGTCAACGTGGGCATCACCGGCGTGGTGGTGCTGATCACACCTTTATCTTTCCTGGTTGCGGCTTTTATTGCGAAAAAGACTTATACGATGTTCCATGTGCAGTCGCAGACACGGGGGGAACAGACGGCGCTGATCGAGGAGATGATCGGCAACCAGAAGGTGGTGCAGGCCTTTTCCCATGAGGACGAAGCGCTGGAGGAATTTGATGAGATCAATGACAGGCTGGGCAAATGTTCTCTCAAGGCGATCTTCTATTCCTCGATCACTAATCCGGCCACGAGATTTGTCAATAATCTGGTTTATGCAGGCGTGGCGGTGACGGGCGCGGTCTTTGCGATCAAGGGTGGAATCAGTGTGGGGCAGCTGTCCTGTTTTCTGACCTATGCGAATCAGTACACGAAGCCTTTTAACGAGATATCGGGCGTGGTGACGGAACTGCAGAACGCTTTGGCATGTGCGGCGCGTATCTTTGAACTGATCGAGGAGGAACCGCAGATTCCGGACCGTGAGGACGCGGCTGTCCTGACAGACGTGGAGGGCAGAGTAGATCTGCAGCACGTGGAGTTCTCCTATGTGCCGGACAGGAAGCTGATCACGGATTTTAATCTGTCGGTGCGGCCCGGACAGCGGGTGGCAATCGTCGGACCTACGGGCTGCGGTAAGACCACGGTCATCAATCTGCTGATGCGGTTCTATGACGTGCAATCCGGCAGAATCTGCGTTGACGGTGCGGATATCCGTGATGTGACCAGAAGTAGCCTGCGGGATCATTACGGCATGGTATTGCAGGAGACATGGCTGAAATCGGGTACGATCCGGGATAATATTGTGATGGGAAAACCGGAGGCGACCGAAGGGGAGATCATAGCCGCGGCGAAGGCGTCTCATGCGCACAGCTTTATCAAGCGTCTGCCGCAGGGGTATGATACGCTGATCGGCGAGGACGGCGGCAGTCTCTCACAGGGACAGAAACAGCTGTTATGTATCACGAGAGTCATGTTGTGTCTGCCGCCCATGTTGATCCTGGATGAAGCGACTTCCTCCATTGATACGAGAACAGAGATCAGAATACAGAAGGCCTTCGCCACTATGATGCAGGGCAGAACCAGTTTTATCGTGGCGCACAGGCTGTCCACGATTCGCGAGGCGGATGTGATCCTTGTCATGAAGGACGGTAATATTATCGAGCAGGGAAATCATGAGACACTGCTTACGCAGGGCGGGTTCTATGCGACGCTCTACCAGAGCCAGTTCGCGGGATAAGGATGTAATTTCCCCGGGAAATCATGTTGCGAAAAGGTGTTTTGCAAATTTTCGAAAAGGGTATATCGCACAAATTGTTCACGCAGTTGTCCTGCGCAGGAGAATGAGATTTTCTTAGTATTCCGTGCAATAGCCAGCAATTTAGGAACATGGATGTTCCTAAAAGCCCGAAAAGAGCCTGGACGGCTCATTGAGGGCGGTTGCGTCCGTTTATCATAGATTTATCGGAATATTTAGAAAATCCATTTGACGGAGCCGACACAAGAGAGCAATTTGCGCAATATGCCCTTTCAGATTATGGCAGGCATTTTTTCACAACATGATCTCGGGAATTTATTGCATGTAGTAGGAGGCGTCCTCGTTATAATCCATATAGCGGGATGCGATGTCTAAGATGACGCCGTCTTCCCATGTGAATGTCAGGTAGTAGTAGACTACCGTATGGGAATGCAGATAGTCATCAGAAGTCAGAAAAGCCAGGAGAGCGGATTTCTCGATCTCATTCTCCTCACAGAAGACATCGGGGTCAACGGGCAGACCGTCGATAAAGAAAGTGGGCAGCAGGCATGTGACGGAATCCTCGAAGGGAATCTCTTCCGCGGGAAATACCTGATATTCGCCGCCGTTCACGGATGTGAAAATACGATACTCGCCGTAGGCGGCAAGAAAAGTTTCAGGGGTGTCTCCGACGGATACCCCTTTGTTTGTTGTAGTGGTTTCCAAATCCAGTTCATAATCCACCGCCGAGAGCAAAGGCGTAACTTTGCCGCAGCCGGTAAGCAGGCTGAAGGTCAAAGCAGCGGCAGCGAACATTGCAGCAAGTTTTTTCATGATAAAAATCCTTTCTATGAAACACAAAACCCGTGAGCGGTAACTCACGGGTGATAGCAGGGGCAGTAGGAATCGAACCCACATCGATGGTTTTGGAGACCACTGTTCTACCTTTGAACTATGCCCCTATGTATTGCAGCAGGTATATGAAACCGCTGATTTGTATTATAGCATAGGTAGGCGTGGTTTAGCAAGGGATTTTTTTATGTGGGAAAAGCTGAGAAAAAGGCTGCATTTATTTTGATAAATTAAAAAAATATGGCACCATTACAGCCACATTTGCGTGTTATCTATAAGGAGGTGAAAGACTAAATAAATTGTTCGAAAAACGATTCGGAATGGAGGAAAGATATGTCGGTGGAAGAGATTGTCGCGGAATATGGAGATATGTTATTTCGGATTTGTCTCGTGATGCTGTGTAATGATCAGGACGCACAGGATGCGGTACAGGACACCTTATGCAGATATATGGAGCATGCACCGCAGTTTCGCGGCGTGGAGCATGAACGTGCATGGCTGATTAAGGTTGCGGCGAATCGGTGCAGAGATGTTCACAGAGGAAGACTGCGTCACCCAACAGTGAGTCTGGAGGAGGTTTCGACCTACTGTGAAATGCCGGAGCAGAGCGGAGTGCTGGCGGCCTTGATGAAGCTGCCGGATAAGTTGAAGACAGTCATATATCTGCACTACATAGAAGGCTACAAGACGGAGGAGATTGCCGAAATGCTGGGGATCACCGTGAACGCGGTGAAGAAAAGGCTGCAGAGAGGGCGCAAGAGCCTGCAGCTATTGTTGCAATAAACAATGCAATGTCAGCAAGAATCGCCGGGAAGCAAGATTCTTGCCGATTTTGCCGCAGGCAGAATCAAGGGAAAGGAGTCGGATGGAATGAAGGTTGAGGATTTAAGAGATTCTGTAAAGGGAATCCATATGAAGGAAGAGATGCGCAGGGAAGTCATCGGAGCAGTCAGGGAAAGAACGGAAAAGAATGCGGAAGGGGATGCAGCGGGGAGAACCACTGCGGCATGGCACAGGGCGGCGACAGCGGCGGCGGTTCTCATTGTGCTATCGGGAGTCATAGTCTTTCCGGTTCGGGCGTTTGTCAATTCTCTTCTGCAGGAACGTCTGGAAGCGATGCCAAAGGAGGAGGTGGAGAAGGTCTACGATACCGCGGTACACAGTCAGGAAGAGGCGGACAGTTATTCCAGAGCTTATACTGACGGCGAGAAAACGAGATATCAGGAGCTTGCCGAGAAGTATCTGACAGGTACATTTCCGGAAGGTGAAATTCCGCAGGCGGACAGTGAGGAGGATGTGCAAGAGGATGAACTTTGCTTTATCGTGCCGCGCAGCACATTCTATCTGCCGGATCGGGAGCTGACAGATGAAGAGATTTTGGAGATCATAGATTTCAGCGTGAAGAGAGATTATGCCCTCAGACAAAAGGTTGAGAAAGAGTATGCGCAGGAGCTTGCAAAACAGGAAGAAACTGAGCAGAAGCAGATTGCCGATAACGTGGAAAACGGCGGCATCACACAGCAGCAGGCGGTCGAGATCGCTACGGAGAAGCTTTATACCTTTTTCGAGGATGACGGCGAAGGAATGGAATTAAACAGCTATTACAGCGAGAGCGGCCACGGGACAACGGGAGAAGCCGTTTATGTTGTCACATGGATGCATCCTGCCACGCACAAATGTTATTCTGTGGAACTCAGTGCGCAGGACGGCCGCGTAACATGGGCGAACCAGACGAATCCTGGATCGGTGGATGTACCGGATCTTGCGGCGGAGGAGGCAAAGGAGAGAATCGGCGTACTGCGGAAAAGCGCGGATGCGTTTATGGAGAAGAAGGCGGAGGCTGCCTATGAGAATGTGTATGTCTACTATCTGGAATGTATGGATGGTACAGAGGTGTATCATGACGGCGTGAGATTCGTGTTTGAGCTGCCGGACCAGAGCGCTTACGGCGTGACTTATGACTGGGACGGGGTATTGGATAATTATATGGAAGTCGATCTGGCGGACTATCGGGAACGGGACGGAAAGCCCAGACTTATGCAGGTCAGGGGAGAAGAGATAGAGCTTCGGCAGGTATTTCAGAAGCTGGACGAAGAGTAACGGGCTTGCAGATTATGCCGTAGAATGCGGCAACCATAAAATAAGCTGCTTTGAGATGGAACCGGTTTGTAACCTGTGCCATCTCAAAGATCGTCAGTATTTTCGATACCTGCGCCATGCGCTGGTTATGCCCATGGCAATGATCACGACCGCAAGCACGGTCACGATGCAGAATGCAGGGACGCCCTGATTGGAACTGACCGCGTCGAGTTCCGAGATAATGTCAGGGTTGGTCAGGTAGAACGGCGCGGAATAGAGCAGCAGTTGAATCGGAAAGAGGACCAATCCCCATATGCGCAGAACCGATTCTTCCAGTGCGGCGGCAAGCAGTATCCGGATGATGCCGCGCAGCGCCAGGAAAGCTGCCACTGGCAGTACCCAGCAGAACGCAGCGACAGTGACGGAATGAAATGTACTGCGGCAGCGCGCGGAGATCAGGAGCGTGACCGCACATAATTCCATTACGCCCAACAGACCAGAGAGCAGGATTCTGGTTAAAAGCGTGCCGAAAGGCATCACAGGCTGGCTGAAGTCTGAGACCAGACTGGACAGGCATTGCAGTCCCTCCCAGCCGTAGACTACGCCGTACAGAAGCAGGGAGAATCCGGTGATCATCAGCCAGAGTCCGAATGACAGTGTGAAAGCCACCGCAATTTTGGCACAGATATCTCTGGCAGGACCTTCCTTTGTGGTAAACAGCAGCGGCTTGATTCCGGATTGCAGCTCGTCGGAAAACACGGTGGAAACGGTGCACAGAATCAGGATGCAGGTCATGATCAGGCTTATGTAATATCGTTCTGTGTAAGAACTCCACCCGTCATAGTAGGCGAACCAGATCCCATCTCCGGTCTCTTCGCGGAATTGTCCGAGTCCTGTTTCGGCAAGCGGAAGCGTCTTCGTGGCAAGGCGGTAATCATCCCAGCCGTGCAGGTATCCGTCGGAAGCATACGCCATGACAAAGCGGTTTAGAAAATTCCCGTCCGACACGCCGTAATATTTTTCAACCTGCTTTGGGAATCCGTACTGATCCACAATTTGTTGTATTTTGCTGTCCGTGAGAACGCCTTCGAACTCTTGTGTGATCTGTCGGTCGATCCGGACGGCTTCATACCCATGATAGGTTACGCCGTTTACCGTAGAGCGTGTGGCGCGCAGATCCTGCAGGAAGAGGATGAGAAGAGCAGCCAGAATACAGAAGATGCCAATCGGGAATATTTTCCGGCGGCAGAGTTTATAGAGTTCTGTTTTGTATAATCGCATGTGGTTTCCTCCGAATGAATATGCATTGCCCGGAATATCCGGTTTTATAGGACGCTTTCTGACCGGCATAGCTGATCAGTCATGAATCGGGCAGCGTATATTTCTTTTTGGTATAAAAAAGGTAGGCGTCCTCCAGCGTCACCTCCACAGGAGACGCGCTCTCTACCGGCTTATCCGCGGACACGATGCGCAGCTGTACCTGATTCCCCTGATTACGCAGGTTACTTATGACATACTGCCTGCCCAGTTTTTCGGCTTCGCGTTCCGGCACGGTACAGCTCCATACGCAGCCTTCCGCCTGCTGCAGTATCTGTGCTTCGTCGCCGCTTTGCAGGATTTGTCCGTCTTTCATGATCATGATCTGATCCGCAATGTACTCGATGTCCGAGACGATATGGGTGGACAGAATTACCAGACGGTTCTTGCCGAGGGAACTGATAATATTGCGGAAACGGACACGTTCGCCGGGGTCCAGTCCGGAAGTGGGCTCGTCGAGCACGAGAATTTCCGGATCGTTTAAGAGTGCCTGCGCGATGCCGACTCTCCTGAGCATACCGCCGGAAAAGGTTTTCAGCTTATTTTTCCTTTCTTTTGTCAGATCCACCATCTCGAGGAGCTCATCGATTCTCGTGCGGGCGTATTCTTCCGGCAGCGCTTTGAGCGCCGCCATATAATGGAGGAAGCGCAGTGCGCTGAAGTCCCCGTAATAGCCGAAGTCCTGCGGAAGATAACCGAGAAGCCTGCGGTATTCCCCTCCCATCTGCAGGATCGGCATACCGTCGCATCGAATCGTGCCCTGTGTGGGCTTTAAGATGCCACACAGCATTCTCATGAGGGTGGTTTTGCCGGCGCCGTTTTCACCGAGGAGTCCGTACACGCCGTGTCCGAGCCGTATGCTGACATTCTGTACCGCGGTCTTGTTCTTAAAAATTTTCGTAACCTCTGTCAGTTCTAATTCGTACATAAGATTTCTCCTTTACTGATTTCTCTGAAAAGTGCATGGATCTGTATACCCAACAGACCGGCGCCGAAAAGCAGGGCAATTACCCAGACAACAAGCGCAGACTCTGTGTACAGGTGCGGCGTGGATGCCAGTATGACGTAGAATACGGAGAGAAAACCGCCGATCGCCGCAATCAGCCACACATTTTTGCGGCCTGCCTCGGTCAGCAATACGCCCAGGCATGCACACTGGGTGAAAATATATGGCACCAGGATATACACACCGATCTGCAGCAGCCGGATCTGCCACCTGCTGCCTGCAAACAGGATCATAATCATAAGTACGGCCAGATTGATCAGTCCGGAAAAGACCATATCAAAGGCAGTTATCTGTCTGACGTTAAAGAAACAGCTTTCGCTCAATTCTGAAAGCTTTGAGAAACAGACTCTGCTGACCGTCAATATGGAGAGTGAACCGAGCACGCCGGCAAGGATCATGGCGGACGCGGTCATGAATCCGCGTTCAACATTTTGTACATCCATGACAAACATCAGGAAAAGCATGGCGATGCAGCCCAGCAGATGAAAAATGCCGATGCTTCTGTCTGCGTAGCGGAAACGGTTCTGCCAGATCAGGCGCTTATTGTATAGAAGGTACACTTCTTTACAGGCAATGGCATGCTGCAGTGCGGCAAGAGCCTCCTGTCGGCGCGCCGGGTCGATCGGGAGTCCGGAATCAGCGTCTGCAAAGGCAGATTGCAGATCCCTGACAGCCCGGCGTCCGGTGTGCCGGGGAAGGTGTCGGTTTCCTGCGGATGTTTTTCTGATTTTATGGTCGGTCCGGTATGTTTTCATCTGCTTCCTCCATTATTTTTCTCAAACTCTTAAGACCTAAGCGGAATCTTGATTTCACGGTTGAAAGATTACAGCCTAAGATTGCGGCAATCTCATGGAACTTAAGTTCTTCATATATCCGGAGAATAATGATTTCCCGCTGGTTTACGGGAAGCTGTGCCAGCGCCTGCTGCAGAACCATGCGGTCTTCCAGAGTGCCGAGGCCGGTATCTTCCATGCCGGGCAGGATGGCGTCATCCAGGCAGCACAGGTCTTTCTTATGGTGAAAATAGTCACGGCAGAGGTTGCGGGCAATAATGAGCAGGTAGCCTTTCAGATTCCGGTACTCATAGGAACCGGAATATTTAATGAAACGAAGGAATACCTCCTGCGCAATATCGTAGGAATCCGTCGCCTGTCCCGTCAGGTAAAGGCAGAAGCGGTAGATTTCGTCGTAGTACCTGTCCGCAATGACGTTGAGCGCTTCTCTGCTGCCGTTATGCACTTTTCTGATCAGTTCTTTATCTGTCACGTTGTAATTCCTGTGCTTTCTGGTGTCTGCTTAAATAACTGTTTCCATTATACAAAAGATTAACCGGAGCGAAAAATTTATTTTTCGGGCGCGGGAAAATATCTTTCCGGCTGCCGGTTAAACTTTCAAGGCAGAAAACAGGTTATTTGTGTAAAGCAGGATTTGAAGGAAGAATGATGATGACGTAAAATGATTGCAGATGTTTGATTGAGGGGAAAATCAGTGCTTAACGTTTCATAGGGAGGATAAGTTAAAAATGAGACTGTATCGGATGGAATTGTATAAACTGCTGTCCCGGAAAATCTTCGGGATCGGTGCCGTGTGCATGGTGCTGTTTACGGCGCTTGGCTTCTGGCTGTCAAATGTTGATATGGAAACTGCGATGGTGGACGGGAAACTGTACTCCGGATATGAAGCCGTACAGATCAACCGGCAGATCACGGAGCCATATAAGGGAACACTCTCGGACGAAAAAGTTATGGAAATCGTGGAGCAGTACGGGCTGCCGTCGAAAGTGATGTATGATCTGCCGGGCTGGCGGGACGGCAATTATCTGAATATTTTTGTGACAGACTATCTGTCGGACGGATATCTTCGGGACTGGAATAATTATCAGGCGCCGACGAGAGTGTACCCGATTGCGGATACAGCGCTTGGAGAATTGCAGCGTGTGACGGGGCGGGAGATCAGGCTGGCATACACACAGGGCTGGAAGACATTACTCGACACGCTGCAGACGGGAATGGTACTGGCCAGTATACTGGTTATCGTGTCCGTGTCCACCCTGTTTGCGCAGGAGAGCCAGACGAAGATGCTGCCGTTGCTGTTTACGGCGCAGGACGGAAAAGAGAAGGATATGCGTGCAAAGATCGGGGCGGCTTTTACATTGACCATTCTGGTCTATTGCGTGACGGCGCTGCTCTGTCTTGCAATGAGCCTTCTTGTATATGGATTGGACGGGGGAGAGTGGGCACTGAATATGGTGTGGATGGGGGAGGCCAGCGTCAGAAATCGTGTAAGCTGCATGCCGGTAATGTCTTTTGCCGGGATCATGTTCGGAACGGACTTTGCAGCCATGCTTCTGCTCTGCGCGATTACGCTGTGTGTATCTGCCCACAGCAGGAGTAATTTCGGGGCGGTGACTGCAGCCGCGGTACTGTGGGGAATGCCGCTGTTTATCGGTATGCTGTTTGGAGGAATCGGATATTTCCTGGCCTCCTGTATGCCGCTTTTCTTAATTATGAGTTCCACGATTTATGATGTGTTTTCCTTCGGCTGGGAGACGGTGCTGGTTTATCCCGTCACCGCGCTGACGCTCATCTGTGTCGTGGAAGGATGGCAGGCGTACAGACGGCAGACATAGCGGCAGATTCCGGATCTGATTCGGAATCTGCCGGTTATACGCATGGTCCTTTACGCTTCCTCCAGAATCAGGAAATCCCATCCGCCGACCGTGAGAGTATCGCCATTTCTGACTGTCTGATTCTGCATGAGTAATGTGGCATCGCCGCCGTTCCAGGTAATCGTGGCAGGTTCGTCTGCATAGTTAAAGTAGTAGGTAAGCTGTCTCTCATAATCGTTAGTGCCCCGTTTGATGACAACGGGGTATTGTTCTGCGGGAAGTGTGATACCGACGGAATTAACTATATAAGTCAACAACTCTTTCAGCAGTGCCGGGTCGAAATAACAGCCCAGATAGACTGCAGTGCCTGCGTCGTACTGGTTCTCAGTGACGGCGGCATAACTTCCCCAGTGCGGATGATCGTAGGCGGCCAGAGTCCTGGCGCCGGCCGGAATGAGCAGTTCCATCCAGCAGTGCACGGCGTCATTGACCGTTTTTGTATGATTCTGGAAAACACAGTCTTTTAACCCGACATTGACCGGATTGGTGAACTGATCGTAGGTCATACCGAACACCTCTGTCAGTCCATGCGGCTGGTCGTCAGCGTAGATTTTCAGAACCGGATCGGAGAATGCCGTTTTAAAAGTAGAAATTAAGTGTCCGCCGTTGCTGACATAGTTTTTTAAGTGAGTGACAAGCGTGTCGGAAACACTGTAGAGCGCCGGGGTCACTAAGATCTTATATTGACTGAAAAGATCAGTATCATTTACGGATAATACATCACACTCGATATTTAATTCGTAGAACGCGTCGTAGAGCCATCTGACAATATCATTATAGTTTAAATCCTCATGAATGCAAAACCACTGCAGACCGGTCAGTGATTCATTGGACAGCAGAAGTGCGACGTCGGCCTTCTTGCGCAGGTTTTTCAGGCGGTCTCCATACGCCGCAAAGTCAGCGCCGATCGTGCACGCCTCCCGGTAAGTTGCATTTTCCTGAAGATTATGACTTAAGATGCCCTTCCAGTAGGACTCGATGGCATTGTGTATGGAGTGCCAGTGCCAGTACATAACAGAGTCAGAGCCGGATGCTATATGGCTGAAAGCCTGCATACGAAGCTGACCGGGGTAGTGCAGCCAGCCATGATTGCCCTGCGCCTCTGTCTCCAGAATCAGATAGTTGTCTTTCTTGATGGAGCGTGCGATGGCGCCGCCAAAGGCGATCTCCTTGCCGGTGAGGTCCTGCGCCGAGGGGTGGTAGATGTCAAAACCCGCTACGCTTAACGGTTCTGCGGCTTTCCACTGATTTACTTCCGGCTGCAGACCGAAGGAATAGTTACGCCATTCATAGTCAAAGTTCTGGGTGATAAACTGGTCAGGACGGGCATACTCCTGCACGATGGCACACTGCCATGCGAGAAAGTCCGTCACGAGTTTTCTCTGGAACTTTTGATATTCCGCACCCAGAGAGCCGTTGATGGTGCCGCGGACATCGGGGAAATCCTCCCATGCATTTATGCGGTTGCTCCAGTAATCCAGACCGAAGGCATGGTTGAGGGCTTCTAAGTTGTTCTGATATTCTTTCCGCAGATAGTCGATGAATTTCTTCTGGGCATACGCGCTGCAGGTGTCATAGGATTTCGTCTCATTGTCGAGCTGGAAACCGATGACATGATCATAGGAAGAGACTTCTTCCATCAGGCGGCGTATGATAATCTCCGCATGCTGCAGATAGACAGGGTGCGTGATATCCATATTCTGCCGGCAGCCGTAACGTCCCGGACCGTCGTGGGTTTCCGCGAGAACATCCGGACATTTGGCGGCAAGCCATGTGGGAACGGCATAGGTCGGTGTGCCCACGATCACGGAGATTCCGTGCGCTGCGGAAGCACGCAGCATTCTGTGCAGATGTGTAAAATCAAAGACGCCCTCCTGCGGTTCCCAGGTGCTCCAGGTTGACTCCGCGATGCGGATCACGTTGATGTGCGCCTTCTCCATCATAGCCATATCAGTTTCGATCCTGTCATAAGGCAGGTATTCGTCGTAGTATGCAGCGCCGAACAGAAGTTTGTCTGTTTTCATAGATGTTATCCTCTCTTTTCATCCGAAAATACCTTGCGAACCGGAATAAAATCTGGTAATCTTGTATCGAGCAACCGATTGCGCAATGTGTGTTGGTGCTATTGTATCATATATGCGGACAGTCGTAAAGAAGAAGGAAACGCGTAAGGGACAGGAAATGATGGACGATAAGAATTTAACGATAGGCGATATTGCACAGGAACTCGGCGTATCCAAAACGACCGTGTCGAGGGCGATATCCGGCAAGGGCAGGATCGGGCAGCAGACCCGTAAGAAAGTGTTGGAGTATATTGAGGAGCACCATTACAGTCCGAATGTGATTGCCAAGGGACTGGCGCAGAGTAAGACTTTTAATCTGGGCATGGTGCTGCCGGGAGATTACAATGTCGTGGAGCTGCCTTTTTTCCAGAAATGCATGATGGGCGTCAGCAGGACGGCCTCCGCCCGCGGGTATGATGTGCTGATCTCCATGGTGACGGCGAAGGATATCACACAGCTTAAGCGTGCGGTGACCAACCACAAGATTGATGGTGTCATCCTGACAAGAACGTTAGCGAATGATGCGCCCATGAAATACCTGAAGGAGAAAGGGGTGCCTTTCGTTGCAATCGGCAGTACGGATGACCGTGCGGTCGTGCAGATCGATAACGATCACAGAAGCGCATGCCGGGAGATGACGGAGAAGCTGCTGGAAAGCGGTATCACAAAGATTGCCCTGATCGGCGGGGACGAGAGCTATATCGTTACCCGCAGCAGATTGAAAGGGTTTGAGGATGCTTTTGCAGGAAGAAAAGGGTGGCATGGCAGCAGGCAGACTTTTCTGAACGTGAAGGACGGGCAGGAAGTGAGCCGGCTGGTGAACCGGCTGGTGGACGAGAACGTGGAATGTATTGTGAGCATGGATGATTTCCTGTGCGGCTGTGTATTGAATGCTTTGCAGCAGAGACAGATCCGGATTCCGGAGCAGGTGCAGGTAGTATCTTTCTATGACAGCACGATGCTGGAATACCGTATTCCGTCTATCACCTCCATTCGCTTTAACGTGGAAGAACTGGGGTATCAGGCGTGCGAACTGCTGCTGCGGATGCTTGATGATGAAGAAGTTGAGAAGAAAACGCTGCTCGGGTACGAGGTGCATATGCGTAAATCGACACGGCAGATCGCGACGGCTTCGACACCATGAAGCAGGCACTTGACATACATTTGTCGGATAGAGTACAATGGGTACAATGATCGGCCAGAGCCGGTAGGAGGATGCCAAGCGTCCGGAGAAGACACGGGGATTGTCAGGTATGAGAGTAAAGAGAATCTATAAAAACAAGACAAACGCCTATTTCTTTATTGAGGGCTGGTGTGCGGCGAAGCACGTATCGAGAAAAGACATAGAAGCCATTAAAAAAGAAGTGAACCAGATTATTTTTGATGTCTTCACGAAATGAATCTGCCATAAAATATAAGCATAAATTTACCAGGAAGGTAATCTGCCGCGGAAGAACCGCATGGATTGCGTTCCTTTTTTATTGCAGAAAATATATTAACTTGGAGGAGAAAATTATGAAACAGACACGTAAACTGGTATTATCGGCTTTCTTTATGGCTCTTGGCATTGTACTGCCTTTTCTGACAGGACAGTTTCAGCAGATCGGTAACAGGCTCCTTCCAATGCATATACCGGTATTGTTATGCGGATTTATCTGCGGCTGGCAGTATGGGCTGGCAGTCGGGTTCATGACGCCGCTGCTTCGAAGCGCTATGTTCGGCATGCCGCAGATTATGCCGACGGCAGCGGCGATGGCGGTAGAACTGGCGGTATATGGGGCGGTGACCGGTATTCTGTATGCGAGACTGCCGAAGAAAAATTCCTGTATCTATGTGAGCCTGATCGGTGCAATGATCGCGGGCAGAGCGGCATGGGGACTTGTCAGCATTCCGCTGAACGGTATTGCGGGGAGTCAGTATTCCGCCGGCATATTTATGGCGGGAGCGCTTTGGAATGCCGTGCCGGGAATTGTTCTGCAGATTGCGATGGTTCCGGCGATTATAATTGCACTGAAGAAAGCTGGTATGATGAACGGCTATGAGACCGGAGCAGTATCATTGCACGTGAGACAGGATGGCTAAGCGGAAAGAAGAAGGCGTGATATGGATACAAAAAGAGTCAGAGACGGGTTTGCAATCATCTGTGCAGCGATAGACACTGCGCTTGAAAATACTGGAACGAACAGTCAGGTCAATGTTGCGATTGACGGTATGTGCGGCAGCGGCAAGTCCACGCTGGGCGAGGCGCTTGCAGGGAAATACGGGTGTAATCTTTTTCATACGGATGATTTTTTCTTAAGACCGGAGCAGCGAACGAAAGAACGTTATGCACAGCCGGGCGGAAACGTGGATTATGAACGGTTTCGGGCCGAAGTGCTGGATCATCTGGCAGACCGGGGAGGCTTGGCATACAGACGTTTCGACTGCCGTGCCATGACGCTGGCTGAAACTTGTGAAGTTTCGTGGAACAGACTGAATATCGTGGAGGGGGCGTACAGCTGCCATCCTTATTTCGGGGATGCGTGGCAGCTGCGCTTCTTTCTGGAGGTGTCTGCAGATGTGCAGCGGGAAAGGATACTGGCGCGCAACGGTGCAGAGATGTATGAGCGGTTTGTGCGTGAGTGGATTCCGTTAGAGAACCGGTATTTTGCGTTCTACGGGATTCGGGAGAAGTGTGTCGTGATTCCGTAACAGTTCAGCCTTGCACTATTCCGCGAGTAAAATCGCTCTGTATGCGATTTTATGAGTTGTGAAAGCGCCAAAATGCGACTTTGGAGCATTTTGTGTGCATCAGGAGTGACAGTGAAGCCGAAGGCTGAACTGTTACGTGATTCCGGTGGATCACGTGTTCCTCTATTGACATTATGCCGCGCCGGCGGTAGAATCAGCTTAAAGAGGTGTATCAATTGTTTGAGATGCAATGGAGGTTTGGGTTATGCGTATGAAAAGAATTGCAGCACTGGGAATGACGGGAATTATTTTGTCTATGTCGTTTGTAATGCCTGTTTCAGCGCACGGGCATCATTACAGACAGACGAGTGCAAAAGCGGATGTGAAGACAGACACTGTATGCGAGTTATGCCCGGTAGAGGAGTGTACGCGGACAGGGCTTCATGCTCATGATAACGTGACTTACTGTGGATATGCTCATAAGGGCGGGTATTGTGACGGTTCCTGCGGGGCGGTCGCAGTGTGTGCGGTAGAAGGCTGTGCGCAGACAGGGTATCACAGCCATAATGAGCAGACTTACTGCGGATATGCTCACGGCTGCGGATACTGCGACGGCTCCTGCGGGACAGTTACGGTTTGTCCGGTAGAGGGCTGTGAGCAGACAGGATATCACAGCCATAATGAGCAGACTTATTGTGGATATGATCATGGCTGCGGATATTGCGACGGTTCCTGCGGCGTGGTTGCAGTGTGTCCGGTAGAAGGCTGTACGCAGACAGGGCGTCACAGTCATGATGAGCGCAGTTATTGCGGATATGCTCATGCAGGCGGGTATTGCGACAATACATGCGGCAGAGCGGCGGGATCCGGGTCCGGTGGATGCCACGGACAGAGGAGACATCACAGGTAATAAGACTGTACGCCTTTACGGGCATCAGAAAAGTGCAGCTGTCAGAAAATAACCGGTTCTGACAGCTGCATTTATTTGTTCTGGTATAGGAAAGTGCTCCGCTTATTCGAGTTCGCGAAGCGAATCTCGCAAACGAGCTTTGCTCGTTTTGCTCTATATTATTTTCCTTCCATCATGTAGTCCATCAGGAGCATTACGTCTGCCGGATCAGATGCGATCAGTTCCATTTCTTCAATAAAAGTACTGTCTGTGAAAAGCTTGCTGAGCGCGAGATATTTTGTCAGCTCGGATTTCAGGTTCAGGCGGTCGCCCTGTTTGGAAACCAATTCTACGCTGCCCTTACACTGCTTTACTACGTCAAGAAATTTCTCAGGGTTATCAATGTTATAGATTTTCATATTCTCCTCCATTCCGAAGCCATTGATGGGATCGGCTTCTTTCTGCCGATTCACCGGCATGTTCATTTTACGTTCTGTTTTTGTTTACGGGCATATTCTAACAACGAAAAGGAACGGGGGCAATATTCAGTATGCATAATCTTTGCAGCAGCTTTTTTTAAAAAATATATAGATTATACAGAAAACACCAGAGACATGCAGTTTTGAGATGAAAGACATTATATATCATGGATTCAGGTTTCCCGGACAGACCGGCTTACAGCATGGATTCTATTTTTTCTACTGCGATGCGGATATACTCGCCCATGGATGCCTCAGTGCAGCCGGCTACGAAATGATTGCAGCGGTTGACCGGAATCAGAATTTTATACGCTTTACTTGCGGCGATGGCGGCGGCAATAGCGGGCGTAATCTCGCCGAGCAGCGCGTTGGCAAAAACGATGCCGATCGGACCGGCAATAATGTCAGAGTCCTGGGCATTGACGATGACTGCGTTATCACCGGTTGCTCCATAATCGGCGCCGGCTTTGAGCATGGCGGAGGTTGCGATGCTGTTCGTACCGATGGCATACAGTTCTAATTCACTGTGGTTTTTTCTGATTTGCTCTATGATTGATTTTCCGATGCGGCCGCCCTGACCGTCTATGACCGTTATTTTCATGGTTTTCTCCATTTCTGCGCCGCTTTTTGACGCAAGCAGTTTTGATGAATTTATTTTAGCGCAGTTTTTCGGGACATGCAATGTCTGATGTGTGTGCCTGCAGTTTTTTGTAAGCGGGATAATGCTAGTCTCTCGTCATAGCCGATTCTGCAGAGGACGAAATCAGATGTAAAATGAAAGATGGTTGATTTGTAAACTGATTAACGTGAACATGTGTTAAAAACATAGTGACAATGACATAATGAATGTGATAAACTTACTTCATATAGATTTGGCGTTCGAGGAAGATGCAGGGTATTGGGAAGTTATGGAAGACGGTAAGGTAATCGTAAAGAAAGCACAGACACAGCAGAAGCAGGAAGTGCATAATGAGAACAGTCAGAAGGCAGAAATGCGCATGATTGTTTCCGCCATGCTGCACAAAGACGGTAAAAGCTTTGCGCGGGTCTCTTTTCTCAGGGGAAAAGACTGGGCGGAAGGGCTTGTACCGGACGGGGTGATCGAGAAGTCAGAGGGATTTACGGAAGAAGAGACCAGAGGACTGGAGGATTATCTGGTGCGGGAGAAGGATATGCTGATCAGTCAGGCCAAAGGAGTCAATCCGCTCAGGAACATGCTTGGCATGTAACGGTCGGGGAGCGGCCTGTGAAGATAAACGCATGAAGAACAACAGGAAAGAAGGTCAGATACCATGCGGGAAATGGAATTTAAGATGGAACGTCCCGGATTGTTGAAGGAAGGGGATCACGTCACCGTGACGGAAGGTGTTCTTCCGAGTAATTACTATTATACGATAGATCCGTCGCTTGCCATGTCCGGCAATTTTCCGTTCCGGGAACGTATGCTGGAACGGGAGGGCGTGGTAACGGAAGTGATTGAGAATGCCAGGGGATTCTATGTGAGGGCGCGGTTTGGCGGGGAATAATAGAAGAAATAGAAGAAAATAGAAGAAAAAATGGAAGAAATAGAAGAGATAGCGAAAGAAAAGAGAAATGCAAAAAGGGACAATAGAAAAAATAAACAAGAACAGTAAATAAACAAGAGCAAAAAACATGAGCAGTAAAGAAAGAGAGGAAAAGTTATGTTAACTAAAGTGGCTACGGACAAAGCACCGGCGGCAATCGGACCTTACTCACAGGGCATTATTGCAGGAGACTTCCTGTATGCATCGGGACAGATTCCGATTGATCCGCCTACAGGGGAGATTAAGGGCGATGATATTACGGAACAGGCAGAGCAGGTTATGCGGAATGTGGGCGCAATTCTGACAGAAGCCGGCACAGATTACACGAAAGTTGTAAAAACCACATGTTTTCTGGCGGAAATGGCTGACTTTGCCGCTTTTAATGCAGTTTACGAGAAGTATTTCACCGAAAAACCGGCCAGAAGCTGTGTTGCCGTGAAGCAGCTTCCCAAGGATGTGCTCTGCGAGGTGGAAGTAGTTGCATACCTGGGATAGTTCACGTAGTACCGGGAATTGATTGAAAGGCACAAGTATATATGAACAAGGATAATATTATCCTCATCGGTATGCCCGGCGCAGGCAAGAGCACAGTAGGGGTAGTACTTGCCAAGAAGCTGGGCTATGCCTTTGTGGATTCGGATCTGGTTATTCAGAGCAGAGAAGGAAAATTGTTACATGAGATCATAGAGGAACGGGGCATAGAAGCATTCTGGTCTGTAGAGGAGGATGCCAATGCCTCCATTGATGTACACAGAACCGTGATTGCCACCGGCGGCAGTGCCGTATACGGGCGCAGAGCCATGGAGCATCTAAAACAGATTGGCGTGGTCGTATATCTCAGGCTGTCCTGCGACGCTATTGCCGACAGGCTGGGAGACCTGAACGAGCGCGGCGTTACGCTGCGGGAAGGCCAGGGACTGACGGAGCTTTACGCGGAGCGCGTGCCCATGTATGAGGAATACGCGGATGTCACGATAGGGTGTGAGGGTTTTTCCATCCGGGAGATCGTAGAACATGTATGTGAGAGCATCCATATCTGAAAAAACTCTTTTCGCATAATTTCTCCGGATTTGCAGAAAATAATTCTAAAAAGAACGTGACACTGTAATCTATGTTTACATCTTAGCGTAAGACGTGACATAGGCAGCGTGGAAACGGAGGAAGTCATGGATTATTTCAATGCATTCTGGGTAGGCGGTCTGATCTGTGCGCTGGTGCAGATTCTGATGGAAAAGACGAAGCTGCTGCCGGGGCGTATCATGGTGCTGCTCGTATGTACGGGTGCGGTGATCAGCTTTTTCGGCTGGTATGAGCCTTTTATGGAGTATGCGGGCGCGGGCGCCAGTGTGCCGCTGCTCGGTTACGGGAATATTCTGATGAAGGGCGTCAAGGAAGCCATATCCGAAAGCGGATTTATCGGGCTGTTCCAGGGCGGTTTCAAGACCGGCGCAGTGGGGTGCTGTGCCGCGCTGGTGTTCGGTTATCTGGCAAGTCTTGTCTTTAAGCCGAAGATGAAAGGGTAAGGCGGAAGTGGTTTTGCGGGTGGAAATTGACCCGAACAATTGATCCGGACAGAAATTGATGCGGGCAACGGGCTTTTGCACGAAGATTCGGTGCAAAGCCCGCTGCCGGATACAAAGCCGTCAGATTTCAAAGCCGTCAGCTTATTATTTCTGCTCTGTCAGAAAATCATACTGTGACATAAACAGCTTATAATAATCTCCCTTTAACTCCAGCAGTTCATCGTGAGTTCCCTTCTCAAGTATATTTCCCTGATCTACATACATGATACAACTCGCGTTCTTGATCGTGGAGAGTCTGTGGGCGATGATGAAGGAGGTACGGCCTTCCAGCAGGCGGTTCAGGCCTTTCTGCAGCAGGATCTCGGTTTCCGTGTCGATGCTGGAGGTTGCTTCATCCAGAATCAGGATCGCGGGATTCTCCAGCAGCGCTCTGGCGAAGCTGATGAGCTGCCGCTGTCCGGCTGAAAGGCGGCTGCCGCGCTCGTTGACCTGGGTCTGGTAGCCGTGTTCCATCTCCATAATAAAATCGTGCGCGCAGACGGTTTTGGCAGCGTTGATCACATCCTCGTCCGTGGCGTCCAGATTCCCATAACGTATGTTATCCATAATCGTGCCGGAGAAGATGAAACTGTCCTGCATCATGATACCCATCTGCTTACGCAGAGATTTCAGCGTTACCCGGGAGATATCCGTACCGTCGATCAGGATCGTGCCGGAGTCTACATTATAGAAACGGCTGATCAGATTGACGATGGTGGATTTTCCGGCGCCGGTAGGCCCCACAATGGCATAGGTGTCACCGGGATTGGCGGTGAAGTTTACCTTGTTCAGAATCTGCACGTTATCCTCGTAGCTGAAACATACATCCCGGAAAGTGACCTCTCCGCGAATGGGCGGCATGGGTACCGCGTCAGGCGCATCTTTAACATTTACCGGCTCATCGATCGTCTCGAAGATGCGTTCGAGATAGGCGATTGCCGTGAGAAGCGAGTTGTAGAAGGAGGCAAGCGTGTTGATCGGCTCCCAGAACCTCGATATGTAGGAGGTAAAAGCGATCAGGATACCGATCGTGACTCCGTAGAGTTCACCGGAGATCCAGCCGATGCCCATCACATAGATGAAGGCGGTGGTCACGGTGGAGATGGAGTCGATACACGGCCACATGATAAAGTTATATTTGACGGCACGCATCCAGGAGCCGCGGTAGCCGTCGCTCAACCGGTTGAAGATAGAAGTGTTCTCCTCCTCCCGCACAAAAGACTGGGTAACCCGTATACCGTTAATGCTCTCTGCGATATAGGCGGTCAGATTGGACTGCTTGTTACTCTGCACCTGCCATGCATGCCGCTGGCGCCTCTTGACGAAGATAATGACCGCCATCAGCACGGGGAGCCCGCACAGACAGATTAGTGTGAGCCGCACATGAAGCGCAAGCATAAAGAGCAGGATAAAGATCAGGTTGCACAGATCCGTGATCGTGTTGATAATACCGTTGGACAACAGGTCGCTTAAGCTGTTGACGTAGTTGACTACGCGCACCTGTATCTTGCCGTGGGGACGTTCGTCATAGTAGGAAAAAGGCAGTTCCTGCAGGTGGCAGAAGATATCGGAACGGAGCTTGTGTACCACGGACTGGCCGACGCGGCTCGTAATCCGTATTTTAAAACGGATGCAGATGCAGGCGTACAATACTATAACGAGTGATATTAATGTAATCATCACAATGGCGCGTATATTTCCTTCCGGAATATAAGTATCCATGATCTCACTGATAAAGATCGGAAAGAGCATGGTCAGCGCGGAGGAAGACAGCATGAGAAAGAGTGCCAGCGCAAGCTGCCCGCGGTAAGGTTTCACATATTGCAGCAGACGTTTCATCTGTCGGATGTCATAGCTTTCTTCGATGATTTCATCAATGTCATATTTGTTTCGTGCCATATTGTTGTTTCCTCGTTTCCGAGCATGTTCTGCTCATATCAGTCTGCAGGAGCCGGATCAGCAGTTCCCGATGTATTTCTCATATTCTCCGTACTGATGCCGGAACACAGTTGCATAATAACTGTTATTTTTAAGCAGTTCTTCGTGTGTGCCCTGTTCCACAATGTGCCCGTCATTCAGAACCAGAATCAGGTCGGAATCTTTGATGGAGGATATGCGGTAGGCAACCACGAAGATCGTGCAGTCTCTGTCCAGCGTGCGGAGCTGATCCTGTATGTAGCTTTCCGTCTCCATGTCCACGGCGGAAGTAGTGTCGTCCAGAATCAGGATGGAAGGGTCCTTCAGCAGGGCCCTTGCCAGCGAGATCCGCTGCTTCTGACCGCCGGAAAGTCCTACGCCGCGTTCACCGACGATCGTGTCATAGCCTTCCGGCATCTGGCGGATAAATCCGTCCGCATCCGCCATAACGGCAGCTTTCTCGACTTCTTCAAAAGGGCAGTCCGGCCGGCTGTAAGCGATATTTCCCTCGATCGTATCCGAGAACAGGAAGACGTCCTGCATGGCCATGCCGATATTCTGCCGCAGATTATACAGATCGAGATCTTTGACGTTGCGCCCGTCCACCAGTACTTCTCCGTCCGTCACGTCGTAGAAACGGCACAGCAGATTCATGATCGTCGATTTGCCGGAACCGGTGGAGCCCAGGATGCCTACCGTCTGCCCGCTCTTCACATGGAAACTGACGTTATGTATGATATCTTCGTCATCGGCGCTGTAGGATACGCCGCGAAACTCCACATCGCCCCGCAGACGTTTACAGGGAATCGCATTGACGGGATATTTTACATTAGGCTCTTCGCTGTAGGTGGCGAAGATCTTTTCCACGGAAGTGGTGAAACGCTGGATATCGTTGATCCGCCATCCGATCTGCCGCAGCGGGTTCATGAGCATCCACAGATAGCCGTTCACCGTTACATAGCTGCCCAGCGTCATTTCTCCCTGAATGACCATGATACTGCCCACGAGCATGAGTATGAGGGTGAGCAGGTTGGAGAGAAACTCAAACAGCGGTACGTATTTTGTCCAGATTTCCGCGGCGGCAAGCTCGGCGTCGCGGTAGCCGTCGTTTTCCCGGTTAAATTTACCGATTTCGTAGTCTTCTTTGGAGAAGGCTTTGACGACGCGGTTTCCGCTGATATTTTCCTGTACAAATGTATTTAAGGAAGAGAACTGTTCCCGGATCTTCCAGAAACAGGGGCGCCCGTTCTTCGTCTGGCTTAAGGTCACGAGGAAGGACAGCGGCAGCACGAGACACATGCACAGCGCCAGTTTGACACTGACCGTAAACACCATGACCAGGGCAAACAGGAAGATGAAGACATTTTCATACACCTGATAAATAACAAATGCTATGAAATGCCGGATAGCGTCCATATCGCCCGTCTGCCGGCTGAGCAGATCACCGGTTCTCTTCTTATTATAGAAGTTAAAGTCCTCCTGCAGCAGTTTGCGGTACACGGTATCGCGCATCGTGTAGAGCACATCCTGCGAACATGTCTCGAAGATCAGCTGCGAGAGATAGCGCAGCAGACCGCGCAGGATCGTAATCAGCAGGAGAAATACGATCAGCCTCGGCAGCAGTTCATACTGTCCGGCGATGATCACATCGTCCACGATGGCGCCGGACACGATCGGCTTGACGATGGCGAGCACGGAGATCACCGTGACAAGCACCAGTCCGAAGATCATGCTGCGGGTATGTTTATGCAGGAAAGAATAAAACCATTTCATGGGGGTCATAGGTATGTACCTCACTGTTCATCAGGTTATGCGGCCGCACCGGACCAGGCGGGCGGCAACAGACTTTCGGGTCTTTTCGGCATTCGGATCACATAAGGAATCGTATGCGCTTAGATATGAATATAGCCCGAATGCCAACATAAGTAAAGGGGTAAAAATTATATATTTTATATAGCATTTTTTAGACATGAAACAAGGCTTGTAATTAGATTTCACAAAGAAAAATTTTCCGGATGAAAAAATCTGCAGATAATTGAAGACAATCGAAGAAGTCATTCGTTATAATGGATAGAGTTACTTGTGAAAGGGGGCAGACGATATTAACAGGGAAGAACAATTGTCAGCGCTGATTGATTCTTACCAACATCTTGTTTTTTCCATATGTTATAAAATGACATCGGACTATTTTGCCTCCGAGGATCTGGCGCAGGAGACTTTCCTGTCGGCTTACAAACATCTTGGGGAGTTTGACGGTAAATATGAGAAAGCCTGGCTGTGCAGGATCGCGACGAACAAATGCCTGGATTATCTGCAGAGTGCCGGAAGGCGGGTGATTCCGACGGAAGATGTGGTGATGAACGAGACGTGTACTTATGAGGGGGCGCCGGAGACCGTCTGCCTGGAAGAAGAGGTGCGGCAGACTTTACTGAACAGGTGTATGTCACTGAAGCCGCCTTATGATGAGATCGCAAAGGCTTACTATTATGACGAAATGAATGTTGCGGAGATCTCAGCGCAGAGAGGCATGAAAGTCAAGACAGTTCAGACACAGATTTATCGAGCGCGGGCTATGCTGCGCAAATTATATGGAAAGGAGAAGGGCGCATGATATATAACATGGATGATGAAAAGAAAAGAGTGAACAGACGGCAGAATGACGACTTCTCCGGCGGCATGAGCGACGAGGCACTCGCGGAGCTGATCAGGCAGGTAGAGGCGGAGGAGATGCTGCACGCCCCCGGACAGCTTAAGGAAAATATATTTATGCAGCTGCGGCAGGAAAGGCAGGCTGCGAAGAAAAGGCAGGTTTTCATCTATCGCGCTAAAGTGCTGGCAGCCATGGCGGCGGCGCTTACGGTATTGATCTTTATGCCGAACGACCGTGTGGAGAGTGTGCAGAAGGCACCCGTGCAGCAGGAAGAGAGCGATTCTCTGGAAGAGATCGCCCAGAAGCGGCAGAGAAGCAGGGACGATGAGTGGGAAAAGTACCTTGCCGGTCAGGAGCGCGGCGGCGTGAGAGGGTTTCTTGACAATATCAATGAGAAATTGACACAGTTCGGGACGGACTTATATCAGAATATTAATTAACAATAGAAAATGGAGGAAAATAGAATGCAAAGAAAGAAAAGCAGATTTTGGTTGTTTATGTGGTCGCTCATACCGGGGGCGGGTGATATGTATCTGGGATTTATGAAGATGGGAATCAGCCTTATGCTCGGATTTATGTCTCTGATCGCACTGACCGGGCTTACGAATATCGGCGCACTGGCGGTATTTCCCATTGCCATGTGGTTTTACAGCTTCTTCCATGCCAACAATCTGGCGGGGTTAGACGAGCATACTTTTATGGCGGTAGAAGACAGGTTCCTGTTCGGTCTGGATGAATGGAACACGATAGAGAAACTGGGTGCCCATATGACCGGCAAAAAGAAGACTGTTGTGGCGGCTGCATTTATCCTGATCGGCGTGGCTACGTTATGGCAGGCGGTATTTAATCTTTTATGTGATATTTTTGGATGGGATAATTCTGTCTTAAGTCAAATTTATTATTTTATGAGAGATGATCTGCCGCGCTTTGTGGTCGGCATTGCGATTATCTGGGCGGGTCTGCTGATGATCCGCGGTAAGAAAGCGGAAATGATCGTTGAAGATGATATGCCCGTGCAGTACGGCGCACCGGAGCGGCAGGTCTATGTTACACAGAACGCACAACAGGATACGGTGGCAGATGATAACGGACCGGATCGACAGTAATATTGCATAAGGAGGGAGAGAACATGGAACGGGAAGCAGTTATGAACCAGGAAGCAACGATGGATCAGGAAGCGGGCGGGGCGCGGCAGACGGTGGCAAACTGCGGGAAAGAGGTCAGGCATGTGCCGACCCGCAGAGTTGGAACGGTGTCTTTCGGCATTACGCTGGTGTGCTACGGCATACTCTTTTTGGCACACATCTTTGTACCGATGGTAAGATACAGTTTTATATTCAGGTGCTGGCCGGTGGTCTTTATTCTGCTGGGTCTGGAGATTCTGGTGGAGAGTCATAAATGCAAAAGCGGAGAGTGGAAAATGATCTATGACTTTCCGGCAGTGATTATGCTGGGAATCATGCTGCTTTTCGCGATGGTCATGGCGGCAATTGATTTCGAGATGGCTTATCAGACAGGCGGCGTGACAGTATTCTTCTGATAGGGCGAGTCAAAGTTCCTCATACGCGATCGACTTTAGCGAGAGGAATCGTCTGACAGCCTGATCCCAGAGCACGTCAGGCGTTTTATCCATAACAAAAGTATGAAAGGCGGTGCCGGTCACCAGAGTCAGACCGGTGCCGTCATATTTTATGTTCAGCACGAAAGCCTTGACCTGTTCCGCGGATACGGCAGTATCACCTTTTTGCAGGATCGAATCTACATGGGAAGGGATCAGATGGAGGACAAAGCGGAAGGCGGAAGGCGTACGCCTGCCTTTGATCAGGTCAAAACAGATCGGGCGCATGGTCTTCCAGGCGGAAAAGTCATAGGGGCGGACGGCCTCATCTTCCCATTCTTCCGATGTATAGAATTCTCTGTTCTGATGTCCGTCAATACGGAATGTATTGTAGGTGCTGATGGAAGCCTCCTCCAGCAGAAAAAAATCGAAATCCTCGCTGCCGAGCAGTTTTCCCATAAATTGTTTGATGTTGGTGATTTTCAGTGCGATCATAAGTACTCCGTTTCTGAATAATTCGTATGCGGTAATGTTTCATAAGACTGCAAAATATGGTTATAGTATTTTAGGGTGTAGATAATTGTTGCGCTTATTCGGGTTCGCGAAGCGAATCCCGCAAACGGGCTGATAACCGTCGGTATCAGTATAGCACAGAGGATATGGGGAAAGAAAGCGAATTATTTTGATTTGCAGTGCGCTGACGGGGAAGCCGAAGACTGAACTGTTATGAAATACATGTACATTTGGTATTTACTGTTTACAATGTGTGACAAGTTATGCTATTATAAATAGTAATGAAAACTACATGAAAGGGTTGCGGGGGCTTTATGAGTTATAAGATCGTAGTAGACAGTTGTTGTGAACTGCCGGGAAAATGTAAAAATGATGAGAGGTTTCAGACTGTTCCGCTGGGACTGGAAGTGGGGGATGATCTGATCTGGGATGACGAGACTTTTAACCAGAAGGATTTTCTGGAGAAGGTAGCGGCATATCCGCAGTGTCCGAAATCGTCCTGTCCTTCACCGGAGAAATTTATGGAGGCATACCATTGTGATGCGGAGGAAGTCTATGTGGTGACGCTGTCATCCCATCTCAGTGGGAGCTATAACAGTGCGGAACTGGGTAAAAGTTTATATCAGGAGAAGTACGGAGAGAAGAAGATTCATGTCGTGGATTCGGAATCCGCAAGCTGTGGAGAGACGCAGCTTGCCATCAGGATTATGCGTTACAAGGAGGCCGGCCTTACTTTCGAGGAGACTGTGGAGAAGATCGAAGTCTTTAAGCGTAAGATGAGAACATATTTTGTGCTGGATAATCTGGAGACGCTTCGTAAGAACGGACGCCTTACCGGCGTCAAGGCGCTCGTCGCTTCAACGCTGAGTATCAAGCCTGTTATGGTAGGCAATCTGGGCGTGATCGAGCAGAAGAGTCAGGCGATCGGCATTAACAAGGCGCTTGCCAAGATGGCAGACTGCCTCGTGGCGGATGTGTCGCATACGGAGAAGAGAACGCTCATGATCACGCACTGCAACTGTCCCGAGCGCGCACAGTATATGCGTGAACTGATGGAAAAGCGTGCATCCTACAGGAACGTAGTGATCATGGACACGGCGGGCGTCAGTACAATGTACGCCAATGACGGCGGCATTATTGTGACATTGTAACAGGATAGTTTATGTTGCACTGCGGTATGCTTCGATTGCTTTTTTTACCAGCGAGAGTTCAAACGGAGAAACGGTAAAAGCGCGTCCATCCTTCATGGAAAGCTTCAGTAAAGACAGTTTCTCGATATAGGAGACATTGACGAACACCTGCTCCGAGATCGGGAAGAAATGATCATAATCGGCAACTTGCGCGTAGAGATTGTGCATGGTGGACAGCACATCGATCTGTCTGTCCTCTGTCAGAGTCACGTGCGCGTAGTTGCCGTCTTTTTCTGCATACAGGATCTCATCCTCATAGACATAGAGGGTATCCTTCTCGCCGCGCAGTTCTATGGTTGGAATGACCTGGGACTTCTGCGCAATACAAAAGTCCAGCATTTCGTCCAGTTCAGCGACGCGGACCGGCTTGTTCAGATATCGGATCTGGGTTTTTAACTTCCGGAACAGGATCTCGTGATTGGTGTTTTCCACACCGTCCGGCGGCAGCTGTGCCATAGCCGCTTCAATCATTGCGCGGTAATTGATTGTGGAGACACACAGAACGATCGGCGCGGTCACGCCTGCATCGATCAGCTTTCCGGCAAGCTGGAACCCATTGACGGGACCGGATGTCATATCAATAAAGAAAGCATCGTAAAGCATAGGCGCGTGCATGACAGCCTCCACGTTTCCGAAAGAATCAATATAGAATACACCCGTGGTGTGTATCCGCCTGTCCGAAGCCCGTTCTAAGAGCCGCTCCATCTGTTTTCTGTCAGCAATATTATCATCACAGACTGCAATATGCATAGACGCCCCTTCTCCCATTATTTACTTTAAGGTGTAATCTTTCGCTTTTTCGAGTTTGCCGAAGACAAATCTTGCAAAATAAACTCTTCCGCTTATTCGAGTTTGCCGGGGGAAAATCTCGCAAAATGAAATCTTCCGCTTATTCGAGTTTGCCGAGGGAAAATCTCGCAAAGTTAATTTGCGAAGCAAATTAACTTTTTTTACATGATCAGAAATTCAATCGGCGAGGTCACCAGCGCGACGACAATCAGAATCTGTATGATCAGGATGGCTGGCATTCCGTACAGGAAGTACCAGTGCCTTGTCTTATGATGAAACAGGTGCATACCCGCGATGGAACCGATGCTGCCGCCGATTAAGGCGAGCACAAAGAGCGTGGACTCCGGAATACGCCAGGCGCGTTTCCTGGCTTTATATTTATCCACACCCATAACAACAAAGCTGATCAAATTGATGGCAGCCAGATATATAATAATTAGTGTAATTGCGTTCATAAGAATAAGAATGTCCCTTTTGTATGATATTGTGTGAGATTAATGAAGTATATTGAATAGATACATTATTATCATATCACACGAAAGCTGAAAAAAAAAGCGTGTAACTGCAAAGTAAACGGGCAGCAGGATAAAAATCCCCACAGCATGGAATCATAAATTGCTGCGGGGACTGTTTTTCATAAATGGAATAAACGCGTGCCGGCTTAGATCAGCTTCACACCGTTCTCCTGCATCTTCATGGCGCGTACCTTGCTGGAAAGACCGAACAGGTTGATAAATCCTTCCGCGTCGTGATGGTCGTACATATCGCCTGTGGTGAAGGAAGCGATGCTCTCGTTGTAGAGTGTGTACGGAGAAGTGGTTCCTGCCTTGATGATGTTGCCTTTGTACAGCTTGAACTTCACTTCACCGGTCACATACTGCTGTGTGGACTCGATGAACGCCTGCACTGCCTCGCGAAGCGGGGTGAACCATTTTCCTTCATATACGATCTGTGCAAACTTGTTGCCCATGTCTGCCTTAAGCGCATAGGTATCGCGGTCGAGGATCAGCTCCTCGAGCTGCTGGTGTGCCTCGTAGAGAATCGTTCCGCCGGGGGTCTCATACACACCGCGGGACTTCATGCCTACCACACGGTTTTCCACGATATCTACGATACCGATGCCGTGCCTGCCGCCCAGTTCGTTCAGGGTGGCGATGATCTCGGACACTTTCATATTCTTGCCGTTGACGGAGGTGGGAACGCCTTTTTCAAAAGTCATGGTCACGTACTCGCCTTCTTCGGGAGCCTTCTCCGGTGTTGTGCCGAGAACCAGCAGGTGCTCATAATTCGGCTCATTAGCGGGATCTTCCAGCTCCAGACCTTCATGGCTGATATGCCATAAGTTACGGTCGCGGCTGTAGCTGGAATCCGCGGAGAAAGGCAGGTTGATGCCGTGCTGACGGCAGTATTCGATCTCTTCCTCGCGGGAGTTTAAGGTCCATTTCTCATTTCTCCATGCAGCGATGATCTTTAAATCGGGAGCGAGCGCTTTGATGCCCAGCTCGAAACGGATCTGGTCGTTGCCCTTGCCGGTAGCGCCGTGACAGATTGCGGTAGCGCCCTCTTTGCGTGCGATCTCGACTAATTTCTTCGCGATTACCGGTCTTGCCATGGATGTACCGAGCAGATATTTGTTTTCATATACAGCGTGTGCCTGTACGCACGGCATAATAAAATCATCGCAGAACTCGTCTGTGAGGTCTTCAATGTAGAGCTTGGATGCGCCGCTGGATAAAGCGCGCTCCTCGAGTCCGTCAAGTTCTTCCGCCTGACCGCAGTTACCGCACACGCAGATCACCTCATAGTCAAAATTTTCTTTCAGCCACGGAATGATCACGGTCGTATCCAGTCCGCCTGAGTAAGCAAGAACTACTTTTTCTTTCATAATGTAATCTCCTTTTTGTGAATTGTGAGTTGTATGTATTGCATTTATATTAGGAAATCCTGTTCCCGAATGCATTTGTTCCTAGAACAATATACAACAGGTTCGTGCAAAATGCAAGTGTAAATTTATGCATATTTTAATGAATAATTCAATAAAAACTGCATAAAATGAAAAAATAGTTGAATATTATGCATTAAAGGTGTATTATTATGCAGAGTGGAAATGCGGGGAATGTGAAAGCCGGGTTACTGTTCACACAGGACTTAGCATTTACTGCTAAGTCCGTAAGAAAACGTATATATTGCAAGTAAAAATCCATTTGCGAAGCAAATTTTGCATGGATTTTTACCTGTCACTGGAACGGAGTGAACAGTAACAAAGCCGGACAGTTACGCAGACCGTAACGGGAAATACGTTTGCGCAGGGGCAGTGAGCGTGATATAGTGATGAGAGACATACAGCGCATATATAGCTGAATGATGCTCCGAAAAGTACTTTATGCAATCAGAAACTTTGAGACTTCGGAATGGAGAAAATGCGTAACAGGGAGGGCGAAGGCTGCACGGTTACGAAAATACAGAAAGGAATTACATTTTGCTATGAAAACAAAGGTTTTTATCGACGGAAGCGAAGGAACAACAGGATTAAGAATTAACGAGCGATTTCAAAAGCGTGACGATATAGAGCTGCTGCACATCAATCCGGAACTGCGTAAAGATCCGGATGAGAGAAAGAAACTGATCAATGCGTCAGATATCACTTTTCTGTGCCTGCCGGATGCGGCGGCGAGGGAATCTGCCGCACTGGCAGAGAATGATAATGTGGTTATTATCGATGCATCTACCGCGCACCGCACAGAAGAAGGCTGGGCATACGGATTTCCGGAATTATCCGCCGCCCATAGAACAGCCATTCAGGAGGGAAAGCGCATAGCGGTTCCGGGATGCTATGCATCCGGTTTCATCTCTCTGGTGTATCCTCTGATAGCGGGGGGCATTCTTCCGAAGGAGTATCCGGTAGGCTGTTTTGCAATTTCAGGATACAGCGGAGCCGGAAAGAAAACGATTGCGGCTTATGAACAGGCGGACAGGCCTGCAGAGTTATCAGCGGGACGGGAGTACGCGCTGACACAGCAGCATAAGCATTTAAAAGAAATGCAGAAGATCACGGGGCTTGTGCGTACCCCGTTGTTTTCCCCGATTATTGACGATTATTACAGCGGCATGGTGGTTTCCGTGCAGTTATATGCCGATCTGCTTGCCAGGAAAGAGACACCCGCATCACTGCTGGACTATTATAAGGCGTATTATCAGAACCAGCGGTTCATCCAGGTGAGTACCACAGATGACGAGATTGCAGCCGGCGGATTTCTGGCAGGCAACGGACTGTCCGGCTGGGATGGCCTGAAGATATATGCCACGGGAAACGAAGAGCGCATCGTCGTTTCCGCACAGTTTGACAATCTGGGCAAAGGTGCGTCCGGGGCGGCCATCCAGTGCATGAATATTATTCTGGGATGCGATGAGGCCAAAGGGCTGGATCTGTAGTGAGACTTTAGAAACGCCGCTTGCGCGTTTGCAGTTTCCGAAAGCTTTATAGAGAGAGGATACATTATGAGTGATATTCTGGAATTTGCCAATAGAGAAGAATTCAGAAAATGGCTTGGCGAGCACTGTCTGTCAGGCGACGGGGTCTGGCTGCTGTTCGGCAAGGCCGGCGGGCCTGAAACGATCAAAGCGGGAGAGGCGCTCGAAGAAGCGCTGTGTTTCGGCTGGATTGACGGACAGATGCAGAGCATTGACGATAAAACATACAAGAAATATTTTGCCATGCGCAGAGACAAGAGCAAGTGGTCTGAGAAAAACAAGGCGCTGGCGGGAAGCCTTGAAGAGCGCGGGCTTATGACTGATTACGGCAGAAAGAAAATAGAGGAGGCCAGGGAGAACGGCCAGTGGGACGCATCGAAATCCGCGTCGGTCACGGAGGAACAGATCGCTTTCGTATCCGCGCTGTTGGAAGAATACGAACCTGCCTGTACAAACTGGAAGAACATGTCCCCGTCGGTAAAGAAAACCTATACGCGGGCGTATTATGATGCGAAGACAGACGCCGGACGCGAGAAACGGGTTGCGTGGATGGTGGATCGGCTCAATCAGAATTTAAAGCCGATGTAACTGTGATGGGCACAATTCTTTTACAGAAAAATGGGATATGCAGATTGCGGCGCTTTGCTGCTGCCAGAAAAATAAAGTGATAAATGAGTTTCCATCAGGGAATGCAGCAGGATAGTTAGTGCTGAAAAGAAAAAGGAGGGGTTACGTATGTTCTCATCTTTTGATACTTTAAATGATATTTTGTCTGCGCCGGGTATGAGAAAGTGGTTTCATTTCTTATATGCGGAAGACCAGCTTGACTGGTTTCCGAAGGAACTGCGGGATCAGCCGTTACGGCTCGCTGCTTTCAGAGGGCAGACGCCATGGGGCGGTAACCTGCAGGGGATTGCGGAGCAGATGATCGATACGGCAAATCTGGTATTGGAACTGCAGGCGGGGAAGCGGCAATGCTTACATCTGCACGACTGGAATGCCTGGGAGCCGGAGGAGGAAGCGAGCCTGCAGGACCCGGAGCAGACTTTTATCATCACACCGCCGACGGATGTGAATGTGGATACGCCAGGACCGGCGCTGATCATATGTCCGGGAGGCGGCTACGAGTTTGTCAGTTTTCAGAACGAAGGCACGCCGATCCAGATTTTAGCCGAGAAGAAAGGATATGTATCCTTCATCCTTCGTTACCGGGTGGCGCCCTCGCGTTATCCGGAGCCGCAAATGGATCTTCTGGAAACGATTCGATATGTCAGGGAAAATGCGGCAAAATACCACGTTGATCCCGACCGGATCGGCATTGTCGGCTTTTCAGCCGGCGGGCATTTATGTGCTTCCTCAGCGGCACTGTATCAAACGCTGCTGCCGGAGGGAAGGCCCAACGCGGTGGCTTTGGGATATCCGGTGATCACTTTTGAAAAAGAGGTCACCCATGAGGGCAGTGCCCTGGCACTGCTCGGGAAGGATGACGAAACAATGCGCCGCTCGCTTTCCGTTGAAAATCTGATCACATCGGATTATCCGCCTGCATTTGCCTGGGCCTGCAGGGACGACGGGACAGTGCCTTGTGAAAATACGGAAAGGCTGGAGGCGAAACTGGAAGAAGCGGGTGTCGCCCATGCATGTCACTATTATCCGACCGGCGGGCACGGCTGCGGTCTCGCGTATGACAATTCGGCCTGGAAGTGGAGCGTTGAAATGTTTTCTTTTTTGGAAAAGAATCTGTAAAATATATCTCTTTTACCGGCAGATGAATTTGTGCCATGGAGGAAAAGATAAGCCGGTAAAGATATGATGAATGGAACGGATAATAAGAAAGAACAAATACATATATCTGCTTGGCGGGCAGCCGATACTATTTCCAACAGAAACCCTGGACAAAAAAGAAAAATTGGAAGATGTTTATGGATACTTGGAAAATTGGGCAGATGTTGTGATTGCAAGGCACGAAAAGAGGGTGTTACATGGGGAAACTAAATGTTGACGGCACAGAAATACAGGTGCTGCAATTCCCGTATGTTTTGTGTTATACTTTGTAAAAGCAGCAATTTATGATTACGGTTTACCGTTCGCCTTATTGTTGAATGTAAGTATTTCGGCAGAAGAACGGATAAAATATGCGAATTTAGAAAGAGTGAAGAAACGCGTGTTGATGGCGGAGGCAAATCGGGCCTGGGCAGTCTGGCGTTGGCAAAGACATGCTTCCTGCCGTGTAAACGCTCCGGAATGGAGAGGAAGATGAAACGAAGAGACAAGGTTAATTACTACTTAGACTTAGCCAGGATGGTGGCGCAGCGGTCCACCTGCTTAAGACGGCATTACGGTGCGGTGATCGTGAAGAATGACGAGGTGATCTCCACGGGGTATGTGGGTGCCCCCAGAGGCAGAAAGAACTGTACGGATATCGGGGAGTGTATCCGGATCAAGATGGAGATTCCGCGGGGGGAGCGGTATGAGCTGTGTCGGAGTGTTCACGCGGAGGCCAATGCGATCATCAGCGCATCCAGGGACAAGATGATCGGCAGCGCGCTTTACCTGGTGGGCGTGGAAGCGGACACGGGCGAGTATGTGAAGAACTCCTGCAGCTGTTCCATGTGTAAGCGGCAGATCATCAATGCGGGCATTGAGACAGTCTATGTCAGGGATACGGAAGACGAATACCGGGTGATTCCGGTTCAGCAGTGGATCGAGGACGATGAATCATTGAATGGAACGTTGGGGTATTAAATCGTGGAGGATAAGATGATACGAGCGATGACAATAGAAGATTATGACGGTGTCAAGGCACTCTGGCTGACCATCAAAGGGTTCGCGATCCGGAGCATAGACGATTCCAGAGAGGGTATCACCCGGTTTTTAAACAGAAATCCGGGCACCAGCGTTGTGGCGGTAGAAGACGGCAGGATCGTGGGCGCGATTCTGTGCGGGCATGACGGCAGACGAGGCTGCCTGTATCATGTCTGTGTGGCGAAGGAATATCGTCTGCGCGGTATCGGCAAGGAGATGGTAGTCTACTGCATGGAGGCACTGAAGAAGGAGAAGATCAACAAGGTGTCGCTGATTGCCTTTACCGCCAACGATATCGGCAACGCGTTCTGGCGGCAGATCGGATGGACGAAGAGAGAAGATCTGAATTATTATGATTTTACATTGAACCGGGAGAACATTACGGCTTTTATCAATGAGGAGACAGCCTGAAAACGGGTTTGGAACATGAACAAAACAACCGATATATGTAATGAAACGGTAACAGGAATACATAGAACAGGTCAGAGATCTGAACTGTGGTGAATACACGGATGTATTCTAAGCGCATAAGGACATGAAGGAAGTGATTTGATGAAGATCAGGGAAGCGAGAGCCGCATACACACAACAGATTGATATTTTGAGAAAGAGACAGAGAGAACTTCTTAAGGAGAAGGAGGCTCACGAGGCGCAGGCATTCGGTGCTGCAGGCAATATGTCTCTTGGCGGTGACGGGAGCAGCGGGGGCGTTGTGTTCGAGGTTTCCGAGGAATACCGCAAGCGGGCCGAAGAACTGCAGGAGAAAATCGACCGGGTGAAGGAACAGATCGAGGAACACATTAAGCTCAGAGACGAAGTGATCGAGGCGGAGGTCGGCATCGCCAACGCGGAGGTGGCGAAGCAGCAGGGAGAAGCCATGCAGGATTATGGCGAGGAAATGGCAAAGTGTCTTGAGATTGCCAGACGGATTGCGAACGGGGACAGGGTGCCGGCGCAGGATGAGAAGAAGCTTATGGACTTTAATATGGAAGTCTATATGGCGGCCAAGAACATGGCGGCAATGAATATGGATAAAAAGCACAAGGATTATGAGACTCTCTGGGGAGAAGAGGAGGAGAAGGGGGAGAGCCCCGATCCTATGGAGACGGCTGCGGAGTCGGAGATCAATGTGGAGATTCCTGAGATCGATCTTGCGGACGGTTCAGCGTAAAACAGGTATGCTGCAGCAAAAAATGGCTTTTCAACAGCAGGCTAATGTATTAGAATAGAAAAATGTGTAGAAAGCATTATGCGGCATGTAACCGGAACAGCAATGGAACGGACTGCCGTATGCGCCGGTAAAGGTGCTCCGGTTTGCATGATGGCAGACGGGGCATATATAAAGAGCAGACGTGTCATGGAGGATGAATATGAAGATTATAGAAGGCGGCGTCACGGCGGCGCAGGGGTTTGAGGCGGCAGGTGTCGCGGCGGCGATCAAATATCAGGACAGGAAAGATATGGCGATGGTGTACAGCAGGACGCCATGTAAAGCAGCGGGCGTTTTTACGAGCAATGTGGTAAAAGCAGCGCCGGTCAGATGGGATAAGGAAGTAGTAGCCCATTCTCCTTATGTGCAGGCGGTGATCGTTAATTCGGGAATTGCCAATGCAGCGACCGGCGGGCAGGGCTATGAATGCTGCAGAAGGACTGCGGAGAAGACGGCTGAACTGGTTGGAATCTCAGCGGATGCCGTGCTGGTGGCATCCACCGGTGTCATCGGCAGTCAGCTTCCCGTAGACAGGATACTTGCCGGCGTGGAGAAGCTTGCGGCGGATAAGAAAGACACGCAGGAAGCGGGTACGATGGCGGCGGAGGCGATCATGACGACCGACACCATATCCAAGCAGGCGGCGGCGCAGATCGAACTGGGCGGCAGGACGGTGACCGTCGGCGGTATGTGTAAAGGCGCCGGTATGATTCACCCGAATATGTGCACTATGCTTGGGTTCGTGACGACGGATATCGCGATTTCCAAAGAGCTTCTGCAGGAGGCGCTGAGCGAGGACGTGATCGACACATTCAACATGATCTCCGTGGACGGCGATACATCCACCAACGACACGCTGGTGGTGCTGGCTAACGGCATGGCGGGTAATCCGGAAATTACAGTGAAGAATGAGGATTATGAGAAATTTAAAGAAGCGCTGCATTATGTGAATGAGACGCTTGCTAAAATGATGGCGGGGGACGGCGAGGGCGCAACGGCGCTCTTTGAGACGAAAGTCATTCATGCCGCAACGAAACAGGAGGCGCGGATTTTAAGCAGGAGCGTGATCAGGTCTAATCTGTGCAAGGCGGCGATTTACGGACATGATGCGAACTTTGGAAGGTTCCTGTGCGCGCTTGGCTATTCCGGTGTGAACTTCGATCCGGACAAGGTAGAGCTTTATTTTGAGAATAATGAAAAGAGTATGCTGATCTACAAGGACGGCATGGCGGCGGACTACAGTGAGGCGGAAGCGTCACAGATCCTTGCGTCACCGGAAGTAAGAGTGCTTGTGGACATGCATATGGGAGACGCCGAGTCCACAGCCTGGGGCTGCGACTTAAGCTATGATTATGTGAAAATCAATGCGGATTACAGGAGCTAGCGCGCTGTTATACAAGAACGAAATGGAAAAGAGGACATCATGGAACAAAGAGAAATGGACAAAATTCTGGAAAAAGCGGAGGTGCTTATTGAGGCGCTGCCTTATATCCAGAAATTTAACCGGAAGATTATCGTAGTGAAGTACGGCGGCAGCGCCATGAGCAACGAGGAACTGCAGAAGAATGTGATCAAGGACGTGACCCTTTTGAAACTGGTAGGCTTCAAACCGATTATTGTGCACGGCGGCGGCAAAGAGATCAGCCGCTGGGTCGGTAAGGTAGGTAAGGAAGCGAAATTCGTGAACGGGCTGCGGGTGACTGACGAAGAGACGATGGAGATCGCCGAGATGGTGCTCAACAAAGTCAACAAGAATCTGGTCAGAATGGTGGAGGAGCTGGGTGTCAAAGCGATCGGCATCAGCGGCAAGGATGCCGGACTGCTGCAGTGCACCAGGAAATGTCCGGACGGCGAGGATATCGGTTATGTGGGTGAGGTATGCGGCGTTGATCCGAAGGTATTGTATGACCTTCTGGAAAAAGATTTTCTGCCTATCGTTGCGCCCATAGGACTGGATCGTCAGTTCATGACTTATAATATCAATGCGGATGATGCGGCCTGCGCCATCGCCAAAGCGGTGGGGGCGGACAAGCTGGTGTTTTTAACGGATATTGAAGGACTGTATCGTGATATTAATGACAAATCGAGCTTCCTATCACGGTTGACGGCTACGCAGGCAGAGGAACTGATCGGCAGCGGCTGTATCGGGGGCGGTATGCTGCCTAAACTGAGTAACTGTACGGATGCCATCAAAGAAGGAGTCAACAGAGTGCATATTCTGGATGGACGGATTGCGCATTGCCTGTTACTCGAGATTTTTACAAATCAGGGTATCGGTACGGCGATCATTGCGGACCATGATGAAGCTGCAATGAAGTGAACACTTATGAATGCCAGAGAAGTAAAGAATGCGGCCTGTAAAGGGCATTATGTATAGAATTTGAGATCAGGAGACAGCAGAATATGAGTACAGTAATGCAGAATTATATTGATGAAGCCGAGCAGGCGCTGCTTCATACATACAACCGTTATCAGGTCGTCTTCGAGAAGGGCGACGGCGTGTATCTTTACGATCTGGACGGAAAAAAATATCTGGATTTCGTGTCCGGTATCGCGGTGTTTGCGCTTGGTTATAATAATAAGGAGTATAATGACGCTTTAAAGGAGCAGATCGACAAGATCATTCATACTTCCAATTATTACTACAATCTTCCGGCGATCGAGGCGGCGAAGAAGCTGAAAGAAATTTCCGGTATGGACAGGGTATTTTTTACCAACAGCGGCGCGGAGGCCATAGAGGGTGCCATCAAGACAGCCAGAAAATATGCTTATCTGAAGGATGGCAGGACGGATCACGAGATCATCGCCATGAACCATTCTTTCCATGGCAGAACCATGGGAGCGTTGTCGGTGACAGGCAATCCGCATTACAGGGAGGCCTTTGAGCCGATGATCGGCAATATCAGATTTGCGGACCTGAATGATTTCGACAGTGTTATGGCGCAGGTAACGGACAAGACCTGTGCGATCCTGTTCGAGACCGTGCAGGGCGAGGGCGGTATTTACCCGGCGACGGAAGCATTTATGCAGAAGGTGAGAAAGCTCTGTGATGAGAGGGACATCCTGATGATTCTGGATGAGATCCAGTGCGGCATGGGCCGTACCGGCGAGATGTTTGCATGGCAGCGTTACGGGATCAGACCGGATGTGATGACTTCAGCCAAGGCGCTTGGGTGCGGCGTTCCTGTGGGCGCATTCATGATGACGGAGAAAGTGGGAGCGCACTCTCTTGCAGCGGGTGACCACGGCACGACCTACGGCGGTAATCCGCTTGCCTGTGCGGCAGTCTGCAAGGTGATCGAGCTTTTTGAGAAACAGCAGGTTCTTGACAATGTCAGGGAGACCGGCGCGTATCTGAGCGGGAAACTGGATGAACTGGTACAGGAGTTTTCATGCATAGAGACACGCCGCGGTGCAGGTATGCTGCAGGGCCTTGTCTTTGACAGACCGGTGGGTGATATTATTGTAAAAGCCATGGATAAAGGGCTTGTTCTGATTAACGCGGGAACGAATATCATAAGGTTTGTACCGTCCCTCGTGATCACGAAGGAAAATGTAGATGAGATGACGGCGGTTCTGCGGGCGTGCATAAGTGAAGTATGCGTGTAGTACGGCGGCGGAAGTATAGAACAGTATACAGAATATAGAAGGAGAAGAAAGTGACTCTGAAGAAAAGAATAGTCACGATTCTGGCGCTGGCGCTTTGCGCTGGCGGTATCTACGGAGTCGGCAGACTTGGCATTACGGTGCAGCAGAACGAAGAACAGGAAATAGAGAGTGATTCCCTTTTCGGGCGCAGGGAGACGTTGTACCTGTGGTATACGGACGAGGCGCTGACAGATTATCTGAATAGTGTTGTGGTATCTTACAGCGAGTATCAGGATGACGTGCGGGTAGTGCCCGTATATACGTCCGGGCGGGAGTATCTGGAGACGATCAACCAGGCTTCGATCCATTCGGAGGAGGTTCCGGATCTGTATATTGTCAGCAATGATTCTCTGGAAAAAGCATATCTGGCAGGACTTGCGTCGGAGGTCAGACTGCCGGAGGGCACGCTGCCCATGGCGGACTTTTTCCCGGAGACGGCAGTGAGCGCTGTGACTTATAAGGAGAAACAGATCGGATATCCTTTCTACTTCGAAACGAGCTGTTTTCTGTATAACGAGACTTATCTCAAGGATTGGGCAGGTGCACAGATCGAGGCGGAGAGAGATGCACAGGCAGCCGAGGAGGCGCAGGCGCAGCTTGAGAGAGAGGGAGAGCCTTCCGAAGAAGACGAAGGCGGGTCGGCCGCAGAAAGCGCCATTACAGACGAAGAGATACAGGCGAAAGTGGAGGAAGCACTTCCGAAGACGATAGATGATATCCTTGCCTTCGCGGACGTTTATGATGCACCGGAGCAGGTAGAAGCGGTCTTTAAATGGGATGTGTCCGATATTTTCTACAATTATTTTTTCGTGGGAGACTCCATTGATGTTGGCGGTAAGAACGGAGATCAGGCCGATTCGATCCATATCTATAATGAGAACGCGATCAAGTGTATGAGAGTGTACCAGAACCTGAATCAGTTCTTCTCCATTGACACGAAGGAGATCAGTTACGACGGCGTCCTGCAGGATTTCATAGACGGTAAGATCGTCTGTACGGTTGCTACGACGGATGCGCTTTCTAAGATCGAGGCGGCTGTGGCGGAAGGGAACTTTAATTATGAATATGGTGTAACCACGGTGCCGGATGTCAGCGAAGAACTGCCTTCCGCATCGCTGTCCGTAACCCAGTGTGTGGTGGTCAACGGTTACTCTGCGAGAAAAGAGATGGCGAATGACTTCGCGGTATATCTGACGGGGTCAGCCACGGATACACTGTATGCGAGGACATGTAAACTTCCGGTGCATGACAGCGGCAGCACTTATGATGATCCGGATAAGGAGGCTTTCTTACAGGAGTATATGGATTCCATTCCGATGCCCAAGATGATTGAGACGAGTAACTTCTGGGTGGAACTGGAGATTGCCTTTGCCAAGATCTGGGAGGGTGATGACGCGAACGCAGACTTGAAGGCATTGTCAGAGAAAATCATGTCTCAGGTTGTGGGCGGGGAGTACACGGAGGAATATATTGACGTGCCGGAAGAAGTTGAGGAAGCATATGAAGACGAGGACATATCGTCTGATGAAGAAGCGGCATCGGATGAGGACGGTGAATAACGCGGAACTGCTGTTTTCGAATGTATATTTATAATACGAAGCGGACATGATAAGACAAGGTGTAAAGACCTTGTCTTCTTTGTATAATCAGAAGGGAGAGATATCATGTTCGGATTTTTGATCGCGCTGTTGTCAGGGGCGCTTATGAGCGTACAGGGAGTGTTTAATACGCAGGTAACCAGGACTTCGGGGATCTGGGTAGCCAATGCGTTCGTGCAGTTTACGGCGTTAGTCGTCTGTCTGGCGGCATGGCTTGTTACGGACCGGTCTTCTTTTGCCGCGTTGTGGAAGGTGGAACCGAAGTATATGCTGCTTGGCGGCGCTATCGGCGCGTTTATCACCTATACGGTGATCAAGGGAATGGAGATGCTGGGGCCGGCCAGAGCAGTTATGCTTATCGTGATTGCACAGTTGATCGTTGCATATCTGATTGAATTGTTTGGTCTGTTCGGCACGGAGAAACAGCCGCTTGAAATGCGTAAAATCGTTGGCATGGGTGTCGCGATTGCGGGAATTGTGATTTTTAAGTGGACATAGGAAGTAATTTATTTTACAATGGAGATACGGTGCATAGCGGGAGCTTCCTGGAGGAACCGACAGCGTTCGGAAAGGAAACTATGTATAACGTAAGGAATAGAAATAGAACAGGCAATGGGAATATGACGGAAGCCGGAGGCAGGAAGCAGCGTGACGGCGTGCGGATATTCGCATTGCTGGTCTGTGTTATGCTCTGCGGGTGTACGCGCAGAGAGCAGCTTGTGCTGGAGACCGGAAGCAGCGTTGCGACGATGGAGTCTGTGTCGGAGGGGACACAGGAGGAGGCGGACATTCTGAATCCGCCGTCAGAGCAGATCGCTCTGAAACCGGACGATTTGCAGAAGCATGCGGAACAATACGCAGAGGAAATGACGGTGCAGGAACAGATACCGCCGGAGCCACAGTTGATCTGTGTGCATGTCTGCGGCGCTGTGAAGAATCCCGATGTGTATGAGCTTCCGGCGGGAAGCAGAGTATACGAAGCCGTGAAGAAGGCGGGAGGGTTTACGGAGGAAGCAGATGAGAGTTATGTAAACCAGGCACAGACGCTGTCAGACGGCGTGAAGCTGGTGATTCCTACGACTGCGCAGATACAGGCGAATGCGCAGGAAGAGCTTGACGGCAGAATCGGCGTGGTCGGTATGACGGAAACGGAGACCGGCACGGACGGAAACGATGCCGGCACGGATGGCACCAATACCATGGCGGGAGCGTCTGATGGCAGGATCAATATCAATACTGCCACGCAGGAACGTCTGTGTGAGATTCCGGGAATCGGTGCGGTCAGAGCGGCGGCGATCGTGTCATACAGGCAGGAGCACGGCGGATTTACAAAGATAGAGGATATCATGAATGTAAGTGGTATCAAGGAAGGAACTTATGTGAAGATCAAAGACAGTATCAGAGTAAATTAGGGGCGAGATCAGCAATGAGACAAAGGGTTTTGGTAGTTGATGATGAGAAATTGATCGTGAAGGGGATTCGTTTCAGCCTGGAACAGGACGATATGGAGGTTGACTGTGCCTATGATGGCGAGGAAGCGCTGGAACTGGCAAGACAGAATCAGTACGATATGATTCTGTTAGACGTCATGCTTCCCAAGATGACAGGATTTGAGGTATGCCAGCAGATCAGGGAATTTTCCAATGTTCCAATAGTTATGTTAACCGCAAAAGGGGATGACATGGATAAAATTCTCGGACTGGAATATGGTGCGGACGATTATATTACGAAGCCTTTTAACATACTGGAAGTCAAGGCGCGCATCAAGGCAATCATACGCAGAACGACACGCAGGAGCGGGGACAAGGAGTCTGTGAAAATGGTTGAGAAGGGCGGTATGCGTCTGGACTGCGACGGCAGAAGGGTCTATATAGGAGATAAGGAGATCAATCTGACGGCCAAGGAATTTGAAGTGCTGGAGTTACTGATGAAGAATCCGGGCAAGGTATACAGCAGGGAAAGCCTTTTGAAGCTCGTGTGGGGCAATGATTATCCCGGAGATGTCAGAACAGTGGATGTACATATCAGAAGGCTGCGCGAGAAGATCGAAAGTGTACCCGGCGAGCCGGTTTATGTGCGGACTAAGTGGGGTGTGGGCTATTACTTTGCTTAAGGACAGATTATATAAAATAATATTTCTGAGAAGTCTAAAGACGAGAATCTTTCTGATTCTGCTTATCGTAGGACTGATCCCGTGTGTCAGTATGCGGTATGCGATCTTACAGAACTATGAGCAGCGTGCGGTTAATGTCAGAACATCGGACATTACCACGCAGCTTAAGATTCTGGCGAATCACCTGATTACCAATCATTATCTGCAGGACACCTCCTATGAGGTGATCAATGCCGAACTGGACCAGCTGTCCGGTCTCTACGACGGGCGGGTTATGGTTATTAACAGCGATCTGCGCATCGTCAAAGACACCTATGGGATCAGCGAGAACAAGACCATCATATCAGAGGAAGTGGTGCGCTGCATCAAGGGAGAAAGCACGAACCGGTATGATAAAGATAACGGTTATATCGAGATGACGGTTCCGATCACAGAGACCGTCCGTTTCGAGGATGCGCCGAAGGGAATGGAAGAGAAAGAGATCGTGCGGGGCGTTATGCTGGTCAGTGCCTCCACGGATAATATCAGGGTGACGATGGAACTGCTGAGCCGCAAGGCGCTGATTGTAGAGGTGATCGTGATTCTTGCGCTGTTCGTGGTGTCGGTTCTGGCGGTGCAGGCGTTAATCCGGCCTTTTGAAAAGATCACGGAGGCGCTCAATCAGGCGCAGGAGGGATATACCGACGATCCGATTTCCGTGCATGACTGTCTGGAGACAGAACATATAGGGGATGCTTTTAACAGGGTGCTCGGCCGGATGAAAGTGCTGGATGACTCCCGTCAGGAATTTGTATCCAATGTGTCCCATGAACTGAAGACGCCCATCACTTCCATGAAGGTGCTGGCGGACTCGCTGATCAGCCAGCGGGATGTTCCCATAGAGGTATATCAGGAGTTTATGTCTGATATCGCGAAGGAGATTGAGCGGGAAGACAAGATCATAACGGATCTGCTGGCGCTTGTGAAGATGGACAGGACGGCGGCGGATTTAAATGTCACCGAGGTGGACATTAACATGCTGGTGGAGCTGATCATGAAGCGGCTGCGTCCTATTGCACAGAAAAGGGACGTGGAACTGGTGTATGAGAGTGTGCGCCCGGTCACCGCGGCCGTGGATGAGGTGAAGATGACATTGGTTATTTCCAATCTGGTGGAAAATGCGGTTAAGTATAACAAAGAGCATGGCTGGGTCAAGGTGACGCTGGATGCGGATCACCGGTTTTTTACCCTGGAGGTGGCGGATTCCGGTATCGGTATTCCGGCGGAGTCGCTGGATCATATCTATGAAAGATTCTACCGCGTGGATAAGTCGCGGTCCAGAGAGATCGGCGGTACAGGGCTGGGACTTGCGATTACAAGAAGCGCTGTCCTGATGCACAGAGGTTCTATCAGGGTGGAGAGCATAGAAGAAGAGGGGACGGTTTTTAAGGTGAGGATACCCCTGTCCTATATCCCTGTGTGAATCATGTATTGTCAGCAGAATGACGCAAAGCATAGAAGGAAGACAGCCTATGAATAAAATTCGGATTGCCGGGTGGCTGATCATACTGTCCGCGCTGTTGTGCACGGCATGCGGCAGAGAAACTCAGCGGGCAGGCGGTAAAATATACAACATATACTATGTGGATAATAATGAGACGAAGACACTCACAAGGGAATATGCCAGCGAGACGACCGAATGTCAGGTGCTGCTTGCGGAACTGCTTGTGCAGTTGGAAACGGTTCCGCCCAAATTCGAGTACAAGGCACCGCTTGCGGGTGATTTCGAGCTGCTTGGCTATACGATCGACAACGGGCAGATCACGATGAATTTTGACGGGCGTTATAGAGAGATGGAGCCGGTCAGGGAAGTGCTCATGCGGGCGGCGATTGTCAGAACCGTGACCCAGATTCCCGAGATCAGCCATGTTTCTTTTATGGTACAGGGCGAGCCGCTTACGGACAGTAACGGCAATGCCATCGGCACGATGCCGGCAGACCTGTTTATCGACAATGCCGGCAATGAGATCAACGCTTATGAGAAAGTAAATCTGCATCTGTATTTTGCGAATGAAGACGGCACCGGACTGGTGGAGGAAAATCGCAGGAATGTGGTGTACAGCAGCAATATTTCTCTGGAAAAGCTGGTGGTAGAGACGCTGATTGCAGGTCCGGCGGCGGAGGGAGCGTATCCCACGGTCAATCCGCAGACGAAGATCGTCAGTGTATCAATTAAAGATGGTATATGTTATGTAAACCTGAATGAAGACTTTTTGAACCAGCCGTATAATGTCGGGGCAGATGTAACGATTTATTCCATTACCAATTCGCTTGTGGAACTGTCCAATGTAAATAAAGTGCAGATTTCAATCAATGGAGAGACGAATATTTCATATCGTGAGAAAGTCAACCTGAGCGGTATATTCGAGAGAAATCTGGATCTGCTGGCAGAACCGGAGAAGTAGAAACGGAGCAAATATGATAAAAATACGAAGACCGCTGTGTGCGGCCGGGGTGGTTTATGTGGCAGTGATTCTTGTCATGCTGTTTACGACGCCCCGCGGCGCGCCGGTGTACGAGGCTCTGGACAAAGAGCAGGTAACTGTGGCAGGGTATGTGGATGGCAGGGAGTACCGGATGAGCCGGGAGGAGAAAGTGCCTGTCGTAACCCTGTCGGAAGCAGTAATCTTAAAGGAAAGTCAGATTTCCGTTCTGGAACAGTTCTTATCAGATTCTGAGAAGATTCCGCAACATAAAATGCAGCGTATCTGGAAAGAAAATAAAGCCAGGTTGAGTAAAGAAGGAACCGCGGGGGTCGAAGGCGTCCTGTGCTATATGAAAGAGACTGGACTGCCCGAGATGGGGAGTCTGGTGATGGTACGCGGAAGCTATCGGGCGTTCACGCATGCCACCAATCCCGGCGAGTTCGACAGCGCTGACTATTATCAGATTATGGGGCAGCAGGGCAGAATCATGGAATGCAGACTGCTTTCAAAGAGCAGGACGTATGACGGTTTCAGAGAGTGCATGTACCGGGTGAGAGAATATTGTTCATTGCTGCTTGACGCCTGCTATGAGCCGGAGAAGGCTTCTGTCATGAAAGCCATGATGCTGGGGGAAAAGGGCACACTGGATGCGGATATCAAAGCGCTCTATCAGCAGAACGGCATCATTCACATACTGGCGATCAGCGGTGTTAAGATGTTATCTTTGGTATCCCCCTACCCTTTGAAAAAGCCCGTAAATTGGGCATTTGTGCGGTTACATATTGCTAAAATTTACATTATCTTTTGGAGCTTTTTGAGACAAATATCTCTGCATTGTCTTAGTTGGGGCAGAGGGGGATAAAGGTTCGGAGTACAATCTTGCGAAAGTATCTACAATTTCGCAAAAGTTATACTGTTTCGCAAAATAAGCGTATGGCTATAAAGAATACAGAAAATAACAGTTTAAGAACAGTTAGGGTACCGATATGGTCATACACTAGCAATTAGGATTCAGGGGAAGTGGCTTGAGGAACTTGGATTTAAAATGAAGGACAGACCATTACGAAGGAAAATGAAATGCGGAGAGAGTAATATATGATAACGAATAAGGAACTAAAATTGATAAACAAGAAATATTTTACAGTATTACAAGCGGGCGGATTTGCTATTAGTATTCAATCCAATAATACAAGGCACTACTGGCATTTGGTTGTTGAGGAATATCCCCATTTTCGACATTACAAAGTGTATCATAAGCATAAGCAGTCAGATGAGTTTCATGTTCATAGGGACGAGCCTAATTTGCAAACCGCTTTGCGGTATATTATGAAACATGACAAGTTTCAGATGAATGGCAGAAAATAGATTTGCATAAAAATAAAGTTTGCTTGACCGAGTAAGTCTATGCTGCTAAAATTACTTATAGAATGCATACAAAGGAAGTGATTTAGTGACCAGAGGAAAAAGTATTAATGTATACCTAATTGATGGAGAAGCCAATGGAAAAATAAAGGCTCAGATATCAAATTGGAATGGAATTGCCTATAAAATACCGCGCAGTCTTTTGGCTGAATGTAAAGATTTGGATGCGTTTAAACAGAGTGGGGTTTATTTTTTATTTGGTAATAAAATGGTTTATGTAGGACAAGCAGAGGTGCGTAAAAGTGGAAAAGGGATTCAGCAAAGGATTCTTGATCATGAGTTAGATAAATATAAAGACTGTTGGGATGAAGTGGTTATATTTACAACAAAGGATAATTCATTAGGGAGGACGGATATATCTTATCTGGAAAATCGATTTTATAATAAGGCAATAAAGGCTAGACGATTTGAAGTAAAAAATAGTAATGAGCCCACTATGGGTACTGTTACAGAAGAAAAGGAAAGTGAATTGGAGGAGTTTATAGATCAAGCAGAACTGATATTAGGAGCATTAGGATATAAAGTATTTGAGAATGCGGATATTGAAAGTAATATACAAACAAATAGTTGCAGTAGTAAGTCAGCAACAAAAGTAATTATCCCGCCTTTGCCGGAAGGGATTGAGGGAGTGGGAGATTTCATTTTGCAGTCGATGAAAAATTTGCAAGATGCTGGATACATATTTTCGGATGAAGATATGGCAGTTTTACTTGATCCGATACAATGTAATAGTAAAGATTTATTTAATTTACAGAACTCAAGCGTTGCTTTCTTTAAAATCTACAATGAGGAGGAGGAGCGCCCGCATTATTTAAATGGAATGCAGAGGTATTATACGCCCAAAAAAGTGGTGTTAGAATATGGAAAATACAAAGTTCTTTTGACCAAAGAATGGTTTGATAAGTATAATCACAGAGGATTATTTATCAAATGGTATAATAACTTGCATTAAAAAAGTTGCGAGTATTTGGAATGGCATATGATCAAGGTGGGTTGAAAAATGGATAACTTAACCAAAGAACAGCGGCATAAAAATATGGTCAACATAAAATCAGAAAATACTTCAATTGAAATATGTTTGCGAAAAGCATTGTGGAAAAAAGGATACAGATATAGAAAAAATTATAAAATGCTTCCTGGTAAGCCGGATATTGTATTAACCAAATATAAGATTGCAATTTTTTGTGATAGTGAGTTTTTTCACGGTAAAAATTGGGAAGTTCTTAAACCACGAATAGAAAAAGGCAGTAATTCAGATTTTTGGATTAAGAAGATAAATCGGAATAGGGAACGCGACGATGAAGTAAATAAGCAGTTGTTATTCTTGGGGTGGACGGTTATTCGCTTTTGGGGAAATGATATAAAGAAAAATGTTGATGAATGCGTTAAAGTTCTTGATGAAACTGTCTTCGATATCATTACAGAGAATTATGATATATAAAAAAGATTGGCTGTTTCCAATCTTTTTTTTGTGGAAGGATAATTTTAGTAACGGGACAAATCTAGCGTATAAGAATTGGGAAGGCAAACATTTGCAATGTCGTTACTAAAATCTTCAAGTTTTCTGAGTAATGGTTTATCATATACATTTTTGATGTTGGTAGCAGGATAGCCGTTCGCAGGAGAATATCGTCGGACTAATCTTGGAGGAAGTCCTGCAGTTGTAGGAATCATTGCATCTAGTGTGTTGTAAAGTGTTTGTGGCATATAAATTGCAATGAAGCCTCTCTGCTTATATTGCTTTACACGATCAGGAGACCATTCTTTAGGGTCATCAAATAATCCAAAACCAATAACAGGAGCAGCATTTTGGCCGGTACCGCTAACAATAAGACGCTCTTTGGCTTTGTAGCTTTTTACGGAAATAAAAAGATTAAACGGAGATCCCATTATTGCATAATCTCCAATCCAATCCCAAGTTTTTGGAAGTTTATCATAACGATTTGGGGCTGCAGCATCGAGAGCAATTTTGCAGATTAATTCAGTGACAGCTCCAGTCACTTTAACATCTTCAGTAAGTCCTGCATTTATTATATCTGCATGGACAGAATCCCTAGCAGATAAAATTTGATATATATTGGAGTATTGAATTTGGGGAGTAGTATTTGCTAAGCCACTTCGTCTGAGTGTTTCTTCAAAAATTAGTTGAGATTGGGTAATATCGGTTTTTATTTTGTTTTGCACATCTATATAATCATTGATGAATGGCATATCTAACACCCCTCCTTGTTGGAATAGAAATATTATATCATAGTCCAAAGATTTAGTATACAGGTAATAAATAAATGAAAAATAACTTCACTTTATTGCCAAAATGTGATAAAATGAGGACAGATTGACCTACTAATCAAGAGGAGAGAAGCCAGATATGGATATTTATGAAGCAGTTAAGGAAAAAAGAAAAAGTTTGGGTCTTACTCAAAAGGATTTTGCAGATGCACTTGGAATGGGGAGAAATGGTGAGAGAACTTTGAGACGGTGGGAGAATGGGGAATCTACACCATCTACATTGGAGTATAAGAGTATTATGCAGTTTGCTAATGTTGTGCCATATGAAGAACAGCATAAAAAGGCTAAATTTAAATATATTGATTTGTTTGCGGGTATTGGTGGAATCCGAATTCCTTTTCAGGAGTTAGGAGGTACTTGTGTATTTACCTCTGAATGGGATAAATTTGCCCAGAAAACTTATCGGGTAAATTTTGGGAATGAGCCACAAGGAGACATTACAAAAATTTCAGCCTCAGATATTCCAGATTTTGATATTTTACTTGCAGGATTTCCGTGTCAGCCGTTTTCTCAGGCAGGTCTGAAAAAAGGATTTTCTGACACCAGAGGCACTTTGTTTTTTGAAATAGAGAGAATTCTAAAAGAAAAAAATCCAAAGGCATTTCTGTTGGAAAACGTTAAACAGCTAAAAGGACATGATAAAGGAAGGACATTACGTGTAATTTTAGAGCATTTGGATTCATTGAATTATTATGTAAATTACGCAATTCTGCGAGCGGGAGATTTTGGGGTTCCACAGAATCGTGAAAGAATTTACATTGTGGGATTGAGTAAAGATTATTTTGATTTGCCGGAAGGGTATACCTTTGAATTTCCTAAACCAATAAATCAGAAAACTAGACTCGGAGATATATTGGAAAAAAGTGTGGACGAAAAATATACAATTAGTGATGCATTATGGGAAGGTCATCAGCGTAGAAAAAAAGAGCATCAAGAAAAAGGGAATGGCTTTGGTTACACTTTGTTTAATGAAGAATCAGAATATACTAATACAATTAGTGCGCGTTATTATAAAGATGGTAGCGAAATATTGATTGATCAAGGAAAGGGAAAAAATCCAAGGAAACTAACTCCGAGAGAATGTGCAAGATTGCAGGGATTTCCAGAGAAATTCATTATTCCGGTTTCTGATACACAGGCATATAAGCAATTTGGTAACTCTGTTGCTGTGCCAGTTGTGCGGGCTGTTGCAAAAAAGATTATTGAAGAAATAAAAAAATTGCCGAGGAAAGAGGTATGATAAATGGATGAAAAATATATATTAGCCGATTTGGGGAGTGTGGCTGAGATAATACAATCAAAAATAGAAAAGGAGTTTACACATGATGATATACAGTTAAGCACAGGGTTTAAGGAAGCATTTAGTAACTACGCCACTTCGGCAGGAAGTAGTGTGGAATATATGAAAACTACAGTGATTATTTCTAATTCAGCTGGACAAAAAATATATGCGCCTAATCAGTGGTTTGTATTAGCAGCATATGCAGTGGAGTTTGTTCAAGAGATAATAAAGTACAGGAATCTTACAGAAGAATTATTGGATACCTACAAAAATAGATTTATTCAAGATAATGGAAGACCTTTTGAAAAAAAAGATATATACAAATCCTTAAAAACCGATGAACTAAGTAAATTCAAAGATATTTTTATTGATTCAATGACAGAAATGTTGCAAAAAGATGTAGATGACAACCAGATTGTAGAAAATAATGTGGAATTGTTATATAGGTTTGTATCTGATGATAAATGGTGGTATGGGGGTAAGGGAATAGAAAGGACAAATGATTTTTATGTTTCTCCTATATTGGGTATTTTAAATTTAGTAAACGCCAGCCAGTCATATGTTGCAACGATTACATATGCATATGTTAATGATGAGAAGCTGAGAAGGGAACTATCTACTATGGTTTTGGCTGACTCAAGTGAGATATTGGATGAGGCTGGAAAATTAGAAAATGAATACCAACGGGCAGCAAGAATTTTGAATGATTATATTTTGGAGTCGGGAATTGTTTACGAAAAGACAGAGGATGAATTGATTTCAATATTGGACGAGTTTAAAAGAAAGTTTGCACCTGAAAGACTCATGGAACTGTCTGATGAAGATTTATTGCGTGAAATGTTTTATACAGCGGAGCAGACTAATGACAGTATGTGCTATTGGTTAGAGTTTCATAAGGACTGTAGAAGTCAGTTCGGCAGTGTGACGGGAGGGACATCTCTTAAATTTGGATTATATCAGAACAAGGAAGGCGAGTGGATTACAGGCAGTCCGGCCAAAAAGGAGCTTGTTTCATTTGATGAGGCCGTTCAAATTGGAAAATCTATCCGAGATAAATTGGCAAGAGGTGTAGAAATAATAGAAGACAGCACGCTTGATGATGTTTCGGATTATGAAGAACTCCATGATAAACTTGTGGATGCTTTGGGTAATTTTGCTACAAATAACTGGGTACACAAATATTTTTATATGATGTTCCCGAATAAATTTGCAACTTGGCATTCCGAAGATTGGCAGAAACATGGATTACGGGCACTGCTCATTAATCCAAGTAGCAAGACCTATGGCAGAAGCGGGCAGATAGCCATAGTTGCAAAATATGCTGGATTGATGGCTGCGCATCTTGGAGAGGCGTTCTATGATAAGTTCGGGGGAATTAAGCAGTTTTGTAGACTTGGAACTTCTGATCATGATGAAAATTATGCAGAAGATTGGAGAAAACAGAATATTGCAGCCATAGGTTGGCCGGCAGTTGGTTCATTAGAAAATTACGCACAGACGAATGGTTATACGGGAAGGGATATTGTCAAAAAGGCTCTTGCAGAAAAAATGCAAGATGAATACTATCCCAACGATGCTGGAATCGCATCACGAAAAGCAGGAGAATTGCAGACCTTTTATAAAACCACACAAGACAGTATTTTTGTAATGATGGATGGGGAGGAGTTGCTTGCACTGTGTGATGATGTTGGTAATTATACATATAATGAGAATAATGCCCATATGCCACACAACAAGTCCGTAACATGGCATTGCTGCTTTGACGAAGAGGAAAGACTGCCAAAGAAGGCAGAAGGGCATATGACATCATGCGTTGAACTGAAGGATGATGAAAATTTGCTATATCTGTATAAAAAATATTATTATGATTTGCCGGAAGAAGGTGAGGAAGAAATGTCAGAGATTAAGTCGGAAAAAGAAGAATATATTGAGCCGAATTATAATACAGGTTTTGAATGCGATTTTGAAAGAAACAGAATTGTGTTCGGTGCACCGGGAACGGGAAAGAGCTATAAACTGAAACAAGAGTCAGAGGAACTTTTAGGTTGTGCAGAAAACCATATGGAGCGTGTTACTTTCCACACAGATTATTCTTATTCGCAGTTTGTCGGATCATATAAGCCTGTGACAGATACGGCTGGAAATATTCGATATGATTTTGTGCCGGGACCGTTCATGCGTGTATATGTCAATGCCGTTAAAAATACGCAACAGATTATGAAAGTGTACGATGCAATCGAACAGGCAGATACCATGTATATGTTTCCAACAAATCCGAATCCGACAAATGAGGATGAGAAGTGGGACTTGTTTGAGGAAATAACGGAAGTAAATCAAGTGGAGACCTTCCATGCATCAAAAGAAGCCAAGGTGGGTGATTTGGCACTTATCTATATGGCAAATACCAAACCCGGCTATAAAAACGGTATATATGCTATTGGAAAAATAGTATCAAAGAGCGAAGATATTGCTACAGTTCGATTTGATTATGTTTCGTATTATTGGCCGATTGTGGATTATGAAGCGCTTAGACCATTCAGTCCAAATATCCGCAGTAACGGCAGGGTCAGTGACAAAATCATGGAGTTGATTAAAGATACCATTATTCCGGCAAATCCATATTTGCTTCTTATTGAAGAAATTAACAGAGCGAAAGTAGCAGCAGTTTTTGGAGATGTGTTTCAATTGCTAGACCGGGACGATGATGGAGTAAGTGAATATGAAATCCAAACATCTGAAGATGTAAGAAAATACCTTGCATCACAATTAGGAGGAGTCTCGGAAGACTGGCTTAAAATAAAGCTACCCGACAATATGTTTATATGGGCATCCATGAATAGTGCAGACCAAGGGGTGTTCCCTATGGATACAGCTTTCAAGCGAAGGTGGAGTTTTGAATACCTCGGAATCAATGAAAATGAGGAAGAAATAGAGGGAATGATTCGACTCGGTGATGATCCGGAGCCTATCGAATGGAATACACTCCGTAAGGCAATCAATGACAAGTTGTCGAAACAGTATAAGGTAAATGAAGATAAGCTGATGGGACCTTTTTTCCTTTCCAAGAAGGTTCTGAAGACGGATGAGGAAGGAATGATTGAGGATACGGAAGGATTCATACGGACCTTCAAGAGCAAGGTCATCATGTATTTGTATGAGGATGCTGCAAAACAGCACAAGTATAAACTGTTTGAGGGCTGTGATAATTCGAAATATTCATCTGTATGTGATGCGTTTGATAAAATTGGAATCAGGATATTTGGAGATAACTTCAAAGCTGATTATTATAACAATCAGGAAGGGTAAGCCGTATGAAAATCATTTCGAGCTATGTCAGGGAGCAGAGGCGGTATTCCAAGAATGAGCTTCGGAGTCTCTTTGCTTATGACGAGCAGGGAGTCGAACAGTTCATAAAGAATTTGAAGGCCTATGGTGTCCTGAAGACAGTAAACAATAATGTAGAACAGTTGGCACTTTCTGATTTGGTGGATGAGGATATCCAAATAGCGGATGAATCCGCTGGAAACGATGAGTACCTGTATGTTTTTACCTATGTTGGTGTCATAACATATGGCAGCAGGATTATAAAAATATATCCAAAGTATCTCCTTTCGGCGGTTGAGCCGCTAGAAGAGATGAAGCAGGTCATGAAGGTTTTAGAACGTTACAGCAATTCCGAGGAGCAGATAGTTAATTTGTTTAATGGCGATGGAGATAACCGTAGCTTCAATTTGCTTGCAATTATCCTTTATTTACTAAATGACTATCATGAGTACGGGGGGTACAACAACAGCGAAGATATAGTAGAGGTTAATGGAGAAGGGGCAATCCTTTGGGAAAAAACCATTAATGATGGATTTACTATTATCCGGGACAACCGTCCCTATTATACAGAGCTGTATACCGAAAAGACTATTGATGATGAAATGGATTATTTCAAGAGACTTCATGAGTGCATTTTGACCGAATGCTCCAAGCAGCTTCATGATTCTGAGCTAGAGGAACTGTTCGAGATGGCTTCTGTGGATCTGTCTGATGAGAGTTTAGAGAATTTTGGTGACAAGGAATACATATTGGATAGAATCCAAGCTGAACTCAGTTTGCAGTTCAACACCAGAAGGCAGATACTTCTGAAAACAATGTACACCTATGTTTCGCAAGATAAGAGAGTCTTGGAGGAAAATGAAGGAATCAGTATGTTTGGAACGACAGCGTTCCATGCAGTCTGGGAAAAAATATGTGCAGAGGTATTTAATAATAAATTGGCAACACCTATTGGCAGTCTTGGTTTATCTAAGCCTTTGGCGGAGGAGTTTAAGAAGGAAAAGAAACTGATAGAAATAATTGATTTTCCAGAATGGAAAGCTGCTGATATGGATAAACCAATACTTGCCAAGGATACGCTTATACCCGATATCATTACAACAGGACAGAGCACTGTTGGAGATTATTTTATAATTTTGGATGCAAAATATTATAATATCCAACTTGAAAAAGGTAAAGTACTGCGGGGTAATCCGGGAATTGGAGATGTGACAAAGCAGTACCTTTATCAGTTGGCATATAGAAATTTTATCCAAAAGCAGTCGATTTCTATTGTAAAAAACTGTTTTATAATGCCTACTGAAAAGAATGATGTTATTCTTAAAGGAACTGTCAGATTGGCAATGTTGGAAGCCTTGGGATTGGAAAACATAAAAATACGCCAATTGCCAGCACATAGAGTTTATGAATATTATCTTACAAGGAAGAAAATGCCAATAGAGGAATTGGCACTATAAGGAAGTGGATTTATGACGAAAAATAGAAAACAACTTATTAAATACATCATGGTTTTTTTAATCGCTGCTGTATTAATTTATGTAGTTACTTATTGCTGCTTCTTAGGTGACGGATTTCTATCGGCAGGGAAAGATATGGAGAAAAAAGACTGGCTAGGTTTTTTCGGAGCATATTTATCTTTTATAGGAACTGTTGCAGTTAGTATGGCAGCCGCACTGCAAAGCAGCTACTATAATAAAAGAGAGAATCAAAGGCGGGCATATGAGCGATTTGAGTTGATACAACCTGTTTTTTCTATTGATATTAGCGAAAGAAATAGTCATGTTGGGAATTATGCCCTTGCCATTAATCCTAGCGATTCATCGACTTTTCCACGGTTTGATAATTTTACTCTTAAAATTAAAAATTTGGGAGAATATCCTGCTCTGCATATATGTATTTTTGAAAAATATATGTTTCCTGTGATTGATTCCAAGGAAGAGAAAAAAATACTGGTTGCATTTGAAGATTCTGAGGATGTAAAAAAATATCCAAAAGGAATAGCTGCTATTCTTCCCCTTGAGGATATGGATAGAGGTGGCGAAAGACTGCCATATGAATTCAACATTGCTTATGATGACATTGATGGAAACTCCGTATTCCAAACTTTTAAACTGATGGATTTTGAAGAGAAAAAGTATTATTCATTAAAGAAACGAGAGGTTACTGTTGAATCAGAAAAAAGGAATTTTGCGGATTGATTCCTTGTCAAAATACATTGATTTTCAGAGTGCCCATGCGGAATCGTTTGGAGAGCAGGTGCTTGATATTCAAAAACTGTTGGCAATAGAACAAATGTTCTATATAATTACAACATCGCTACATTAGGAAAGTGTTGAGGATAGATATTTGGTGCGGCAGACAATTTCCCTTTGGTCGGCCAAGTATCGTAGGAAACGGTGCTTTAATGACATTCGAAGAAGGTTCTCACGCATACATAGTGGAGAATGGGTGAAACATTCGTGAGGTGACCATTGTCCGCAGAAGTGGAGAATTTTACATTGTACGGTTTAATGACAAAGGGGGAGTGAAGCTTCGGGGCAGCAGATTGTATGCTGCGCAGGAAGAAGCCGAGAAATCCCTTCCAAAAGAAGAAAAACAGAAAGGGATGGGCTATCGGTCTCCTTATGATTACTTGCATTAAACTTTTTTCAAAAGGGGGTTGACAGATGTGACTCCCTTTGATATACTTCATATTGTCAACTGTTAGGTTGACGGTTGACACGGCAAAAACCGTGTCAGGTAGCTTACCAAATTATTAATGAATAATGTATGGTCGCACAATGTAAAATAAAGTGTAAAAGTGAAAAAGCGAAAAAACAAAAAAGAGAAAACCAAAAAGTAAAAGTAAATCATAAGAAAGTGCGGTTGAGAATGATGAATGAGAATGAAAAGGTAAGTTTCGGAAAGTATATTGAAGCATTAAGAAAAGAGAAACAAAAATCACTGCGAGAAACAGCAAAAGCAATCGAAGTATCTCCACAGTTCTACAGTGAAGTGGAGAAAGGCAGAAGAAGTGCCTTCACAAACGAGAGACTTGAAAAGCTAGCGGCTTTTCTCCTCTTGGACGAAAACCAGACTTATACACTTTATGATATAGCGGCCAAAGCTAGAACGGCAAACGATGTTGTAATACCACAGGACTGTGTGGACTATGTTTCCACGAACTCCTATGTAGTCGAGGCTTTGAGATTATCAAAAGAAACGGGGGCTGGCGAAGCGGAATGGCAGGTGCTTCTTGACGAATTAAGAGCTCGAAAGGGGTAGTTGAAGCTTATGTATGAACCAGAATTCAGATGTCAGAAAAACGGAGTGCCAATCCTGTCGCACAAAGAAATTGAAGATGATGCGGAAAATTTCATAAAAGATTTTGATGCAGATATCCTTAAACATCCAAGGGCGGTGGATATTGAGAAATTTACGGAGTTTTATCTGGGACTAACGCCAGAATATAACAATCTTTCCCACTGCGGTCTTATACTCGGAAGAATGGTGTTTAATGATACGGACAGGATTCCCATATATGATGCGGAAAGCCAGAGGGCTGAATACATATCCGCAAGCCGGGGGACGGTCATAATAGACAACACCATCGTCGAGGACGAGCATCGTCTGCGTTCGACAATGGGGCATGAAGCCGGGCATTGGATTTATCAGCAGTCCTATTTCTACACTGATCCGCACCAGATTACGCTTTTTGATATGCTGGACAAGATGGGTACGGCCTGCAGGAAATCTGATATAGAGGGTGGCGACGGAGCGAAAAAGACCTTGTCGACAGACCATGACTGGCTTGAACATCAGGCGAAATACTTTAGTGCCGCCATTCTGATGCCGAGGGAGGCAATGAGGGTGGTATGCGGAGATGAAAACATGAGAAGGAATCTGACGGCGGAGGCTCCGGGATTTGAGGAGATTTTTCTTGCAAACCATGTAGCCGAAGTGTTCAATGTATCGGTAGAGTCTGCAAGAATAAGGATTAAGCAGCTGAAGTATGACTTTCAACCTGTCATGCACAACAATCCTTCCATATTTACAATGGGGTATCCAGAACGGGTATTTTCGCTTTAACGAAAAGCACCTCGGAAGAGGTGCTTAAAAAATCCCCAAAGTGTCAACTGAAAAGTTGACGAATATTTTTACAAAATAGAGAAAAATAGAACTAGAATTTGTCTTAATTTAAAAATTGAACATATTTGAAAAATATTCAAGACAATAAAAAACAATGGACTAATAAAGAAAAATAAGGAATAAATATCAAAATATAAAAATATATTGACATATATTCCAAAAAATGTATAATTAAGGAGTAAGGTGCGAATGGCAAATTTATCCATGAGGAGGTAATATAATGGATTTTGACAGAACAAAACTAATGACAAATATAACAGTGCTGATAAAAGAAAAGGGTATGAGGATTGGAGAACTGGAAAACAGAGTAGGCATCAGTGCAGGATATATTTCAAAGATGACCAAAGCAGAAAATGAGTCAATGCCGGGAATCGACCTCATTTTCAAACTTGCACAGGAGCTTGAGGTCAGCGTGGAGGCATTGGTATGTGGCGATTTTAACAAGTCAAATGACAATCTGCTGTTTCTAATACGGTTTCTGCATTTTCTGGAAGAGGATGCCAACATCCACAGGGATGAATGGAGACAGTTTACAGATTATAACGCACTACGGACAGAGTATGATTTTCCAGCACTTCCAATGATGGCAGAAACACTGGAAGAAAGGGATGCGGCTTTCCGTTATGTATCAGGTTTTAGGATGGATGCAAAATTGACCGTTACAAATGATAATTTCTATGCCTTTGTTTCCGGCATCGGTCCGCTTGTACTTTTTAAATTGGAAAACCATCTGCCGGAAGGACGAAAGACAGAGTTGGAACTGTATGCTATTAACATGGACAGCGAGGATGAATCTGTTATACCAATGTGTTCATCCCTTGACAGCGATGGGGAGATTGCACCTTATCTTATGGATTTGTACAACTGTCTTCTGCGGCATTCAAAGGATATACAAATATCAGAAGAAACCAGAAGCCTGATTAATGGATACCTGAGAAGCCGTGAACCATCCGAACTTCCGTTCAATTAAAGGGGGTATGATATATGGAAGTGTGCCAAACCGGGATTAAGAAAATCATCAGCCGCAACGGCGGGAAGAAAAGATTGGGATGTCCTGTCTGTGGCTTTAAAAGGCTGATAGATGCAGATGAAAATAATAAATCAGAACTGATTGCGGAGGAACAGATGCCGGAGGGGTGGCACCCGGACTATTTCCAAAAGTGTCCGCAATGCAAAAAACAGATAGGGATAAGGAAGGTAAGTTAAATTAAATACCTGTACAGAGCACGATGCGATATAATGACATACGAGCCTGACAGATAGCTTTTAAAGTTATTTGTCAGGCTCTTTTTTTGTCTTTTTGGATATTAAAAAGAAGAATAGATGGTTAGGCGAAAAATGTCGGGTTGTGGAATAACTTGTCAAATAAATGAATATTATATGGAAAAAGTTGCCAATGCAGACTTTACCATTTGGCAAGGAAGATGAACAGATGACAGTTTGTGCAGGGACAGATGTGTGGATAGTTATGAAATCTTATTATGGATGAAAATCAAAAACCTTATATGTATATAGGAAAAACGCATCTGCACCACACAGTTGCTGATATTTTTCTAGAGCTCGTATTCTGCCTGTTTATTTTAATGAGATGCCGCAATTATGGACAGGCATAAGGTTTTTGCAGTTATGATCTTTTGGATTGTAAGACAGCCACCATATTGTGAGATTCAGGTTAGAACAGTATTGGAAGAAGCATGGAGTGAATGTAATCATGTAACTTTTTAAAGAAATTTCATTTGAAAATTTTTGCGGAACTGGATATTAAATTATATCCGCATTTCCATCTACAGTACAGGATACATAGATAACCGTGTTAAGTGCTGCTGATTATTATATGGAGTCGGCTATTCCTGTGGCTATTAATTATGCGGTGGATGTAATGATTGCGGTTTGCCTGAATTTGTGTGGGTGGATGAAGTTATTATCCAAAAATGCTGAAGCTGATGATTTTTAACCTTATATAAGGTCAGAGTGCTTTGACTGGTACAAAATTGCTGCCTGTTTATAAAGTGCAAAAATTTTTCAAGAAATTTCTTAAGGTGCAAAAACCCTGCACCTTTAACAAATAATCTTGGATCACAAAGCAAGGGAACGGAAGGAGGTGAGCAGGCGTGAAGAAGAATATGACTCCAAGCGAGAGACGGGATGCGATCATTGATGTCCTCTGCAAGAGACGTCAGGATACCGTTGCCAATCTGGCACACGAGTTCGGTGTTTCGGTCCGGACCTTAAAATATGACATCGAGGAACTCACGCTTGCTCACCCGATTGAAACAATCCGTGGACGGTACGGCGGCGGGGTAAGGATTGCAGACGGTTATTATGCAGGGCGTAAATACCTGAAGCAAAACCAGAAGGAGCTGTTGATAAAGCTCTCGGACAAACTGTCAGGTGACGATTTGGCGGTTATGAAGAGTATCCTCCGTGATTTTGCTTTGTAGGAACAATTGACGAGAAACCACGGCCATGTGAGCCGAATTGAGAAAGGAAAGTGATTTTTATGAAAAAAGCATTTATCTGTTCCCCGTTCAGGGGAGACATCGAGGGAAATACCAAACGTGCAACATACTATGCACAGATTACGGCAGGGGCAGACGAAATCCCTATTGTTCCGCATCTTTATTTTCCAATCTTCCTCGATGAAAATGATCCCAACCAGAGGATGAAAGGAATTGAGATGGGTTTGGAGCTCATGGATATGTGTGATGAAGTATGGGTATTCGGCTTCAAAATCACGGAAGGCATGAGGTTTGAATTGGAACACGCAAGGGAAAAAAGAAAGCCCGTCAGACTGTATGATGACAACTTCAACCGCATCAATATCCGTACTTTGGATGTGGATGACAGGGCAGACCATGAATACCGAAGCATTGTAAAAGACCTGAAACTGATGAGATAGGAGGAGATGGATCATGACGATTATTGAAGCAATCAATGATACCGCAAAGGCACTCAGCAATCTTTCAAAGGTGCTTGTGGCGGTAGGAGAACAGACTAAGGGGATGCCGGCAGCACAGGCTGTTTCGATTGAAGCAAAAGAGGAGGCTCCTGCGGAGCCGGAGAAGAAAGAAACGATGAGTGTATCCGTGGAAACGGTCCGTGCGGCACTGGCTGAAAAGTCCAGAGCCGGAAAGACACAGGAGGTAAGGGCGCTGTTAAAGGAGTTCGGGGCAGACAGGCTCTCTGCCATCCCTGAAGACAGACTGCCTGACCTCATGAAGAAAGCAGAGGCCTTATAATGGGCGCTCATGCTAGGTTTTCTCCATCGTCCGGCAAGCGGTACTTAAGCTGTCCTCCGTCATTGCGGCTGGAGGAGCAGTTCGAGGACGAGCAGTCCCCGTATGCGGCAGAGGGCAGTGCTGGCCATGCGATGGCAGAATACCTTATCAATAAACACTTAAAGAAACGCACCAGACGTCCGACCTCCGATTATTACACGGAGGAACTGATGGAAGCCGTGGAAGAGTATGCCACATATTGTATCGGGCAGATTGAACAGGCGAGGGCAGTATGCGGGAGTCCGTTCATTTCCGTGGAGCAGAAGGTCAGCTTGGAGGAACACATCGAAGGGTGCTTCGGCACGGCGGACATGGTCATTGCCACTGACGGGAAGCTGCAGATCATAGATTTGAAACTCGGAAAAGGCGTGATGGTCGATGCCGAAGAGAACATCCAGCTGATGATATACGGTCAGGGGGTGCTTGACATGGTATCCGCACTGTATGACATCAGTACCGTGGAGCTGACCATCGTGCAGCCGAGGCTTGAACATTTTTCCACTTGGGAGATTCCCGCAGATGATTTGAGAAAGTGGACGGCAGAAGTATTGGAGCCGGGGGCAAGGATGGCGCTTGCCGGAGAGGGCGAATACAAAGCCGGGGATCACTGCCGTTTCTGCCGAGCGAGATTCAAGTGCAGGGCAAGGGCGGATGAATACCTGAAACTTGCACAGGAGGAATTTGCAGAGCCGCCGCTGATGTCGGATGAGGAGATAGCGGAAGTGCTTAAGAAAGCGGATGCCCTGAAACGCTGGGCAGAAGAGATTTACACCTATGCACAGAACGAAGCGGTCATAAACCATAAGGAATGGCCGGGATTCAAGTTGGTGCTTGGCCGTTCCAACCGTAAATATACGGATGAAGCGGATGCGGCAGAGGCGGCAAAGCAAGCCGGATATACGGATATCTACAAGCAGAGCCTTATCGGAATAACCGAGATGGAGAAGCTGATGGGCAAAAAGAAATTCAATGAAATACTCGGAAACTATGTGTACAAGCCGGACGGCAAAGTGACACTGGTCCCGGATTCAGATAAAAGAGAAGCATTAAAGACAGCAACCGCCGAGGCGGATTTTAAGGAGGAATGATTATGACAACACAGAACAACACAAAGGTTATCGTGCCATGCAGATTCAGCTACGCACACATTTTTGAGCCGGATTCCATCAACGGATCAGAGCCGAAGTATTCCGTTTCCTGCATCATCGACAAGAATGATACCGAGACCATTGCCAAAATCAAGAAGGCTGTGGAAACGGCGAAGGAAGAGGGAAAGGGCAAGTGGGGCGGCAAAATCCCTGCTAACCTCAAACTCCCGCTGCGGGACGGCGATATCGACAGGCCCGATGATGAGGCATACGCAGGAAGCTATTTCCTGAACGCAAATTCGAGACAGGCGCCGCAGGTGGTCGACAACAGGGTGCAGCCGATTCTTGACCAGAGCGAGGTATATTCCGGCTGCTACGGCAGGGTATCCGTTACCTTCTATGCCTATAATTCCAATGGTAACAAGGGCGTGGCAGCAGGACTCGGCAATGTGCAGAAGCTCCGTGACGGAGAGCCGCTTGGTTCGAGGGTAAATGCAGCAGACGAGTTTGATGCGGTAGAGGCGGAGGATGACTTCCTTTCATGATATCCGCATGGTTTTATGGGGGCGGCGGAAACGCCGTCCCATACATAAGGAGGTTTTGATATGGCTCAAGTGCTTTCCATTGACATAGAGACATATTCCGATGTCAGCCTTCCCGACTGCGGGCTACATAAATATGCGGCATCGGATGCATTTGAAATCCTGCTGTTTGCATACAGCATTGACGGCGGGGAAATAAAAACAGCTGATTTGGCATCGGGGGAGAGCCTGCCGGAAGAAGTGATGCAGATGCTCCTTGATGACACGGTTATAAAAACGGCATTTAATGCTGCTTTTGAACGGATCTGTATCAATAAACATTTCGGGCTTTCCTTAAAGCCGGAAAGTTTCCGCTGCACGGCAGTACAGGCAGCGATGCTCGCACTTCCCCTTTCACTTGAAGGCGTGGGAGAGGTGCTCGGACTTGACCGGAAGAAAATGTCCGAGGGGAAGGAACTGATACGGTATTTCTGTATGCCGTGCCGTCCTACCAAGGCGAACGGTGGAAGGACAAGAAACCGTCCGCAGGATGCACCGGAGAAGTGGGAACTGTTCAAAAAATATTGCATCCGGGATGTGGATGTGGAAATGCAGATACGGCAGAAACTGTCAAAATTCCCAATCCCGGACAGGGAACAGGAACTTTACTGCTTAGATCAGCGGATTAACGACAGGGGAATCATGGTGGATGAGGGCATGATAGGCCACGCAGTGGCCTGCGACCTTATATATAAAGAATCGGCATCGAAAAAGGCTTATGAGCTTTCCGGATTGGAAAATCCAAACAGCGTGCAGCAGTTAAAGGGCTGGCTTTCGGAAAAAGGGATAGAAACGGATTCCCTTGCCAAAGCGGCGGTGGAGGAACTGGCGGCAAATACGGACGGCGAGGTTTCGGAGATGATGAAGCTGCGGCTTGCAATGTCAAAAACATCCGTGAAAAAGTATGAGGCGATGGACAGGTCTGTATGCCCGGACAAACGGATTCACGGACTGCTGCAGTTTTACGGGGCAAACAGAACCGGGAGATGGGCGGGGAGGCTCGTGCAGATCCATAATCTCCCGCAGAATCATCTTCCTGATCTGGAACTGGCACGTTCCTTATTGAAAGAGGGAAGATACGACCTTTTGGAAATCCTGTATGATTCCATCCCGGAAGTGCTGTCGGAACTCATCCGCACAACATTTATAGCCAAACCGGGCTGCAGGTTTATTGTCAGTGACTTTTCAGCAATCGAGGCGCGGGTTATGGGATGGCTTGCAAATGAACAGTGGGTGTTGGAGGAATTTTGGGGAGCCGGGAAGATATACGAACAGACGGCATCCAAGATGTTTCATATCCCGCTTGCAGAGATTACGAAGGGAAGCCCTTACCGTGCGAGGGGCAAAGTGGCATCCCTCGCCTGTCAGTACGGCGGTGCGGAAGGGGCACTTACGAGCATGGGAGCCTTAAATTATGTGAAAGAATCGGAACTGAAAGGTTTGGTGCAGTCTTGGCGCAGTGCCAATCCGCACATCGTCAATTACTGGTATCAGATAGACAGTGCTGCCAAAGTGGCCGTGAAGGAACACAGGCAGACAACGGTCGGACTCGTTACGATTTATTACCGTTCAGGGATGATGTTTATAAGGCTTCCGTCAGGAAGGGAACTTGCATATGTGAAGCCGAGGATGACGGTCAACCGTTTCGGCAGCGAGAGCATCTGCTACGAGGGCATCGGGCTGTCAAAAAAGTGGGGGAAGATTGAAACTTACGGTGCAAAGCTCTGCGAAAACATCGTTCAGGCAACGGCTAGGGACATCCTTGCGGAATCCATGCTCCGTCTGGAAAAGAAAGGATTTGATATCGTATGCCATGTACATGATGAAGTGGTGTTGGAAGTCCCTGAGGGGATTTCCACGGTGGAAGAAGTAAATGAGGTTATGGCGCTACAGCCGGAGTGGGCGGCCGGGCTTCCGCTGAAAGCGGCAGGTTTTGAAAGCCCGTTTTACAAAAAAGATTAGCAGGAGGCAGACAGGTATGAAACTTTATGTATCTACGGGAAATTCCCGGATGGATAAAAAATGGAACGGCACGGAGATGGAGCTTGATGATTTCAAAAGCCGCATTTCTGCAACAAAATATACTGCGGAAACAATGGCGCAGTATAAGAAACTGCCAAAGGCAAAACAGGATGACATTAAAGATGTGGGAGGTTTCGTCCTCGGAAGGCTTAAAGGCGGGAGGAGGAAAAAAGACTGTGTTATTTCAAGGTCGGCGGTCACTCTGGACATGGATTATGGGACGGAGGGAATTATAGATGAAATTGAGATATTTTTTGACATGAGGATGATGATTTACAGCACACACAAACACACGCCGGAGAATCCGAGACTGCGGCTTATTATCCCGATTTCCAGAGAGATTACCCCGGACGAGTACGGGGCTGTAAGCAGAAAGATTGCAGAGGATATCGGAATTGAGCTGTTTGATGATTCCACCTATGAGCCTTCAAGACTCATGTACTGGCCGAGCACATCCGCTGACGGGGATTTTGTGTTCAGGGAGATTGACGGTGCGTTGGTAAATCCCGATGAAGTGCTTGCACGCTATAAGGACTGGAAGGATGTATCATCTTGGCCTGTAAGCAACCGTCAGGCGGCGGTCGTGACAAGAAACATTAAAAAGCAGGAGAATCCGTTGGAAAAAGGAGGGCTTATCGGTGCGTTCAACAGGGCATATTCCATTACCGAAGCGATTGATACTTTTATCCCGGATGTGTACCAGCACAGTGCAATGCCCGGAAGGTATGACTATGTTCCTGCGGATTCCTCTGCCGGAGTGGTAATCTATGATGACCTTTTCGCATACAGCCATCATGCAACAGATCCGTGCTGCAATAATCTCATGAATGCTTTTGATGTGGTAAGGCTCCATAAATTCGGAAATCTTGATGCTAAAGCTGATGAATATACGGAAATCGGAAAGCTGCCTTCTTTCAAGGCAATGCAGGATTTTGCTTCACAGGACGGGAAGGTCAAAGCAGTTCTTGCACGGGAAAGGCAGAATACGGCGGCAGAGGAATTTGCAGAACCTGACGGGGAATGGCAGAGCAGACTGGACATCGACCGTCAGGGAAGGGTAAAAGATACCCTTACCAATATCGCACTCATTATTAAGTATGATCCAAACCTTCAGAACATTGTCTACAACGAGTTCAAGGATACCATTGATGTCATCGGAGAGCTTCCGTGGACACAGGTAAAACCCGGATGGAACGACTCAGACCTTGCCAATGCAAAGGTATATTTCGAGAGGGTGTACGGGATATGGTCTCCAACCAAATTCAAGGATGCCCTGCTTGCGGTGGTGTCATCCGACAGGGTGTACCATCCAATCAAAAAATATTTCTCGTGCCTGAAATGGGACGGGAAGGAGAGAATTGACACGCTCCTCATTGATTATTTTGGTGCAGCAGACACGCCGTACACGAGGGCGGTCATCCGCAAGACCTTAGTTGCTGCGGTAGCCCGTATTTTTGAGCCGGGGAAAAAATTTGATTCCATCCTCGTGCTGAACGGTCCGCAGGGAATGGGGAAATCCACTTTCTTTTCCGTTTTGGGAATGGAGTGGTTCTCGGACAGCTTAAGCATTGCGGACATGAGGGACAAAACTGCGGCTGAGAAGCTGCAGGGGTATTGGATTCTGGAAATCTCGGAAATGAACGGCATCAAAAAGACGGATGTGGAAACCGTCAAATCCTTTGTGTCCCGTCAGGATGACAAGTTCCGTCAGGCATACGGCGTGAATGTGGAATCGCATCCGAGGAGCTGTGTCATCGTGGGCAGCACCAACTCGGAGTCCGGCTTCCTGCGTGATGTGACGGGCAACCGAAGATTCTGGCCCGTCCATGTTCCGGGAACAGGCAAAATGCACCCTTGGGAAGTGTGCGATGTCGGCCAGATATGGGCAGAGGCAATCGAACTGTATAACCGTGGGGAGGAATTGTTCCTTAAGGGGAAGGAAGCTGAAGAGGCCTATAAGATGCAGCAGGATGCGATGGAGTCGGATGACCGTGAAGGAATCGTGGAGGAGTACCTTGCAAGGCTCCTTCCCGACAATTGGGACACAATGGATTTATACCAGCGAAGGGCGTTCCTTGGGGAAGGGGAGTTTGATACAAGCGGTGTCAGGGGAACCGTCACAAGGGAGCGGGTATGCATCATGGAAATATGGTGCGAGTGTTTCGGCAAGGAAAGGCAGAATATCAAAAAAGCAGATTCTTATGAAATAGAGGGGATCATCAATAAAATCGGCGGCTGGAAGCGGTATGACGGAAATGCCTCCGGCAAAATGCGGATACCCCTCTATGGGGTGCAGAAAACCTTTGTGAAGATTTAGAAGGGAAACAGGGAAACAAAAAAGGCGGTTGCCGGAGTTTCCTGAAATCAAATGGTCAACGCTAGTCGGAAACGGTGCTGACACCTTGGCAGATAAGGACTGCGGGGCTTTAGTTTCCCTGTTTCCCATTTTTTCATATTTGAGAATATAAAAAGGCATTAAAAAAGAAACGGAAAACACGCATATGCGCGTAAAGGATTCTTTGCACTTCGGAAACAGCAAAGGGAAACGGAGGAATGGTTTTGCAGGAAAATATTATTGAACAACGGCTTAGAAAAGAGACAAAGGCACGGGGCGGACTGGCATTTAAATTTGTGTCACCGGGGATGTCGGGAGTTCCAGACAGGTTGGTGCTTATGCCCGGCGGCAGGATGGCATTTGTCGAACTGAAAGCACCCGGAAAGAACTTAAGGGAGCTGCAGAAAAAGAGAAAGGAACAATTGGAGAAACTGGGTTTTGCGGTGTATGTGGCAGACAGCTTGGAGATGATAGGAGGGATTTTGGATGAAATACAAGGCACATGATTATCAGCAGTATGCGACAGAGTTCATTCTGGAACACCCGGTAAGCTGCCTGATCCTCGACATGGGGCTTGGGAAGACGGTCATTACACTTACGGCGCTTTGGAATCTGCTGTTTGACTATTTTGCGGTGGGAAGCATTCTTGTGATTGCGCCAAAGAGGGTGGCGGAGAATACTTGGCCGGCAGAGATTGAAAAATGGGAGCATCTGGCAGGGATTAACTTTTCAGTGGTAATGGGAAGCAGGGTACAGAGGGAAGCGGCACTTGGAAGGAAGGCAGACATCTACATCATCAACCGTGAAAATGTGGTATGGCTTTGGGAACAGGGAATGCGCTTTGACATGATTGTAGTGGATGAACTGTCCAGCTTCAAATCGTCAAAAGCACAGAGATTTAAAGCATTAAAGAAAATGCGGCCGATGGCACAAAGGATTGTAGGACTTACGGGAACACCGGGCAATCCGATGGATTTATGGGCAGAAATCGGAATCCTCGACATGGGACAGAGGCTTGGAAGGTTTATCGGGGGATTCCGTGACAGGTTCTTTGTGCCGGACAAACGCAACCAGGAAATTATATATTCTTATAAACCAAGGGAAGGTGCAGAGGATAAAATCTATGAACTGATATCGGATATTACGATATCCATGAAAGCAGCAGATTATCTTGATATGCCGGAGTGTATCTATAACAGGGTGTATGTCAGACTGTCGGATGCGGAAAGGAAACTGTACGAAACGATGGAAACGGACATGATCTTAAGATTCGGGGAAGGGGAGGATATTGATGCAGTCAATGCCGCCACACTTTCAGGCAAACTGCAGCAGCTTTCAAACGGTGCGGTTTATGACGAATCCGGCAATGTGAAGGTAATCCATGACAGGAAGCTGGATGCATTGGAAGACCTGATTGAAGCAGCCAATGGGAAACCGCTTCTTGTTGCTTACTGGTACCGGCACGACAGGGAGAGGATAATGAAACGGTTTGATGTCCGGCAGATTGACACCAAGAAAGACATTGCTGACTGGAATGCCGGAAAGATACCCGTTGCGCTGATACATCCTGCATCCGCAGGACACGGACTGAATCTTCAGGAAGGCGGCTCCGCCATCGTGTGGTTTTCTCCGATATGGTCGCTTGAACTGTACCAACAGCTGAATGCGAGACTTTGGAGACAGGGGCAGAAACACACGGTTGTCATCGAGCATCTGGTGACAGAGCAGAGCGTGGATGAGGATATCATGAGGGCGCTGGAAGAAAAGGACGATATGCAGGAGTCGCTGATTGCCGCCGTAAAGGCAAGGATTGGAGGTGCGGAATATGCGGGCAGAGCAGATGATGAATGAATATAAGAACATGAAACGGGAACTTCAGATCACGGAATTCCAGCTGAGCCGTTTTAAGGGCGTGGATGAAAACGATATCATTGAGGCGATGCAGTTTTCCCACCCGGAAGGGGAAAGGGTACAGAACAGCACCCTTTCCGACAAAACAGCAAAAGCGGCATTAAATTATAAGAACATAGCGGAAAGGGAGAATGACGAGTGGTTTGATTTCCTGCTCCAACGGCATGAATATCTTAAGGAAGAACTGGATTTTTTTATAGACAGCGTATCAAAACTGCCGGGTGTGCTTCCGGGGATTATAACGGATCTGTTGGACGGCGGCATGACTTGGGACATGATGACATCAAAATACCACGTAAGTCGGACAATGATTTCAAAATATAAGAAAAGCGCCATGAAGGAACTGGATATGATGTATGAAATGAGGGACCGCCAGACGGAAACCTATATTCTTGGATGAGGAGGATGAGGCATATGTGCATGAGAGGCGATATTTATTATGTGGATTTTGGTGAGGGCGACGGCAGCAAGCAGGGCGGATTCCGACCGGCACTTATCGTGAGCAATAACAAGGCAAATAAAAATTCCCCCGTGGTAACGGTTGTTCCGCTTACGGCAAGGATATGGAAAAAGCGGTATCTCCCTACCCATGTGAGGATTTTCGGAAGCGGGCTGTCGAGACCGAGCATGGCTTTGGCGGAACAGGTGGAAACCGTGGATAAGCGGAATCTGAGGGAGAAAATCGGAAAAGTAAGCGATGAGGGCGTTATGGAACAGGTAACAAAGGCACTTCTGATACAGATAGGAGCTGTTGGCGAATATAATTGAAAAAATGACTGGCTATGTACGGGGAAAAGGACTACAATTAGTCCAAAATAAAAAAGGAGACATGGTCATGGATAATAATGAGGAAAAAGAGAAAATCCGGGAAGTAGTCGGAAAGTACAGTGATTTTTTTAAAGAAAGGGATGCGGATGTAGCAATTGGCATACATGGTCCGCATCTCTTTTATGTTTATGACAGAAAATACCGTGATTTTGAGATTTTCAGGGCATTTCACACGGCAGGGGAACTGGAAATGCTGATTCTCGGCGCATTGGCTGAAAATCTTGAATGCATGAACGCCGTCATGGCGGACAGCTTAAATCTCGATTTTGACAGGATTGATTCCGAGGAGAACCTCTACAGCTACAGCGGGGAATTCCATCTGGAAAAACTAAGGCTCCAGCTTGAGGTCATGGAGAGGGAGTGCAGGAACTGGTCGGAGATGATGCAGGTTACATACAGGGCATTGAGAAACCTGCTGCCTCCTGAATGAGATACCCCCTTACGCTGTGGTGGTTTACTAAGTGTTTACTGTTGGTTTACTGACTTGTGGATTTTATTGTGGTATTGTTATGGTGGAACAACAGGAAGGAGGCTTCGGCCTCTTTTCTTTATGCCCTGCGGCGGACGGCTTTCCAATCCTTTCACGCTGCCGCAGTTACATAGAGAGGAGGGATACAATGCCGATGAGACCGAATGTCCCGTGCGGACATCCCGGCTGTCCGAGTATTGTGCCATACGGCAAGCACTACTGTGAGCAGCATGAGGCACAGCACCGTGGCGAAAGACCGGGAGCCGGAAGGCGCGGGTATGACAGGAAGTGGCAGAAGGCGAGGCTTTCATACCTTCGTCAGCATCCGTACTGTGTGTGCTGCATGAAGGAAGGGAAGATGGTGGAAGCAACGGTCGTTGACCATATAAGACCGCACCGAGGAAACCATGTCCTCTTTTGGGACAAAAACAACTGGCAGAGCCTCTGCAAGCCGTGCCATGACCGAAAGACATGGAACGAGGATGCAAACCCGGAGTACCGCTTCTGACGGAGGGCGGGGAAGTCAAATCTCCAGAAGCTTTCCGGCTGAAGACCGATGGCCCCCTTTGCGTGAATTTTCGCAGAATTAAACAGGGGGGATATACCGGGGGAGGGATATTTTTCGCAGAATATAATACTGCAAGGGCAGAGAGGGAAGTTCCTTTCTGCCGGATTATTAGGTAAAACGCTATTTAAAAGGCTGAAAACAGCATGAAAAACGCTGCTTTTTGGCCTTTTTATTATGCCGTGAAAGGAGTTGGGAAAGGATGACACAGGCACAGGCAGACCAGATAACGGAACTCAGGCTGAAGGGAGCCGGCTATAAATCAATCGGGACGGTGGTAGGACTGTCCCGTGATATTGTACGCAATTATTGTAAGAGCCACGGACTCACGGGATATGCTTCCGCACTGACAAAGAACATCCGCATGAAGATGGACAGCGGGGAAGCCTGTCTGTACTGCGGAGGGGATGTCGCACAGCCAAAGACGGGAAGACCAAAGAAGTTCTGCTGTGAGAAATGCAGGAGGGCATGGTGGAAGCAGCATCCTGAGGCAGTGAACAGGAGCGAGGTGGCATCGTATGAATGTATCTGTGAAAACTGTGGGAAGAAATTTATTTCCTATGGGAATAAGAACAGGAAGTATTGCAGCCATGACTGCTACATCAAACACAGATTTTGGAGGGACGAAGAAGATGAAATTTGAGAAGCATAAAATAAGCGAGCTTATCCCGGCAGAATATAATCCGAGGAAAAAGCTGAAGCCGGGTGACAGGGAATATGAAAAAATCAAAAACTCCATAACGGAGTTCGGATATGTTGAACCGATTATTGTTAATGCAGACATGACTATTATCGGTGGACACCAGAGAGCCACGGTGCTTGCCGGCCTCGGATATGATGAAATCGACTGCATCGTGATTGACATTGACAAGACGAAGGAAAAGGCACTCAACATTGCACTGAACAAGATAACGGGCGAATGGAACAAGGAACTTCTGGCTGACCTCATCAAAGATTTGGAGGACAGCAGCTTTGATGTAGGCATTACGGGTTTTGAGCCGCCTGAAATCGAGCAGCTTTTTAATTCCGTCCATGACAAAAAAATCAAAGAGGATGACTTTGATGTGGATGCGGAGCTGAAAAAGCCGTGCGTAGTAAAGGCGGGGGATGTCTGGCTGCTCGGCAGACACCGTGTCGCATGTGGCGATTCCATAAAGCCGGAGACATACAATATCCTGATGGATGGGAAGCGTGCCAATATGGTGCTGACCGATCCGCCTTATAATGTAAATGTGGAAGAAACAGCCGGGAAGATTAAAAATGATAACATGGCATCGGAGGATTTTTATAAATTCCTCTTTGCCGCCTTTGTAAATATGGAGCAGTCGATGGAGCAGGATGCCTCCATTTATGTGTTCCATGCCGACACGGAAGGACTAAATTTCAGAAAAGCATTTCAGGATGCAGGATTTTACCTGTCCGGATGCTGCATCTGGAAGAAAAATGCACTGGTGCTTGGGAGAAGCCCGTATCAATGGATGCATGAGCCGTGTCTGTTCGGCTGGAAGAAAGGAGGGAAGCACCAGTGGTATTCCGACAGGAAGCAGACAACCATATGGGAGTATGACCGTCCGAAATCTTCCAAAGAGCATCCGACCATGAAGCCGGTGGCACTGATGGCGTACCCGATTCAGAATTCGTGTATGTCCAACTGCATTGTGCTTGATCCGTTCCTCGGCTCCGGCTCCACCCTTATGGCGTGTGAGCAGACCGGGCGCATCTGTTACGGCATAGAGCTGGAGGAGAAGTTCGTTGATGTCATTGTCAACAGATATATTGAACAGAGGGGGAGTACGGACGGAATAAGCATAATCCGTGACGGGGCAGAGGTAAAATATACGGAACTGTTCAGGGGAGGTGGCTGTGATGAAGCAGATGACCTTCCTTGATTTATGTTCAGGCATCGGCGGTTTCCGGCTCGGTCTTGAAACCGCCGGGCATAAATGTGTCGGATATTGTGAATATGACAAATTTGCAAGGGCTTCATATGAAGCAATGTATGATACGGAAGGAGAGTGGAAAGCAGATGATGTCACAAAACTCAAGAGTGAAGATGTCCCCTATGCAGACATCTGGTGTTTCGGATTCCCCTGCCAAGATATCTCAGTCGCAGGGAAGCAGCGGGGACTGGTCGGAAAAAGAAGTGGAATATATTTCAACATTATTGACCTCATCAAAGGCAAAGAAGAAAGTGATAAGCCCACATACCTTCTTGTTGAGAACGTTAAGAACCTGCTATCTATTAATTCAGGATTCGACTTTGCCTCCGTTCTGTCTGAAATGGACGAAGCAGGGTATGACTGCCGGTGGCAGGTGCTTAATTCAAAAGACTTCGGAGTCCCCCAGAACAGGGAGCGTGTGTTTATTATCGCAAATCTTAGAAGCAGAGGTAGACGAGAAATATTATCTGTCTGCGGAGAAAACGCAGCAGCTCTTAACCAGCTTATAGGCGGGATGCAGGGATACCGTGTCTATGGAACGGACGGGGTATCTGCCACGCTCGTGGGCAACGCCGGGGGTGTGGGAGCGAAGACAGGGCTTTACCTTGTCGGTTACAACAGGAAAGACGGCGTGGTCGGGGAAAGGAAGAATGCCGGAGCCATTGCGGCAAGCGACTACCGTGGGATTAACAGAAATCAAACCACAAATGCAGTGGTGGAAGGAGATAAGGATTATAAATTCATTGACCAGTGCAACCACTCACCGAAGATTACGGAGACAGCCCGCTGCCTGACTGCAAGGTATACGGCGGGGATGACCAACCATACTGCAATGAACTCGGCGGTGCTTGAGGTCCGTCCGGTGCTTACCCCGGAGAGGATGGAGAAACGGCAGAACGGAAGACGGATGAAGGAAGACGGCGAGCCGATGTTTACGCTGACCTCGCAGGACCGGCACGGTGTGTTTCTTGGGGACTGCGGAGATCCGCCGCTTAAAGTGCGGAACGGCACAAAGCAGGGATATGATGAAGCCCGCCCCGGTGACGGAATCAGCCTCGCTTATCCTGAAAGCCCCACGAGAAGGGGACGTGTCGGAAAAGGATGCTCGCAGACACTTGACTGCTCCGGGCAGATGGGTACGCTAGGAAGAAGCGGGCGTATCCGAAGGCTGACACCGAAGGAGTGTTTCCGTCTGCAGGGATTTTCTGATGAACTGTTCGAGAGGGCGGCTGCCGTCAATTCCGATGCACAGCTTTACAAACAGGCCGGAAATGCGGTCACGGCAACGGTGGCCTTTGCGGTGGCGATGGCACTGCCAGAATCCAGAAATTAATTGAAAATATATGCAGAATTGACTGGATATAATGTGCTTTCAGAGGTAATATGCATACTACCAAAAGAAAAGGAGGCACGGGCTATGGAGATTAAAACAACAGCAGCAAACAGAAAAGATTTAGTGAAGGCAATTGAACAGTTCACAGGGGAACGGAGCGTTTACCTCGGACCGCCGACATTCGCATACCGAATCGGGGACTTTATGGTGGACAGGGACAGCACCGTTTCCACGGAAAACGAAGAAAAGTCAGGAGAGCTTGAGGCGATGCTTGCCGCACAGGGCTTTGGTGCAGAAACAGAGGAAGCCGAAACAGAAGCCGGTGCGGACAGCACCACAATAAAAATACCCCTTGGGACGGACAGCACACAGGCGGTCATAAACACCGTAAACCTGCTCCATGCAAAGCAGTACCTCATAAACAGGGCAGTCGGGGCAGAAAGGTTTAAGGTTAGCGATGCACTCATCAATTCTTTGGAAAACACACAATTTACCACTGCGGAGGAGGCGGCAGCCCACATCATGCAGACGGAAGGTTACGGATTCGGTTTTTCCTTTGAAGATGGGTGCATTGTTTTTTCAGGCTTTCCTTACAGCGGGGATTCCACGAAGGTAAAAGCCTACGCAGAACTTGCGGCGGCGATGGTAAAACAGGCGAAGGGACAGAAACGCATATCGCCGAAGGAGACCATCGAGGAGAATGAAAAATATTATATGAGGGTTTGGCTGGTGCGGCTCGGATTTGACGGGAATGATGCCAAAGAAACAAGGAAGGCACTGCTTGAGAATCTGAAGGGGCATACGGCATTCAGGACGGATGCCGACAGGCAGAAATGGAACGAGAGACAGAAAGCAAAGAAGGAAGCTGCGGAAAGCGGGGTGGAGTGACATGATTTTTCCAAAGCGGGAGATTGTGGACAGGATTAAAGCTGAATATCCCAAAGGGAGCAGGGTAAGGCTGCTGCACATGGATGATCCTTACAGGGATATCCCTGTAGGGACGGGGGGAACGGTTGAGAGTGTCGATGATACGGGTACAATCCATGTTGCTTGGGATACGGGGAATCATCTCGGCATCGTTTACGGGGAGGACAGCTGTGAAAAGATTTCCACAGGGATATGATGGCAGCAGTACCAAAATCAGTGAAAGGATTGGATATTATGGAGATTGTAAACAGGCGCTTTAAGGAGTTTCGGGAAATCCTGAAACTCTCGGAAGAGGAATTTGCAGAGAAGACGGGGATTAAATTAAACAGGCTTAAAAAAATCGAGAATGGATGTGCAAAAGTCAGGGTGGAAGAGGCACTGGCAGTCAGTGACTGTTTCGGCGTGAGCAACGATTATCTTTTGGGTTTTGAAGAGCAGCCCCGTCCCGTGTTCCACAGCGAGGAGGAAGCGCTCCTTTGGCACAGGCTGCAGAAGCTGTCTGAAGGGGAGTTGGAGAAGGTCATGGAGGCACTGGAAGAACAGGAAAAGGGCGGCAGCTGAAAGGCTAAAATGTACAATTTACCCCGCTGATATTTGTTACATTTATGGCGGGAAATAACTGGATAATATGTCCGTTCAGAGTGATATATAGAGTACCGAAAGGGAAAACACACAAGGAGGCAGAAGCCATGAACGAAAGGACAGCAAACCAGATTACGGAAATGAAGAAACAGACCATCGGAGTTGAGGTCGAAATGAACAACATCACAAGGGAGGATGCAGCAAAGACCGCAGCAGACTTTTTCGGAACAGGGAGATACGAATACACGGCAAGGAGAAACGGATACGAAACATGGTCGGCTTGGGACGGAGACGGAAGGGAATGGAAATTCCAAAAGGATGTGAGCATTCAGGGGCCGGACAGCAAAAAATGCGAATTGGTAACGCCGATCCTTACCTATGGGGACATTGAAACCCTGCAGGAGGTAATCAGGAAGCTCAGACACGCAGGAGCAAAGAGCGATGCCACGAGAGGATGCGGAGTCCACATCCACATCGGCGCAAAGGGACACACACCGCAGACTTTAAGAAACCTCGCAAACATCATGGCAAGCCATGAGAGCCTTCTGGCAGATGCCTTAAACCTTGACAGGGGAAGGATAAGCCGCTACTGCCGCACGGTTGATCCACGGTTTTTGGAAACCCTCAACAGAAGAAAGCCAAAGACGATGGCGAAACTTGCGGACATCTGGTACACGAGCCAAAATGCGGGATACGGCAGGGATGCCCATTACAACGACAGCCGCTACCATATGCTCAACCTTCACGCAACCTTCACGAAGGGGACGGTCGAGTTCAGGCTTTTCCAATTCGATGCCCCGGCAGACGGAAAACTGAACGGACTCCACGCAGGGCAGCTCAAGAGTTACATCCAGCTATGCCTCGCACTCAGCCAGATGGCTAAGGAGGTAAGGACGGCAAGCCCAAGACCGCAGCAGAACGAAAATCCGAAATACGCAATGAGGACTTGGCTCCTCCGCCTCGGCTTCATCGGGGATGAATTCAAGACAGCAAGGGAGCTTCTTACAAAGAGGCTTGCAGGAGACACGGCCTTCCGAAACGGAAGGGCAGCTTGAAGGACTCAGCTTTGAGGCCCGCACCTGACCGCTACGGCGGTCTTAAGGCGGTAGAAGGGAACACCCTTCAGAAAGGATGGATGAAGCATGGAGAAAAGATATTACATAGCATATGGCAGCAACCTTAATGTGAGGCAGATGAGACTCAGATGCCCGGATGCAAGGATAATCGGCACTTCGGAAATCCCCGGCTACGGACTGCTCTTTAAGGGAAGCCTGACGGGGGCTTACCTGACCATTGAGCCGAAGAAAGACGGCTGCGTTCCCGTCGGGGTGTGGGAGGTCTCGGAGACAGACGAGGCGGCTCTGGACCGCTACGAGGGCTGCCCGGCCTTTTATTATAAAACGGAGATGGTGCTTCCAATCAGGGGCATCAGGACGGGAAAAATCCGCAGAAGGAAAGTATTTGTTTACATCATGCACGAGAACAGGAAGATAGGAGTTCCCACGCTCCGCTATGTCAGCACCTGCCTTCAGGGATACCTTGATTTCGGATTTGATGAACACTGCCTTGCAGAAGCACAGGCGGATGCGGTAAGGAAAGCAGGGAAGGAGGCACGGGAATGGGATGCAAATTAATTCAGATAAAGAAATGCCCGAAATGCGGATGCACCTATCACGGTGTTCCCGCATTATCAAGATATGATAACCAATCTTACATTTGTCCCGACTGCGGAACGAGGGAAGCCTTGGAAAGCATGGGAGTGGATCTGACAGAGCAGGAAGAGATACTTGCCACGATACACCGCTGCAGCATGGAATAAAATACACAATCCATTCCGCAGATAATTGTGTATATTATGGCTTATATATAACTGGATATATCCCCGGTTTAGAGCGAATATGTACTTA
>CALGVA010000054.1 GCA_937920345.1 uncultured Lachnospiraceae bacterium
GCTCTGTATATGCTTCTCTTCATCGTACTCAAAAATACTCACTGCGATCGCCTCCGCCCGGTTTTCAGATAAAAAATCCGAAAGTATTCCGTTTCTGATACAATGTTCCACTGCCTGCTCGACTGCCTCCGCAAAAGACATTTCCTTTGCAAAAGTCCTGACCTGTTCCACATACTGCGCATACTCTTTTAACAGGCAGCATGTATCCAGTAATTCCTGATTGTGTCCTAAATTGATATTGTAAACCAGTACCGCCAGTTCCAGCGCCGGCCTCTCCTGTCTTTTGTCAAAAGCATCTGACAGCCGAAGGATCTGCTGCTCCGGCTGAGAGTCCACTCCATTATAAAATACAACAAATTGCGGCGTCGGAATTTTAATGAGCTTCTTACTATAGAGGTTCTCATTTTTGACCCGATTATGTAATACACTGCTCACATAAAGCAGATCCCGCAACGGCATGTTAGGATTGTATGTAGACTGATGTTCATAGAGCATTAACTCAAAGTCAAACACAAAGGAAATATCATTTTTATAATTCATATAAACTGCATTTTCCAGTGTCGTGATTTCCAGATCATCTGTATTTGTATATGTCGTTCTGTTCAGTGCATTGTACAGATTCAGCAGGTTTTTCTTTTCCCTAAAAAGCATACGGAATACTGTGTCTTTAAAGTTACGTTGTACATCTGTTGCGTTCATCTAATGTCCTCCTTTGATGATTGACAGACCTTTTTCAAACTGAATCGGACTGTCCGGCACAGGAGAACTGTTTCAGACTCCCCTGCTTCTGCAATTAATAATTGGGAACAAAGCATGGATTTTCTGAAACTTAGAATTTAATATAGAAATTAATGATCTGTTATATGTAGAAAATATGCTTTTCATTACTATAGCATATAATTTTCGAAATTGTAAATATATTTTGTCAGGATTATAATTTTTTATGAATTATTTTACTCAAAATATCAAACCTGTTTCCTGTCTCTTTGCTATAATGTATTTACGATATCGTAAAACCTGCTGCCGGACTATGTAATGACCAGAACCGCGTCAAAAAGGGAAAGCGGACGATGCAGCATATAGAACTTCTACTGATTTTGCTATGAAAATCAAGATATCCCCTTAACCCTTCACGTGACGGTTGTGCCCTAAAGGATTGTAACCGTTACGAAGAAGTATTTTCCGGACTGCACAACGCCATCAGGGAAGGGAAATGACGGTGACTGTCATATTCTATATCACTCTATCTCATACACATACATCAGCTCCGCCACTTCTTTTCCGTCATAAATATCCATCTGCCGCCAGTCCTTCTGTACGAATCCGAACCGCTCATAAAACCGGCGGGCATTCTTATTTTCCTCCAGAACCCACAAATAGACTTTCTGATAACCCATATCATATAATTCAGAAATCACAGCCTGCATTAACTGATATCCATAACCCTTGTGCATCACTTCCGGCAGCAGATAGATCGAAATAATCTCGCCATAGCCCTTCATCTCTTCCATTCTTGCATGACTATAGGAGGCCGAACCGCATATCTTTCCATCCTCGAGCAGCAGCAGAGACAAGCGGTCCGGGGCTTTAAGTCCATTGGCCCACTGCCCCGATGGAATCCGTGCAAGCCATGTATCGGGAATGATACCGCGATAGGCATATTTCCAACTCTGCTCATAGACATGACTGATTGCCATCCAGTCATCCGTGCTTACAACAGGTCTGATCTCTGTCGTATGTCCCGAAGCGTTTTTGATTCTGTTGTCTTTCTGCGCATATCCGGCGTCTTCTAATACCCGCATCGCCTTTTCATAATTGTCGCGCTTCGTCAGAATGTAATCCGTGTTGTAAGTCGATATGGCAAAAATCCCGATCCGGTTCTCTGCCAGCAGCGTTGATATTTCAGATAAGATGCCTATCAATGAAAAATCCAGCACGCCCTGTATCCGAAATGCTTTCCAGCCGTCTTCCCGCTCGCTAACGTTATCCGGGACGTCCTTTGTCAGACAGACCAGTGAATTTTCTTCCTCTGTTTTCCCTAAGAAACAGTATTCTGCACGGAGATTTACCTGTGAATAATCTGAGACCTTGCAGACGGAAAAGTCCCCGTCTATGCTCCTGATTTGTATTTTCATATCCTCAGCCACCTATACCATAACCGTTAAAAACCGGTTTCCTTCCTATTATAGCTTTCTGTGCTTCACTCAAACGCCTGCTGGCGGCAGCGATAAGAGCCTTCCTATTTTCCGGCTGCAATCAGGAGACTGGCTAAGCCATAAGAATCATGCTATGCTTATTATAAACCCAAAGCAAAATGATCAGGAGGTACGCCAGATGCAGTATATCAGCCATTACCGTTCCCCGTTCGGCGGGATTCTCCTTGCCGCCGACGAAACCGGTTTGACCGGAGCATGGTTTGACGGCGCAAAATACTATGCCGCAGGACTGGATCCGGAACGGGAAGAAAAGAATACACCTGTCCACGACCAGACAAAAGAATGGCTGGCAGTGTATTTTTCGGGCAAAGAACCTGATTTCCTGCCGCCGCTTCACATGACAGGCACGCCCTTTCAGCTCGCGGTCTGGGCCATCCTGTTAAAGATCCCCTACGGAAAAACCGTCACTTACGGGGAAATTGCGAAAGAAATCGCCGTCCAAAAAGGTCTTTCCCGCATGTCCGCGCAGGCAGTCGGCGGCGCAGTGGGACACAATAAAATATCTGTTATCGTTCCTTGCCACAGAGTCATCGGTACAGACGGAAGCCTGACCGGATATGCCGGCGGAACCGACAGAAAGCTAGCGCTGCTGCGCCTGGAGAAAGCGGTTCTGCACGTATAGACCCTTACCTGTCCAGCGCTGTCAGGACCGCCTCAAACGTCACGCTGTCAAGCCTGTCCCGCAGCAGATAGATGAGCTTTTCCGCCGGGCAGTCCACATACCTTTCCTTCCAGTCGGCATGGGTATGCGTAAACCGGTGGAACGAAAGCGTTTTGCATATTTTTTCCAGATCTTCCTCAAGAATCTCTTCTGCATCCACAATCGCCTGCTGTTTCAATCGGTTATTCTCTTCCGCAAGCTTATGGATATCATCCAGCGCGGTCAGGCGGCAGCCTTCTACGTCCGCGATATCCTCGTCGATATCCGGCGGCATGGAGATATCCAGGAAAAGCCGTTCTTTCACGCCCTTCACAGATTTGCGCACCCGATCCGCCGTCAGCGTATAATGCGGGCTGGATGTCGCGGAAATAATGACGTCCGCCTCATCCAGATAATCATACCGGTTCTGATAATCGACATTTTCCACACGGGCATGACTGCTCTGGTATATCCCGTTATGGGATCTGACAGTAGCGATCACGTGAATCTCTTCTCTGCTCAACAGATCTTTCAGGATAATGCCGCCCATCTGTCCGCTGCTGCCGATCAGAAGCACCGTCTTGTGCGGCAGGGGCAGCCGGAACACTTCATTCGCCGCCAGTGTCGCCACGGATACGGATGTCTTAGAGAGCAGTGTCTCTGTCTTCACCCGTTTGGCACATGCCAGCGCCGCCTGAAAAATACTGTTTAACTCATAACCGGTACAGCCCGCCTCCTGAGCGTATGTATAGGCATCCCGCACCTGTCCCAGGATCTCATCCTCTCCGATGACCATGGACTCCATACCGCAGACCACCCGGAAAAGATGCCGGATCGCCTTCTTTCCCTGATATCTTCTGACTATGCCCCGAAGCCATGTCGCATCGCTTCCCGCCGCCTTCGCCATGACATACTCCAGTCCGCCGAAACTGTTCTCTTCGCCCTGCACATACAGCTCCGTGCGATTGCAAGTGGACAGGAGGACACATTCGTCCACCCTGTCCAGCTTCATAATCTCTCTCAGATAATCCTCAGTTTTTTCCTTCGGAATACAGCATTTCTGCCTGTCTGCAGACCGCGCAGTCTTGTGACTGATGCTAATACACTCCATCTCTTTGTTTTTCCTTCTTAAAAATGCCTGCCGCCTCCGTAATACCCTTTCATGTCTTACGCAATACAGGAAGAATGCACGCCGCTGGCGGCATTCTTCCAGACATGGCATAGTTATACTTAGACGGCGTAGTATGCCGTCTTAGTATAACTCCATGTCTTCTTAACAGGTCGCCCCGCCCTTCATATGCATCTTCGCATTCAGAATATCGTCCTTATACTTCAGAATCTCATCCGACATAAGCTGCGCCTGCACATTCTCAAAACCGATCCTGCTGATCGTATCCGCGAAGCGCTCGCCCGTCTTACCCTGTTCGCGGAACAGCAGAATCGCTTTCTCTAATACGGAGAGAACTTCTTCCTCATCCAGGAAAATCTTATCCAGCTTCTGCCCCTGCGCAACTCTCTTGCCCCAGCGTCCGCCGATGTAGATGCGGTAGCCGTAAGCGCTCTCCTCCGCTGCCTTAAACGGGCATTTGCCCACGCAGCGGCCGCAGTTATTACACTGATCGGGATCGATCACCAGCTTGCCGTCCACTACCTGGGACGCGCCCACCGGACATGCCAGCGAAACCTGACATTTACCGCAGCCGCGGCATTTCTCCAGATCAATCACCGGAACTTTCTGACCCACAATGCCAAAATCATTCAGATCCGGTTTCACGCAGTTATTCGGGCAGCCGCCTATTGCAATCTTAAACTTATGCGGCAGTTTGACGTCCGCATAGCCATGGAAAAACCGCTCATGGATCTTCTCTGACAAATCGTAGGAATCCAGCAGGCCATACTGGCAGGTCGTTCCCTTGCAGGCAACGACGGGACGCACTTTAGAACCTGTTCCGCCGGTCTCCAGTCCTTCCTGCGCCAGAAAGGCACGCAGTTCTTCTATTCTGTCAAAAGGTACGCCTACAATCTCCATTGTCAGGCGTGTCGTCATGACCACGTCGCCGCTTCCGAACCTTTCCGCCGCCTCCGCGATCTTCTTATGTTCCGCCGCTGTAATCTTACCGTTTCTTGTTATGACACGGACGTTGAAATTATCTGTTCCTTTATTGTGCAGGCAGCCAAGCGCTTTCACACGGGTAATTTCCTCTGCCGGAATTGTCACCACGCCGGGCGTGCCCGCCGCTTTGACCACATTGAAGAATGAAGCGCCTTCCAGCACTTTTGTATTCGTATAGCCATAGCGTTTCAGCCTGTTCTGCAGCAGATATCCTCTCTTGCCCTTTGCACAGACAAGCAGAAGTTTCTCATCCTTTGCAATTCCCGGAACTTCTCCTTTGACTTTCAGCAGATCCACATAAGTCGCGCCCGGAATGCTGGGACCCACGGGATGAACGTCTATCACCCGGTAGCCTTCCGCCGCGCCGGCCAGATATTCCGCAGGCGTGAAGCTGTCCAGATCCCCGTGTATCTTGTTGAGCAGCATATGTACCGCCTGCACAAATGGATGGATCGCTGTCGAGAAAGGCGGTGCGTAGGACAGATCCAGGCAGGTCATCTGCTCCAATGCTGCACCAAATGTCACTGCCATCACACCGATGTCCGTCACTTTATCTACCGCACCTGGTCCGAGTACCTGCACACCCAGCAATTTATGGGTATCCCTGTCCGCCACCAGCTTGATGGCAAACCACGCGCTTCCGGGATAATAATGGGCTTTATCGTCAGTCACTGCCAGAACGCAGACCGGTTCATAACCTGCCGCCTTCGCCTGTTCCTCCGACAGTCCGGTTCTGCCGCCCGACAGTCCGGGCAGTTTCACCACACCGGTTCCCAATACACCCGGATAGGACACTTCTCTGCCGCCCAGCGCAAGGGCAAGAGTACGTCCTTCCATATTGGCGGAAGAACCCATAGGCGACCACTGTCTCTCTCCGGTGAGACGGTTTTTCACCATCGCGCAGTCTCCCGCCGCATAGACATCCGCCACATTAGTGGCCATCCGGTCATCCACCAGAATCGTCCCCTTAAACATCTCTATGCCCGTATCCTGCAAAAATCCGGTATTCGGACGGATACCGATAGACAGAATCACCACATCAGCCGCAAGCAGACCCTTGTCTGTCTGCACGCCTTCCGCACGCTCTTCTCCCGTCACGCCTTCCAGCTTCGTGCCCGTCATCACCTTGATACCCTTTTTCGCAAGATGCCGTACCGCATAATCCGCCATCTCATGATCGAAGCCCGGCATGATCTGAGGCGCCATATCGATCAATGTCACTTCTAATCCTTTTTCCAGCAGATTCTCAGCCACTTCCAGACCGATAAATCCGCCGCCCACGACTACCGCACGCTTCACGTGGTCTCTCGCAATATAATCTCTCGTTTCAATCGCATCTTCCGGTGTACGCATCACGAACACACCCGGCAGGCTTAAGCCCGGAAGCGGCGGTACCACCGGAGACGCACCGACAGCCACAATACATTTATCATACTCATAGATTTCTTCCGCTCCCGTGCGGATATTCTTCGCCGTCGCTTTCTTTCCTGCCGTGTCAAGCGCTGTCACTTCTCTCTGCGGGTACACCTTCGCGCCGGTCAGCGCACTGTATTTCTCCGGTGTATTCACAATCAGCTGTTCTTTGTCAGGGATTGCACCGCCCACATAATACGGCAGTCCGCATCCCGCATAGGATATGTCTTTTCCTTTGGTGACGATCGTCACCTCCGCTTCGGGATTCACCCGCTTATATTTCGCGGCAGCCTTCGTTCCTGCCGCCACACCCCCGATCACCAGTAGTTTCATACGCAGCCTCCTTCTTTTTATCGTTATGAGAAATTCCCCGATCTATTCCAAATACGCCAAGCACACTGACAGAAGTATCAGTTCAGCCTTCGGCTTCACTGTCACTTCTGATGTACACATAATGTTCCAAAGTCACATTTGGCGCATTCACAACTCGCAAAATCGCATAGAGAGCGATTTTACTCGCGGAATAGTGCAAGGCTAAACTGTTACTAACAGACTATTTTACCATCTGCAGCAATTCCGGCTCTCTCTGCATAATATAAGCCTCCAGCGTATTTTTATCAATCAAAGCCGGTGCCACACCTTCTCTCGAGATACTGAATCCGGCTGCATAGGAAGCAATTTTAACCGCCGCATATAAGGTATGTCCGTCAAGCAGATAGGAAGCAAATGCGCTGATAAAGGCATCCGCTGCACCTGAAGCGTCTATCACATCAAAGGGCACCGCCGGGAAATATTCCGCTGCCTGCCTCGTCTTCACAAAACATCCCGCCGCTCCGAGCGTGACAATAACCATGCCTACCCCTTGTTCCAGAAGATACTCGGCCTGTTTGTCCATATCGCCCGCAAACGGACAGATTGCAGCAATTTCCTCCGCATTCGGCACAATCACGTCAACATTTTCTAGAAGTGCTGTCGGAAGGACACCGCATGCAACCGGTTTTAAAATTGTCTGCGCACCATATCTCCTGGCAATCCGGCATGCTTCCACCACGGTTTCCATAGGAATTTCCGTCTGAACCAGACAAAATGCAGCATTCTCAAAGATGCGCTCAGATTCGCATATATCCTTCGCGGTAAGAGCCTCATTTGCCCCGGACATAATAGATATCATGGAGTCGCCGTCACTCTGTACAAAAATATACGCCTGACCGGTCCGGTATCCGGAACATCGTTTCACACCGATTGCATCAACTCCCTGTGCGTTCAACTCCTGAAAAACCAAATCAGAATCCACATCATTTCCTACGCGTCCGATCACGGAAACTCTATGCCCCAGCTTTGCGACTCCTACAGCCTCATTGATCGCCTTTCCCCCTACATAAGAAGCGGAAAGAGAGGAGTTAACCGTCTTTCCGGTGCGCGGAAGCACACTCATTTTCAGATAATTGTCTATATTAATGCTCCCTATGACTGTGATCTTCTTAGAATGATTATTGTACGGAATACCGACTGAATCTTCATTATCCAGCATAACAGACTTGCAGAACGGCGGAAACGATTTCTCTCCTCTTTCAATTTCACCGATCAGCCTGTTACATAGATACTCCCCAAACTCATAATGGGGAATCGTAAAGGTGGAAATCGGCCGCAGCACGTCCTTTTCCCACAAATCATCTCTCAACGAGACAAGAGAAATGTCATACGGAATCTCGTAGTGCAGCTTACTTACGGCATCATAGAGACTTGCCGCCGCTGCATAGCAGGAACATACAACGCCGCTGATCGCGTGAGACGATATCTTATGCGCCAGTGTGCTGTCGATTTGATCGTAAACCAGTTCCTCTTCCAGCGGAATATGGTTTTGAAACAGACATTGGCGATATCCTTCCACAAACGCCTTCATCCCGGTCCCCTGTGTGTTAATACATGCTATTCCCGTATGCCCCGCATCAATCAGCGTCTGCACAGCGTTATAACCCAATTCTTCATAGTCTATATTGGCGGCACCCTCATGACCCGAATGAAAAATCACAGACGGAATATTATTTTGCGAAAGAACCTGCAGCTGCTCTGCACTTGCTGAATCCACAAATTCCCATAGCATCCCATCCACATGGTGGGAACAAAGGACTGAGATATTTCTTGCCTCTTTCTCAAGATCATCACCACTTTCGCGAAGCATAACCGTATATCCGGCATCCTGTGCCGCCTTCAGTATACCGTTTAATGTCATATTAATGCCGGAAGCGCAACGAAACACAACGCCGAGAGTCAGCGTTGTCGTTCCCTTATCGATCAGGGACGAGTAGGACTGATAATTATACTGTTTTGCAATCTGTAATACACGTTCTCTTGTTGACGGACTGATGCTGCTGTCTTTATTATTCATAATCTTGGAAACCGTAGATGCCGAGACGCCGGCAAGTTCCGCAAGTTCACGTATATTCATGAAGCTGTCCCTCCTCCCGTCTGTAAATCCATTATAAGTGAAAAACCTCCAAATTAAAAGATGATTTGCATGTTTCGGTAAAATATGTAAACTGCACAAAATGTATTGACATATCATAAATGCAATGGTATTTTATGTATAAGAAAACTGTTTCGGAAAACTGTTTCTTATGGGAGGTTGCATGAAAGTATTAAATTTAGGCTCTCTGAACATCGACAAAACTTACACAGTAGATCATTTCGCGGAAGCGGGTGAAACCATTCAGGCGATAGCATACGAAGAATTCTGCGGTGGAAAAGGTCTGAATCAGTCCATCGCCCTGGCAAAAGCAGGCGCCGACGTCTTCCATGCCGGATGTGTCGGGCAGGATGGCGATGTCCTGTTGAAAACGCTTAAAAAAGCAGGCGTCAAAACAGAACTGATCCGCAAAAATCAGGAACTATCCGGACACGCCGTCATCCAGGTCAACCGTGACGGGCAGAATAAAATCATGATCTTCGGCGGCGCTAACAGCTATGTGACCCCGGAATACATAGATCAAGTGTTAAACCATTTCAATCGGGGAGACATGCTGCTTTTGCAGAATGAAATATCCAACGTATCATACGCCTTGGAGCAAGCCAAGGAAAGGGGACTCACGGTTGCATTCAATCCCTCCCCTATAAGCGGCTCAATCGGCCATTATAATCTGCGGAGAACTGATTACTTTATACTCAACGAAGTAGAAGGCAGAAAACTGGCAGACACACACACAGAAGATGCAGAAGAGATCCTGCAGGAACTGCGAAAAAAATATCCGGAATCCGTCTTCGTGCTGACTTTAGGGGACAAAGGTTCCTTTTACGCAGATGCATCGGTCATGTTTTATCAGGAAATCTTCCGGACAGACGTGATTGATACTACCGGCGCCGGGGATACTTTTACCGGATACTTTCTTGCCGGAATCGCCCGCGGCACTTCTCCACAGGAAGCCATGAAATACGCCAGTCTTGCAAGCTCCCTGTCAGTAAGCAGACACGGTGCGTCACCAAGCATTCCGGATCATTCGGAAGTGTGTCGTAAGATGGCCGAACAGATTGCACATTAGAATGATCAACCGCGAGATTTGTATCTGCGCGCTGCCTGCCGCAAACTCGCTGACATGATGCCCGACTCAAACCAAGACGAAAGCAGCGCAGAAATGGAGGAAAAATGAAGCACGCATGGGAATATGATTATGAAATGTTCTGCGGCGCTATGCCCGTAAAGAACAGAACCGACCTGATTCAGTGGGACTCTCTTCTGGAAGGGAAAATGCTGGAAGAAGCGGCGCAAATGCTCGAAAACGGAAAAGGAGCGTGGAAGAAACCTCTTCCGGAGTCCAAAGCTCCCTATTCTAAAATGCTGGGTGCCATATCAAGCATGAAAAACATGGGATATGATGTGGAATCGGCCGAACTCCTGATTCCGCAGGCATTCGATGCCATAGATAAAGACGATCTGATACGCCTTCAGATCATTAACGCCCGCGTATTTAAGGCCTTGGCCGAATCGGAGAAAATTGCCGGCCACCCTTACTGGTCCTACACAATCTATGAAGATTTTGAACAGTATGAGAAAGCTGTAGAGCTTCCGGAATATCCCGATTATCATCTGCCTGATGATAAGAGATTGTTCGAGCAGATTCACGGCGGATGGCTTGGCGAGATTATCGGTTCTGCTCTCGGCACGGCAATAGAAGGTTTTAAGTCTTCCAGAATATGGGAGGTGTTTGGCGAGATCACAGACTACGTGAAGCCGCCGGAAACGCTCAACGATGATATTACCTTTGAGCTGGCGCTGTTAGAAGCATTCTGCCAAAAAGGTTTTGAGATTACATCGGAAGATATCGCCGACCAGTGGGTCGGATATATCCCCTTTGCTTATACCGCAGAAGAAGTTGCCCTAAACCATCTGCGAAACGGGATCTATCCGCCGCAAAGCGGATATCTGGCCAACCCCTACCGGGAGATGATCGGCGCCGCCATGCGGGCCGCGGTCTGTGGAGCACTGGCGCCGGGCAATCCCCGGAAAGCTGCCGAACTCGCCTGGAAAGATGGCAGGATCTCTCACCATAATAACGGAATCCTTGCAGAAGTTTTTAACGCTGTCATCGTTTCCATGGCATATGTAGAAACAGATATGCGGGTTGTTCTCACGAAGGCTATGAAAGCAATTCCGGCAGACAGCGAATTCTACTCCGTCCTCGATTATGCTTACAAAGCCTGCGGGCAATCGGAGAATTACAGACAGGCGTGCGAATTATGTGAGGCAAAATACAAAGAATATAACTGGGTACATACCTACCCGAATCTTGCGGCGGAAGTCGTGGCAGTCTATTTCGCCGGAAACGACTTTCAGAAGGCAATGACGATATTAATGATGGCGGGACAGGATAACGATTGCACCGGCGGACCCATCGGACATGCATACGGCGTTATGCTAGGCTCCGGCGCACTTGACCGCAAGTTTACGGAGCCGTTGAAAGATCAGCTTGACACGTACGTCAGAACGATGGAAAGCCAGTCGATCACATCCTTGTCCGAGAAAACGCTGAAAGCCGTCATTCAATATAGCGGGCCGGGTGCATGTGCACATGGTTCGGAGAACGCTTCACGTTCTCAATAACCCACCTAAATCCGAAACACTTTTCTACACATTTAAAAAGGAGGACGCATTATGAAAGGTAAGAAAATCACAGCAATTTTATTAAGCACGGCTTTAGCATTCACATGTGTAACAGGCTGCGGCGCAAAACCGCAGGCTCCCGCAGCGCCGTCCGCAAATGCGGAGAACACAGACGGCGCCGCTCAGGATACACAGGCGGAAGCGCCGGCAGACAACTCTGCAGAAATGACAGACAAGACGATCGGACTTCTGGTTCCCGCTACCGTAGGCGATCCCTTTATTGCCCTCTCTATCAAAGGCCTGGACCGTCTTGCCGAGGAGCAGGGCGCTACACTTCGGACCGTCGAGACGCTGGACAGCGCCGAATACGAAGATCAGGTCCGCGCCATGGCAGACATGGGCGCCAATCCCGTATACCTGATGTGGGGAGACTTATCAGAAATCGCACTCAGGCTTGCGCCGGAATATCCGGACACGGATTTTGTACTCTGCGACGTGGACATGCAGACTAATGAGCCGAATGTAAGTTCCGTATCCGTGGACCCGACTGAAGCAGCATTTATAGCCGGCGTTGTAGCCGCAAATAATACGACAGCGAAAAAAGTAGGCTTTATTGCCCATGCAGACAGACCCGTGAGCCGCAAATACAGGGACGGCTATATCAACGGCGTTCACTATATTGATCCTTCCATCGAAGTAGCGGTTGCTTATGTGGGTGACGACCAGGATCCCGTCAAAGGCCAGGAAGTGGCAAAACTGATGATTCAGAATGAAGGCGTCGACTTAATCTTCCAATCGGCTTCCCAAAGCGGTCTGGGTGTCATCGCCGGCTGTGAGGAAATGGGCATCAAATGTATCGGAAGCGACGACTATCAGGGCGATGTGAGCGACTGTGTTATCTGGTCGGCGTTAAAGCCTATTGATGAAGCCCTATACATGGAAGGCGACGCTTCCTTCAAAGGCACATTTGAAAGCGGAGACAAAGTGTACGGTCTCTCCTACGGTCTGGCTTTGTACACGGACACCGAATTTAACCAGCTGTCCGCAGAACTTCAGGATACTGTGGCACAGGTCGTTGCAGACATCAATTCCGGAGAAATTGACGTTACTGCGGGCACGGCAGAATAAAAATCACACAAACCTCCGGAGGCATTTCCATACCGCCGGAGGTTATTTATACCATAGGAAATTGCAGCAATGTAAACCATTCAGAAAGAATGCAAAGCATTCCGAGGCCGCGAAGCGGACTCGCAATCGAGCGCAGCTCGATTTTTTATAGGAGGCAATATTATGGAGGACATCATCCTTGAAGCACGACATATCCATAAATATTTCGGCAGTCTGATTGCCAATGACGATGTCAGCCTCAGCGTGAGGCGCGGTACTGTCCATTCAATCATCGGAGAAAACGGCGCCGGCAAAAGTACTCTGATGAATATTATATCCGGCATCTATAAACCCAACGGCGGTGAAATACTTGTCGAAGGTAAGCATGTAGTCTTCCGCAATCCCAACGATGCGACCAAATGCGGGATCGGAATGGTTCATCAGGAATTTATGCTTTTTCAGGAATTAACGGTTCTGGAAAACCTGATGATGGGATTTGAGACAAAGAGTCTGGGCTGTTTTCTCAATAAAAAGCAGGCTGCCAGAGACATTCAGGAAATTGCCGAAAGATACGGCTTTTCCATTCCGCTTGACAAGAAAGTTTCCGAGCTGCCGGTATCGCTCCTCCAACAGGTGGAGATCGTCAAAATCTTATATAAGGGAGCGGAGATTATTATCCTGGACGAACCCACTTCCGTATTGACACCGCAGGGAATTGAGGGACTGTTTCAGGCAATCAGATATCTGACCAAACAGGGGAAAACCGTCATCCTGATTACTCATAAGCTCAAAGAAGTCATGGAAATCTCTGATTATATTACTGTTCTGAAAAACGGCGTTGTGACAGGAAATCTGTCGCCGCATGAGACGGACGAGCATAGGCTTGCCAACCTGATGGTTGGCCGGCAGGTACTTTTCAACACAACCAAGCAGGAAAAGAAAATTGCCGAACCGATCCTGGAAATTGACAATCTGACTGCACTCGGAAGCGACGGCACCGAGAAAGTGAAGCATGTTTCTTTCTCTGTCAGGAAAGGAGAAATTCTCGGAATTGCCGGCGTGGCCGGATCCGGACAAAGCGAGCTGATTGAGGCAGTCTTCGGTCTGAGAACTCCTGAAAGCGGTACGATAACCTATAAGGGCGAGAACATCACCACGGCTTCTCCCCGCCGGAAACGGGAAAAGAAAATCGGGTATGTGCCGCAGGACCGTATTTCCACCGGCTGTAATGTCCATGCAAACCTGATTGAAAACTGCATCATGGGATATCACGTGGCACACAAGTTCAAAACACCGTGGCTGTTGAACAAAGAAGAGGCATCGTCATTTACCCGCTTCGTTGTGGAAAACTATCAGGTAAAGGTGCAGAACATCCACGCTAAAATCGGTGATTTGTCCGGCGGAAACATCCAGAAGACCATTGTCGGAAGAGAGTTTTCCCAGAACAATGACCTGTTGATCATCGAAGATCCGACCAGAGGAATTGATGTCGGCGCCATAGAGTTTATATGGCAGAAAATCATCGACATCGCACAGGAAGGCGTATCTGTATTGTTAGTCAGCCATGAGCTTGGCGAGGTCATGGAGCTATCCGACCGGATTCTGGTCATGTATAACGGTGAGATTGCCGCCGATCTGGACAATACTCCCGAGTTGGACGAGAAAACCATCGGATTATATATGTTGGGAGGGAAAGCATGAAATGAAGAGAAACATAAGACTTAAAATATCACAGGCTGCCCGGTTGGAAATACTGAAATACTTTGTTTCGGCCCTTCTGGTCATGGCAATCGGAGCGGTTATTATTCTTTCTCAGGGAAACAGCCCTCTGGAAGCTTTAAAAGCAATGATTATCGGCTCCGTAGGAAGTCCAAGCGCCATCGGTACAACAATCCGCTGGGCGACACCCAGCATCATAACCGGAATCGCTGCGGTAATAGCTTTTAAGTCCGGTATCTGGAACTGCGGTATCGAAGGGCAGATGTATTTCGGTGCTTTCGCCGCGGCAATCGCAGGTTCTGCACTCACACTGCCCCGGTTTGTGCATATTCCGGTCTGCCTTCTGATCGGCGGCCTTGCCGGAATGGCCTTTGCATTCATACCGGCAATACTGAAGCTGAAACTGAACGTCAATGAATTAATCTGTACATTGATGTTGAACTATGCCGCAAATTTATTTACAGAATATCTCGTCTTTAAATATATGGGATTTGACGCCTCGGAGCTGGCTGACGCCATTGCGACTCCCGATATGCATACAACGGCAAGGCTCTCCGTGATTATTCCGAAGACCAGCGCAACAACGGCATTCTTTATCGCGATCGGCATCGCGGTTATTATCTACCTGCTGTACCGCTATACCGTCAAAGGGTATGAACTGAAACAAGTAGGCGAAAATCTCAGGTTTTCAAAATACGGCGGCATCAATTATAAGAGAACTTTTATTATGATTTTTCTTTTGAGCGGATTTATCAGCGGTGTGTGCGGCGGCACGGAAATGACCGGTACATTCGGCAAATTCCGCCCTGCTTTCGCAACCAACCTCGGATGGGACGGTGTTATGATCGCTTCGATTGCCAGGAACAATCCGCTGGCCGTCATTATCATTTCCATTATATGGGGAATGCTCAAGGCCGGTTCTTTTCAAATGGAACGGACAACCTCTACCAACCGGCTCGTCGTCATGGTTCTTCAATCCGTATTCGTACTGCTTGTCGCCATCGACTATGAGGCATTATCTAAGCAGTTGAAAGAAAAAAGACAGATCCGCAGGCTTCGCATACAGAAAGAGGAGGTGTAATGCCGTATGTTCCAATTGATATTCAGCATTTCCACACTGTCGGCAATGGTACGCCTGTCCGCACCGATCGCTCTTGCCGCCGTCGGAAGCGCTTACGGGCATAAAGCCAAAATTTTTAATATCGGCTTGGAAAGTTATGTACTTACAAGCGCCTTCTTTGCCACCTGGGGAAGTTACTTATTTGAAAATGCTTCTATGGGCTTATTATTCGGAATCGTATCCGGTATTGTGATGTCTGCCGTTTTCGGTATCTTTGTCCTGCACTTTAAATCAGACCCGATCGTAATCGGCATCGCAATGAACCTGAGCGCATGGGGTTTTACCACACTGTTGATGTATAATATTTTTCATACCCGCGGTTCTGTCATGGACTCCAGAATCAAGAGTTTTGGCACGATTCACATCCCGTTCTTAGACAGGATTCCATATATCGGCAGTATTTTAAATAATCAGAACACCCTTGTATATCTGGCTTTTCTAGTTGTCATTATCGCACAGATTGTCATGTACAGGACGCCTTTCGGACTCAGAATCCGCGGCGTCGGCAGCAATGAGGAGGCTATGCAGTCTGCCGGCGTCTCCGTCCTGAAATACAAATGGGCTTCCCTGATTGTCACAGGCGTACTGGCAGGCGCCGCCGGGACATGTCTGCCGCTGTGCGGTATATCCATGTTCACGGAAAACATGTCCGCCGGCAAAGGTTTCCTTGCCGTATCGGCTGCAAGAATCGGTAAAGGCGATCCCTTGAAATCGTTTTTCGCCTGCCTGATCTTTGCCTTTGCAGATGCATTGTCCGTCGGGCTTCAGGGATTCAGCATCCCTTCTCAGTTAGTACTGGCGGCTCCTTATATTATCACGGTACTTGTTATGTGTCTTACGAACTTAGGCGAATTAAGAAAGGAGAACGTATGATTATCCGTGCTGTAGAAATAAAAGAATTTGATTTTACGGAATATGGCTTTTACTATAATATGCTCGATGACCGGCATGATGTCTTGCACTGTCAGACCGATGTCTTTGAGGATCACATGACCCGCTCTCCCCTGATCGACACCCCTGCACATCTGGGATATACAGTCGGGCAGAGCGCACCATATGTTCTGCAATCCATGGAAAAGCACGACCACACCATGGAAGCGCTCTTCTGTATGGCAGAACCGTTCATTGTATGCTTTGCGAAATCGCGCGGTACGCTGCCTCCCCAGGCAGAAGATGTACGTTCTGTAATCCTGCGCCAGGGCGATGTCATCGTTCTTGCGCGCAACATATGGCATGACGCCGGCCATGGGGTCGGCAGGCCCGTTTCCTATTACTATCTCGCTTCACGGGGCGCAAGTCCTGCTGAGTGGGTAAGTGTGGAAGGCGCGGCTGTCAATGTTGTATATTAATCCCTCTATATTATGCGCCGAGGAATTTTCGATAGAGATTAAGGTGTCAAAAGGTGCCTCGTAAACCTTACATAGGTATATTGCATAAAATGCTCACGCAATTGGCGAGATTCGCTTCGCGAACCCGAAGCACGATGATGAGTGTACTGTATCATTCGCTCGCAGCCAAAAGGCCGCATGCGAATGAACAGTACATTAATTTCCTCTATCTCCCGCATCACATAGTGCTGCAGTAAGCACTCCCGCCAGATATACCGACGCCGGCAGAATCACACGCTCATCTACACAAAACCCCGGATGATGGATCGGATGTCCCACGCCCGTACCGATCTTCACATAGCAGCCCGGCACATCCCTGTGCATAGTGTCTCTGTCTTCATAATACGCGAAGTCATCGCCGCCCATGGAGCTCTCCTCGGGCACGGTCTGCATCCCGAGTTTCTTCGCGGTCTCCTCACAGACCCGCGCCATCTCACCGTTATTCCAGGTGGCCGGCGGTCCTGCCGTCCAGATAACTTCCGTATCTGCGCCGTATGCATCTGCAGTCCGCTCCGCAATCTCCCGCACTCTCTTTTCATACAGAATACGGTCTTCCCGGTTCATCGTGCGCACCGTACCTTCCATCTCAGCTTCCGCCGGAATCACGTTCCAGGTAGTTCCCGCCTGTATTCTCGTTACACTGAGCAGCGCCGGATGAAATGCATTTATATTGCGGCTCACGATAGACTGTAACCCTTGCACGATTGCAGCCGACGCAAGAATCGGATCGATGCCGTCATCCGGATGCGCGCCATGGCAGCCTGTCCCTTTCACGCGAATCACAAAGCGGTCCACCGCGGCTGTCACATAGCCTTCCCTGATACCGATCACTCCCGCCGCGTTCGTAGGGTCAGCATGAAATCCCCAGATCTGTTCCACATCATTCATCGCATCCGTCTCAAGAATTTTAAATGCACCATGAGACTCTTCCTCCGCCGGCTGGAATATAAATTTGACCGTTCCGCACAGTTCTTCGCGCCGTTCCTGCAGGAGAATCGCCGCGCCGATGCCTGCCGTAATATGAAAATCATGTCCGCAGGCGTGCATGATGCCGTCCGTCCCGGAAGCGTAAGGCACCTCCGCCTCCTCTCTGACCGGGAGCGCATCGATGTCACAGCGAAGTGCGATTGTACGGCCTGGCACGCCCCGCACCACTGCCACCAGCCCCGTCGCAAGCGGATAAGGTAATATTTCTATCCCCGCCTCCGTAAGCAGTTCCCGTATCTTCGCCGTAGTCTGCACTTCCTCATAGGGCAGTTCCGGGTGTCTGTGAAACCACTCGAAGTTATTAATCAAATACTGTTCCAGTTGCTTCCTGTCACCAGGCTTCATATGGATGCTCCTCCCTCAGCCTTTACAATCCTTCCCGTCTGTCTTTTCTGCCAATCCGGCACCACTCTGCCGCCGGCCTGTTTTCTTGTACCATGCAAACGCGCAACAGTGCAGACCGTTCTAAGCACGCTCCCGCACATTCACCTGCCGCTGTTCGGGTCAAGTGCATCCCGCAGGGCATCCCCGATAAAATTAATGGCCATAACAATCACGATAATCAGCAGTCCCGGCGGAATCCAAAGCCACGGCTGCGTCGTGAGCACGGTCAGCGACTGCGCACCGTTCAGCATATTGCCAAGGCTCGCCTCCGGCGGCTCCACGCCCTGTCCTAAGAAGCTCAGCGCCGCCTCGTCCAGAATGGATAACGCCAGCACGGAAGTAGCATAAACCAGAATCGGTGCCACCGTATTCGGCAATATCTCCGAAAACAGAATATGTCGAAGCGGCATGCCCGCCACAATATTTCCTTTGACAAAATTCGTCTCCCGCAGATTCAGAACATTGCCTCTCACCAGTCTGGCGATGCCCGGCCAGTCTACAAATCCCAGAATCAGTATGATATTCCAGAGCCCCGGCTTGAAAATAGCCGCCGCCACCAGCACAAGCAGTATATAAGGAAATGACATCACAATATCGGTGAAACGCATAATAATCATATCCGCCACACCGCCGAAGTATCCGGCAATCAGTCCGAGAATCACGCCGATCACTGTCGAAATCACCGTCGCCATCACACCGACCAGCAGGGAGATCCGCGTGGCATACAAGAGCCTGCTCAGAACGTCCCGGCCAATCTGATCCGTACCGAGCCAGAACTCTTTCGAAGGCGCTCCCGCAAAAGGTCCCGCAATATCGTTAGGATCATACGGCGCAATCACCGGTGCCAGGAGCGCCGCCAGGACAATAACACCCAGGACCACCAGACTGGCGGCTGCCAGATGATGCCGTTTGAACCGCCTGACAACCGTCTGCAGATAACTCTCACCGGATATATCTGTTTTCTTCTCTGCGCTCTCAGCATCGTAACCCGCAATCATACTGACTGCCATCGCCGATTTTGAACCATGTTTTTTATCTGCACGCCTCCATATCTTATGGAGCTTTCTATCCGTATTTTTCCAAGCCACCTATAAGCCCTCCTAATCCAGCTGAATGGTAGGGTCAACCAATGCATACAGAATATCCGTAACCAGATTTGCTATGAGTACCACGACTGCCGATAGCAGGCACACGCCCATAATTACCGGATAGTCGCGATTGCTGATGGCGCTCATGGTCATAAGTCCCAGTCCCGGCCATGAAAAGATCTGTTCAATAATCACTGCGCCGCCGAACAGCACGGGAATCTCCATGCCGATCACCGTGATGATCGGTACAAGCGCATTGCGCAGCGCGTGTTTATTAATGACTCTGAAGTGTCCGATTCCTTTTGCTCTGGCTGTCCGCAGATAATCCTGCTGCAGAATCTCCAGCATGGCGCTTCTGATGTAACGAATATTGCTGCCCGCCATGGAAAATGCAAGCACGATCACGGGCATCACCATATGCTTCGCCACATCTGCGGCGCCGCCCTCCGTGCCAAGCGTCGTCATGCCGCCGGACGGCAGCCAGCCGAGCCGCACGGTAAAGATATAGATCAGCAGCAGCGAAAAGAAGAATCCCGGTACACTGCTTCCCAGAAAAGAGACTGTCACCACCGCATAATCTCCCTTGGAATACTGGTGGATTGCACTGTATATACCCGCAGGAACAGCCAGAATCATACTCGCCAGAAGCGACACGCCCATCAGGAGAAGCGTAGGGCCGATATGACTCCCGATCATCGCACTCACCGGCTGATAAGATTTCATGGAGTATCCCAGATTACCCTGCAGCAGCTGACCCAGCCACACGAAATACTGCACGTAGACAGGCTGATCCAGTCCAAGCGCAATCTTCTTCGCCTCCAGAGCCGCTTCCGACACCCGCGGCCCCTGGAGCATTGCCAGCGGGCTCCCCGCAAGACACATAATTACATAATCAATGATTGTAATACCGATCAAAACCGGAATGGCAATCAGTATACGTTTCAATATATATTTACCCATGAATTGCCGCCTCCGCACCGGATAAAACTATGGGACATGCCGCTACATGGCGTCCCGTTTCTTTTTCCTTCTGCGCCGCCTGCAGCGCCGCATTGCCGCCCCGTGTATTGTGTCCGGTCTCCACTACGGCATATTGTGCCGGAACATCCGCCTTACACTGCTCGACCGCATAGGGACAGCGCGGATGGAATCTGCACCCTGACGGCGGATTCATGCTGCTTCCGATCTCCCCCTGTAACAGCTTACGCCCCTTGTTCCTTTCCCGCGGGTCCGGAATCGGCACCGCCTCCAGCAGCGCTTTCGTATACGGATGCACCGGGTGCCTGAACACTTCTTTTGTCTCGCCATACTCTACGATCTTACCCAGATACATGACCGCAATCTGATCACTGACATAATTGACCGCACCCAGACCATGTCCCACGAACAGCAGTGTGAGGCCGAGTTCCTTCTGCAGTTCCTTCAGCAGATTCAGAATCTGCGCCTGAATCGACACATCCAGCGCACTGACAGGCTCATCACACACAATAAACTCGGGACGCAGCGACAACGCCTTCGCAATCCCGATTCTCTGGCGCTGTCCGCCGGAAAACTCATGAGGGTATCTGCCCAGAACCGTCTTAGGAAGCCCGACCATGTCCAGGATCTTATGAATATCCCGTTCCACAGTTCTTTTCTCCGAAATCCGGTGATACAGCATAGGCTGCGCCAATATCTCATAGATATGTTTCCTCGGGTTCAGCGAAGAATACGGGTCCTGGAAAACCATCTGCAGCTTCGTCCGAATACGCTGCATCTCTTTCTTATTCTTCTGCAGCGCCGCCAGGTCACAGCCATTATAGTAGATCTTCCCCTCCGTAGGCGCCTCCAGCCCTACCAGCTGTCTTCCAACGGTAGACTTGCCGCAGCCCGACTCGCCCACAAGCCCCAGCGTCTGCCCCCGCATAACAGAAAAACTGACGCCGTCCACCGCTTTGACATATCCGGTCGTGTGCGTGATGATACCGCCTTTGACCGGATAATACTTCTTCAGATTATCCACTTGTATGAAAGGAATTGTTTTCTCGTCTGACATAACTTTCCTCCATTGCCGGACACTGCTCATATACATCTGTACAATCACGGCAGCGGCAAACCTGCCATTACTGTTCTACACAAACACAGTCCGGCAATCTATCGGTGCTTCTGCCACGCAACGATGCACCTCACCCTATGGTCCCCGCTGAACAGGTATGCATCCTGCGGCTTATCACATTCTTCTCTACGGTAAGGGCAGCGGTCCGCAAATCGGCACCCTGCAATATCATCATAGTTCTCCGGCACCATACCCGGAATCGCCTCCAGTTTTCTGTCAGCCTCATCCCGGATCGTCGGCACCGTATGCAGAAGCGCCTGCGTATACGGGTGCTTCGGGTTCGTGAAAATCTCCTCTGCCGCGGCTTCCTCGATAATCTGTCCCGCATACATCACGAGTACTCTGTCCGCCGTATTGGCAACCAGGCCGATGTCGTGTGTGATCAGGATCATGGACATGTTGCGCTCCTGCTGCAATTCTTTAAGCAGCTTCATGATCTGCGCCTGAATCGTCACGTCCAGAGCAGTCGTCGGCTCATCCGCGATCAGCAGCCGCGGATTACATGACAGCGCCATCGCGATCATAACTCTCTGCCGCATACCGCCCGACAACGTGTGCGGATACTTCTTCATCGTTCCCGCCGCATCAGGCATCCCCACCTGCACAAGCAGTTCCACTGCCCGCCTCCTTGCCGTCTCCTTAGATAAGTGCATGTGCGTCCGGATACTCTCCGTGATCTGGCTGCCAACGGTAAACACCGGATTCAGCGACGTGAGCGGGTCCTGGAAGATCATCGTCAGTTCATCTCCTCTGATCTGATCCAGTTCCTTTTCCGTCATCGTAAGAAGATTCTTACCGTCAAAGAGGACAGAGCCGTCCGTGACAGCTCCGCCCCTCCTCAATAATCCCATAATAGACAGTGATGTAACACTTTTACCGCAGCCGGACTCGCCTACAATGCAGACCACTTCCCCCTGGTCCACATGAAAGCTGACATGATCAACACTGATATTCATGCCGGAATCTCCGCGAAAAACCGTTGTTAAGTCCCGTACCTCCAACAAATGTGACATAACATGCCCTCCGTCACTGCGTAACATCCCAGTTGTGAACGTCATTCAGGAATCCGTATACACTGGGCTGTGCACCTGCTACACGATTGCTCACCGCTCCCTGTGCGCTGATCACGTAGACTGAGAACATAGGCGCTTCCTCCTGCATTTTCCTGTTAACGGTGGAATAAAAATCTTTAATTTCCTCTACGCTGCTCGTCTGCTGCGTTCCCTCCAGCGCTCCCGTAACCTCTTCGCTATAATATCCCGTCCAGCTGCCTTCGCCGCCCAGCAGCCATGTAACGTCCGGGTAGGGATCTACCGGTGCATAGGTATACTGCACCGCCATAATATCATAATCCGTCGTGCCGGCTACCGTCATTAGTGTCGCAAGATCCACCGTTGTAATCTCCACGTTAATGCCGACTGCCGCCCACTGCGCCGCAATTACCTGCACGCCGTTGACAAACGTATTGTCTCCGGAATTAACATAGAAGCGGAGTACCTTCGTGCTGTCCCATCCGGCTTCTTCCAGAAGTTCCTTCGCCTTTTCGGGATCATATGCAAGCGGCTCAATCGTGGAATCATAGAACGGACTTGCCGAAGAGAGGAAACCGTCCACTACCTCACCGTGTCCTTTCAGAAGCTGATCCACAAGCTGCTGTCTGTCGATGGCATATACAAGTGCCTGCCGCACTCTCTCATCAGGAATATTCGCCGTCTGGATGAACGCCGACTGATTTGTCACAGGAGATCCGTATACTACCGTTACATTCTTAAGCGCTTCTATACTCTCGTAATCCTCCTGTGGAATCGCCGTCATAGTATGCTGCGTGATATCGATTTCACCGGACTGCAGTCCCGCATAGATCTGGCTTCCGTCCACAATCTTAAAATTCAGCTTATCAATCTTCGGCGCACCCTTCCAGTAATCAGTATTCGCCGTATAGGAAATATAATGGTCTGCATCATACCCTGTCAGGAAATACGGTCCGCTGATTACATCCGGCTGATTAAACCAGCTGTTGGAAGTCAGTTCGCTCTCCGAAAACTTCTCTATTACGTGCTTGGGCAGCACATGCAGATATCTGCCGTAACTGTTCTGAAATGTGGTCAGTGCCATCGGATACTTGGCGCTAAACTGTATTGTCTTGTCATCCAGCACGGTAAGTCCTGCCATGGAAGTCGCACCTTCTTCCACGAATCCGGTCGCATCGTCCGTTCCCTCAAAAGCATATAACAGCAATGTAGAATTGGCTACGACCGGACTGGCATAGCGCAGAACCGAATACTCCACATCATAAGCCGTGACCGGCGTCCCGTCAGACCATGTCGCCTCGTCGTCTATATGCACGATAAAATGCATGTTGTCATCCGTCGTGATGGAATCCGCCAGCATTCCCTGGAAGTTTAAGTCCTTATCCAGTTCCATCAAAGGCAGAAACATTAAGTCCATGGCATGTTTATTAATCTCCGTCTGATCGATTGCAAACGGATTGACCCCGCCCAGACTGTCCGTCACACCAATATTGATGATTTTCTCGCCCTCGGCAGCCTCTGCAGGCCCCGTCGGTTCGCCGTTCTCATCATAAACTGCGTCGTCTGTCACCGCCGTATTGCCTCCGTTACCGGAAGTCCCGCAGGCTGTCATGATTCCCGTCATAGCAAACACCATAAGCAGACTAAACAGTCTTCCCGCAATTCTTTTCATAATCTCTCCTCCGTTCCAAAACAAGAAAAAGTTGCCAATCGACTTAGTATAGCATAACCTTGACAAAAAAAGCAATGCGATGTATATTTTCTACAATTACGATATATACAAAGGAAAATATGCATGAAAAACTTACTTAATTACCAATCCAGTGAGTACGACTGCGGTCCCGTAACATTTACCAACGCTATCCGATACTTATTTGAACGGGAGGTTATCTACCCCGACATCATTAAATATATTATGCTTTACTGCCTGGATTCATACAACGAACACGGCGAAGTCGGCAAGCGCGGCACCTCCGCTTCCGCCATGATGTTTCTGAGCAACTGGCTTAACCAGTTCGGACAAATGAAAAACTTCCCGATCTCCTGTGAGTTTCTGTCCGGCGAAAGCGTACATCTGGCAGAAGACAACAAGATTGCTGCCGCACTGCATCAGGGCGGTGCCGTAATCCTGCGGCTTTATCTGGATGTCGCTCACTATGTGCTGCTCACCGGCATAGAAGGAGACAGCATATACCTTTTTGATCCGTATTATGAGGAGCTGGATGACCCCGATCTGGATCAGGAATATTTCAGCGGCGGGATCACCTTTATCACCGATCAGCCCAAACGCGCCAACCGCATGGTCTCCATGCAGCGTCTCAACCGTTCGACCGAAGGCTATTACGAGATGGGACCACAGGCTCTGCGGGAAGCCGTGATCGTGTTTAATCAGGAAACGAAGCTCACGCCGGACAATACGATTGATTATTATATCTGATTACAGGGTTACGAGCATTTCCGTGTAAAACCTGCCGCAGACCAGTAATTCGAAACCTTATGAACTATAAAGGGGCTGTCATCCCGACAGCCCCTTTATTTTCTATTTCCGTCCCGGTTTCTTCATAACACATCCTTTATGATCTGCTGTTACTGCTCCATCTGTCTTCCCAGAAATCCCGCCGCAGACTGAATCAATTTCTGCTCTACTTCCCCCATCTTGGATTTATGATCCGTTTCTACAAGCAGAACAGAACCGATCACGTCGCCCTCACAGATGATCGGACTGATCGCCTCATGATGAAACTCGTCCTGATCGTTGCTGACCTGTATAAAGTTACGATCTCCTTTCGCCGCGACAACGCTTTCCCTGTGGTTGATCTTCTCCTCCAGTTCCCGGCTGATCGACTTGCCCAGCATATTCTTCATACCGCCCGCCACAGCGATGAACTGATCCCTGTCGGATATCATTGCAATATGCCCGGAGACCTGCGCCATACTCTCCGCATACTGCTTTGCAAAGGTTCCCATCTCACCGATCGGCGAATATTTTTTTAATATGATCTCTCCCTCTCTGTCGGTAAATATCTCCAACGGGTCCGATTCCCTGATCCGCAATGTTCTGCGGATTTCCTTCGGAATCACAATACGTCCGAGATCATCTATTCTTCTGACAATTCCTGTTGCTTTCATATTATATAACCTCCATCTGCAAATCGCGGCAGCCTCACCGCGTAATAGTTTTATTAACCTTTATGTTTTTACTATTATTTGTAACAGTGGAAATTATATGCATGGAAATATGGACTTTCGTAAAGCAGTTTTCTACACCTGTGTTCCGCTCATATTCTGTTTTTCTGCTTTATTTTACATGATGTCGCTGCGTCCGGTTCCTTTTTTCTTTCTATATTGATTCATATTCCTGTTGCTTTCAGCTTTGCCCGCCCCTTATTTCTTGACACCTTTCGCGCCCGACAGATTCGCATTCTGCAGAATATTGCTGTCGAAAGAAGTCATCATACTCTTCTCTTCCCGCTCCCTCTTAAGCGCCAGTCCTACCATATCGTCAAGAAGCTGTGCATAAGGTTTATCCAAGGCTTCCCATAGATAGAATGCCAGCGATCCCGGAATCGGATTGATCTCATTGACATACACCTGATCTGTATCGCGGTCTATCATAAAATCGATTCTGGACACGCCGCTGCAGTTTAAAACCTGAAATGTCTTCACTGCCATCTGACGGATTTCTTCCCGTTTCTGCGGCGTCAGATTTGCGGGCAGCTCTCTCTTCGCGGTGCGCATACCCTCGGAACCGCTCTTATCACCCGCCACATATTTATCTTCATAACTCAGGATCTCATCACTCGAAATCGGCTCCTCACACTCGGAGGCTTTCGCCTCATCATAATCACCCAGCACTGCACAGTTGATTTCCCGCAGATTCATAATGGCGTGTTCGATCAGCACCCTGCTGCCAAACGTAAACGCATACTCCAGCGCTTCCCGCAGTCCTTCACGGTCTTTCGCCACTTTGATACCGACACTTGACCCCAGATTGACCGGTTTTACGATGACCGGATAACCGATTCTGTCCTCGACCTTCCCGTAAGCGGTCTCTTCGTCTCTCTCATATTCCTTCGCATTCAGCGTAACACAGTCCAGAACCGGAATCCCGTTATCCTTCAGCACAGTCTTCATCACATATTTGTCCATCGTCACAGCAGATGCCCCGACGTCGCACCCCGCAAGCGGGATATTATAATGCCGCAGGAATCCCTGTAGTGAACCGTCCTCCACATTTGCGCCGTGTACGACCGGAAACGCCACATCAATCTGTGCCGCTACGGAACTGCCCAGTTTCTTTACCGGATATTGGATCAGCTGTACCTGTCCCTGTTCGCACATGAGGAATACCCTCGTACTCTTCTGCAGCAACGCCGGAATATTCTTATAATTAGCAATATCTGCAATCGCCTCTCCCGTGTAAAGTTCATTGTCCTTTGTGATATAAATCGGGATCGGCTCATACTTATCCCTGTTGAAAGAATTATAAGCCTGTAATCCTGATATCACGGACACCTCATGTTCCACGCTCTTACCGCCGAAAAATACTCCTACCCGAATTTTCATCTTTATAACATGCTCCTTTCTCAACGTGCGACCAGGCTTCCTGATATATCTATATAAAGAATACCACCTTCTACGCATAATTATCAGGCAGATCGTTCTCGATCAGCACTACCTTCTGCTTCTCGTCAGGAATCGCGTTGACCATCTGGAAAGCCTCCTGCAATGTGTCTACTACGATCATTCTGTTTCCGGCAAATCCCGCTTCCAGCAGACCGTCCTGAATCGGCTTCGTCTGTTCCTTGCCCACCAGCACCGCATAGTCACATTTGTCTGCCGCATATACGCCGACTTCTTTATTCTCATCATACTGCTTCTCACCCAGCTCCACCATGCCGGGCGTCATCAGAATACGTAATTCTTTAAACATTGCCAGCGTATCCAGCGCCGCTTTAAACCCGCTCTTGTTGGAATTATAGGCATCATCCAGAATAATTCTGTCACCCTGCTTCTTAAGCTGCAGCCGGTGTTCCACACTCTCAAGCTGCTTGACCGGGTATTTCAGTTTCTCCATGGGAATCCCGAGCGTATGCGCCACCGCAATGGCGCCCGCGATGTTCTGCACGTTGTGATTTCCCACCAGACGAGTATGGAACTCATATTCTTCCCCGTTCTCATCTTTCATTTTAAAAGAAGAACCCCGCGGCGACACTTCTATATCATAAGCCCGAAAATCAATATCTTCCCCTGTCGTCCCATAGCTTACGACATTTTTATTGATCTTATGTGTACGGATATACTCATTGTCATAATTCAGAAAAACCCTGCCGTCTGCGGGCACCGCATCCGCCAGTTCAAATTTCGTACCGATAATGTTCTCTATCGTATGAAAACTCTGCAAATGCTGCGGTCCTATCGAAGTGATAATGCCGTAACCGGGATGTACCAGATCGCAGATCTCCTTGATATCTCCCACCTCTCTGGCGCCCATCTCACAGATAAAGATCTCATGGAACGGTTTCATCTGCTCTCTGATCGTCCTGACAACGCCCAGTGTCGTGTTGTAATTGCCCGGCGTATGCAGCACATTATAGCGGCCGGACAGCAGCGTGCTCAGGAAGTACTTCACGCTGGTTTTGCCATAACTCCCCGTCACACCGATGATCTTCAGACTCGGCATCTCTTTCAGAATCCGGGCGGCATCGTTGATATAGTACCTGTCGATTCCCCGCTCAATCGGCTGATTCAGCAGATTCACCAGCAGAATCAGGAACGGTTGCAGGATAAACAATCCTGTCAGGACCACCATACAGATATGCAGACGATATACTGCGATTCTGACCGCTGTCGGCGCAGACTCCCCCGGAGCCAAGCGGAATCCTCCCGCGGAAAGCAGCACTGACAGCAGCAAGGCAACCAGGTAAACCAGCGCCGTGGTCATCAGCATACGCTTCACCCGTTTTGTATACACAAGCGGTTTCTTCGCGGTATGCGGTTTGTTGACTATTATAGTCATTATATTCATGACACATGCCGCAGTCACACACCCGCGTCCGCCGATCAGTACCAGCGGAAGTGAGATCAGCCCATACAGGCATTTGCCCAGCAGTCTTCCCACGTTGCTGTGCACCTGCATCCACTCCATATATTCCCGCGGCTTATATGAGTTCTGCTGAAACATATGGACAATATAAAGTTCATACCATACGGCGCCCGTCAGATATGTGGCAAACCATATAACTGTCAATACAATATCCATGGTAATCCCCTGTTCATTCTATACTATTCTAAGTGATTCTCTATACGCACTGCTGTCATTCCCGTATACGACTTCAAGCTGTTACTGTTCACCCCGCACCGGTCTTTATATTAATTTACACGCTTTCATACAAATTGCTGCATCTGATACACATAGATGTCAAAAACAGCCGGCAGTGCTCCCTACGAAGAAAAAAACGACGCCAGTGCTCCGTGTACCTTCGGTGCCTGTTCCGCAAAAGAAAAATGTCCTGCCCCCTCGCACACCACAAGTCCCGCATCCGCAATCAGTTCTTCCATTCGCTTCGCATCGGACAGGGGTGTTGCCGTATCCTGATCTCCCCAGATCAGCAGTGTCGGACACTTGACCAGGTGCATGAGCGGCTCCAAATCCTCATTTACCACTTTCACAAGAGTAGCGCGCATAGTCGGCGTTGCGCTGTTATAATCTGCAGACCCGCGCTTACGTCTCATATTGTCCACCGCATCGGGATACAGGAAATGCAACACCTTCGTGCTCATAACCGCCCGCCCGATCTTGTAGCAACGCAGACTCACCTTCTGCCGTAAGCTCTTCTTCGGCAGGATACCCGCACTGTCAATCAAAACTGCCCTGTCAATCTTAAAAGGAAGGTTCTCTCTGGCATTCATCTTAAAGAACACTCTTCCTCCAAAGGAATGTACCACAACACTAAAGTGCGTAAGTCCGAAAGAGTCTATAAATTTCATGACGAAATCCACATAGTCGTCCACGCACCACGGTCCGGACGGTTCGGATGTCTTCCCGAATCCCGGCATATCAAGCGCAATCACCCGATGCCCGCTTCGGGCAAGTACTTGTATAATACCGGCATACAAGGTGATGTTCGCACCCCAGCCATGCAAAAGCAGCACGGCATCACCCTCGCCCTCATCTATATAATTCACTGTTATCGAATCAATCTTCTTAATCACTGTGTTCTCCACATATTCTATAAGCGCGGCACAAACCTGCCTCAAACTGCCGCAACAATTACTATCATATACCTATGCCCGGCATTTCGCAATTATGTTTGTGCCTCCTGCTGTGTAAAAGATGCTCAATGCCGCCTCTTATTCACATGCCTGCATCATGCCCTCCACAAGTTCCGGATACGGGAAACTGCATGCCTGTCTGTTAAAAACACCGAAGTTCTCCCCGCTGCCCGTAAATTCATTATTATCCCACAAACAACAGGTAATCCCTCTCTGTCTCGCCGCCGCTACATAATATGCCGCAAACTCTGTTCTCGCCTGCGTATTTCCGTTCTTATCCCTTGCACCGAACTCGTCGATTACTACGCCGGTTCCGTTCTGTACATACTTCTCATACAGTATGTCCATCAATTCGTCAATCTCCGCCGTGGAAGCCTTATCGTCGGCGCTCCACTGATCGGTACTCCTGCTTTCTGCCGGTGTGCACAGCGCAAAATTATAGGGCGTGTAAGCATGTACTTCCAGCAGAATTTTATTCTCGTTATCTGCGGTATCCTTTGGAAGTATAAAGTACGGGTTTGTCGCTCCCTGCAAAGATGCGGCATATCCCGGCACCATCAGATACCGCTCTCTATTATAGCCGCCCGAAGCCCGCACCGTATCCACGAACACCTGATTCAGCTCATTAATACACTGTACCGCCTCCACGCACTGCTGCTTGTTTAGATCCAGCCACCACTCGTCGCTTGTCCCGATCAGACGCGGCTCATTCAGCCCTTCCATAATCAGATGCTCGTCGTAATCCGCAAATCGTTCCGCCACCTGCGACCAGATCGCCGCAACATAAGTCCTGGACTGCTCCAGATACTCTTTAGACGGATACATATAACTCGTGGAATTATCATGATGAATATTGATAATCACATGCATATCATTGTCAATCGCATAGTCCACAATCTCCTGCACACGGTTCATCCACGCTTCGCTGATCGTATAACTGCCGTCTGCCGACACGTGATTATGCCACGATACCGGTACACGCATGGTCTGAAAGCCTGCCGCCCTGATTTCGTCCACCATTTCTTTCGTCGTAACAATTCCGCACCAGTCAGATTCATAAGCCATTTCATCTGCCTTGTTCTGATCCGACTGTGCATCCAGAGTATTGCCAAGATTCCAGCCGATCTTCATCTCCCTCACAAACTTGTTCGCAGGAGAATCGACCCCTTCATTTCCACCTGTATGCTGTATGTCGCCCCCTGTGCTTTCCGTCTCTTGCTCTATACTGCTCTCCGCACGCTGATCCTGTTGTGCCGTATCAGTATCCAGGGTTTTCTGCTGCTCTGTGCCTGCTGTCGTCTGCTCTGCGCCATCATCTAAGGCATCCGTCCGGTATTCTTTATCAATATCCTGTTCCTCACCGGATGTATCCTGCCCGGTCTCCCGCGCATCAGCGTTCTGTTCCGTTTTTATCACAACGGCCGGAAAGCTGTTCTGCCGCTCCTGACCGCCGCAGCCTGCTGCCGCGATAACCACGAACGCCGCCAGCCCCAAACCAATACATCGTTTCTTCATGGTCTGTCCTCTCTTCTTATGACATATATTTCCCATATATTGTCTTATTGTACTGTATAGAGACCGGTCACCGCAATATGCGAGACGATATTTATATTATTTTTTGTATCGGTTTAGACATAGCTGATAAGACGGACGAATCATGCCTGCATGCATAAAGACATCCGGTCCGCTCTAAGCGAATCGCCTTTTGTAAGCAAAGTTATCTGCAAAACCTCGAAAAAGCGCTAAGAGTGCCTTTACAAACAACGCTGACGAACTGTTGCTAGTTCTCCATATAGTCTGTGTAATCTGTCTCGCTGGCAAACAGCATGTACTCTCCATTCACATATCCCATATAACCACTCTCAACTGCATATCCTTTCATAGTATCTGTCTCCTTTAACCTTACTCGAACCTCTGTTCTGGTATAAGGATACAAAAAATAGAGTCCGATAATCTGGACTCTATATAAATATCTCCTGACTGACTTTTCATCCATTTAGACACCAATCTGTCCAAGTGGATTTTTAAAAATTATTCTGCAAGATTCAGATACAAATCTTCATAGATCCCCACTTTGATCCGCTCAGCGAAGGAATACTCTTCAGCCTTTCTGCCATGCTCCAGGTCATACACAGTGATCGTTTCGCGCTGCGGATCCACGATCCAGTATTCCCGGACGCCCGCGGTCTGATAAAGCGCAAGCTTCCGCATATAGTCCATCTGCCCGCTCGCCGGCGACACGATCTCGATTATCCAGTCGGGTGCACCGTGGCAGCCTTTTTCATCTACTTTATCTTGATCGCATATGACAGAGATATCCGGCTCCACAAAGTGGCGGTCATCATCCTTGATATACACCCCATAGGGCGCTGGATACACCTTACATTCCCCCTTGCTTTTTCTGATATACCCTTCAATCTCAAAAAGAAGGTGAACAAGAATCTCCTGGTGTGTTGATGAGGGCGTTGCCATCATCAATAATTCCCCGTCGATCAATTCTGCGTGCCGGTCTTCCGGGAGCGCTTCAATATCTGCGATTGTGTAAGATTTTCCGCCTTTCATAACCATAAAGTTTCCCTCTTCTCTAATGGCTGCATGTTCCATGGTATTACCTCCTCTTCCCGGACAGGGTAATTATGGAACATGTCATTATACACCTCTGCCGCGATTGATTTGTAGTATTGAGTAAGCGGCAGAAGCTGCCTGAATGTGCGAACGCACGTATCTTTGATTACTCAGATAATGATAGTATACATGGCGGCAGAACAGATGTCAAGACATATCATACAAAACGTAATTCCGTTTATCAAGTTTAAAAAATCCCTGTTGCATGGCATTTTAGCAGCTGCACACAAAAAATACTTTCAGATCCGGCGGATCACAAAATAGCTGTCGGACTCCGTTATGCCGTATATCGACTGGCTGTGCCATATCATTGCCAGCTACTCCAGCAGCATCTCCGCCATATCCTGAAGCGCCGCCTCCGTCAGCGCCAGCAGTATCTCCTCGTCCTTCTCGACCACGCCGCATTTATGATAACGCAGCCTGAACGTCGGCGTTCCCTTCGGGTCGAAGGTCATCCTGCCCTCATATGCCCGCAGCAGGTGCGGTATATTTTCCACCCTGATCCGCGCATCCTGACGCAGCAGAAAGCGTATGACGCCGTCTTTCCCTTTGACTTCCGGCATATACAGCCTGTGCGCCTGAGAGCGGATCAGTGCTATGCGCAGCAGGTTCTCCGCCGACTTCGGAATCCCGCCGAAGCGGTCCAGCAGTTCCTCCCGCATGTCGTCACACTCTTTCTCATTCTCGATTCCGGCGATGCGCTTATAGATATCCAGCTTCTGTACTTCGTTCACGATATAGGACGGCGGAATGTACGCATCCGCTTCCAGATCGATGCTTGTGTTGAAATCCTCTATGGTAGAGATCCCTTTCAGACTCCTGACCGCCTCATTCAGCATTTTGCAGTACAGATCGTAACCGACCGCCTGCATATGCCCGTGCTGCTTTGCCCCCAGCAGATTGCCCGCGCCGCGTATTTCAAGATCCCGCATCGCGATCTTGAACCCGCTTCCCAGGTCTGTAAACTCTTTGATCGCTTCCAGCCGTTTCTCTGCCACTTCCTTCAGCATCTTGTCCCTTTTATACATCAGAAAAGCATAGGCCGTCCGGTTGGAGCGTCCCACACGTCCCCGGAGCTGGTACAGCTGCGACAGTCCCATCTGGTCGGAATCATGAATGATCATCGTGTTGACATTGGAAATATCCAGTCCGGTCTCAATAATGGTCGTGGACACCAGCACGTCGATTTCCCCGTCTATGAAATCATACATGATCCGCTCCAGTTCACTCTCCTTCATCTGTCCGTGGGCAAATGCCACGGTCGCCTCGGGCACCAGTTTCTGAATGACGGCAGCAATATCCGCGATATTATTTACCCTGTTATAGACATAGTACACCTGTCCTTCCCTGGACAGTTCCCTGACGATCGCCTCCCGCACCAGTTCTTCGTTATACTCACAGACAAATGTCTGGATCGGATGGCGGTCTCCCGGCGCCTCCTCAAGCACGCTCATATCGCGGATACCGATCAGGCTCATGTGCAGTGTTCTCGGAATGGGCGTCGCCGTCAGCGTCAGCACATCCACATTTTCTTTCATTTTCTTGATCTTCTCTTTATGCGCCACACCGAAACGCTGCTCCTCATCTATAATAAGCAGCCCTAGATCCTTATACTGCACATCCGCAGACAGTACCCGGTGGGTGCCGATCACGATGTCCACCATACCCTTCTTTAAGTCTGTCACCGTCTTCTTCTGCTCCGCAGCCGTCCGGAAACGTGAAAGCAGGTCGATCCGCACGGGAAAATCTTTCATCCGCTGTACGAAAGTATTATAGTGCTGCTGCGCCAGAATCGTGGTCGGCACGAGATACACGACCTGTTTTCCCTCCTGTACCGCCTTAAAGGCCGCCCGGATCGCAATCTCCGTCTTGCCATAGCCCACATCACCGCAGATCAGCCGGTCCATGATCTTACTGCTCTCCATGTCTTCCTTGGCCGCGGCAATGGCACTGACCTGATCCTCCGTCTCCTCAAACGGGAACATCTCCTCGAACTCCCGCTGCCAGACGGTATCCGGTCCGTATTTGAATCCCTGGCTCTGCTGCCTCACCGCATACAGTTCCACCAGATCCTGCGCCACCTCGTCCACAGCGGTGCGCACTTTGGATTTGGTTTTATTCCATTCCTGCGTACCGAGTTTGTTGAGCTTCGGCTTACTGCCTGACTCCGCGGACGCATACTTCTGAATCACATCCAGTCCCGTGGCAAGCACATAGAGGATACCGCCGTCGCGGTAGGATATCTTCATGTAGTCCTTAACGATCCTGTCAACTTCCACCTTCTCGATGCCCTGGTAGACCCCGAGTCCATGACTCTCATGTACGACGTAGTCGCCCACCTTCAACTCATTAAAGTCATTGATCTTCTGCCCCTGATAAAGCTTTTTCTTCTTCTTTTTCTTCTCAACACCGAAAATATCACTTTCCGAGATCACAATAAACTTAAGCAGCGGATACTCGAATCCTTTGAGCACTCTGCCGTAGTATGTCATAACCTCCCCCGGCTGTACCTCCCGCATTGGGTCTTCACTGTAGAAGGCACTAATCTCCTGATCCCGCAGATCCTCCGCCAGACGCTTCGCTCTCGTCCGGGAACCGGAGAGCAGCAGAATGCGGTATCCTCTTTTTTTATAACCGGACAGATCTTTTACCAGCGCCTCAAAACTATTATTATAAGAAGATAAACTTCTCGTCTGAATATCAAACTTGCGGTCCGCCTTAAAAAGCGGATTCCTGCCGTCCATCATAGAAAGAGTCACGACCCGGCCTCTTGCGATCCCCGCCGCCGTCTCTTCTGCACTGTAGAGAATATCCGTCTGTCCGGGCAGAACATAACCTTTCTCCAACCGGTGCATCATACTTTCCCGAAACTCCAGTTCCACCGCCGACGCATGTTCTCTGACCCGCAGAGGCTCTTCAATAAAGACGCACCCTGCACCCTGTTTTGCAGAGCCGTCCGCCCCGTTCTCCAGACAATCTAAAAGTGTGGACAGTTCCGGATAGAAATATCGTATATAACTCTCCAGATTCACCGCATTGCGGGACAATCCGAGTTCCAGCAGCTGTTCCGCCAGCTCTTTTACCTGCGTCTCGATCCTGTGCGCCTCCTCGGTCTTCATCTCTTTCCGCAGCTTCGCCGCATGCTCTTTACACTCCGCCTGTATTTTCCTGATTCCGGTCTGCATCTCTTCGTATGACAAAATTAGTTCCGTTGCCGGATAGATCGTGACAGACTCCAGCTTCTCGATCGAACGCTGACTTAAAATATCAAAACTGCGGATGGATTCCACGTCCTCTCCCCACAGTTCGATCCGGTAGGGATTCTCCTCCGTCAAATCGAAAATATCAATGATACCGCCGCGTATGCTGAACTGCCCCGGCGCCTCCACCTGATAATTCTTCTCATAACCGAGTTCCACGAGACGCGCCGCCAGCCCGCTTTCTTCTATGCTGCTCTGTTTATCAATATGGATCACATGCTTCTTCCATGCCCCGATCGGAGGCTGCGGTGTCATCAATGCATCATAAGTCGTGATCACTGTAGTCGGTCTGCCTTCCATAAGCCTGCGCAGACACCTGATTCGCTCCATGGTCAGCTGATTACCGTGAATATCCGCCTGAAAAAAGATCAGATCCTTGGCCGGATAGAGCATAACATTCCTGTCATAAAACTTATAATCCTCATACAGTTCTTTCGCCCGAAGATCGCTGAATGTCACGATCACTTTATAGCGAAACCCTTCTCCCAGCCCATAGATCATGTGCAGCTTCTGCGAGTCCACACAACCGCTCAGTGCAACCGAAGCCTGCTTTTTCACGAGCATTTTCTTAATCTCTTCATATTCTCCCAGTTCTTCCAAGGGAGCCAGTAAAGCCCTCACATCCTACCTCCGTCCTTCTTCTCCTCATGATTCCTGTATCATTGTGCAGTGAGACTCTCCCGCCGCCGGGCATTTACTTGTCCGGTTGTCCACACTGCCGTGACTTTCTACATGTACCGCTAACCGCCATGATTCCGCTCCGCAAAATCCCAAATCGTGGGAAGAATACTGCTTGCAGCAAGTCCGCTCTGCGGACGGTTCTTCCGCGTGAATGGTATTTTCATTCACGCTATTCTCTATGCCTGCTGTGCCTTTTTGTTATACAGATTCATGGCTGCATCCGCACCCTCGGCGATCATCAACTCGACAGCCGCCGCCGCACGCACGGCGCTTTCATCCATGATGTCCCGCTCCTCCTTCGGAAAATGTCCCAGCACATAATCCGCCAAATCATATCCTTTCGGCTTCTCACCCACACCCATTTTCACGCGCTGAAATTCATCGTGCCCCAAATGCAGAATGATATTCTTCAGACCATTGTGTCCGCCCGCGCTTCCTTTCTTGCGGATGCGGATCTGGCCGACGTCCAGACTCACATCGTCAGAAATCACGATCAGTTCACTCTTCTCGTCTATCTTATAAAAGTCTATGACATCCCTGACGCTTTCACCACTTAAATTCATATATGTCTGCGGCTTCACCAAAACAACCTTCTGTCCGCCCGCGAATCCCTTGCCGATCAGCGCCTTATGCTTACGCTCGCTCACACTGATGTTGTTCTTCTCAGCAATCACGTCGATCACGTCAAAGCCGATATTATGCCTTGTATTCTGGTACTGCCTGTCCGGATTCCCCAGACCCACAATAATATACATAATTACCTCGATTCCGGTCGCTGCCTGCTCACAGTGCCGCGGCCGACCGCCTCTGCTTTGCTTTCTTTATCACCACCGCGGTGATCGTTTCTTATTCTATCAATATTTTCCCGTTCCTACAAGAAATGTTTGTAATTATTATTTCATTTATCACCCACAAGAAAAGGACGCTTCCGCGTCCTTTTCTTCTTCCACACTGCATTTGTTACTCATCATCAGATTCCAAAAGTGCTTTCTCATAGCTTTCCAGAATAATCGTTTGTATTCTGTCGCGAGTCTCTGAATTAATGGGATGAGCAATATCCCGATACTCACCGTCATTAGCCTTCTTGCTAGGCATTGCAATGAAAAGACCTTTTTCACCTTCAATTACTTTAATGTCATGAACCACGAATTCATCGTCTATGGTAATTGAGACGATTGCTTTCATTTTGCTGTCTTGAGTCATTTTACGCACGCGGACATCAGTAATTCTCATGAAGCTCAGCCTCCTTATCATATGATACCGGACAGGAACCTGTCGGTTTTCACAAGCTTTTCCACACAAGTCATACTCATCAAGCCACGTAGCTTGTAATAAACATTTAGTTAATAACGCCCATGCCTCTTACACAATATATATATCGATTATAGCAACCGCCTTTCCATCATACCATCAAATTACGAATCTGTCATTATGTTCTACCACAATTTCTATTCCGTTCTCTCCTTTGTGGTAAGAATTAGCCCGTATCGTGCCCCTGCTTTCCACGATACAATTCTCAATATGCGTATTATCTCCTATATACACATCATTCAGGATGATGGAATTCTTAATATAGCAGTTATTACCGATATACGTCTTCTTAAAGATCACGGAATCCTCGACCTTACCGTTTACAATACATCCGCTGGAGATCAGGCTGTTCTTAATGCTTGCCCCCACGTTGTATTTTGCCGGCGGCAGATCGTCTACCTTGGAATAAATGTCGGGATACTCTCTGAAGAAATAGTCCCTGATCTCCGGGCGTAGGAAATCCATATTCGCCTTGTAGTAATCCTCCACCGTAGCGATATTGCTCCAGTAATCCTTGATCTTGTATCCATAGATCCGTTTCATATTCTTATACCGGATCAGGATGTCCTTAACGAAATCGTATCTGTCCTCTTCCGCACATTTCTCGATCATCTCGATCAATTGTCGTCTTCTGACGACATAGACACCGCACGAAATCGTATTGGACTTAGCAACAACCGGTTTCTCTTCGAATTCCTCAATACGGCACTCTTCGTTCATCTTGATCGTTCCGAATCTGTCAACGTTGACGTCGGGCGCCATGTCCTTACATACTACTGTAATATCGGCTTTCTTGTCAATGTGGTATTCCAATATCTTATTATAATCCATCTTATATACGCAATCGCCGGAAGATATTACCACATAGGGCTCATGGCTGTTCTTAAGCCATGACAGATTCTGCGCGATAGCATCCGCCGTACCCCGATACCATGCATTGCTCTCCGCCGTCACCGCAGGTGTAAATACGAATAATCCGCCCTGCTTACGTCCGAAGTCCCACCATTTGGATGAACTCAGATGCTCATTCAGGCTGCCTGCATTATACTGTGTAAATACAGCGACCTTATTAATGTGGGAATTAGACATATTGCTGAGTGCAAAATCAATGCTCCGGTAACTGCCGGCAATCGGCATCGCACAGACCGCACGCTTCTGCGTCAGTTCCTTGATCCTGTGATTATTACCACCCGCTAAGACAATTCCAATTGCTCTCACTATTTATCACCTGCCTTAATCAATGTTTTTCCGCTCGGAAGTTGTCCATCCTTATAGTCCTCCGCGCTCGTCACGCCGAAAATAACCGAATTCTTTCCGACGGAAATCCCCTGAGGGATAACACTCTTCTCTCCCACGGCTACGATACCGTGATTATAAATGTGAGGATCAGTCTCATTCTCGGCCTCTTCGCCTACACCCAGTCTGACATTATCCTCAATCAGAACATTCTCCGCAACGATTGTCTTATACAGTTCGCAGTTGCTGTGAATCTTCGTCTCATTCATGATAATCGAATCCCTCACAATAGTGCCTGCGCCTATTGTCACACCGCAGCCGATCACCGAGTTATATACCTGCCCGTATATCTCGGAACCTTCTCCGATAATGCTTCTCTCTACAACGCTGTCCGAAGACAGATACTGCGGCGGCAGAATCTCACTCTTCGTATAGATCTTCCAGTATTCTTCATAGAGATTAAACTCCGGAACAAGATCGATCAGTTCCATGTTCGCTTCCCAGTAAGAATTAAGCGTTCCTACATCTTTCCAGTATCCGTTAAACTCATAGGCATAAAGAGGTGCCCCCTTGGCATGACAGTACGGAATCAAATGTTTACCGAAGTCCAGGCCCGGCTGTTCCGCATTGGTGAGCAGGGCCTCCTTAAGCGTCTTCCAGTTAAAGATATAGATACCCATAGACGCAAGGTTGCTTCGCGGATTCTGCGGTTTCTCCTCGAAATCTATGATCTTGCGGTCCTTGTCCGTAATCATGATACCGAAGCGCTTCGCCTCTTCCATCGGAACGGGCATAACGGCAATCGTTACTTCCGCGCCGTTCTGTTTGTGGAAGTCCAGCATAACCTCGTAATCCATCTTGTAAATGTGGTCACCCGACAGAATCAGAACATATTCCGGATTAAAGCTCTCCATATAATCCAGATTCTGGTAAATCGCATTCGCCGTACCTGTATACCACTCGCTGTTCGTGCTCTTCTCATAGGGCGGAAGTACCGTCACACCACCGATATTCCTGTCCAGATCCCACGGAATACCGATCCCGATGTGTGTATTGAGCCGAAGCGGCTGATACTGTGTCAGCACACCCACCGTGTCAACACCTGAATTGATACAATTACTGAGCGGAAAGTCGATAATCCTATATTTACTGCCAAAAGATACAGCAGGTTTTGCAACCTTTGACGTAAACACTCCCAATCTGCTTCCCTGACCGCCAGCAAGCAGCATGGCAATCATTTCCTTCTTTACCATCATATCACCTCTTGTTTCCTATAGATTTTTTAATATATATATTAAAATTTAGAGCCGGTTTTATTATGTTTGTTAATTATACCACAATCTGAAAAGAAAGTGAATATTATTTACAAATTTATTCGCCCGTTACTTCTTTGCGCATGTTAATAATATACAATATTTTATTATACATTTCAATATATTTGTTTATTTTTAACATACTTCTTTTCTAAGACTTAATTTCTGCAATCTTATTGTGTAAATTGTAGCCAAAAAAGAGGCAATATGGTTCTTTTCCAAATTCCTATTGGTTTTTTTATATGAAATGAGTATAATACTAGTAAAAATGTAATATAGGGAGATTTCCATGTATCAAATCAACTTTAACGAACCAGTTCACATATATTTTATCGGTATCGGCGGTATCAGCATGAGCGGACTCGCCGAGATCCTTCTCTCGGAGGGATTCCGTGTATCCGGCTCTGACAGAGCACCGTCTTCGCTCACCGGCAGGCTGGAAGAACTGGGCGCTGCCGTTTATTACGGTCAGCGTGAAGAAAATCTGACGTCCGACATTGATGTGGTTGTATATACAAGCGCCATCAAACCGGATAATCCGGAAATGGCCGCGGCGGACCGTCTGCAGATTCCGCTGCTCACCAGAGCCCAGCTGCTGGGACAGATGATGCAGAATTATAAACTGCCCATTGCCGTGAGCGGCACGCACGGCAAGACCACAACCACCTCCATGATCTCCCAGATCCTGTTGGAAAACAACAGCGATCCCACCCTGTCTATCGGCGGTATCTACAAACCGATCGGCGGCAATATCCGCGTCGGCTCCTCGGATCTGTTTGTCACGGAAGCATGCGAGTACACTAACAGTTTCTTAAGCTTTAATCCCAGGATCAGTATCATACTTAATATAGAAGAAGACCATCTGGACTTCTTTAAGGACATCGAAGATATCCGCAGATCTTTTCACGCGTTCGCACGTCTTCTGCCGGCCGGCGGAACCCTGATCATCAACGGCGATATCGCCAGATGCAGAGAACTCACCGATGATCTTACGTGCAAAGTCATCACTTACGGCTCTTCCCCGGATTTTGACTACTGGCCGAAGGACATTACTTATGACACATCGGGTTGTCCCTCTTTTCATCTTATGCGTGCAGGCGGCAAAGAAGAAGTATTTTCTTTAAAAGTTCCCGGGGAGCACAATGTCTATAATGCCATGGCAGCTATTGCGCTGGCTGATCTGCTCGGCATCCCCGATGCCGTAACCGCTGAGGCGCTGCTGCATTACGGCGGCACGGACAGACGTTTTGAATATAAGGGCAAAGTCAACGGCTTTACCGTGATCGATGATTATGCACATCATCCGACGGAGATCCGCGCAACGCTGCTTGCCGCTGAGAATTATCCGCATCGGAAGACATGGTGTGTATTCCAGCCGCATACTTACACGAGAACCAAGGCGTTCCTGAACGATTTCGCCCGCGCACTGTCGCTGGCCGACGAGATTGTTCTGGCCGACATTTATGCCGCCAGAGAGAAAGATACTCTCGGCATCAGTTCGCAGACGCTGCAACAGGAAATCGAAAATCTGGGGCACCGCTGTTACTATTTTCCTTCTTTTGAAGAGATCGAAAACTTTCTTATGAAAAATTGCACAAAAGATGATTTGTTGATAACTATGGGGGCAGGCGATGTCGTAAAAATCGGGGAAAACCTGCTGCGAAAATAATTATTCACAATATCCACAGAAAATAACCGGAATTTTCATCGATTATCTGTGGATATTTTTATGCGACGGTTTCCACGCATTTACGGGCACTCTCATTTTTATCCACATTTTCCACATTTACGGAACCTCTGTTCTATGTTTGGATTGTGGCAGTTTGCCTATTTCATTTTAAAAACTGCTATGCTATAATTCAGCATGTGTTATATAGGGGCACAATGAGTTCCATCATGAAACAGAGGTGGTGTTGAAATGGGTCATTTGACGATTTATCAGGATAACTATACTGATTCTACGGTTATCTCTAACCGTTTTATTGATGAATATATGAAGGATGCCAACGATGCACAGCTCAAGATCTATCTGTATCTGATCCGTATGATGAGTGCAAGACGTTCTACCAGTATATCCAATATTGCGGACATGTTTAATTATACAGAGAAAGATGTTATGCGTGCCCTGAAATACTGGGAGAAGAGACAGCTTCTGACGCTTGAGTACGACGACAGCAAGACTGTCACCGGCATTCACCTGATGGACTTCGCACCGCTTGCTGCCGCCCCGGCCATTGCGCCCGTTCCGGCAGTGTCCGTGTCAGCCGCTTCGCCGCTTGCCTCTGTCGTACCGATCTCTTCCAAACTCAATACGGAAGAGCCTGAGGAAGCTTATGTGAAGCCTGATTATACTTTAGACGAATTGAAAGCATTTAAGTCCGATGAGGCTACCTCAAGACTGCTCTTTATCACGGAACAGTATTTGAAGAAGACCTTAAGTCCCAATGAAGTGCGCACGATCCTCTTTATCTCGGACAAGCTGGGATTTTCCGAGGATCTGATCGACTACCTGATTCAGTACTGCGCGGGCCGCGACAAGAAAGATCTGCGGTACATAGAAAAAGTGGCCATCAGCTGGGCGCAGCAGGGCATTACGACCACTAAGCAGGCGAAACGTCTGGCGGGTAAATACGACAAAATTGTCTACGATATTATGAAGTCACTTGGTAAGAACAGTACACCGACACAGACGGAGGCCGCTTACATCACCCGCTGGATCAAGGAATACGGCTTTACGCCCGACGTGATCTATACCGCCTGTGAACGCACCGTGCTCGCCACGGACAAACACCGCCTGGAATATGCCGACAGTATCCTGACGAACTGGTATCAGGCCGGCGTACATCATAAAAGCGATATTCAGTCGCTCGATGACCGTTATCGCAAGTCGAAGCCGTCCAGAGCCGCTTCGAATAACAAGTTTAATCAATTTAAGCAGAACAACTATGATTTCGAAGCTTTAGAGCAGGAATTATTAAGTAATTAAAAAATCGGGCTTCGCTCGATTGCGAGATTTGCTTCGCAAACTCGAATATGCAGAAAAATTTCCTAAACAGCATACAATAAAACCGATTCTGTCGGCTAAAAGGAGTACCATAGTGTCACTGACGAACGCCCAATATGATATGATCCTTCATCAATATGAGATGAAACAGTTAAAAAGCCGCCGCGATACGGAACGCCGGCTGGCGTATGTCTATGATCATATTCCCGCCTATCGCGATCTGGAAGATACCGTGGCCAGCGTCTCTGTCTCTCAGGGTAAAAAGCTCCTTGACGGCGACCCGGATGCCATGGAAGACCTGCGGGATATACTGGCGGAACTGGCGGGACGCAAGGCGCAGCTTCTCGAAGATGCCGGTCTTGCACCTGATTATCTGGAACCCGTCTATGAGTGTCCCGACTGCAAAGACACCGGATACACCGGCGGACAGAAATGTCACTGTTTCAGGCAGGCTATGATCACGCTCCTCTATGAGCAGTCCAACATACGCGAGATGCTTCGCACGGAGAATTTCGATTCTCTTTCCTATGAATATTATGACGGTGAAGACCTGTCCCGTTTTCGAAACGCCGTGAACACCTGCCGTAATTTTGTCAAAAATTTCAATTCTGACTACCATAATCTCTTTTTTTATGGTACAGTGGGTACTGGAAAATCATTTCTTTCCGGCTGTGTTGCCAAAGAGCTGATAGAAACCGGACATTCCGTGATTTATTTCAGCGCAACCGGCCTGTTTGATTTACTTTCTAAAAATTCCTTTGATTATAAGAATCGGGAAGAGCTTCGTGAAACTTATGCGGACTTATACCAGTGCGACCTGCTCATCATTGATGATCTGGGCACGGAACTGACCAATCAGTTCGTTACTTCCCAGTTGTTTTCGCTCCTGAATGAGCGGCATATGGGTAAAAAGGCGACTGTGATCTCCACCAATCTGTCCCTGGAGGAATTACGGAACAGATATTCTGACCGTATCTTCTCCCGCATAACCAGTCACTATGAAATCTGTAAACTGTCCGGCCAGGACATACGCATGTACAAGAAACGATTGATGAACAGAAAGTGAGGCTTCTTTCATGACCAGACGTGAAGAAAAAAGAAATCTGGAAACCATTCCTGTAGGCTCCCTGGGGATCATCCCGCTCGAAGGCTGCCGACCCTTAGGTGAAAAAGTAGATTACTATCTCATAAAATGGAGAGCCGAACGCGAGAGCGAGCATAAAGATTCCCTTGCATTCTCCGGTTACCAGAGAGATACTTATATTCTGCAGGCCGATGTGCCCAGATTCGGTTCCGGCGAGGCCAAAGGTGTCATCAAGCAGTCCGTGCGCGGTTCAGACCTGTATCTTCTTGTCGATGTTGCAAATTACAGCCTGACCTATTCTCTCTGCGGTCATGAAAACCATATGTCGCCTGACGACCATTATCAGGATTTAAAACGTATTATTGCTGCCGTAGGCGGTAAGGCAAGGCGGATCACCGTGATTATGCCCTTCCTCTACGAGAGCAGACAGCATAAAAGAACCGCTAGGGAATCTCTTGACTGTGCGCTCGCATTGCAGGAGATGGTAAATATGGGCGTTGATAACATCATCACCTTCGATGCCCACGATCCCCGTGTGCAGAACGCGATTCCACTGCATGGTTTTGAGACGGTACAGCCGGCTTACCAGTTTGTCAAAGGTCTGCTGACCCATGTGAAAGACTTAACAATTGACAGCGATCACATGATGGTGATCAGCCCCGATGAGGGCGGTATGAGCAGAGCCATCTATATCGCCAACGTACTCGGTCTGGATATGGGTATGTTCTACAAGCGGAGAGACTACACCCAGATCGTAAACGGCAGAAATCCCATTGTCGCACATGAGTTCCTGGGTTCCAGCGTAGAAGGCAAGGATATGATCATCATCGACGACATGATCTCCTCCGGTGAAAGTGTACTGGAAGTTGCATCCGCCCTGAAAGAGCGCAAGGCGAACAGAATCTTCGTCTTCTCCACCTTCGGACTCTTTACAGCCGGACTGGACCGGTTCGACGCGGCATATGCCGACGGTACGATTTTCCGTGTGCTGACTACCAATCTGATCTATCAGACACCGGAACTGCTCAGCCGTGAGTGGTATATCGACTGCGATATGAGTAAATATATCGCCTATATCATCGATACGTTGAATCATGATACTTCCATCAGCGATCTGCTGAATCCTGTGGAACGTATTCAGTCGATTGTTGTAAGATATAATGCGGGAGAACTGGAATAACCCCGCCCATATATGTTAAATCTTTTAAGCGCTTTGCATCCTAAAAAAGGTATCCCCGCGGGGATACCTTTTCTATGCTATGGGAAATTTCCATGTGTGTTTCGAGTCCGTCTGCCTGATGGTTCCCGGGCTGTGGATTACCCCCACTTATTGTTCCTTTCTGTTACGCCGCTTACGCTGCCGCCAAATCCCGACCACTTGACAGGCGCTTTATCTCCGACGCAGTTTTCAATGGTGACATTCTTTATATGGCCATTCAACTGTCCGAGGATCTGGATGGTTCCGCCGGCGTTTCCTTTAAAACTGCAATTGGATATTGTTACATTCTGGCAAGTTTGGCCGCTGTTTGGCTCAATGTCAATGCCGTATTGCGGCGCTGTCCCATTGGCGTTATTGAACTGGCAGTTCTGAACCTTCACATTCGATACGTCTGTAATAGACAGATTGCTTCGCCTGTTATGATGCAGGTTACAGTTTGCGATAGTAACGCCGTTACTGTTTTTACCACTGCTAATGCGGCCAAGATAGATACCGTCGCCCCAGCATTTGGAAACTTCCACATCACGAATATGAACATTTGTACAGCCGACGATTTCGATGCCATGCCCCGCCTCGCCGCCGCTGCCTTTGTGCGCATCGCGTTCACCGATCAGCTTTCCGCCGGAAATGTATACATCTTTACGGTCGGAAGCATAAATAATACGATAAATCCCACTGTTTGTACCAATCGCATAGAGTTTGGCATCAGGCGACATGATCAACGACTGACCATCTCTCAGCATGATACCCGCCGTGAAACCGGGGTTTGCGGCAGCATCAATATGATACTCGCCCGCCGGGATATAGAGATAATCATAGTTGTCCTGATGTTGATATCTTACTTCATCTTCCCATCTTTGTAACAAATCATTGATTGCCTTCGTATCATCCTTACATCCCTCCGCCTGATGGTACGTAAGTACCCGGGGATCATTCGCTGTATCGATCTCGCCGCCTGCAACGACAACATAACACTGCTGGACATATCGTCCATTGCCCATAGAGACTTCGATGGTGGCAGGTCCGATCTTTTTCATGGTGATCTTGCCTGTTTCGTCTACAGATGCTATGTTCGGTTTGCTGCTTGTAAAAACAATGCCTTCCATGTCCATCGGATGCTCCGGGTCTTCATATCCGACAAAAGTTAACTGATATGTATCTCCGACAGTTCCTTCTATCGTTTTGCCTTTCTGTGTAAGGGTCGGCAGTGTGATCGTAACATTACACTGTGCCCTCTTATTACCGTCCTGCGCGATAGCTGTGACGGTTACGGTTCCTTGTTTCTTTGCATTGATCACAACGCGGACAGTCTCTGCCTGCGTGGTATTGTTCTCCTCAGAGCCGGAGTCCTCCCAAACATCCACGGTTGCAATATCGCTGTTTGAAGTAGTCCAGATTATCGTTGGGTTTGTTATCATTTGTGTCGGGTCTTTAGGCGTAAGCGTAGCGGTAATCATTCTGCTTTCCGGTTTCGTATCCAGAAGCGAAAACAACAACTTATTTTTGTCCAATGTAATCTTGTCTACGCTGTTCTTTCGATACGCTTTCTTCTGGATCTTAAAGGAACAGATTATTGTACCGCCATAATCCCCCCGGCCACGCAGGGTTACCTTTGCATTCCCCGCCTTAATATTATTCTTGTATCCGACAATTTCATAGCAGGATGTCTGATCCGGCAGTTCTATTTTATTGTTCTTATCCGCCTTATTTGCATAAATATGGATATCCGCCGGCTTTAATGTGACTTCTTTTCCGGTATATTCCTGCGGGTCGATGACAATCTGCAATTTACTGATGTTCTTTCCGCTGTCAAAAATCCGGTAAGTGCCGCTGATCTCACCCTGATAGCTTCCGCATCCCGTCACTTTCACGGTAACGGTTGTGCCTATCGAGGGAACACTGTTTTCATTGCCATCATAACCTTCATAATGATAGCTGAGCGTTTTCTCGTAATCCGTTCCGGCCGTCAGTTTTTTCCCATTTACGTCTGTAATCGTGACGGCGGACTTCCATGCATTTTTCTTGTCGCTATGAGGCTTATCAGCAACAGTGAGAACAGCGTTGGCAATATTCGCGCGCGTCACCGTAAGGGAGATTGATTCCTTATATCCTTTATAATTACCGACACCGGTAATCTCTAAGGTCATTTCGCCGGTTTCCGCATCCTTTGGTATTTTGTTATTTTTATAGGTTACCTTATAATCGGTCTTGATTTTGAGGATATTCTGATCCTGATCCCGCAGGATAAATTCCGGTATGGCGCCGTTCTTTTGATAGGAGACGGTAAGCCTTCCGTTCCCGTCTTTAGCCACATTTTTCCAATAATAGGAAAAATGGCTTTTTTCAGTATTTGCCGTAATCTGATAAGTCTTTTTGATCGAACCTTTGTATCTGCCTTTTCCGGTAAAGGTAACGGTCACTTTTCCGACTTTTTGGGCATTGCTGTATTTCATAGTATAATCGGTATCTTCAACCAGCGTATCGGTTTTTCCGGTCTCATCTGTATAGGTCAATAATGTCTTGTTTTCCTGAAACATGCCGCCCTTTTCGGTTAGGACTTTTTGGGAGAAAGGGATGGATGTCTGCCAGTTTGCCTCAATGAATGCCGCGTTGTTGATGGCGCGGTCGGCCTCCAGCTTCAGATTGATCTGCTTAGATCCGTGATACCCCTGATCTTCTCCGGCTTCGGTAGGATAAACGTTGATATAGGCGCCCTGCAGTCCGTTCGTGTTGAAGACGTCATAGTCATACAGGGATGGATCAAGCTCCGTGCTGCCGATTTTCAGCTTTGTAATCATTACGTCAGTCTTCGTCAGCGGCACCCCGTGATAAGCATATTTTTTTGCATTTAACGTAACAGAGGCCGTGTTGAAATTCTGTTTCTTATTAAGGACAACGAGCCGCATGGGAAGAGAACCGGTGAAATTGCCTTTGCCGGTTACGGTATAAGAGTATTGTCGTCCTAATTCATAGCTGTCTCCTTTTTTATAATCTGACGGCAATTGGCCATAATCACAGATAAAGTCCTTATTAACAGCCAGTTTTTTCCGGTTATATGTTAAAACAGGTGCCGGAATATTCAGATTTTTGGCATAATTTACCACCTGCTCATAGCCCGGCGAACCGGCCAACACAGAATTTACATTGGCGGGATTGGGATCGATCTTACTGATGTCTTTCGGCAGGATCGTAAAATACAGGGTAACGCTGCCGCTGTACTGACCCTTCATATTAATGGTCACGCTGGGCGCTTTCGCCGTATTCCAGGCGGCGGCATTTACATTGTCTTTATAGGTCAGCGTATAGTCCGTCTTTTCTTTTAACAGAGTTTCCTTATGGTAAACGCGAAAATCCTGCGTGATCTTCTGTCCTGTATAGACGAGGGCATCGCTTTCCTGCAGAAAGCCGTCTACCCAGAAATCACCGGAAAGATCATACACTTCATCGTCGTCTTTGGGGACGACCGTAATATGGACGGAAGCTTTCTGATCGCCGCATGTTGCCGTGATGGTTGCCGTTCCCTCTTTTAGCGCAGTAATTTCCACGGTTTTGCCGCTGACTGCCGGCGTCGGTTCCGATATCCCGTCGTTTTCCTGCGCTAATTCTGTTCCCGGTACAGCTGCCATGGCGATCGTGTCATCGCTGCTGCTCCAGACGACAGGCATCGTAATATCCTTCGGTTCCAATGCTGCAGTGACTATAAATTTAGCGTCTGGCGCGGGGGCGGGGTGCAGCGTTACGCTTTCCGCATCCAAGGTCAAGACACCGACACTTTCCTTAATCGGCGACGTTTCTTCGGCGTCGGCAAAGGGCGCGGCTGATGAATCCGCTGCCTGATTGGTTACAGAGTTTTCGGAGACGGAATCCGCAGGCGTCTGCTGCAGATCATCTTCTTCTGTAACCGGCTCCTGTGCTGCGGTTTCTTCCGGAATCTGATTCATATCTTCCTCAGGCGCTGTTTGATCCGTTGTTTCCGCATCCGCACCGTCTACGGTATTATCCGAGACGCTCATCTGATCCGGCACATCATTTTCCGAGATGGTATCTGTCACGGTTTCCTGCGGCTGCTCTGTTTCTGACGCATCCGCATTCGCTCCGTCCGGCGCTTCGTCAGTCGTATTTGGGACGATCAAAGGGATTGTGGCCGCGGCATAAAAGGTTTCGTCCTTTCTGCTTCCGGCTGCCGGATAATATGCCGCCCGGATATAATAGTCATAAGCTTCAGGCGTGTTTGCCGTTTCATCGCCTGCGTTGTCAGCGGCCACGAACGCGGCTTCCCTGGCAGTAAGCGCCATCATCTGATCATATTCGCTCTCTGTGTCAGGAATTTCTTCCATGGTAAAATAAGGCGCGGCGGTCACTGTTTCAAAACCGTTCCAGTCATCCGGCGCGTCAAGAAGGTTTGCGCTTCCGGGGGACAGTCCCTTTTCTCCGCGGAGAATGCTCCATTCCAGAGTTCCGGTTTTTGCTGTGTCAGGGACTTCGTCTATCGCATAATTGGTAAACAGAATCAGGGTTTTGTCTGTTTCAAAAGAAAGGGGACGGTCATAAAGAAACGTGCCGTCTGCGACGGGAAGCTCTGCGCCGCCAGGAATTTGACCGATATGTAAGGCGGGCAGATCCGTGTCCGTATCGCCTGGTTCTGCAGTATCTACCGTGTCCGGCAGGGCTGCCGTTTCCTCCACGGCAGGATCTGTGCCTGGCGTCTCATTGGGAAGCATATTGTTTTCCGAAATGGAATCTTCCACGGTAATGGCGCTTTCCGCAGCCGCTGCCATCATACCGCCGCAGTCGCCAAATGCCAATGCCATGGCAAGTATCGATGCCAGCCATCTTTTTTTGCTTCTCATAATTCTGATTCCTCCTTATGTATTCCTGCCTCTTATGAAATCTGCTGCAGGATGATCTGACAAAATTTCTTTTTATAAAATATCCGAAAACAGCACAGATTATTATAGCACAAAAGAGCGAAAAATAGAATGGGATTTCTTTCTTGAACAGTAATTCAGGTAACAGTTCAGACTTGCACTATTCCGCGAGTAAAATCGCTCTGTATGCGATTTTATGAGTTGTGAAAGCGCCAAAATGCGACTTTGGCGCATTTTGTGTGCATCAGGAGTGACAGTGAAGCCGAAGGCTGAACTGTTACTAATTCAACTTGCTTTTCCGATCATGCCATGTTATACTTGGAAACGTTGGAATCCCCGCAAACGCGGAAAGATACGACAAATATACACGGTGAGTTCGAGACCTTCCTCACCTAAAACAAAACTAAAGGAGACAAATGCATATGAAAAAACAAACTTACAGCGAGGCCGTTCCCGCAAGAACTGCCCCGTCCACGTCACTGACCACTCTGGTTCAGGCGGCCATGATAGCCGCCATCTACGTTGTGCTGACTTTTATCGCCAATGCTTTCGGACTTGCCAATTATGCCGTGCAGGTTCGTTTTTCCGAGGCACTCACGATTCTGCCTTTTTTCACACCCGCCGCGATACCCGGCCTGTTTATCGGCTGCCTGCTTTCCAATATCCTGACAGGATGTGCGCTGCCCGACATTATTTTCGGCAGCATGGCGACCCTCATCGGTGCGCTCGGCACTTACGCGCTGCGCAGATGGAAATGGTGCGCGCCGGTCTGTCCGATCGCCGCCAATACGATCATCGTGCCGCTCGTGCTGATTTATGGCTACGGTCTGATGATCGAAGGATTATCCGTGCTGCAGTGTTTCGGCTACTACTGCCTTACAGTGGGCGCCGGGGAAATTATTTCATGCGGCGTACTGGGCATGATTCTCCTGTTTGCCCTGCAGAAATATCAGCATATTCTGTTTAAACAGAATTAGACATACAATACAGCTGCCGGTTATTCTATCCATAAGGTCTACGGCACTATATAATAATCCCCGCTTACCGGACAGATTCCGGTAGGCGGGGATTTCTTCTTATAAATCCTGCGTATGTTTCCTGACAATGTACCCCGCAATAGAATAATAAATCGGAATCGTCAGGAAAACCACCCATGTCGGATGCCAGACACCGTATAGCAATCCCGCATACAGGAAGATCAGCAGCGCTAATACCGGATAGGCAAACAGATTCGGATTGCGCCTGTACACTGCATTAATCAGCGTACTGATGATCGGTACAAGGAAGAAGAGCAGCCAGCCCGGATGCCACAGGTTGAAGCAGAATCCAAGGATAAGATATACCACGATCACAATGATGCCGATTGGCAGTTCATCGCCTTTGCCTCTTGTAAACATATGATCCGCCGGCTCCCCGTTGACCCGGATGCCGTTCTTATCGATATGTACCTCGTCGTCCTTCTTCTTATCGTAGACATGAATGCCGTGCCAGCTCACATGCACCTCCGCCTCCTTGTTATTCACATGGATACCGTCAAATCCGACATGTACATCTTCCTGACTGTCCGTATCATAATATGCTCCCGTCCCGCTTTCACGCCCGGTCTCCTGCTCTGCAGACCGTTTTTCCGCCTCCGAACCCTGATCTTCTACAGTCACCTCTGCCTCGCATCCACTGACGGTCTGCAGTTCGTTCCGGCTCTCTGTCTTCTGCTTCGGATCGCCCACACACTCCTCTTCCTCCTCATGGATCTTCAATAATTCGTCCAGCGAGACATGATACAGCTTTGCCAATGCGATCAGGTTATCCGTATCGGGTGACGCCTCCGCCCTTTCCCATTTGCTGACCGCCTGTCTGCTGATTCCCAGCTTCTCCGCCAATGCCTCCTGTGACAGCTTATTATCCTTACGCAGCGCTACCAGTCTGTTTGCAATTTCAAGATTCATTTTACGCCTCCATCCCTGTATTTGTATGAGACAATCATATAGAATAAAGGATTCCCGCACTACAACTTCTGCTTTCCAAAGCAGAAAATTCCGGTTGCCCGCACCGGAGCAGTCCGCAACCTGCGGTTTCCTTTGTCAGAAATACGCTGCCTTATAATCATTACACATGTTATTATTCTATACGCGCAAGCCACTCCTTAACCTGCAGCAGATCCTCCGCCACGATCACGCTCTTCTTATGCATCTCCTCCGTCGCGGGAAGCAGATCAGGCACCATAACAGGCTTCATGCCTGCGCTGTATGCAGAACGAATACCGTTATAAGAATCCTCTATTGCACAGGCTCTCTCCGGCAGCACCCCCAGCCGCTCACATGCCATAAGATAAATATCAGGCTCCGGTTTGCTCCGCTTTAGCTGATCACCACCCACAACCACGCGAAAATAATCATACAGCCCGGCCTGCTGCAGTTCCTGCGTCACGACCGCCAGCCGTGTAGACGAAGCCAGAGCAGCCGGAATCTCCTGTTCTTTCAGGTAATCCAAAAGTTCCCGCACGCCTTTCTTGACCGGAAGCCCGTCCCGCTCGGCAATCTCATGAAACATTGCGGATGCTTCCGCGCAGTACACTTCATAAGGAAAGTCCTGTCCGTAATAGTCCAGCAGAATTTCCCTCGTCTTCACTTTCGTCGTTCCGATACACCGAAGCATCACTTCCTGCATTCCATCCAGCTGATACTTCCCGGCTAATTTCTCCCAGCATGCCAGCACAAGCCTCTCGCTGTCAAAAATAAGCCCGTCCATATCAAAAACCACCGCGTCGAATTTTCTCATAGGTTCCTCTCCTCTTATGATCCGGACTGAAATCTACTTCTCTTTTCTCACGTAAGTAACAAACCTGTTCCCGTTTTCTTTCAGCCATTCCGTGGAATCATTCATACCCTTTTTGTACAGTGTACCCGTAACAGGATCCATCACCACGATATTCAGTTCATTGAATCCCACAATCAGCACAGCGTTTCCATCGTCTAGCAGCGCCAGCACCGGAAGATCCTGATTCACATAATAGAGAATCGCATCCAGACTGCACCCTGACAGATCCAGTATCGTACAGTCCTGCAGATCGGATTCCAGGATAGAGAATACTGACCGTCCTGCGTTAAGCGACCGCTGTGTACTCCTGGATATTCCCTCAAACCGCAGGATCGTGTCCAGACAGACGGCCAATGCGCTTCTTGTCTCCGACATCTCATCCTCGGTAATTGCCATGATCTGATTTCTGGTGCTTCTCGTCACCCTTCTCCAGATATATTCTCCGTCATCATCCACCACTGCACCCGCAAGCCGGTATGCCTGTTCTACTGCCTTACCCGGATTTTCATAGATACCTTCTATACCATTCTTTGCATACACATAATAATGCGGCTCCGCCTGCTCAGGTTCCGGCATCTGAATTGCACGGCTTCCTTCAAACAACACCTCTTTCGGAGACAAATGCTGCAGCCCGCGGCCGTCTATCGGATTCTTAACCTCAATCTGGCAGATCGTCTCATAGTTCTCCGTAACAACATATCCTACCGTATTGCTGCCTGTTTTGATCTCCTCCGTGCTCATAATCTGGTCATCCGCGGCCGGAATATAACTTTCGCTCTCTTCATCCCACATCACTCTGGTAAGCGTGATCTGGTTCTCCTCCACGGTACTGTCTGTCACATAGATGTTATCTTTACGGTAACTCTTGAGCACCTTACCGTCATCTCCCTGAATCCGCACACAGTACATGGGATAGGTCACGATTCCGGCATTGCTCCTCACAATATCCCGCTGTCTCGCCAGCCCGTAGATCAGATCCTCCTCCATAAATCCAAGTACCGATATATATTCTCCCTGTCCGGCGGTGATGACCGTCTGCTCCTGCGTATTCAGATTCATAAGTATCAGCTGCCCGCTGGCATGCAGATCGGAACCTTCCTGCCAGACCAGCATCTTGTTGGACTCAGATACATGGTAACCTTCCTCCCGCAATCCGGATACGACCACCTGATATTCCTGAGACCTTAAATCCACCGCATACACACTGCCTGACATGATAAAATAGTAGATTCCGGACTTATTCACATAAGATAACTGTCCCATGTCCGCCTTCAGCAACTCATAGGACCTGTCATAGGGGATATAAACCAGTTCTTCCACCGTATTGGTCATGCTGTTGTAATGATAGACTGCCACGCCCACATTCCCCTCATGGCGTCCCCTGTTCATGTAGCCATATACCTGAAAAGTCACATTACCGATCTCGTCCACCGACAGGACCTGTATGTCATGCCGGTTATATATATTTCTGGCATCGAGAATGCCCTCTGTATTTTCATAGAAACTGAACAGACGGATCAGCTTATTATCCGTCACATTATAACTGTAGAGCTTGTCCGCCGCCGTAAAGGCAAACACATTGCCGCCGTCGCTCTCCTGCATCTTTACTTCATCCCCGGCAATGCCGAGCACAATCTTGTTATTGATATAAATATCAGCCTCTTCATCGAAGATCTGATTCATTTCACGCTCATAGTCTAGCAAGTACATCCGGTCGGGCGTATATCGGATACGATAATACTCGCTGACTTGATAGTACTTAGTCTCCCTGCTCTCCCGCACCTTTACCAGATATTCTATGCGAAAAGAGCCTGTCTGCTCCGCCAGCTCCAGAATCATGATTTCCGGCTCCGTTACCCTGCTGACCGGAAGATCCCCCCATGTTACCTGATGAAAACTGCTGTGTATCGTCACTTTATGAAAAGTGCTGTTGTCACCTTCTGAATTGGATTCCAGATATTTTGTCAGTTCCGCCGCCGCTTCTTTATCAAATGTTCTTTCGTGGAAATCCCGGATATAGTCCAGTTTCTCCTTGACATGCAGAGAATCACTCAGTATGATCCTTGTGTAATAGCGTAACGGCTCGTTCTCCGCCGGCGTAACCAGAAATACAAGCATGTATTCCGTATCGTAGTCGATCAGATCTTTGAGTGTAATACTGAAGTCGATCCGGTTGTCGTTCTGCTTGTATTCCCCGACTTCCGTGCTCTCCACCAGACGCTCTCCATTCAGGCTGCGCACTTCAAAGGCGATCTGCGCAATATCTCTCCCGTAAGTGTCCAGATGTACACCGATCTTCCTGTCGCTCCCCACCGGCTGCAATGTGCCCCGCAGATAGGCGCAGTCCATGCTGTCTGCATAGCCATGCAGACTATTGATGTCATGTCCGTCCGCAGACAGGGATATGATCGGATAGACTGCCTCTCCCATTTCAGTTGTCATATCGGTGTTGCCCTGATTCATCACCATACTGATCAGCATAAGTGCTGCTGCAAAAATGGTGCCCAGCAAAACCCCCTTTATGATCGCTTTTTTCATACTAATCTTCCATTCTTATTCTCAAACAAGCCGCTTTATCGTCGGGTCTATGTTCAGCAGACGCATAACTTCATCGGCCTCCTGCCTGACTTTCCGCTCTTTGCGTTCATCATTGTGTGTATTCCTGACTGCACGTATCAACAGATTCTTCGGCGTATGTTCCATATCAATAAATTCAAGAATACTGGTCTCATAACCGGCAGCCTCCAGCAGATTGGCACGCAGTGCGTCCGTGACAAGCGCCGAGAGCCGCTCCTTGATTATACCGTACTTAAGAAGCGGAGACAATGCTTCATTATGAATCTGCCGGTTCACCTCATGCTGGCAGCACGGCACAGACAGAATCACTTTCGCGCCCCACCCGACAGCCTTGGCAAGAGCATAGTCAGTGGCAGTGTCACAGGCATGCAGTGTCACCACCATATCGACTGTACTCTGCTCTTCATATTCTGCAATATCGCCTTTCATAAAATGCAGTTTATCGTATCCGTATTTCCGGCTTAATGCATTACAGTTTGTGATCACATCCTCTTTCAGATCAAGTCCTGTGATCTCCACATCATACCCCTTTAAATCATGCAGATAATAATACATGGCGAAAGTAAGGTATGACTTTCCGCACCCGAAATCTATGATATGCACGGTATTCTCATCTGAGAGTGTTGGCAGAATATCTTCAATAAATTCCAGAAAACGGTTAATCTGTTTAAATTTATCATATCGGGCGCGAACGATTGTGCCCTCCCGCGTCTGCACGCCAAGATCTATCAGAAAAGGCACCGGAACGCCTTCTTCCAGAATGTAGCGCTTCTTTCTGTTATGCGCAAGCCTGACTGCTCTTCCTGCATCAGCCTGTTCCTTTGCCTCCATGATCCGTTTGTTGATTGTCATTCTCCCTTTCCTGCTGACCAGAATAACTGCTTTGCAGATCTGATGCGACACTTCACACTGCCTGAAATCTCTCTCCAACGCATCACCTATGTTCCGGATCGCCGCATCCCGATCCAGATTTTCATGAAAAACTTTCGTTCCTTCATACCTGGTCTGTTGAAAAAGCAGTCTGCCTTTTACCATAACAGGCCTTATTTTAATCTTGAATACACTGTCCCTGTCTCTCGGATTGCTGAGAATAATCTGATAAAGTCTTTCATCAACGGTTTCCCTCATAAGTTTCTCAAGCTGTTCTTCCATGTTTTCACACACTTTCCATCATATCTTAAGTCGTCTCATGTTCTATTTTAATCAGATTGCCGCCAAACCACAACTAAAACTTTAAGATGCCGTTGCGGTTGCAATGCCGTTTCCTGTAAATCTCATAGGAAAGAAGAACCTGAATAAATTCCGCGACCTGGTTCCAGTCCGGCTGCCCCTTCTCTCCCTCTTCCGGGTTCTCTTCCTGCATTTTTCTGATCTTGCCCACGATAACCTGCGTCAGTCTGTAGATCTGCCATCTGTCCGGATATTCATCATAGATCATACTGCCCTCGTAATCAATGCGGTCCAGCGTTTCCGCTATGATCTTCTGATATTTCTTTGCCTCCGCCGGATACATCTGCTGTAAATATTCCAAGTCCCGCGTCACACTGTCTTCCTGCTGGTAATATAGCGGGAGCGGATATGCCATATAGAACGGCAATATTCTGGATTGATTCATTCTGCACCTCTATGCCTTTGATATGTCTTTTATTCTATCATATGCACATAAACGTGCGGCGCGAATTATTCATTTGAACCACCGGCAGAACCGTTACCTTTTCCTGTATAAACCGGAAAAGGGGCAGATCATGCATCTGCCCCAAAACACCCGTTATCATTACATGCGGTATTTAATTTCTCACAGTCTCGATTCTCGCTACTGCACGCTTTAAAGCCAGTTCCGCCCGATTCATATCCGTACCCGGATCATGCTCTTTCAGCCTCTCCTCGGCACGTGACTTCGCTTCCTCGGCACGGTCTACGTCAATTTCAGACGGCCATTCAATAATCTCGGCAAGAATCGTAACCTGATCCGGAAGAACCTCGGTAAATCCCGCATGCAATGCGGCTTCTTTCACTTCCTCTCCCCGTGTGATCGTCAGAATACCCGGAGCGATAATCATCGTCATCGGAAGGTGATCTTTATAAATACCGACTTCTCCCTCTACCGTATTAAATTCCACCATGGACACCTCGTCCTCATAGAAAACTCTGTCCGGTGTAATAATCTTTAAGGTAAAATTTCTATTATCGTCAGCCATATATTACCTGTTCTTTCTATATATGCTCTCAGTCCGGAAGAATGCAGTCTTTACGCATTCTTCCAGACATGACTTAGCAATACTTAGGTTGTGTTCTTTACGACCTTATTATTTCTTCATGTCTTCTTACTTGGTGCGTGCAATCACATCGTCTATGCTTCCGGCATTTAAGAAGTAGCTCTCCGGAATGTCATCATGCTTGCCTTCCAGAATCTCCTTAAAGCCGCGAATCGTCTCTGTGATCGGCACATACTTTCCGTTCAATCCGGTAAACTGCTCCGCCACATGGAAAGGCTGGGACAGGAATCTCTGGATTCTTCTCGCACGGGCTACTACCAGCTTATCCTCCTCAGACAGCTCATCCATACCGAGAATCGCGATAATATCCTGCAATTCTTTATATTTCTGCAGAATCTCCTGTACGCCTCTGGCAACTTCATAATGTTCCTGTCCGACAATTCTCGGATCGAGGATTCTGGAAGTAGACTCAAGCGGGTCTACCGCCGGATAAATACCCAGTTCCACGATGGAACGGGAAAGCGTTGTGGTTGCATCCAGATGTGCAAACGTTGTTGCCGGAGCCGGGTCAGTCAAGTCATCCGCAGGCACGTATACCGCCTGTACGGAAGTGATGGAACCGCTCTTCGTCGATGTGATACGCTCCTGCAGAGCACCCATTTCCGTCTGTAACGTAGGCTGATAACCAACCGCCGAAGGCATACGTCCGAGAAGTGCAGACACCTCGGAACCGGCCTGTGTGAAACGGAAAATATTGTCGATAAATAACAGTACATCCTTACCGCCCTTATCACGGAAATATTCTGCCATCGTAAGTCCGGTCAGACCGACTCTCATTCTGGCTCCCGGCGGCTCATTCATCTGACCGAATACCATGGTCGTCTTATCAATAACGCCGGACTCCTCCATCTCATGATACAGGTCATTACCCTCTCTGGTACGCTCACCTACACCGGTAAATACGGAGTAACCGCTGTGTTCTGTCGCAATATTACGAATCAGTTCCTGAATCAAAACCGTCTTTCCTACGCCCGCTCCGCCGAACAGACCGATCTTACCGCCCTTCTGGTAGGGACACAGCAGGTCAACGACCTTGATACCGGTCTCCAAAAGCTCTGTCGCCGTAGACTGTTCTTCAAATGCCGGAGCCGGTCTGTGAATCGGCTCGTGTCCTACATCTGTGGGCGCCGGCTTATTGTCGATCGGTTCTCCCAGAACATTAAAGATACGTCCCAGTGTATTTTCACCTACGGGAACCGTGATCGGTGCACCGGTTGCAATGGCATCCATGCCTCTCACCAGTCCGTCGGTAGAACCCATAGCGATACATCTAACAGTATCATCACCCAGATGCTGTGATACTTCCACAACCAGATCTCCTCCGCTCTTAAGCGGAATCCTGATCGCGTCATTAATTTCCGGTAAGTTCCCTGCCGAAAATTTGATATCCAGTACAGCACCGATAATCTGAGTGATTTTACCAAGATTTTCACTTGTTTTTACTTCTGCCATCTCTTTTTCCTTTCACTCGTATTTAATTTTAGCTAATCGCATTTGCACCTGCGATAATTTCTGTCAATTCCTGCGTAATAGATCCCTGACGTGCTCTGTTATACATCAGTGACAAGTGATCTATCATTTCCTCAGCATTGCTTGTCGCGGAATCCATAGCCTGCATTCTCGCACCGTTCTCGCTGGCGACCGCCTCCACCAGACCACCGTAAATCAGACTCGTGACATATTTCGGAATGATCATGTCCAGTGCCTCATCGTCCTCCGGCTCGAAATTCATCATGGCCTTGCTGCCCGTATCTTTCCCCTGCTCACCGTTTTCCGGCGCCTCCACAGGAAGCAGCTTCAACATGGTAGGCACATGCACCACTGTATTCTTAAATCCCGTGTAGGCAAGATAGATCTCTCCGATCTCACCCGCAGCATAAGCGTCCAGCAGTTTCCTGCTGATCTCCATGGCATCCATATAGGACGGTTCCTCGATAATTTCCGAGTTTTCCTCCATAATGTGATAACCGTGACGGTGCAGTGCATCCTTGCCTTTCTTGCCGATGGCATATATCTCCAGCTCTTCCTTCTTGAAATCACCCTTGGTGATCAGCTTGATCACATTTGAATTGTATCCGCCCGCAAGTCCTCTGTTGGAAGTGATCACGATAACCGCTTTCTTCTCAGATTCTCCTGCTTTCAGATAAGGGTGATTCAAGCCGCCGGTCTTCGCCAGCATGGAAGTCACCGTCTCGTACATACAGTTAAAGTATGCTTTCGACTGCTCTGCACGTTGCTTTGCTCTCTGCAGTTTCACGGTAGAAACAAGTTTCATGGCTTTGGTAATCTGCTGAGTACTCTGTATACTGCCTTTACGCCTTTTAATGTCTCTCATTGAGGCCATAGCGTCACCCTCCTGGTTTCCTCTCGCTTTTTACTTAAACTGCGCCTTGAACTCTTCAACCGCTTTCCTGAGTTTCGCATCTGTCTCTTCAGAAATTTCCTTCTTCTCGGCGATTGCACCCGGAACCTCCGGATATTTTGTATCCAGGAACTCAAAGAACTCCCGTTCAAATCTCGTGATGTCGTCTACCGGAACGTCCAGCAGATACTTGTTCGTCACCACGAAGATAATGATTACCTGATATTGTACCGGCATGGGCTGATACTGGGGCTGTTTCAGCACTTCCTTGATTCTTTCACCCTGTGCCAGCTTCTCTTTCGTATCGGCATCCAGTTCCGAACCGAACTGTGAGAATGCCGCCAGCTCACGATACTGTGCCAGCTCTGTACGAATCGGCGCCGCGATCTTCTTCATTGCCTTGATCTGTGCCGCTCCTCCTACACGGGATACAGAAAGTCCCGCATTTACTGCAGGTCTGAATCCGGAGTTAAACATCTCTGTCTCCAGATAGATCTGTCCGTCCGTGATGGAAATAACGTTCGTAGGAATGTACGCGGATACGTCGCCCGCCTGTGTCTCGATGATCGGAAGCGCTGTCAGCGAACCGCCGCCGTACTCTTCATTCATTCTTGCTGCACGTTCAAGCAGTCTGGAATGCAGATAGAATACATCTCCGGGATAAGCCTCACGTCCCGGCGGTCTCTTCAGCAGCAGGGAGAGTGTACGGTATGCAGCGGCATGCTTACTCAGATCGTCATATACCACCAGCACATCTTCACCATTCTCCATCCACTCCTCACCGATCGCACAACCGGAATACGGAGCAATATACTGTAACGGTGCCAGCTCACTGGCTGTCGCGGCAACGACTGTCGTATATGCCATCGCACCGTACTCTGTCAATGTCTTAACAATAGAAGCAACCGTGGATGCCTTCTGTCCTATGGCAACATAGATACATTTCACACCCTGTCCCTTCTGATTGATGATCGTATCAATAGCGATCGCCGTCTTACCGGTCTGTCTGTCTCCGATGATCAGCTCACGCTGCCCTCTTCCGATCGGAACCATGGAGTCGATAGCCTTGATACCTGTCTGCAGCGGTGTATCAACAGATTTTCTCGTGATAACGCCGGATGCAACTCTCTCGATCTTACGATATTTATCAGTCTGAATCGGTCCCTTGCCGTCAATAGGCTGTCCAAGGGCATTTACGACACGGCCAAGCATACAGTCACCCACGGGAACCTCTACCACTCGTCCCGTAGTCTTTACGATATCGCCTTCGTTAATGTTATTCTGGCTGCCGAGAAGAACAACACCTACGTTATCCTCCTCCAGGTTAAGTACCATACCGTAAACCTCGCCGGGGAACTCTAACAGTTCTCCCTGCATGGCATTCTCAAGTCCGTGCACACGAGCAATACCGTCAGCCACCTGAATAACCGTACCCACATCGGACACTTCCAGATCTGACGCATATCTCTTAATTTGATCCTTAATGACTGAACTAATTTCTTCTGGTCTTAAATTCATGGATCATACGCACCTTTCTTCTTAATTTGAATATCAACTCATATCTCATCCCTGGGGATCAGATATGGACTTTTAATAATTCTTTCTGCAGTTCGGATAATTTCGTCCTGATACTGCTGTCTACCACTCTGTCGCCGATACGGACCACCATACCGCCGATCAGGGCTTCGTCTACCTGAAAATGCATTTCCATCTTCGCATACTGCGTTGTATCGAGCAGCTTCTGTTCTATTTTACCACGCTGGTCTTCCTTGAGCGGAACAGCCGTCGTCACTGTTGCAACGCCGATTCCCTTATAACGCTTCACTTCCGCAATAAAATATTCCAGAATCGCATCAATATCCCTGTAGCGGTCTTTGGAAATGATGATCGTAAGAAACCCGAGCAGTTCATCGGATACCCTGCCCTCAAATACATTCTTAGCAACCTGAAGCTTCTCCTCAACAATAATCTTAGGATGATTCATCAGTCTGCCGAAGGCAGCATTATCCGCAAGCACTTTCTGAAGCTGTATGATTTCTTCTTCCAATACATCTATTCTGCCTTCTTCTACCGCAAGCTCAAATAATGCATCTCCATATGTTTTTGAAATTAGCTTAGCCATGTGCCCTCACCTATTTCTTTCAACGTTTCTTCAATCAAACTATCCTGAACGGTCGTGTCGATCTTAGCACTCACAACTTTACCCGCCATCAGAGACGCCAGAACTACCATCTCACGTTTCACTTCATCTGCGGCTTTCTTCTTCTCTAATTCCGCCTCCACGCCGGCTCTCTCAATGATTCTCGACGCTTCCTCTTTTGCTTCCGATACGATCTTGTTCTCATTGGCAAGCGCTTTCTTTCTCGCCTCACTTAAGATTTCTTCGGCTTCTTTTTCGATGTCTTTCAGTCTGGCTTCATACTCTTCCTTCAATGCCCGCGCGCTTTCCATATCGGCCGCGGCTGTGTCCAGTTCGTTCTTGATCCGGTTCTGTCTGTTCTGCATCATGTCACGAACAGGGTTAAACAGGAAATGAGAAGCAACCAGAAACAGTGTGAATACCGCGATGATCATCAACACCGAGTCCGCGATCAACTGCAGATCCAGATCAAAAAGCCTCGGTTCCATCTCCGCGGATGCCAGTACCATCTGTGCAGCTAATGTACTCAAGCTCTTATCCTCCTTTCTTCACAATATTTGTACCATATTCAAGAGATAACTATCGTTATTCTCTCACTTCATAAAGAATGCACGTTTTATGGTACTAAAGGTTTTACGAATAAGAGCAGCATTGCGATCAGCAAACCATACAGACCTGTTGTCTCGGCAACGGCCTGTCCTAAGAGCATGGTCGAGGTAACGTCAGACTTGGCACCCGGGTTTCTGCCCACTGCCGCTGCCGCATGACCTGCCGCAATACCCTGACCGACACCGGGTCCGATACCTGCGATAACCGCAAGTCCTGCACCGATTGCCGAACATCCTAAAATAAAGTTTGTGTTAAATTCTCCCATTTTTATTTCCTCCTTGATAATAAATTGAGCTTCGCTCAATTACGAGTTTGCTTCGCAGCCTCGGAAAAGAGCGATAAATTCCTTTGATTTGAACTTCGCCAGGCTGCGAGTTTGCTTCGCAGCCTCGGAAAAGAGCGACAAATTCCTTTTCCATTCATGCCTGCTACTCAGTCGTACAGGCGTCTGTGATGTATGTCATAGTCAACATACAGAATACATAAGTCTGGATCGCTCCGGAGAACAGATCGAAATACACATGCAGCGCAGCCGGCCAGACAAGTGCAATCTTAGAGAGCAGTCCATATACAAGCGCCGTCATAACAGTCCCGGATAAGACATTCGCAAACAGACGCAGCGACAATGAAACCGGCACCGCAATATCACCGATCACGTTGATTGGCGCCCAGATCGGCCACGGATCACACAGCCCGGCGATAACGCCTTTGACTTTCTGGTACTTAAATTTGTTAAAGTGGATCAACGTAAAGGTCATGATACCCATGGCGAACGTCACACCGTAGTCTGCCGTCGGCGGTCTTAAGCCGAACAGCCCAGAGATATTGCTAAGCAGAATAAATATAAAGATAGTGCCGATATAATTGCGGAATTTTGGACTAAATCTGCCCATAACGCCGCCGATCATATTATCCAGCATCTCTACCACGAGTTCCGCAATATTCTGGAAAGTACCCGGAACATCTGACGCATGCTTGACGGCACGGTTAGCGGCAATACAGAAACCGGTAATCACAAGCATAACGATCAACACACATACATGTGTCGTCGTGATCCATACGGTCTGCCCGAACAGTTCATAGGAAAACACGCCGTGGATCATAAAATCAATATCAGCGCCTCCGGATAACAGAATTCCCTGTCCCATACTTTCACCTCCTTAATTTTATATTTTCTGTATTTTAAATTTTAAATACTTTCGCACTGATCTTACGCAGCCACGGGTTCAGATATGCGGATATCTTCATCCCCATATAACCGCAGAACGTAAAGATCGGATTCGCAAAATCAGTATATATCAATATAAATATGACTGCCGCCAGCATAAAATACCGGATCAGGTTATTCGTACCGATCGTTCTGGCCGCCTGTTTGGCTGCCTGATCCATTCCCCTGTTTAACGACCACCACATATGGACAGATCCTGCAATTGCCAGCACTATGCCGATCCAGAGTCCCAGACTGTAGGACGCCTCTCTCGAGAAAAAAAGCAGAATCAGCTGAAATACCACGCCATACAGAAAGATTCCGAGACACAGATCAAACAAAGTAGGATCGATTTTTTTCTTCATATTCACTCTTCTTCCTTCTTGTCGTCCGGTCTTTTCGTACTGCGTCTGCGCGTAACCGCCGGTGTCTCATAGATTTTCTTCGCAAATCTGTATACATTCGTAAATCCCGCAAGCGCACCGACGAAAAACAATATCACCGTCCAGAAAGAGGTCCCGAACTTCCAGTCAAGGAAAAATCCTGCAAAAGAACAAATAAAAATGGGAACCAGCATGTTAATACCGAACTGACTTATCATCATAAGTGCCTGATAGACATTTCTATTATATTTCACAGCCTTTCCCTTCTTTATATTTTGTCTATTAATGGAAGTTACAGCCTCCGAGTAAAATTATACTCATTTTTACCACTTATGTCCAGACAAATTGTGAAAAACAGATAGAATCGCAAAGTTGAAATATATGTCACAGCTTCTTGACTTTTCGTTACGGTCAATGTAACGTAGTTGTTAAGAAACCAGAATGATCAATACCACAGCAAAGTACCCTGCCACGGAGGATGAATATGGCAAATCCGACTCTATATCGTAAGAGACTGATTCCCGAGGAATGTATTCTATTAAAGGACGACCGCGTTCTGCATCGCAGCGAACAGATCATTGTTACCGGCTGGGATTCCCTGAAGCCGCGCAAGGATCTGCACCACGGCTTTTCCTGTTATTATCTGGACGAAGGAATCAAGGTAAGCCGTTTCTATCGGGAAGACGAATCTCTCCTCTTCTGGTACTGCGATATCGTCGATTATGACTATACGGAGGAGACCGATACCTATATCGTCACGGATCTTCTTGCAGACGTGATCATCTATCCCGACGGTTTTGTTAAAGTCGTTGATCTGGATGAACTCGTTACCGCCAGAAGTGCCGGCCTACTGTCAGATGGCATGCTGGATAAAGCACTGCTTCGCTTAGATCGGCTGCTTAAGTTGATCTACGCAGGTGATTTTCCCAAATTTCAGAAACCTACCGAAGAGTATATGCACATTCAATAACAGTTGATATACGGCATGGACGGCACAGACCAGAGTCCATGCCGTCCTTATTTTATTATGCACATCCTCCTAATAGAAAATATGTCCACCAATCGTATATTTCGGGGAGATACCATCCACCGGTGTCCTGAAATACACACAGTTTCCCACATTCGTCGTCCCCTTCATAACCTCATCCGCCGCCTGATAGCAGGCTGCCGTCGCTCTTCCATCAGCCAGCGCTAAGGCCAGACGCCCGCTGGCTACCGGCGAAAACTGTCCGGATTGATATATAACACCCGTTACTGTGTTGGGATAGACCGAACTAAGCACTCTGTTCATCACGACAGACCCTACCGCTACCTGTCCGGCATAGGGTTCTCCTCCCGCTTCACAATAAATCAGATTCGCCAGCAGATATCTGTCGCCTTCCGCAAAACTCACTTCCGAAATATCCCGCCAGCTTGACTGTGCCGCCAGTTCTGCCATACGGATCTCTTCCGCCAGCTTCGCTCTTAACGCCGTAAGATTTTCTTCTTTCGCTTTGATCTCCTGTTCATAAGCAAGCGCCTGTGCCTCCGCCTCCGAAATCTGCCCGGCAGTAGCGTGTATGGAATTTGTTGTCTGACTGACCAGCCCGGATACCCGGCTCTGCTCCGCCACAACCTGTACCTTATAATCGCCTAATTCTTCTTTATCTTTCTCTAACTGCGCCATGGCAAGTTCCAGTTCTTCCTGTTTGGCTTCAATCGCCGCCTGCGCATCCTTATATTCCTGCAGCACTTTCTGCTGATAAGCCGACAGCTGCTCAATATAATTATTTTTATTCAGGAAATCGGAGAAACTGGTGGATGAGAAAAACAGCTCCATATACAGAAAATCGCTTTTCTCATAAATAAACCGGATCTGCTTCTTCATCGTCTCATACTGCGTGTCCTTGAGTCTGACCGCCTCTTCCAGATCCCGGTTAACCTCATCAATCTTACCGTTTAACGTCTCTATCTCCGCTTCCTTATCCGCGATTTTCTCTTCCAGATCGCTCAGGTTATGACTTACCTGCGAGAGTTCGGTATTTAAAGTCGACAGAGTCCCCTGTAGAGAATTCTGCTGTTCATTCAGATTCTTTAAGTTTTCTTCCGTCTGATCCAGCTGTTCTTCCGTTTCCTTCTTATCCCGCTCGGCCTGCTCGATCTGCTGGCGCGTCTCCTCCGTCGCCTGCACAGTGACCGTCGTAAGTCCGAGCAGCAGGACCAGGACCATCCAAACCGCCGTTCTAAGCCTGCCTCTCATATAATTCCTCCGTCGTGCGATTATATATAACGGCCGCTATGTTATTCAATCAGTCCCACTCTCCGGCAATGCTTCTCCTCCCCGGAGAACTCCGTATGCAGAAAAGCATCCACGATACTGCACGCCAGATTCGATCCTACAATGCCGCCGCCCAGAGCCAGCACATTCGCATCATTGTGCAGCCTGGTCATCTGCGCCGTAAAAGTATCCGCACACAACGCGCAGCGTATTCCTTTGACCTTATTCGCCGTGATGGAGATCCCGATACCGGTTGTGCAGATTACGATCCCCTTCTCACACTCTCCCTGTGCCACCGCCTCGGCAACTGCACGCCCATATATGGGATAATCGCAGGAAGACTTATCATTACAGCCGTAATCTTTACACGCGATTCCCTGTTCCTTTAAATGGGAAATCACTGCCACCTTCAAATCATATCCGCCATGATCACTTCCGATTGCTATCATATCCGTTCCTCCTTATACATGTATGATTCTGTGTCCTGCCGCCTTCAAAAGCCTGTTCATGATTGCCTGTCCGAGGCCTACTGCCTCAAAAGATTCCGCGTAGATAATCTCCACATTCTCGTCATCCATTTCCCGCAGGACACGGTAAAGTTCTCTGGCAATCGCCGTCTCATCATTCCTGTCACCCAGGCTCTTGCATACGTCCGCCTGATATTTTGACACACTTGTGTCAGTTCCTATAACGCCCGTTTTTTTATTATCATCCATATGACGTCGAATCTGCGTGTTAATATATGCCACCACGCTTTCTTCCGCACCGTCTATGATCGTCAGTTCTCCCTTTGGCGCATAATGTCTGTATTTCATACCAGGAGCCTTAGGCGCTTGTCCGGAATCGGCACGCATCATCGTACAGTCCTCTTCTACTTCGCCCAGAACCTGCGCCAGCATCCGGTCCGTAATATATCCGGGACGCAGTATCGTGGCTCTGTCGGTCGTCAGATCAATGATCGTAGATTCCAGTCCGATCTCCACATCACCGCTGTCTATGACCATTTCGATCCTGCCGTCCATATCCTCAATCACATATTCCACTGCTGTGGGGCTGGGCCTGCCGGAGCGGTTGGCACTGGGTGCCGCAACGTAACCGCCTGCCGCCCGGATCAGTGCACGCGCCACAGCGTGTACCGGCATACGGACCGCCACCGTGTCAAGCCCGCCCGTCGTCTCATAGGGAACCGCATCCGATTTATGCATAATCATGGTAAGCGGTCCCGGCCAGAACTTTTTCGCCAGCTTCCACGCACTTTCCGGTATTTCACGCACGATCGCCTCCAGTTTCTCCATATCTGCTATATGCACGATCAGCGGATTATCAGACGGTCTGCCTTTCGCCCGATATATCTTCTCGGAAGACTGCGGGTTCAGTGCATCCCCGCCCAGACCATATACCGTCTCCGTCGGAAATGCCACCAGACCGCCTGCCCGGATAACGTCGCCGGCTTCACCGACAAGCTCCATATCCATATGCTGTTCGTCTACCCGGATCACCCTTGTATTCACACAGATCACCTTCTTCTATGTCCGTCTCACCTGCCGCCCTCTATATCAGTTTACCATTCGCCCCGCACAACTGCTCAATTTTCTTCCGCGGCAATGTGCTGCATAATCGCGAGGTGGATCGCCCACGCAACCTTTTCCTGATACAACTCCGATGCCAGCTTCTGCGCTTCCTCATAATTGGACAAAAAACCGCACTCCACAATCACAATAGGTGTGGAAGTCTTCTTGAGCAGATAATAGCTATCATTGGCTTTCGCCTGTCTCGCATTATCCCTGTCAAGTTCCTGCGCCATCACCATCTGAATCCGCTCCGCCAGTTCCTTACTCTTCTCACTGCCCGCATAATAGAATGCCTGTGCTCCGTGCACATACTCTTCATGATAACTGTTCTGATGGATGCTGACCGTCACCACCGGCTGCCGCTCTTCAATGATTCCTACCCGGTTCTTCATATCCTGTACTTTCTTGTTGGAAGCATTCTCATCATACAACCCCGCATCAGAATCTCTTGTCAGCACGACATCCACATCCTGCATTTGCAAAAATTTCTGCAGTTTCAAAGCAATCTGCAGATTGATATCTTTCTCCAGACTGCCGTCCACACTGACCTTGCCCGGATCGGCTCCGCCATGTCCCGCATCGACGATCACACAGGGCCTGTCTTTGGTCGGCTCCACTTCCCCTGAAGACACCGATGCCGCCATCCTGCGTCCGCCCCGCACAATAAACCAGCCCGCCACAAGCATCAGCACAAACAGTACAATTCTAAACAGCCTTTCACAGTTTTCCGGTTTCTTTCCCTTCATATTTCATTCCTAACGTTACCGCCTTTATAAATGCATATGAAGAAATCCTTCGAAAAATGCTGTCCCGGTGCGGACCGCTACGATTGATTCATATATTCTTCGATCACATCCCAGATGGAGTCCACTTCAAAACCAAGCTTCCACGCCGCCACGCCGCCGATTCCGTATTTATTCATAATATTTAATTTCACGCGGATAGAATCCCCGTCCTCCAGCCACACCTGATAATGGCTGTCTCCCGACTGATATTCGCCGTAATTCTGACATGTCTTCTCATCCCACGTGGTAGTGATATTGTGATCTTTGATATACTGCTGTGCCATCTCCATACCGACCGCCTGGCTCTCCACTGTCGTACCTTTGGTCTCCCATATTCTTGTATAGAAAGGAATCGCGTTGATCACCTTATTCGCCGGCACCTCCGCAACCGTATTGGCAATCCCGTTCTCCACGAAATCAATGGACGCCACCGATCCTGCCGTATCGCTGCTCTTATGGTGTTCGTCATAGCCCATGATGATCACATAGTCCGCCACGACACCCTGTTCTTTCCTATTATAATGATCGTTGTACCCCATCGGCACATAATTGTCAATAGATAGCACGATTCCGTTCTGCCTGCATGCAATGGAAAGTTCTCTGATAAACTCGATGAAAGGCTGTCCGGCATCCAGACTGACTTCCTCAAAATCAATGTTGATGCCATCCAGTCCATATGTCAGCGCCGCCTCGATCAGACCGTCTATCAGATACGTCCGGGTGCTTAACCCTGCCAGAACCTCATACGTATCTACGCCCTCGTTGGTAAAGTTGTCCACGAGTCCCCATACTTCCAGTCCCATATCATGCGCCAGATTCACGTAATCCGTTGAAGCCAGATTCGTGAAATTACCGTTATTGTCACTCAAGGCAAACCATGTCGGTGATATAACATTAACGCTCTTCACGCCCGACATCATCTCCACCAGTGTGTCGTTGCCGCCCATACCCCCAACGGCATGCCACACCAGATTGATCTTATGGTCTCTGGTATTGGACGTATAGACCGGCTCCGCATAATCCGTCACAGGTTCCGGCGTCTCCGTCGTCTTCTCACTCAGACGTTTATTTTCCACGTAGCCGATAAAAGCGTCCTCCGTCTTTACCTTCGTCCACGTTTCCATTTCCTCCAGTATAATCACCCGGTCACCCGCAGAGACATCCGTCAGGATATCGCTCTTGATCCCGCCCTGATAACGCACCTGTGTATCTTCGGCAATGGTCGCAGTCTGCCGCTCATTCCATTCCGTATAGACCTGCATATGATTCGGCTCCGTATACAGCGCATAGGAGAAATTCGTATACTCTTTCACGAAGTCCGCCGCCACATACAGCATGTCCCCCTCGTACCTGGCAATCACGTAATCCCTGCTGCCCTCGCTGCCTCCTGCTGAGACTGTCTGCGAACCGATGGGCACGGTCACGATAGCATCCGGCAATGTATAGATCAATAAGTTTTCTCTTTTATCCTCATAGAATCTGTCATTAAAATATTTATGCACCGTGGCAAAATCGAAGTAGCACACGCCGTCCCAAAGCCTGGCATGTTCCTCGATCCGTTCGTCCTGCAGAATAACCGGCACATCATCACTGCCCGTGATACCGAAATATTCCGCCAGATCGGCCCGCTCCTTCGAATAAGAATATTTTTCCGCTAATCTGGCTCCAAAGCCTATCCCCGCAACCACAATAATAAGGACGATCGCGATTAGTACCGGAATTAATTTTTTCATAGATCCAGCTCCTTTCTGACCGTCCTCATTATAGCAAACTATTCCCTTTCAGTCATTATAATTTTGACATTTTTCGGCACAAAGAAGGTTTTGGCCGAAATCATTTCCAAAAGATACATTCTGCACAATCGATCCAAGGTGATTACCTGCCACAGTTCCATGAAGCGGGAGCTTCTTATACCAAACCGGAGCGCTCTTTCCATAATATAATTGACACGCAAATGTTTTTTCATACCTTTACAGATTTTCACCTGTTTCATCCTAAAAAAATGTCTGCCAAAAGAAGCATTGTGATATACTAACGGCATAATATACTGTATAGAATGTATAATAGCTTGCAAAGCATCACCGACATGCAAAAATAAAAAATAACTGTATAACCTACTCATTCCTTGTGAATTATAATTGTGAAATATAGAAAAGAATAAGATATGGTCTTTGATCAGGCACACCGCCTATAAGACTCTCTCCGTTCTGTGCTGCCGAACGCAGCGGAGAGAAAGATGTTATTTTATGAAGTTGTGCACGCCGCCTCCTTTCGCTGCCGACTATCGGAGACGCCTTGTAGTACGATTATAGCCATAATCTGACAAAAAAGCAAGTAAATTCTAAAATTATTAAAAATTTTTAAACACTTTATGCACACTATTGACTAAAATTGCCGTAAAGGATAAGATGCAGGTAGCTTAAGAAGCAGGCAAAATCCGCTTTCGAAATTTACTTTGCAAATTTAATATACGCCGAAATTTCCTGATCGGGCTGCACAAACGAAATATATTTAGAATATAACGCAAAAGGATGTGATCATCATTATGAAAATAGAAAAAGTTAATGAGCAGCAGATCCGCTGCACACTCACAAGGGAAGACCTTGCCAACAGAGAACTGAAGATCAGCGAGCTCGCCTACGGTACCGAGAAAGCCAAGACCTTGTTCCGCGACATGATGCGCCAGGCATCCTTTGAGTGCGGCTTTGAGGCGGAGGACATTCCGCTGATGATTGAGGCGATACCATTAAATTCCGAATGCATCGTACTGATCATTACCAAAGTCGAAGATCCGGAAGAACTGGACACCCGTTTTTCCAAATTTGCGCCGTCAGTCCATGAAGACGACGAATACGACGAGGACAGCGACGATCTGGCCGATGTCTTCTCAGAGGGCGCCGACGAAGTGCTGAACATGCTTCGCAAGATGAGCGGTTCTGAGATTTCAGAGACCTCTTCCGCGGCGGAACCTCCCGCTGCCGAACGTCCCTCCGCGCGTGACAGTGCCAAAGAGGCAGTTCAGACACCGCCCGCAAACCGTCTTTTTCACTTTCCGACACTGCACGACGTGACCAGGCTTGCACACGTGGCCGCTGCCGTGTACACGGGGAACAGTACCTTATATAAAGATGAATCACGCGGGGGCTATCTGCTGCTGATTACGCCTGACAGCCGAAGCGCTTCCGAGTTTAACCGTATCTGTAATCTGATTTCCGAATACAGCAGACCGGAAAAGGCTGCGCTCTCCACCAGGGCGTATCTGGAGGAGCACTATGAGCCGCTGATCAAAGAACATGCGATTGAAGCGCTGGCGCAGATCTAGTACAGGACAGAAAATATTAAAAAGCAACCGCACCGGTCAAGGTTAAGGTTGCTTTTTGATTTATACCTATAACTAAGACAAACCGAATATCGCTTTTTGTACTTCCTAGACAGCCGCGATCTTAGCCATCAGGTCATCCACCGCAATACCATGCACCATAGCCGCCTCTTCCAGTGTCTCTCCCTGCGCGGAAGGGCACCCGAGACAGTGCATCCCGATCTCCATAAGTACCGGTGCGATATCCGGATTCGCTCTCAGCGCTTCACCGATTGTTGTGTCCTTTGTAATATCTGCCATGATCATTACCTCCGTCCATTCTGCTCCCGATGTCTTTTCCTGCCCTGGTCCGTGCTCACAACAAAGTCCCGCGTCCCGCATCGGAAGAATATTTTATTTTTGTGTCATTAGCATGTATTATTTCACATGCCTTTATGTTTCATAAGTATAATAGGAAAAAAGAATTCGCGCAAGTCATATCTTTATATGAACCAATTATGAACCAGACGTTATATTTCCCCCCTTATTGTTGTCCTTTTATCAGACATCATCTACGCTGATTCGACGATTGTCCCACCCCGGTTCTCTCATTGTTTGAACAAAATATTCTTTACATACAATTTTCACAAATTTTTTATAAAAACCTGCCATTTGTATGAGAAAAAGTACAAAGCCCGACTTGACTCTTCTACTTGCTATAACATATAATATGTGTACTGGATAAGCATTTTTCGGCATTTTATTAAAAATGTCAAAAATTTAACAAAATAATATTGATAGGAGGCTATTTCAAAATGAGACCAGAATGGAAAGATTTTGTAGGCGGCAAGTGGGACAAAGAAGTCAATGTTCGCGACTTCATCCAGAGAAACTATCATCCTTATGACGGTGATGAGTCCTTCCTGGCTGAGGCTACACAGAACACAAAAGATTTATGGGCACAGGTTCTTGACTTACAGAAGCAGGAGCGTGAGGCAGGCGGCGTACTTGATATGGATACAAAGGTGGTATCTACTATCACATCCCACGGCCCCGGCTACTTAGATAAGAGCAAAGAGACTATCGTAGGTTTCCAGACAGATAAGCCTTTCAAACGTTCTTTACAGCCTTACGGCGGTATCAGAATGGCAGAGAAGGCATGCTCTGACAACGGCTACGAAGTAGATCCTGAGATCAGCGAGTTCTTCTCTACACACAGAAAGACACACAACGCAGGCTGTTTCGATGCATATAATGCAGAGATGAGAGCATGCCGTTCTTCTCATATCATCACAGGTCTTCCGGATGCATACGGACGCGGACGTATCATCGGCGACTACAGACGTGTTGCTCTGTACGGTATCGACAGACTGATCGAAGACAAACAGGCACAGAAAGATTCTACCGGCCGCGTTATGACCGATGATGTGATCCGTCTTCGTGAAGAATTATCCGAGCAGATGGTTGCTCTGAAGCTGATGAAAGAAATGGCTGCTTCCTACGGTTGCGATATTTCCAAGCCCGCTACCAACGTACAGGAAGCTATTCAGGCTACTTATTTCGGATACCTTTGCTCCGTAAAAGAGCAAAATGGTGCTGCTATGTCCCTCGGACGTACATCTACATTCCTTGATATCTACGCTGAGAGAGATCTGGCTAACGGCACATTCACAGAGCAGCAGATTCAGGAGTTCGTTGATCACTTCATCATGAAGTTAAGACTGATTAAATTTGCGCGTACACCTGAGTACAACCAGATTTTCGCTGGCGATCCGGTATGGGTAACAGAGTCCCTCGGCGGTGTCGGCGTTGACGGTCGTCCGATGGTAACGAAGATGAGCTTCCGTTATCTGCACACACTGACCAACTTAGGACCTTCTCCGGAGCCGAACCTGACAGTTCTGTGGTCCACAAGACTTCCTGAGAACTGGAAGAAATACTGTGCTAAGATGTCCATCCAGACTTCTTCCATTCAGTATGAGAACGATGATCTGATGAGAGTGACACACGGTGATGACTACGGTATCGCATGCTGCGTATCCTCCATGGTTATCGGTAAGGAAATGCAGTTCTTCGGTGCCCGCGCTAACCTTGCAAAATGTCTGCTTTACGCATTAAACGGCGGTGTTGACGAAGTAACCAAGAAACAGGTTGGCCCGAAATATCGTCCTGTATCCGGCGATGTTCTTGAGTACAATGATGTTCTGGATAAGTTCCTTGACATGATGGAGTGGCAGGCAGACGTGTATGTAAATACACTGAACATCATCCACTACATGCATGACAAATACTGCTATGAGAGAGCAGAAATGGCTCTTCATGACAGAGACGTTAAGCGTTACTTCGCAACAGGTGTTGCAGGTCTGTCAATCGTGGCTGACTCCTTATCTGCTATCAAGTATGCTAAGGTTGAGCCGATCAGAGATGAAGACGGCATTATCGTTGACTTCAAGACAACCGGTGACTTCCCGAAATATGGTAATGACGACGACCGCGTAGATGAGATCGCTCAGGAGATCGTTCACAAGTTCATGACAGCGATCAGAAGACATCACACCTACAGAAACGGTGTTCCTACAACCTCCATCCTTACCATTACCTCTAACGTAACTTACGGTAAGGCTACAGGTAACACACCTGACGGACGTAAGAAAGGTCAGCCTTTCGCTCCGGGTGCTAACCCGATGCACGGCCGTGATACTCACGGTGCAGTAGCTTCCCTGTCTTCCGTATCCAAGCTTCCGTTCAACGATGCACAGGATGGTATCTCCAATACCTTCACCATCATTCCGGGCGCGCTTGGTAAAGAGGATCAGGTATTTGCAGGCGATATCGAATTAGATTTGAATAAATAATCCATATATGGCGCATTTTTCCGAGTGATAACAGGTACTGTTTCGTGTATAATATTCTATATAGAGATAAACACGGCAGTCAGGAAAGGAAGATGAATCTATGGATAACAATCAGATGATTGAAGACTTTGTCAAGATGATGGATTCCGGCATGGCACAGGGTGTCGGGCATGTGAATGTAGATGTCGATGACAAGGCTGACAATTCCAAAAAAAATGTGCAGACAATGGGGTGCACGGATTGCTCCCGTACCCCGTTAGCCTGCAGTGTCCCGACACTTCATGAGGGTCTGGATGACTATAAGTAAACGTCGAGATATGCCCGGTTCATTTACGGGTAATGGCTCGATCAATCATAAAGTAATATAATAGGAGGACAATACAATGGCAGCAAATGCTCAGGTAGATAACTTAGTTTCTTTATTAGATGGCTATGCAACCAAAGGCGGTCATCACCTTAACGTAAACGTACTCAACAGAGATACATTATTAGATGCGCAGAAGCATCCTGAGAACTATCCTCAGTTGACGATCCGTGTATCCGGTTATGCTGTTAACTTCATCAAGTTGACACCGGAGCAGCAGGCAGACGTTATCTCTCGTACATTCCACGAGTCAGTATAATTGTGGTAACGTTCAGCTTGCACTTTTCCGCGCGTAAAATTGCTCTGTATGCGATTTTGCGAGTTGTGCAGGCGCCAAAATGCGACTTCGGAGCATTTTGTGTGCATCAGACGTGACAGTGAAGCCGAAGGCTGAACTGTTATTAATTGCGAAAGTCAATTACGAAGGAGTCTTGCATAAGCAAGGCTCCTTTTGTTATAATAACAGTAAGCCTCTTCGAGGCTTACTGTGCGAGATTTGCTTCGCAAACTCGAAGTTAGAATAGCATTGTGTAAGTCTCGAAGAGACTTACTGTGCGAGATTTGCTTCAATGCCAAACTCAAAAACAATATGAAAGAAGGTCACACAATATGCAGGGACGAATTCATTCATTAGAAAGCTTTGGAACAGTAGACGGACCGGGAACACGTTTTGTTGTGTTTGTACAGGGTTGTCCTATGCGCTGCGCCTACTGTCATAATCCCGATACCTGGGCTATGACCGGGGGAACGATGATGGAACCGGAAGAAATTTTTGAACAGTATAAGCGCAATGAGGCGTTTTACAAAGGCGGCGGCATCACTGTCACCGGCGGCGAGCCGTTGATGCAGGTAGATTTCTTAATAGACCTATTTACGATTGCCAAGGCAAACAATGTGCACACCTGTATCGACTCTTCCGGGATCGCGTATAAGAAGAACGCCAATCCGGAGTGGCTCGCTAAACTGGACAAATTAATGACCCTGACCGATCTTGTCATGTTAGACATTAAGCATATCGACCCTGAGAAGCATAAGGAGCTGACTTCCCAGCCCAATGATGGTATTCTTGCTTTTGCGGAATACCTGGATAAGAAACATGTAGACGTGTGGATTCGCCACGTCATTGTTCCCGGCATCACAGACGATGATAAATACCTGTTCCAGCTCGGCTACTTCATCGGCGGTTTATCCAACCTGAAGGCGCTGGATGCACTTCCCTATCACACCATGGGGAAACCGAAGTACGAAAAGCTCGGTATGGAGTACAAATTAGACGGCGTAGAAGCTATGGATAAAAACAAATTAGTCGAGAAGAAGCAAGTGATCCTGGACGGAATCAAAAAACGCCGTGCAGAACTGAATACACCTGCATAAAGCTGTTTCCAAAAAAAGCTATACATTGCCACTTGTATATTAGTATCTTTTATATTAAAATAGAGACATGGCGAATTGATAAATTTATATCAATCACGCACAGTCTTATAACATAAGGAGGATACGGTTATGGCATATGTAATTAGTGATGCTTGTGTAGCATGTGGCGCTTGTGAAGGTCAGTGTCCTGTCGGCGCAATCAGCATGGGTGACGGCAAATTCGAGATCGATGCGACCAAGTGCATTGACTGCGGTTCTTGCGCAGGCGTTTGCCCTACAGGTTCCATCTCTCAGGGTTAAGCTTACACTAACGCAAAATACAGAGAAGAATCGTTCAAACAATTCTTACGAGCATAAAGTTACTCTTAGGTTCACAGCTGTACAGCCGCGCCTCAGAGTAACTTTTTTGTTGTCTCCCTCGCTTCTGCGCGCATTTTGTTTTAAACATGATGAAACAACACAGCGAACGGGTTTTTGTCATATTTTCTTCTTATTTTTCCCCGGTTTCTCCCTCGGCTTATGACGGTCTCTGATCATCTCGTCAATCCTGCGGTAATGCTCCTCCTCCTGTTTCCAGCGCTCTTCATCCCGTTCCTCCTGCATCCTGAACTGATAATCCAGCTCCTTGATAATGCTTTCTTTTACGTCCGTACACAGTTCCCGGTTGGCTGATCTGACCGCTTCGGTAATCATATGCTGCAGCAGATACTGCAGCCTTGCGGCCTTCTGTTTTCTCTCAGCGTCATCCTCCTGTTTCTGCGGCACAGCGCTTCCTTCCTCTCCTGACAGCGCTACCGCATATCTGTGTTCCTTGTCCTGATTTTTTTCTTCCGTTTTCTCCTTCACAGTTTCTTTAACCATATTCATCAAACTCTCCTCCCGGATTCCCGCCTTATTCTGCCATCCTGCACAATCCGTACCGGCCGCCGTCCCTTCCCCGCTCTGCGCTGCGCCTTCAACCTGCCCCGGCACAATCTGCTTTCCGTTGCTCCCTCCCGACACAGGCGGAATCTTGAACAAAACGGTACGGATTGCCTTAAGCTGCAGTCCTTGCTCTTTCAACAGTTTGATCTGCTGCAGCTGCTTAATGTCCTGATCCGTATAATACCGATGCCCCATCTCATTACGTTTAATAGGAAGCTTCAGTTCATCCTCCCAATAGCGCAGCACATGGCTCTCAACTTGTACTTTCTTAGCCGCCTCCGATATGTAATAAATTATTTTCTCTTCCATTCCAACTCCCCCTTTTCCTTAATTAAGCTGCGCACCATTGCCCAATGGGCTTCTATTTCAAAGGACACACTCTCCTGTAAAATAATAAAGAGACCCCCGCTTATGGTTGTCTCTTTCGTAAAAAAATTATTAAAATCCACTTCTTAAACCTTGCATATGCCAGAGAAACAATTACTTCTGCAGATTGGCAAACTTTGTGAAATCAGGCAGCCATACCAGTTCCACAGTGCCGATCGGACCGTTTCTCTGCTTCGCAATAATAATTTCCGCGATTCCTTTCTTCTCCGTATCTTTATTATAATAATCATCTCTGTATATAAACATGACCACATCGGCATCCTGCTCGATCGCACCGGACTCACGCAGATCAGACAGCATCGGTCTGTGATCCGGTCTCTGCTCCACCGCACGGCTGAGCTGGGATAACGCAATCACGGGTACATGCAGTTCTCTGGCAAGCGCCTTGAGTGACCGGGATATATCCGATATCTCCTGCTGTCTGGAATCTGTTGATTTACCGCTTCCGGACATCAGCTGCAGATAATCGATAATAATCATTTCCAGATTATGTTCCAGCTTGTACTTACGACATTTGGAACGCAGTTCCGATATACTGATTCCGGGCGTATCATCAATGATCAAATGCGACTTGCCGATCACACCCGCACTCTCGATCAGCTTCTCCCATTCGGCATCAGACAGATTACCCGTTCTAAGGTGCTGGGAGTCAACCTTGGATTCCATGGAAAAGAGTCTGTTAACCAGTTGTTCCTTAGACATCTCCAGGCTGAAGATCGCCACCGTCTTATCCTGCTTAAAAGCCACATATTGGGCCATATTTAAAACAAATGCGGTTTTACCCATGGAAGGCCTCGCCGCTACCAGAATGAGGTCAGAAGGCTGCATACCGGCCGTCCTGTAATCCAGATCCAGGAATCCGGTAGCAACGCCGGTAACATTTCCTTTATTATGGGATGCTTTCTCGATATGATCCATGGCATTCATAACGATCTGTCGGATCGGCACGAACTCGCCCGTGTTCCTGCGCTGTACCAGATCAAAAACCCGCTTCTCCGTATCTGCCAGAATATCTTCCAGACTGTCCTTGCCCACATAACAGGTATTGGCAATCTCTTCATTCAAGCGGATCAGTTTCCGCAGGGTAGCCTTTTCTGCCACAATATTAGCATAGTATTTCACATTTGCAGATGTCGGCACTGCTGTGATCAGATCTCGGATAAATTCCAGACTGCTCACTTCCGGCGGCACATCCTTCTCTTTCAGACGGTCCTGTAAAGTAACCAGATCTACCGGTCTGCTCTCGTCGTTCAACTCTACCATGGTGTCAAACAGCACACCGTACTGTCTGTTGTAGAAGTCCTCTCCGAGCACGATTTCCGATGCGACCACGATCGCCTCCCTGTCCATGATCATGGAACCGATGACAGACTGTTCCGCCTCTATGCTATGGGGTAATATTCTTTTCAGGAGCGCCTCCTCCAATATCTGCCACCTGCCTTATCTTCATGCTTTTGAGCTATAAGTTCTCATTTTGTGTTCTGTTCCCGCTCTTTAGCACACACCGCATACACTGTACGCGGACCATAATACATTACTTCGCGCCTTCTTCCATGACCTTCACTTTAAGCTTTCCGTTTACCTTCGGATGCAGCTTTACACCCACTTCGTAAACGCCAAGCGCCTTGATCGCCTCCGGCAGCTGAATCTTCTTCTTATCCAGTTCCAGACCACACTGGCTCTTAGCCGCCGCCGCGATCTCCTTCGAGGATACGGAGCCGAACGCTCGTCCGCCCTCACCGGATTTCATCGTGAGAACCACTTCCTTAGTTTCCAGTACCTTCGCAAGTTCCTGTGCGGCTTCATACTGCTCCTGCGCCACTTTATCCGCATTTGCCTTCTGTAATTTCAGATCATTCATATTTGCGGAGTTTGCCTCCACGCCTAATTTCTTGGGCAAAACAAAATTTCTGGCATATCCGTCGCTCACATTCACGATCTCACCTTTTTTGCCCAGCGATTTCACATCTTCCAGTAAAATAACTTTCATGATTCTAATCCTCCGTTCCCCGTGCACTTCCTATGCGTCCAGTTCCCCTTCTGCAATCATCGCGTCCAGTGTTCTCTTGATCGTTACGATACCTTCCTCGATCGTCCCGTTCTCGATCTGGGCGCCCGCCACATTCAAGTGTCCGCCGCCGCCCATCCGTTCCATGATCACCTGTACGTTCACCTCATCTATGGAGCGTGCACTGATATATATAATACCATTGTATGGTGTCAGGATAAAGCTTGCTTTTATTCCCTTAATGTTCAGCAGCTCATTGGCCGCCTGTGCGCCCACCACAGTCGGGCTCGCCACGTCTTCACCCGTACATACGGATATCGCGTAAAACTGCCTGTAGATTTCCGCCTGACTGACAGCGTCCGCTTTCGCCTTATACTCCGCAGCATCGTCCCGGAACAGTTTGCGGACACGAGTCACATCCGCCCCGTTCCTCCGCAGAAATGCAGCCGCCTCAAAAGTTCTGACGCCTGTCTTCGTCATAAAGTTATTCGTATCAATCATGATACCGGAATACATGCAGTCCGCTTCTTCCGGACGCAATTTCAGATTGTCACCGATATACTGCAGGATCTCCGACACCATCTCACACGCAGAAGAAGCGTAAGCCTCTATGTAAGACAGCGTCGCATTCTCTATCACTTCCGACCCCTGCCTGTGATGGTCCAGCACAACCACGGATTTACAACGCTTTAGCAGTTCCGGACATTCCGTGATACTGGGCTTGTTGACATCCACCACCACAAGTACCGCATTGCTGCCGACCATCTCCAGCGCCTGTGCATTGTTTACAATCATATTCTCTTCATAACTACTGTTATTTAAAAACGTATCCACCATCGGCTGGATCGATGCACTCACATCGTTCAGTACGATATGCGCCTTCTTATTCAATACTTCGGCAACCCTGTAGATACCCACGGCTGCACCGAAGCTGTCCGCATCCCCCATACGGTGTCCCATGACGAAGATCTCGTCCTTGACTGCAATGATTTCTTTAAGTGCATGTGCCTTTACTCTCGCCTTCACGCGGGTGCTCTTCTCCATCTGCTGGCTCTTGCCGCCGTAATATGCAACATTCTCAGGCATCTTGACTACCGCCTGGTCACCGCCGCGTCCCAGCGCAATATCAATCGCATTACGCGCAAACTCATAGTTCTGTGTATAGCTTAATCCGTCCAGACCCATACCGATACTGATCGTTACCGCCATCTCATTACCGATATTAACCGTCTTAACATCCTCCAGCAGGTCGAACCGGTTCTCCTGCATCTGCAGCGCCGCCTCTTTGCGCATAATAACAAAGTACTTATCCTTCTCCAGCTTCTTACAGATGCCATCCAGAGAAGCAATATATTTGTTGATCTTACGTTCAATCAAAGCAGTCAGCAGCGAACGTCTGACTTCCTCCACGCTCTCTAATGCCTCGTCGTAGTTATCCAGATAAATGTGCACGACTGCCAGAGACTGGTCATCCACTTCTTTCAAGGCAATCTTAAGTGCTGTCTCGTCAAACAGATATAAGGCGATCAGATACCCTTCGTACCCTTTAGCCTCTATGATATCACTGTTCTCTGCCATCTCTTTCAGCGAAATCTTCTTCATTTTGGCAATATAATTGCCGGAATCATATTCCACATCAAACTCTACTTCGTCCTCATCATTCACGCCGGGGAGCTTGTCCTTCGTAATAGAAGGGAACAGGGAAGTAACAGACTTGCGATATCCTTTGTCCTGGTGTACCATCTTCTCAAACGCAATGTTGGTCCAGATGATCCTGCCTCCGTCATCCAAAAGCGCATGGGGAAGTTCCAGGTCCCGCAGAAGCCTTCTCTGAATCTGTCCGTACTGCGTCGCAAAACTGACCAGTTCATTCATGATGATCGGCTTATTATAGAACATCATCGACAGGATAATAGCAATATAGAATATAATAAACCCGCTGAGTATCAATCCGGCTCTATAATCTATCATATAGATCAGGACATCCACAACAATCAGTAAGAATCCCAGATATAAAGAAGACTGCAGGTAGGACTTCAATCTTCCCTTTAGCTTTACACTGTTTTTCATCATATTTTCATCTCTTTATTTTTCCAATATCAGCTTACACGCCATCATAAGTATAGCATTTTTTACAGATTCGTGCTACTCCAATATATAGAGCTTTTTCACTATAAAATGACAGGATATGGTAGTCAAAAAGTATATTGTTGCGCTTCACCGGGCAAATTTAAATTAGCTGAAAAACTGCTGTCCAGAAAAAAAGCTGCTGCTTCAGCAGATCATAAACCCGCTTCGGCAACAGCTTCTTTATTAACGTTAATTAATCCTGTACATAGGGCATAAGCGCTACGTGTCTTGCACGCTTGATCGCCACTGTCAGCGCACGCTGGTGCTTTGCACAGTTACCGGTAATTCTTCTGGGAAGAATCTTACCTCTCTCGGATACATATCTCTTCAGTTTGTTTGTATCCTTGTAATCAATCACATTATCTTTACCGCAGAAAACACATACTTTTTTTCTTCTGCGCATTCCGCCCTTTTTCTTTGTAGGGAAATCCGGCTTGTCTGTTTTATTAAATGCCATGGTCTTTGCCTCCTTCTAAATTCAAACAATTAGTTGAACGGCAGTTCCTCGTCGATCCCGTCAGGAATATTCATAAATCCGTCTCCGGCTGCTGCCGGTGCAGGTCTTCCCGCAGGAGCAAATCCCCCGTCGCTGTTCCCGGCGCTGTTCTTGCTCTCAGCAAACTCCTGATCTTCTACTACGATATCTGTTGTATACACCTTGACGCCATCCTTATTGGTATAGCTTCCCGTCTGGATACGCCCTGTAATCGCGATCTTCGTACCTTTATGAAAATACTTCTCCGCAAACTCGCCCGATCTGCCAAAGGCAACACAGTTAATAAAATCTGCGGTCTGATCATCATTATTACGATTAAACCTGCGGTCTACTGCCAACGTGTATCTTGCTACTGCCGTAGCGTTCTCGCCCTGAGAGTATCTCACTTCAGGATCTCTTGTCAAACGCCCCATAAGTATTACTTTGTTCATAAATACCTCTTTCTATTTCTCGTCTTGTCTTACGCACAGGTATCTGATGACATTATCCATAATACGGATACGGCTCTCGATCTCGGCCGGAACGTTGCTCTCTGCGTCGAACTGGATGAAATAGTAGTAGGCTTCCTTCATCTTCTGGACTTCGTAAGCCAGTCTCTTCTTACCCCAGTCGTCCACGTTCGTAATCTGTCCGCCGAATCTTTCTACCAGAGCCTTGGCTTTCTCTAAAGTAGCGGCTCTCTCGTCATCTTCGATCTTTGCACTAACAACAACGGCTAACTCGTATTTGTTCATGCTCTTTTCCTCCTTTTGGTCTCTGGCCCCTTCTCTTGCAAAGGAGCAAGGATGATTGACCTTACGGTCACGTTAATATATCACGGTTACTTATCATACCACAGGAACGCGCAATCTGCAAGTGTTTTTTCAGGCCCTGGCTCCCTCACGAACCATAATATTTCTTAATCTGCGTTCTTTGCAGACTTGGAAATATTCTTCACATTCTTCTCCGCCTTTACCCGCGGAATCATGATCTGATGTCCGCAGCCCATGCATTTCAACCGGAAATCCGCGCCGATCCGCAGCACCTCCCACTCCTTAGAGCCGCAGGGGTGTTGCTTCTTAAGCTGTAAAATATCGCCTACTTTAATATCCATTGTTCCCTCTCATACTATCCCCATGATTCCGCTTCGCGGAATCTCATAATCCGTAGACAAGCAAGCTTGTCTGGGAGAACGCCCGTATTTTGGGCATTCTCCGGTGTGAGACGGAGTTGTGAAGCAACTCCTGGAACTTCTTGGCGTCTCGTCCAATGGCGGGACGTCTTTAGAAGTTCTTCTCACACTAATCCAGCTGCGAGAAAATCTCCCCGATACTGCCTTGCACCACCAGATTTGCGACGGAATCTCTCTGAGTCGGCGTCTTATTGACCAGCACAAGCTTATTGCCCGTATAATAATCCAGAAGTCCCGCCGCCGGGTAGACCGCCAGCGAAGTACCGCCCACAATCAGCACGTCCGCCTCGCTAATATAACGCACCGCATCCGCAAGTGTTTTCTGATTCAGCCCTTCCTCATACAACACAACATCCGGCTTAATGCTGCCGCCGCACGTACACGCCGGTACGCCCTCCGAGTTCACGATGTACTCCACGTCATAGAATGCGCCGCATTGTTCACAGTAATTGCGCAGTACAGACCCATGCAGTTCCAATACCACCCTGCTTCCCGCAGCCTGATGCAGACCGTCGATATTCTGCGTGATTACCGCCTTCAGCTTTCCCTCCTGCTCCCACTGTGCCAGTTTCAGATGTGCCGCATTCGGTTTCGCATCCAGACACAGCATCTTGGCGCGGTAGAAACGGTAAAACTCATCCGTTTTCTTCCGGTAAAATGTGTGGCTTAAGATCGTCTCCGGCGGGTAATCATACTGCTGGTGATACAGGCCGTCCACACTCCTGAAATCCGGAATGCCGCTCTCGGTGGACACCCCGGCGCCTCCGAAAAATACGATATTGTTACTTTCTTTCACCCATTTACGAAGCTGTTCCAGATGTTCCATACACACACCTCCACATCTCAATATTGTATCCGTCTGCACGCGCACGTGCCGTTCATTGCCGCTCTCCGCTTTCGCAGGACAGCCGGCCTTACTTATGCTGCCCTAACTCCAGTCTGTTTACCGCCGAGAAAATCGCACGCACGGAAGCCCTCGTAATATTAGAGCTCACGCCCACGCCGTAAGTCACCCTGCCGCTCTCAACATCCAGCAGATGAATGTAGGCAGCCGCCTGGGAGTTTGATCCGCTCTGCAGCGCATGCTCCTCGTAATCCAGAATTTTAATGTCTATATTCAGCGCTTCCTGCAGACCACGTTTTGCCGCATCGATCGGGCCGTTACCCACAGCCTCAAATGTCTTCTCTACACCGTCATCCGTGTATACCACCTTAACTTTCGTATCGAACTGTGACTTCGTCTCGCCGCTTAAGTCATCCATACGCAGCTTGCGGAAGTGAATCGGCTCCTTCTGATCAAGATACTGCTCCTTGAAACTGTCCATAATCTGATCCGGGGATACCTCGCCCTGTTTCTCGGAAATCTTCTGAATCACATTTGCAAATTCCTTATGCATACCCTTAGGCAGCTTGAAACCGAAATAGGTGTCCATGATGAAAGCCACGCCGCCCTTGCCGGACTGAGAATTAATCCGTACAATCGGCTCGTATTCCCTGCCGATATCCGCGGGGTCAATCGGCAGATACGGCACCTGCCAGATCTCGCTGCCACGTTCTTTCAACGCATGAACTCCCTTGTTAATGGCATCCTGATGAGAACCTGAGAATGCGGTAAACACCAGCTTACCCGCATAAGGGTGTCTGGGATGGATCGGTATCTTACAACATCTCTCATAGATTTCTATACTTTCATTTACATGTTCAATTGCAAGCTTCGGATCAATGCCCTGTGAAAACATATTATAGGCAATATTCATAATATCCACATTACCGGTACGTTCCCCGTTGCCGAACAGAGTACCTTCCACACGATCAGCACCCGCAAGCAGTGCCAGTTCTGCACTTGCCACACCGGTTCCTCTGTCATTATGCGGATGCACGCTTAAGATAATGCTCTCCCGGTTTTTGAAATGGGTATTCATCCATTCGATCTGGTCAGCATATACATTCGGAGTGTTCATCTCCACCGTAGAAGGCAGATTAATGATCATTGGATTCTCTTTCGTAGGTCCCCACTCTTCCTGCACTGCGGTACAGATATCCAGCGCAAAATCAAGCTCCGTCCCTGTAAAGCTCTCCGGAGAATATTCCAGAATAATTCTGCCGGGGAATTTCTCCGCATGCCGCTTCACCATCTTCGTGCCTTCCACGGCTATATTAATGATCTGTGCCCTGTCCATATGGAATACCACGTCACGCTGCAAAGTGGATGTGGAGTTATATATATGGACAATCGCCTGCTTACAGCCCTGAATGGATTCGAAGGTACGCTCCACCAGTTCCTCACGGCACTGCGTCAATACCTGAACCACCACATCATCCGGAATCAGCCTGCGGTCGATCAACTGCCGCAGAAAATCATACTCGATCTGGCTGGCCGCCGGAAAACCGATCTCAATCTCTTTGAACCCGAGTTTAATAAGATAATTAAAAAATTCAATCTTCTCGGATACGACCATAGGATCGATCAGTGCCTGATTACCGTCACGCAGATCCACGCTGCACCATACAGGCGCCTTTTCAATCTCCCTGTTCGGCCATTGTCTTTCCGGATAATCGACTACCGGATTTTTGCGGTAACGCTTGTAGTTTAACATTTAAGTTCCCTCCACTTCTAAATATAGTATTGACATAAAGAAAGCCCGTTGAACACAACGGGCTAAACAGATACCATTATTCACCAAGTCCGCTCTCAATTGCACTAATCAGTGTCTTAAGCGCTTCTTCTTCATCCTCGCCATCACACACAAACTCGATCTCATCACCGCACTTGACACATGCACCCAGCACACTCAATACACTCTTGGCATTCGCTGTATTTTCCCGAAATGTAAAAGTTATCAATGATTTAAACTGCATTGCTTCCTTACATAGGATGCCTGCCGGTCTTAGATGCAGCCCTGTCGGGTTTTTGATGACTACCTTTTGGCTTACCATACCCTTATCCTCCAATATCCAATCTGGTCAATGCCTGAACCCCCTCAACCATGACCTATCTTTAACTATAACATTTTTTCGCAAGTATCACAAGTATTATAACATAATATTCTGTATAAGTTCCGCCAGCTTCTTAGCCTCCTCGTCGATCATCTTCTGATCTTTACCCTCAATCATGACTCTGACAAGCGGCTCCGTTCCGGAAGGTCTGATCAGCACCCTGCCTTCGCCTGCAAATTTCTTATCCAATGCAGCAATTGCTTCGGCAATCTCCGGATAATCCATATATTTCTCTTTCTTATGCGTCGGCACCTTGGCATTCACCAGCGCCTGCGGCATAACTTCCATAATCTTCTTAAGTTCTGACAGCGGCTCACCCGTCTCCACAATGACCTGGAGCAGATGAAGCGCGCTTAAGAGTCCGTCACCGGTCGTATTTTCATCCAGGAAGATAACGTGTCCTGACTGCTCGCCGCCCAGACTGGCGCCAATCTCGCGCATCCTCTCCAGAACATAACGGTCTCCCACCTTGGTCTGCTCGATCTTGATCCCGTTCTTCTCGCCCATCAGGAAGAATCCAAGATTACTCATGATCGTAGCCACAATCGTATTCTTATTCAATTTGCCGTTCTGCTTCATATGGTTGCCGACCAGCGCCATGATCTGATCGCCGTCCACGATATTCCCCAGTTCATCCACCGCCATCAGTCTGTCAGCATCCCCGTCAAAAGCAAGCCCTACATTGGCTTTCTCATAGACGACTCTCGCCTGCAGTTCACCCATGTGTGTGGAACCGCAGTTGGCGTTAATGTTTGTACCGTCAGGATTATTGTGAATCGCTACTACCTCTGCGCCGAGCTCCTTCATCGTCTCCACGGAAGTATAATAGGAAGCGCCTTCCGCACAATCCAATACGATCTTCATACCACGCAGATCCACATTGACAGCTTTCATCGCATGATTAATATACTCTTCTCTGGCATCTGTACGATATTTGATCTTACCCACGCCGGCACCTGTCGGAAATTTAACGCCCTGCATACCGTTCTTGATCAGAGCTTCGATCTCATCTTCCAGAGAATCCGGCAGTTTATATCCGTTACCGTCAAAAAACTTAATCCCGTTAAATTCCACCGAATTATGGGAGGCGGAAATAACAACGCCTGCATCCACCTTATATTTTCTTGTAAGATACGCAACCGCCGGTGTCGGTACGATCCCCACGTAAACCGCATTTGCGCCTACAGAACAGGCACCTGCCATAAGTGCATTTGCCAGCATATCGCCTGAGATTCTGGTGTCGCATCCCACCATGATCGTCGGCTTATGCGCATTCTCTCTGGTGAGGACATAGGCTCCTGCCTGCCCCAGCTGCATTGCAAGCTGCGGCGTCAGTTCCTCGTTCGCAACCCCTCTTACTCCGTCTGTTCCAAATAATCTTCCCATAATGATGTCTGTTCCTTTCCTGATCTTTCCCGATGCATAACATCCCCATGACAGTTTCTGCATGCATCTGTCATGCACGCTAATACTTTTCCCGTCTACTCCGCTTCCGTAATGTGCACCTGCACTTCCGTATCTTCCCACGTGACCGCGGAGCCCTCAGGAAGACTGACAGATACCGGTATACGGTAGTAACCGCTATCCGCCCCTTCAATCCCCTGTTCTTCCAGCGATGCAGCAACATCAACACTTACTTCTAATGTATTCACATTAATCCCTTCCAGTTCAGCCGGAAGTCCAATCAACGTAATCGTACATGTGTCCTCCGGGTCCGTAATCTCTGCTTCAAAAGCCGTAGGAACACCGGTAATGCGGATATTTCTCGTTGGAATTGTAAATATCCGGTTTACCTCCTGACCCACAGACACTGTGACATTGATCTTACCCATGAAATCTTCTTCCGCAATGATCGTGCCATCCGGCAGGTGCTCTTTCAGATCAACCAGCACCGTCACATCTTCTCTGGCCCCGGTCACGTCTATCACGCCTTCCGGAATTTCAATCGCATTAATATTCTTTATGATTCTGGACTTGCCCGCGATCTCCACACTGCTTCTGGTACTTGTGTTCTCCCCTGTCAGCCGGTATCCTTCTGCAGGCACACCGTTCACCTGATAGGTGATCGGCACGGTCTTCTTCTCCAGAATATCCACATTGACGCGTACTTTTGTAATGCTCTTCTCAAGGCTGGCAGACCGTATCTCCACATCCTTCTCATCATACAGGCGAATATCCGCATCCGTACTGATCAAACCTGTGAATCCAGAGACAGTCACTTCCGCCTGCGCTTTCACAATCCGTGAAACCACGGACTCAGGCCCTGATATCCGGATGAGGTTCTGCTCAGTGCTCACATCACCCAGCAGATATCCTTCACCGACCTCACCCGTCACCTTGGCGCGGATCGGGAACGATCTGGTCTGTTTGTCCTCAATATTAAGTTTTACACAGTCTATGCTTCCTTTGATGTTTTCTACTTTATCATTATATTTACTCGTGGACAGTTTGATCGGAACCGTGTCCAGACTGGTCAGATCTTTAATATCCGCGACTGCCACCACATTACTCTCGCTCAGAGAATCTATCACAGAGCGCGGTGCATAGATCGTTACGCTGTCTATCACATCCGTGTCTTCCAGCACTTCATAGACCTGTCCTCTTCCCGTGATCAGCTCTGTATTGCGGAGTCTGACCGGTACGTCCGACACAGGCCAGGGAGTGACCGGATCGTTAATGTTCGTGACAATGACCCATAGCATAGCCGCGAACAGGAAAGACACGATTTTCAGTCCCCAGTTACGTGTAATCCTATTCTTCATTTTTGGCCCTGCCTTTCCACCGCTTCCGTTTCTTCTCCTCCACGGGTTTGTCTTGAATCTCCGACAGCCTCACTTTAAGCCTTTCACCATCTAATCCTCTCTCCAGTTGTCCGTTATATGCAACACTGATCTTGCCGTTCTCCTCAGACACAATCACCGTCAATGAATCCGTTATCTCAGATATCCCCACACCAGCTCTGTGTCTGGTTCCAAGTTCCTTGCTGAGCGCCATATTGTCGGACAGCGGCAGATAACATGTCGCTGAAACGATGCGGTTGCCTCTCACGATAACCGCGCCGTCATGCAGCGGCGTATTATGCTCGAATATATTGATCAGCAACTGGCTGGACACAATACCGTCCACGTCAATGCCTGTTCTCTCATACTCACTCAGAGACTGATCCTGCTCTATAACAATCAGTGCTCCCGTCTTAACTTTACTCATCTCCACGGATGCCTTGGTGATCTCATTGATCGTCCGGTCGGAGAACCGCCCGCCTTCCATCTTTCCGGAATCAAAAGGAAACATCGCCAGGAAGAAATTCTTCTGCCCCAGTTCTTCCATCGCCTTGCGCAGTTCCGGCTGCAGCATGACCACGATCGCTATCGCAGCAATGTTAAACACATTCGTCACAATAAACAGAATCGTATGCATTCTGAAAAACGCTGCGATCAGAATAAAAACCGCAATCATGGTAACGCCTTTTAACAGCGCCCACGCTCTTGTATTCTTGATCCACAGCAGAATGTGATACGCCAGGAAAGTCAGAATAATAATCTCTACGACATCAGTCCAGTGAATCGTGGGCATATGCAGCTTGGAAAGATATGTCGACATGAAAGTATTAAGTTGTTCCATATATCCCACCACCTTTCTGATCTATCTATTTATGATGTAAATTTATTTTTACTGTCGTACGCTTCTGGTCTTCTGCACAGGTTTCGATTTCTGCCCGTTGATCTGCTTTACTTTTTTCTCTGCCCTGGACACCACGACCTTGGGCACGGCCTTGACATAATAATAGTATTCGTCATCTTCGAACTGTACTTTCTCCGTCCTGCTGTAATCCACATTAAAGACGAAGAACTGTAATACCACTGTCAGAAAAACCGCAACGATATTCCCCAGTATTACACCAAACAGCGACACATTGGTGTCAAACATCAGATCTCCCACCAGAAGGATCATAAGATTGACCACAGCGCCCGCCGCCATGGCAATTGTCCATGCATAATCAATGCTCAGTCTTCTGATCAGGTACACGATCAGCACCGTAATGGCAAACGCCATGACGGTAACTGCCATCTCTTTATTGTTCAGCATCCCGTCCACAATAAACTTGAATTTGGCTACAGAAAATTTTACCGCCGTCTCATCACCGGTTATGGCTGCAATGGCAGATCCGTTCTGCGTCACAAAGTGAAGCATATAGTACACGATCACGCCACAGCCCACCGAAACCATGGAGGCAGGCGTCCCGATCAGTCCCATCGCAAGCGGAACCACATAAGGGATCTTTAAGATAAAGCAAACCGGCATAAATACCACTACGAGCGTATCTTTCGGCGAAAATCTCAGATACAGCAGGAACATGAGCAGGAATCCCACTCCCACCACGAGCACGCACTCCAGACTGAACGTATAGATGTGAAGCATAACAAACAGTGCCGCCATGACAACGATGAAATTCATGGGCATGAAAGAACACATCAATGCAACAATCAGAACCACTGTCATCTTATCTATACTATCCATATAGCCAATGCGTGAGTTAATGAGCAGCAAAGCGATCAGCGCTGTCAAAAACTTCAAAAGCGGTGTGATATATACCTCGTATCTGCTGTATAGAGTCATTAATATCTGTTTTGCAACAAGTAAGGTAGTCATTATTAATCCTTTCGCTTTCCGTACACTTTCGTAATTCTCACTGTTTATACATATCACCCAGTTTGCGCAGGCTCATATAGTACACCCGCAGACTTCTGACAGCCCGGCTGTAACGCAATGTATAAACTATATAAGATATTACGGCATATCCCCCGATTGTCCAAAGATATATCTTGAGGACATGTTTCGCAAATTCCAGCAGATCCATCTTATAGATATCCGCCATAAATACTTCAAAGTCATAAAAAATGTACATGCCAAAGACCACTACAAATGCGATCGTCGCACTTATAATGGACTTTAACACCTGCCATCCTATATAATCACTCCGAAAATAGCTTCCGATGGCGACATTCTTCTTCCCTTCATTCGCCTCATAGGATGCCATTTTCGTCATCAGGATTATTCTCTTTTCGTTTAACATACAGATCTCCTAACCCAGAAAGCGCATCTTAGGATTATCTTTCACATCCTTCTTGGGCGCCGGCTTAGGCGCTTCCGGCTGGCGTATGCTCTCATGCAGCTGATTGGCCATGCTGCTCTTACACTTTTCGCAGAATCGGCCGCTGTAGATCGGCGCGTTACAGTTTTCACAGTGAAGCGTGATTCCTGATCCCTCAGCAAGCTGCAACCGCTCATCCTTAAGCCACATCTGGATCTGGTTCTGGGATACGTCGCATGCTTCAGACACTTCGGGTATGGAAGCCTGAACATGCTCTCTGATATATTCCTTCACTTCCTGAAATTTCTCCTCCAGCGCCTCCCGGCATGCCATACAGATCGGCGGCCCCGACACATAGTTGAATAATTTGCCACATTTCCTGCAGTTTCTTGCGTTCATGCTGTTGTCCTCCTGTAATATGATTGGTCATAAACCATTACCGATTGCAAGAGTCACGAAATAAATGCGCTTCACTCCTGCCCTGCGCAATTCATAACTCATTGCATCTATGGTACTGCCTGTCGTGTAAATATCATCAATAATTATAATCGTATTTAATTTTACATCATTACGACAGATTTTGAAAGCCCTTTTCAAATTATTTTGTCTCTCACCCAAAGATAATTCTTTCATGGGCACCGTTTTACGCACTCTTCTGACCAGATCTGCCTCCACCGGAATACCCGTTCTGCTTCCCAGCTCCTTCGCAAGCGCTTCTGCCTGATTATATCCTCTCACCCGGCGTTTAGAAGCGTGAATCGGCACAGGAACCATTGCATCCGGTCTGCACTGCCGGATCCAGTTTCCCAGTCCTCTATCCATGCAGGCGGCATAATATGCCGCATATTCCCTGCGCCCCTTATACTTAAACCGGTATATGGAATCAGATATACTTCTGTAGGAGCAGAGTGCGCGCCCGCGGTCAAACAGATGCCTGCGGCGCATACAGTCACTACAATACTCCGTTTGCGCATCCTCGAGCTTCTTGCCGCATTTCATGCAGTACGGTTCCTTCACATATTCAAATGCTTCTTTACATGTCTCACAGACGAGACGTCCAAACGGGCTGACAGCCCGGTCACAGACAGGACACCTGCGCGGATAGATAAGATCCGTCAGTATCCCCGGAAATGTGTTTTTTATATTCATCCTGATTATACTTCCTCTGTTTGCACTCTTCCTCTGCGCTTACGGCATCGGGATCAACTCTCTGATCCGCTCCGCCAGTCCGGTATAGCGTCGGTTCTGATAATTGTTCTCCACCATTTCACGCAGCGTCTTCCTGCTGCCGAGAATCGTCACGCAGCGCTTGGCTCTGGTCACTCCCGTATAGAGCAGATTTCTGTTAAAAAGCATTCTCGGGCCCGTCAGAAGCGGCATAATCACTGCCGGGTACTCACTTCCCTGCGACTTGTGTATCGTCACCGCATAAGCCAGTTCGATCTCATCCAGCTGTCCGTAGGTATAAGTGACACGCCTGTGCTCATCAAACTCTACCACGATCTCCTGCGCATACTCATTGATCTGCCGGATCGTGCCGATATCGCCGTTAAAGATTCCGCTGCCTTTATCAATCGGAATCCCGTACCTGCTCACGACTTCCCATTCCAGCTGGTAGTTGTTCTTGATCTGCATAACCTTATCCTGTTCCCGAAACAGAACGTCACCCGCCGTATATTCCTTCTTATCCGCCGCCGGCGGATTGAGATATCTCTGCAGGATACCGTTGAGCGTCTCAACGCCCAGCACGCCTTTGCGCATCGGCGTCAGCACCTGGATGTCATACGGCTGCGCGCCGACGTACGGCGGAAGCTTCTCTGTAATTAACTGTATCATATGTTTATAGATTACATTTATGTCATTTCTTTCCAAAAAAAAGAAATCACGGCTCTTATTATCCAGTACAAGTTCCTCTCCTGCATGAATGCGGTGGGCATTCCAGACAATATCACTCTCTCCCTTCTGGCGGAAAATTTTCTCCAGAATGACAGTCGGAACCCGTTCGCTGCTCATGATATCCTGCAGCACCTGTCCTGCCCCGACCGAGGGCAGCTGGTTGACATCCCCTACCATGATCAATCTGGTTCCTACCGTGACCGCCTTAAGAAGAGACTGTAAGAGGAAAATATCCACCATGGACATCTCATCTACAATGATCACATCCGCCTCCAGAGGATTCTCCTCATTGCGCTCAAAGCGTGCTGTTTTGGTTTCCTCAGACACTACGCCGTTCAGTTCCAGCATACGGTGTACCGTGCGGGATTCATATCCTGTCGCCTCCGTCATACGTTTCGCCGCTCTCCCGGTAGGCGCTGCCAGATAGATATCCATCCCCTCCGCCATAAAGTAACGTATGATCACATTGATCGTTGTCGTCTTACCCGTACCGGGACCGCCAGACAGAATAAAAAGACCGTTTTTTACACTTTCCAGCACGGCTTTCTTCTGCAGTGTATCCAGTGTAATGCCAAGTTCCTCCTCGATCCGGTCAATCTTTGTCATAATCGCTTCTTCTTCTGACGGCATAAGATCGCTTTCCATGGAAATGCGCAGATCATGCAGCATTCTGGCGCAGTTTAATTCCGCGTAGTAATAATTGCTCGCGTAGACCTTACATTCTTCCCCTTCCGACAACCGCTTCACCACCAGTTTCCTGTCCATCGCCAGATTAGCAATCTGAGGTTCCATAAGAGATCCGTCCAGCCCCAGCAGTCCGCCCGCCTTATCTAACAGAACACTCTGCGGCAGATAACAGTGCCCTTCTCCGCCCGCCAGCATCAGCGTGTAAAGAAGCCCGCTTCTGATCCGGTAATCCGAATCCGTATGAATGCCGATCCTAGCCGCGATCTCGTCCGCAATACGAAATCCGATACCATGTATGTCTTCCGCAAGGCGGTAGGGATTCTCTTTCAGTATTCCGTACATCTGCGCACCGTAAGACTCATAGATCCGAATCGCCAGGGTGTTGGAAATCCCGTATTTCTGCAGAAAAGTCATTGCTTCTCTGGCGTCCCGTTTCTCGTAAACCGTAACAGCAATCTCCCGCGCCTTACGTTCGCTGATTCCCTTGACTTCAGCCAGCCGTTCCGGCTCCTCCTCGATAATGCGGTAAGTATCCGCGCCGAACCGCTTCACGATCCTCGCCGCCAGCGCCGCTCCCACTCCCTTCACGGCGCCGGAACCCAGATATCTTTCTATGCCTTCCGCATCCTCAGGCGGGACGATCTGATACTGTTCTATCTTAAACTGCTCTCCGTAGATCGGATGCGTCGCATAACTTCCCTCCGCCTCGATCGTCTCTCCCTGATCCATGGTCTTAAAAAAGCCGACGCATGTAGTCTCTTTCCCGTCACCGACCAGATTCAGCACCGTATAGCCGTTGTCCTGATTGCGATATATAATATGTTCTATGAATCCTTTGATTTTTTCCATCTGTCCACGATACTTTCTGTCATCGAGCTGAAATGTATTACTGCAGATATGCCTATATGAGAATCCGAAGACAACAGCGGGCTGCCGGAACAGGCAGCCCACCCTTAATTTGAATATTTGTTATAGTTCGACCTTGCGGCATTTTACATTTCGTAATTGCGTTTCGCCTGTTCATACAGCATATGCGCTAAAGAATTAGACTTTTCAGTCGCTGTCTGCTCGGAAATCTGCTTGATCGCTTCATCTTTAAAGCAGTCCACCATATGAGAGCCATAGCCTTCTTCTTCATCGTCATCGCCAAAGAGTTTGGTCGTCTTCTCCATCTCTTTATAAACCTGCTCCCAGAGATAAGCTTCAAACTGTTTGCAGGCATCTAACAGTGCGTCATCATCCGTTCCCTGCGCCTTCGCCGTATTCTCCAGATGACTCTGCAGGTTCTCCGCAGCAATTCTGTTCGTATCTGTCATATAGTCCGTATATTTCCCTAATCCTGTTAAATCCATATTGATCTCCATGCCTTTCTATAACCTGCCGGTTTGCGCCTCAGACACAATTGCCGGTTAAAAGATAAAGTCATCAGACTTATTTTAATCTATGACCGCTTTCCTGTTATCAGCGCTTCAGATTATTTGCCGTCTCCATCATGGAATCGGAAGTCGTGATTGCCTTAGAGTTCATCTCATACGCACGCTGCGTGATAATCATGTTGACCATCTCATTGGCTACCTGCACATTAGAGCCTTCCAGATATCCCTGTATGATACGGCTCTTAGCCACATCCGGGTTCGTATCTTCATTGATCACACGGCCGCTGGCATCCGTCACCTCGAACAGCGTATCGCCGACTCTCCTTAATCCGCCGGGATTGCTGAACTGGAATGTACCGATGGTTCTGCCAATGGGCTGCGGGTTATTCGCCTCATCGGGATAGCAGATCTGGCCGTCTTCCGTAATAGAAAGTTTACTTGCAATATAAGCTCTCGGCAGTTCGATCGCACGCCCCGTAGAATCCAGTACCGGAAGTCCGTCCGCATTTGTCAGCATCATGCTCTGATTGTTGCCTAACGCCCATGTAAAATCACCGTTTCTGGTATAATAGGTTTCACCGTCCTCCCCGCGCAGTGCAAAGAATCCGTGACCCTCGATCGCAAAAGCCGTGTCGCTGTCGGCATCCATCAGGCTGCCCTGTCTGAATACGGAATTAATAGACGATGTACGGACACCCAGACCGACCTGTGAAGATGTGGGCTTCGGATCACCGTTCGCCGTTGTGGTTACAGCCTGCAGATTCTGATACAGGAGTGACTTAAACTGTGCAACCTGCGTCTTATAACCTACTGAGTTTACGTTCGCCAAATTATTGGCGATCGTGTCCAAATTCGTCTGCTGTGCATTCATTCCGGTCGCTGCCGACCATAAACTTCTAACCATGTCTGTGCCTCCTATATCTGATTATGTTATACATGTTATATTACTGTTTTATCATGACAGTTCTGTCTTCTTTCCCGCTGTCACGCATACTGCATAGCCAGTCTGTAACATCTTACCTTATTTTTTATCTGACTTTACCTAACTGATTGACCGCGATTTCCAGTGTATCGTCATATGTAGTGATCACCTTCTGGTTGCTGTCGTACTGTCTCTGAATCGCAATCATGTTAACCATCTCTGTCACCGTGGAAACATTCGACTGCTCCAGATAACCCGCTCTGACCTGCGACTCGGATTCCTGTTCGAGTCTCCGCTTCGCCGCATCGTCGTCACTGCGTGCCGCCTCTAAAGCCTGCTGTGCTTCCGCTTCCCTGTTCTGTGCCGCCTGCAGCGCCGCCTGTTTCTCATCTACGTCCGCCGCATCCTGCGCCCTTGCAATGTTCAACGCTCTCTGCGCCATCGCGGTGTATGATCTCGCCCGCTGGTATACGGCCTCTGCGTTCTTCACCTCATCGCTGTCAACAATCTGGAAGAAGTTCTCCCCGAAATGCTCCAGCATATCATAATCTTCAAAATCCACCACGCCGATCTTCGCCACACGGGTACCGCTCTGGAATATCTCACCGTATACGTTGGTGCCGATCTCCGTATCATTCGGGTCCAGCTTGATGCGGCGTCTGTCTTCATCCAGAACAAAGTCTCCATCCTGCGTCACCAGATAGCCCTGCGCATTCATGGTAAAGTTACCGTCGCGCGTATACTTCACCGAAGTGATATCCGCCTTATTCGTATATTCTATCAGGAAAAATCCTCTGTCCGTCAGCGCGAAATCGAATGTATCGCCCGTCACCTTCATCGGTCCTTCCGAATAGTCCGTGTAATTCTCGCCGATCTTAACACCCAGATTCACACCGGTCCGGTCCACCCATCTGTCCGGATTATCTACCAGTTCCTCATCCAGACGCTTACCGATTCCGAGTCCTTTCGGAAGATTCCCCGCCTCGGACAGATCCTTGATCTTATAAGCCAGCAGGGTGTCAAATGCCTGACTTGTAGATCCTTCCTTCTTATAGCCGACCGTATCCGCATTCGCCAGATTGTTTGTCATGACATCCATTCTGTGCTGTTCATTAATCATTCCAGTGTACGCTGTGTACAATCCCTTAAGCATAAGTATTCCGCCTCCCCGTCAGACACACTCCCGCACCTGACATATTTGTTTCCACGGACAGCCGCCCCTCAGACATGTCCGCACCAGATCAATCCTCGCGGTAACCCGCCAGAAATTCCACGTATTTACCCGTGCCGACAGCAACCGCCGTCATCGGGTCTTCCGCTGTCATTGTATTAATACCGGTCTTGGCCGCGATCAGATCTTCCAGTCCTCTCAGTAAGCTGCCGCCGCCGGTAAGTACGATTCCCCTGTCGGCAATATCCGCCGCAAGTTCCGGAGGTGTCTTCTCCAGAACACTGTGGATCGTCTCCACGATCTGCACGGTTGTCTCATGCAGCGCTTCCTCTGTCTCCTCAGATGATACCTTAACGGTGCGGGGCAGACCTGTCACCAGATTACGTCCCCTGACATCCATATAATCGACTTCCGGTCTCTTGAACGCCGAACCGATCTTTATTTTCAAATCCTCCGCCGTTCTCTCACCGATCAGCAGATTATGTTTCTTACGCATGTAACGCACGATCGCCTCGTCAAAATCGTCTCCTGCAATCTTGATCGATGCGCTGACCACCGTACCGCCGAGTGAAATAACGGCAATATCCGATGTTCCGCCGCCGATATCCACGATCATGTTACCGCACGGCTTGGAGATATCTATGCCTGCACCGATCGCTGCCGCAATCGGTTCCTCAATAATGGACACTTCTCTGGCTCCCGCCTGATAGGTCGCATCCTCAACCGCTTTCTTCTCTACCTCCGTAACGCCGCTGGGTACGCACACCGCGATCCTGGGTTTCCGGAATGTCTTCTTACCCAGAGCCTTCTGGATAAAATACTTCATCATCTTCTCCGTCACCTGATAATCGGAGATAACACCCTGACGCAAAGGTCTTACGGCAACGATGTTACCCGGCGTTCTTCCGAGCATCAGTCTTGCATCCTCACCGATTGCCTTGATCTTATTCGTGTCTCTATCGAAAGCAACAACAGAGGGCTCCTTCAATACAACGCCCTTGCCCCTGATGTATACCAATATGCTGGCTGTTCCCAAATCTATACCAATATCTGTGTATTGCATTTCCCTTCGATCCCCTTTCCCGTGGTCTCTCTATAATAATTTCCAAAAATAAGCGCAATATGCTGGATATATTATAACCTAAAGAAATGGTTTTTCAAAGGTTTTTATTATTATTTTTGAAAAAAATGAAAAACACCAAAAACAGAACGGTTCCTTCCGCCCTGTTTTTGGCTTCCATGCCTTACGTTTAACTTATCGGCGCATCTGCTGTTTTTCTTAACCCCATCAGGCAGAAAAAATGCAGATTTCTACTGCCATATATTGGCAAAACCGGTCTGTACTCAAAGCCGGACATCAACAGGTCTGTATAATCGGGCGGCATATTCCCCGGATTGTGTCAGGTAAGCGTCCGCCACCAGACTCTGCTGCGCGGTGCTGACAATATCCTCTGTCTGCAAAACATCCACACCCGTCTCAGCATCCTGAACCTGTACATCCGTCTCTTCCGGAAGAACGTCTTTCAGTTCATCCTGCATCTCTTCCGTCTCTTCCAGCACTTCTTCGACTACTTCCTGCAGTTCTTCCATAATGCCGTCGCTCTCGATTCCCATCGCTTCTTCCGCAAGCTCTTCCAATCTCTCTTCCGGCGTCTTGGGTTCCATTTTCTCCACAGCCTCGGCAATTTTCTCGCCGCGTTCCCGCGATTCATCCATCATATGCATCATCTGCTCATTGTTATAAGCCACTTTTGCCGCGGCAATCTGATCCTCGTAGGAATGAAACATCTCAAGTTTCTTCGCTATTTCCTCCACGGTTTCACAATGCATATTCTTCAGATTGTCCTTCTGTTTTTCAAAAAAAGCAATCTTATTGTCACGTTCCTCCTGCCGCGCAGCTTTCTGCTGCGTGCTCTTTAAACCGCGGTCTGCAAACAGATTGCCGCCGTATAAAGAGTTGTGATTCCCCCGCATACTAATATTCATAGGCATGACCTCCCCGGGCTGTGTGTAGCTTGCAATTTACATCCCGCTTAATATATCGTCATGCATTTCTCTGGCATAAAGCGTATTTCCGGGTCTTTCATGTCAGTTTTTCCTCATTTGGCGACATCTTTTCCAGCATCTTCTTCACGTAGATACCCGTATAGGAATCCGGATTCTGTGCAATCTTCTCCGGCGTACCCTGTGCAATCACAGTTCCGCCGCCGTCACCGCCCTCCGGACCCATATCAATAATGTAGTCCGCCGTCTTGATCACATCCAGGTTATGCTCGATCACCACCACCGTATTGCCGCCCTCTGCCAGCTTGTGCAGAATATCCACCAGCTTGTGCACATCCGCAAAGTGGAGCCCGGTCGTAGGCTCGTCCAGGATATAGATTGTCCTGCCCGTGCTGCGCTTGCTCAGTTCCGTCGCCAGCTTAATACGCTGCGCCTCGCCGCCGGATAATGTGGTAGATGGCTGACCGAGTTTCACATAGGACAGTCCCACGTCATATAATGTCTCTATCTTACGGCGGATGGAAGGCAGATTTTCAAAGAACGGCACTGCCTCTTCCACCGTCATATCCAGTACGTCAAATATGCTCTTGCCCTTATACTTGACTTCCAGCGTCTCTCTGTTATACCGCTTGCCGCCGCACACTTCGCAGGGCACATACACATCCGGCAGGAAATGCATCTCGATCTTAATGATGCCGTCGCCGCCGCACGCCTCGCAGCGTCCGCCTTTCACGTTAAAGCTGAAACGGCCTTTCTTATATCCCCTTGCTTTCGCGTCCTGGGTCGAAGCAAACAAATCCCTGATCTGATCAAACACCCCTGTGTAAGTAGCCGGATTTGATCTCGGCGTCCTGCCGATCGGCGACTGGTCGATGTCAATTACCTTATCTAACTGTTCGATCCCCTCGATCTTAAGATGTCTGCCGGGAATGCAGCGCGCCCGGTTTAAATCTCTTGCCAGATGTTTGTAGAGAATTTCGTTGACCAGAGAGCTTTTGCCCGAACCGGACACACCGGTCACGCAAGTCATGATACCAAGCGGAATCTTCACATCTATTTTCTTCAGATTGTTCTCTTCGGCACCTTTGACAGTCAGATAGCCCGCAGGTTTTCTTCTCTTGGACGGTACCGGGATCTGTAATTTGCCGCTAAGGTACTGTCCCGTGATGGATTCCTCCACCTGCATGATCTCCTCCGCCGTGCCCTGCGCTACCACTGCTCCACCGTGGGAACCTGCTCCCGGACCGATATCCACAACATGATCCGCCGCCAGCATCGTATCCTCGTCATGCTCCACCACGATCAGCGTATTGCCCAGGTCTTTCAGATTCTTGAGCGCCGCGATCAGCTTGTCATTATCTCTCTGATGCAGTCCGATGCTGGGCTCGTCCAGAATATAGCAGACGCCCACCAGACCGGAACCGATCTGCGTTGCCAGACGGATTCGCTGCGCCTCGCCGCCGGACAGACTTCCGGTTGCCCTGGAAAGCGACAGGTACTCCAGACCGACTTCCATCAGGAACCCGACACGGGCACGAATCTCCTTTAATATGCGTTTTCCGATCAGTTCCTGCTGGGATGTCAGTTTCATATCCCCTATGAAGGCATGCAGATTCTTGATGGATACGGAAGTAATCTCATAAATGTTCTTATCGCAGACGGTCACTGCCAGCGACTCCTTCTTCAGACGCATGCCTTTACATTCTTTACAGGGCGTGATGCGCATATAGCTCTCATATTCCTGCTTAATCAAATCAGATCCGGTCTCCCGGTATTTCCGTTCCATGTTCTTGATCAGACCTTCAAAAGCAATCGGATAAACGCCCTTGCCTCTCTGGCCCTCATAGTAGACGTCCACTTTCCTGCCGTCGGTACCGTAGCATATAACGTCCTGCGCCTGCTGCGAAAGCTGTTCATACGGCGTGTCCAGACTGAATTTATAAGTCTTGGCAAGCGCCTGCAGAAGCGCATTCGTAAAGCTCCCCTCCGAGCCGCTCGACTGCCATCCCATAGAGGTGATCGCTCCCTGACTCAGACTGAGGCTCTTGTCGGGAATCATCAGGTCAATATCAAACTCCATCTTATAGCCCAGTCCGAAACACTCCGGGCAGGCACCAAACGGATTATTGAAAGAAAAGCTTCTCGGCTCAATCTCTCCAATGCTGATCCCGCAGTCGGGACAGGCAAAATTCTGGCTGAAGTTCACCGACTCACCGCCGATCACATCCAGTACCATCTGCCCTTCCGCCAATGCAAAGACATTCTCGATAGAATCCGTCAGACGTCTCTCTATGCCCTCTTTCACAACAAGGCGGTCCACGATGATCTCTATATTATGCTTGATATTCTTCTCCATCGGAATCTCTTCGGACAGATCATACAGGTTGCCGTCCACGCGCACGCGCACATAGCCGCTCTTCTTCGCGCGTTCGAACACCTTGGCATGTTCACCCTTCCTGCCCCGCACGACCGGTGCAAGAAGCTGTATCTTCGTTCCCTCCGGCATGGTCAGGATCTGATCCACGATCTGGTCTACCGTCTGCCGCCTGATCTCCCGTCCGCACTTCGGACAATGGGGAATACCGATTCTCGCATACAGCAGTCTGAAATAATCATAGATCTCTGTCACCGTACCCACCGTAGAACGGGGATTTCTGTTGGTCGATTTCTGATCAATAGAGATCGCCGGAGACAGCCCTTCTATCTTCTCCACATTGGGCTTCTCCATCTGTCCTAAGAATTGTCTCGCATAGGAAGACAGAGACTCCATATATCTTCTCTGTCCCTCGGCATAGATCGTGTCAAAAGCAAGCGAAGACTTGCCCGAGCCGGACAGTCCCGTGAGGACGACAAACTCGTTTCTCGGAATATCCACATTTAAATTCTTTAAATTATGTTCATTTGCCCCGCGAATCTTGATATATTCCCGCGGACGCATCTTGATCGTATCTGACATAGCTGCCTCCATGTATTTTTATCTCCGGAAATCCGGCTCAAAGAATCCGTCACTTATCGTAATCCCGCAATTTCCCCTTCAAATCCGTCATGCGGTCACGCAGTTCTGCCGCCGCCTCGAAGTTCAGATCCGCAGCCGCCTTCTTCATCTGCTTCTCTACCTCCTTAATCAGCTTCTCCAGTTCCTGCCTGCTCATGGATTCCGGATCTTTCTCAAACCGCATTTTTTCTTTCTCGATCGTCCTGGATATGCTGATCAGATCCCGGACCGCCTTCTGAATCGTCTGCGGTGTAATCCCGTGTTCCTCATTATACTGCTGCTGGATCTCACGCCTCCGGTTCGTCTCCGTGATTGCCGCCCGCATGGAATCCGTCATGTTATCGGCATACATGATGACATGCCCTTCCGCATTACGCGCAGCGCGCCCGATCGTCTGGATCAGAGACGTCTCGGAACGCAGGAAACCTTCCTTATCCGCATCCAGTATCGCGACCAGTGTAATCTCCGGAATATCCAGTCCTTCCCGCAGCAGATTAATGCCGACCAGCACATCGAACACATCCAGCCGCATATCCCGGATGATCTCCGCACGTTCCAGCGTGTCCACATCCGAGTGCAGGTACTTCACGCGGATTCCCACATCATTCATGTAGCTTGTCAGATCTTCCGCCATACGCTTCGTGAGCGTGGTAACCAGAACTTTATGGTGATTTGCCACTTCCCGATTGATCTCGGAGATCAGATCGTCAATCTGTCCCTCCACAGGCCGCACGTCCACCTCCGGGTCCAGCAGTCCCGTAGGCCGAATGATCTGCTCCGTCCGGAACAGTTCATGCGTCGCCTCGTATTCGGACGGCGTGGCGGATACAAAGAGCATCTGGTCGATATGCTGTTCAAACTCCCCGAAATTAAGCGGTCTGTTGTCCAGTGCGGACGGCAGCCGGAAGCCGTAATCCACAAGCGTATTCTTGCGGGACCGGTCGCCCGCGTACATGCCGCGTATCTGCGGGATCGTCATATGCGATTCATCTATAATAATCAGAAAATCATCGTTAAAATAATCCAGTAAAGTAAACGGGGGTTCCCCCTCCTCCATACCGTTCAGATGCCGCGAGTAATTCTCGATGCCGGAACAGAAACCGGTCTCCCTGAGCATCTCAATATCAAAATTCGTGCGCTCCGAAATACGCTGCGCCTCTAAAAGCTTGTCCTCGCTCTTAAAATACTTTACCCGCCCCTCCAGTTCTTTCTCAATCTCCTTACAGGCAGTCTGAATCTTCTCCTGCGCCACCACATAATGAGACGCCGGGTAGATCATCACATGCTCCAGCGTCGCATGGACCTGCCCCGTCAGCGGGTCAGTCTGCGCGATGCGGTCAATCTCATCCCCAAAGAACTCGATGCGGATCAGATAATCGCCGCCCTGCGCAGGATACACCTCCACAACGTCTCCCCGCACGCGGAAGCAGCAGCGGTCCAGATCCAGATCGTTTCGATTATACTGCATATCGATCAGTCCGCGGATCACATCATCACGGTCCTTACACATACCGGGACGCAGAGACATACTCATCCCCGCATATTCCTCCGGACTTCCCAGACCGTAGATGCAGGATACACTGGCTACCACCACCACATCCTTACGCTCGGTCAGAGACGCCGTGGCGGACAGCCTGAGCTTGTCGATCTCATCGTTAATCGAAGAATCCTTCGCAATATAAGTATCCGTAGAAGGCACATAAGCCTCCGGCTGATAATAGTCATAGTAGGACACAAAATACTCCACTGCGTTTTCAGGGAAAAATTCCTTGAACTCACCATAGAGCTGTCCCGCAAGAGTCTTGTTATGCGCAATCACAAGTGTCGGCTTGTTCAGCGCCTGTATAATATTCGCCATGGTAAAAGTCTTACCGGAACCGGTAACACCCAGCAAGGTCTGGAACTGATTGCCCTCTTTAAATCCTTTGACTAATGCCTCGATCGCCTGCGGCTGGTCGCCGGTGGGCTGATATTCGCTGTGCAGTTTAAAGTTCATAGGAAAACACCTCTCCGGATTCTGTATGCTGACACTTGTTTGCTGTTCTTAGTTCTGGTACAAAAGCAGTTTTGATTATAGCATACCGGTTTATATTTGTACAGTAATTTTAGAACATTTGTTCTTTCAGAGCATATGCAGTTATTCGCTGCACCCATGAAATCTGACCCTGATCTCCGTCCCCTCCCCCGCTGCGCTCTCAACCTCTATCACGGCATCATGTATTTTCGCGGCATGCTTCACGATCGAAAGACCGAGTCCCGTACCGCCCACCTCCTTGGAGTGGCTCTTGTCCACCCGGTAAAAGCGCTCGAAGATACGGTCCCTGTGCTCGGGTGCGATGCCGATTCCCGTGTCACGGACAGACAAATCTACCGCCCCTTCTCCGCTTCTTACATTAACCGTGACCCTGCCGTTTTCACGGTTGTATTTAATGGCATTGTCTGTAAGATTATAAATGATACTGTACAAAAGCTGCGGAATGCCGGTAAGAACGGCCGGCCCGCCCGATAATTCCAGCGTAACCTGCGCTTCCTCCGCTTCCGGTTCCAGACTTCGTACCGCTTTCCCCGCCAGTTCATACAAATCCGTCTTTTCAAACTGCATATCCCCGGCGCCCTCGTCGAGATGTGAAAGGCTGATAATATCTTCCACCAGCCGCACCATGCGCTGGGCTTCATCATATATTTTCCCGGCAAAAGGTATCCGGTCTTCTTCTTTTACCATACCGGTCTTTAGAAGTTCCGCATAACCGGAAATGGAATGGAGCGGCGTCTTCAGTTCATGAGAAACATTCGCGGTAAATTCGCGGCGCATCTGCTCCGCTTTCTCCTTCTGCGTCACATTAAAAAAGAACAGCGCCGCTCCCCCGAGACGATTGCCGGATACGATGGGACTGGCATCGATCTGATAATTATCCCCCTGTAATGAAACTGTCCGTTCTCCCCGTTCGCCCCGCAGCACGCCGGACAGGATCTCCTGCAGATCGGGATTATGACACAGGGACAGCATGTCGTCACCTATGCAGTCAGAACCGGCCTCTAACAGTCTGCCCGCGACAGAATTGATCGTAATAATTTTCCCCTTTTGGTTCAACAGGACCATGCCCTCATTCATACTTCCGATAATCGTATTCAGTTCATTTTCCTGCTGACGCAGTTTTTCCTTTTGCCGGTTCAGCAGTTTCTGCTGACTGTCAATGCGCATAAGGAGCGGGGACAGTTCATCGTATCCCTCATTCGACAGCGGGTTGTCCAGATCTATTTCATTCAACGGCTTCACGATTCTCTTAGATATCCGAACCGCCAGACCGACGGAAAGAATCACCGCAATCGCAAATACAATGCCGATCGGCTGTGCCATTCCCATGAGCAGTGTCAAGACAGACATTTGCGAGATGGAAAGTCGCAGAACCGTGCCGTCATCCAGTTTCTGCGCAGAATAGAAAGACCGTTCCAGAAGCGTGACCGAATAGCGTCTGCTCTCCCCGTAGCCCTTCGCAAGCGCTGTCTGTACCTCCTCCCGGTCCAGATGATTCCCGATTCCCCCGCTGTCAGACATGCTGTCATACAGAACGCTTCCGTCCCTATCAATCCATGTGATACGGTAGTTCATCACCCGCAGGCCGTCAAAATATGCAGCCCCCTCATGCGTAACGCCCTGCGCTGCAAGGCTGGTCTGCATCTTAAGCTGCGACTGCTGCACATCCGAAAAGTATTCGTATAATACACCCACCACCAAGATTGTGGACGCAGTAAAAACGACAAGCGCAACAAAGCAGACAGACCGAAAAATGCGTTTTGTCATTCCTTCTCCTCCATTCGATACCCGACGCCCCGCACTGTCTCGATATAATCCCCGCATACGCCCAGCTTCGTCCTGAGCGTACCGATGTGGACATCCACGGTTCTGGTCTCCCCGACGCAGTCTGTTCCCCATACGATTTCCAGAAGCTGGTCGCGGGTATATACGCGCCCGGGATTTTTCATAAAAATATGCAGCAGATTATATTCTTTTAGCGTCAGCTGAACACGTTCTCCATTTACAAGCACAATATAGGTCTCCGGATTCAGTTCCAGACTGCCGGCACGCAGGAGCCCCTTATTCTCTCTGACACCCGCACGCCGCAGCACCGCCCTGATGCGGGACACCATCTCCATCATGCCAAACGGCTTGGCCAGGTAGTCGTCCGCGCCCGAGTCCAGACCGATCACTTTATCGTACTCCGTCCCTTTGGCCGTCGCCATAATCACAGGTATTTCAGCGGTTTCCGCATGAGCCCGGAGTCTCTTTAGAATCGCTATGCCGTCCTCCCCGGGGAGCATAATATCCAGCATAATCAGCTGCGGTCTGCCCGTCTGCAAGGCCGCAAACAGGCCGTCTCCGTCGGTAACACCCATCGCCTCAAATCCTGCGGCATTCAGCGTATATATCATCAGATCACGAATAGAATTATCATCTTCTACGCATACAATCATTTGTGCTCCTCCTTATTCTTGCCGAAAACTATCGCGTTTATTTTACTACACGACACTTCCCCTATCAAACTCCAATTCCAATATCTCACATTACCTGTCAAAAATTACTTATTACGACAAACATGCGGGAGATTAACTCCCGCATGTATACTCCGGCTCATTCCGTTATCACGCTTACACCCCATATCATTCTTGGCACAAATACCCGCAAAAGCGGGATGCCGGTATCACGATCACACACGCCGCCTCTTCTCTTTCTATCTTACCTTCTGCGCAATCAGCGTATCCATACAGTGTTTATGCGGTCTAACGCCGCTGCTGCAGCCGAAAACCTCTTCCCTGCAGATATGGAACAACCAGTCATGATAATATTCGAATAGCTCTCCTGACAGCCATGGATGTTTCTTATCCTCATCTCCTGCAGCATCCGACGTGCGGATGATAAACGGCTTTTTAACAAATACATCCAAAACATTAATACCGTGATCTGCAGTATGCGATTTCAGACTGTTACAAAACTCTTTCCGGTCAATCTCCGGAAGAAAATGAAGCACGCCGCTGCTGAATATAATGTCATACTCTGTATCGGGGCAATACTCAAAAATATCCGCCTTAAAAAAATCGACTTCGACTTTGTTATGCGCCGCAAGCCTTCTGGCTTTATCGATCCTCTGCCCGGATCTGTCAAATGCCGTCACCGCATAGCCGCATTTTGCAAAGAATACGGCGTCCTTGCCTTCCCCGCAGCCGATGTCCAGCACACGGTATGGTTTGATCGGCGGAAGGATCTTCATGATATCATAACAGATACGGTTCGGCATAAGCTCCGGCTCTTTATCGCTTTTACAAATGTCTTCTTCTGTTTTCAGATTGTCCGTTCCCCTTCCCGATTCATCTGATGACCACATCATTTGTCTTTATTTATCTCTTTCTGCATTCCGCAGCGCGATTTTTTTCTTATCGTGCACACTGATCTCCGAACCGATCTGCACTTCGACAACCTGCAGCATCGTATCCGCGTAAATCGTATGGGGCACACCTGCGGGCATCCGTATTACATCGCCTGCACAGACCTCCCGTTCCACGCCGTCCACAATCGTCCTGCCCCGTCCGGCAATGACGGTCCACACTTCATCCCGCAGCGCGTGACTGTGGTAATTCATGCCATGTCCCGGATTCAGGGTAACCTTAATGGTCATACTTCCTTCCCCGATATCTATAACCTGAAAGCTTCCCCATGATTTCTCGGCGAACATGATCTGCTGATTGATCTCATCCACATACGGCTTGATATAACTCGACTGATTCTTATCCGATACGAGAATGCCTTCCGGACTCGCCGCCACAACCATATTCTGCAGTCCCATACACAGTACCGGCACATTCAGTTCATTCACTACATGCACATTTTCACACCGTTCATTCAGAATCGCCTTGCCGATATGGTCGCTCTCCATCGCTTCCGTCAGCGTATTCCACGTCCCCATATCTTTCCACATGCCCGCAAAGCGCATTACCTCAATATGCTGCTCATGTTCTGCTACCGCATAGTCAAAACTGATCTTCGTCAGTGTTTCATACTGATCGTAAAGCGTCTGATAATCCGCATATCCGATCAGCTCCCGGGCCCGCTGCAGCACATATCCCAATCGAAACGCAAATACGCCGCCGTTCCAGAGCGCTCCCTGCTCAATATATTCCCGCGCTTTATCTTCTGTCGGCTTTTCCTTGAACACAGATACCCTGCTGATACTGTCCTTGTTTTCCGGAATGATATAGCCATACTTCGCGCTCGGATAAGTCGGCTCAATCCCCATGAGCACCAGATTAGCCTCTCCGGTCGCAGCGCGCTCAGCTAACGCCCGCAGGGACGCGAAATAGTCTTCCTCCACATAGGGGTCCACAGGGCAGACTACCACTGCCTCTTCCTCCGCTATGCCTCTCACATCATGCAGATATGCTGCCGCAAGCGCAATCGCCGGAAAAGTGTCCCTTCTGCAAGGCTCCACACTGATACCGACATTCTCACACAGCTGATTGTGTATTGCCGACACCTGTGACTTCGATGTCGCGATGGTGACCGCCGCCTCTCCGTCAACCGACTTGATCTGACGGTACACGCGCTGCACCATGGATTCATATTCCCCGTCCGCAGTCTTAAATATTTTAATAAACTGCTTGGATCGGGTATCATTGGAAAGCGGCCACAGACGTTTGCCTGAACCGCCCGATAACAATACGATATTCATATATCTGTCCCCTATGCTTAAACTGCCTGCAGCCTCACAATGTCTATGACACGTTTCAGTCAATCATCTTACTGATCTCCTGCTTTGCACGTTCCAGCTGGTTATCGAAGTCTCTCTCATAGTACGCTTCTCCGTCAAACTCGCATGCAATATCCGGCTCGATACCGATACCGTGAATATTATTTCCCTTCGGCGTATAATAAGAACTGATCGTCAGTTTCAGCGCCGTTCCATCCGTAAGCGGCAGTACACGCTGCACAATACCTTTGCCGAAAGTAGTCGTACCGATCAGTGTTCCTTTGTCATAATCCTGAATCGCTCCTGCGAGAATCTCGGACGCGCTCGCGGAATTGCCGTTGATCAGTACCACCATCGGAATATCCAGTTCCTTCCTGCCGTCGCAGGTATATTCATCCCGCTTGCCGTACTTATCTTCCGTGTACACGATCAGTCCTTTCGGCAGAATTGCTCTCGCAATATCCACCACAACCGGAAGGCTGCCGCCCGGATTGCTGCGCAGATCAAGAATCAGCCCCTTTGCCCCGGAGCCTTTAATCACTGCCAGTGCCTCCGTAAACTGATCCGTTGTCACCTCATCGAACTCGGTGATCTGAATATATCCCACACCGTTATCATACATCTCATAGTTGACGGTCGGCGATTCGATCTGACGCCGCTCCACATCAAACTCCAGATAGTCTGTCTCACCTTCCCTGATAATCGTCAGATGTACACTCGTACCCTCCTCACCTTTGATTCTGGACACGATCTCAGACAAATCAAGTCCCTGCGTCATCTCTCCGTCTACCTGATAGACCAGGTCATTCTCTCTGAGCCCCGCTTCTTCAGCGGGTGTATTGGCAATTACGCCATTGATTCGCGCCAGTCCTGTAGCGGTATCCAGCTGCATATAAGCGCCGATCCCGAAATAGATTCCCTCGGTATCCGCCATCATTTGCCGCCACTCCTCCTCGGTGTAATAAACCGAGTACGGGTCGCCCAGAGAAGCCACCAGTCCGGCGTACATTCCCTCGGTCATCTCCTCCACATCAATGTCTTCATCTTTATAATAATACTTGTCGATCACCTGCTCTAATGCTTCCAGTTTCTCTATGGTATCGTCGTCTACCAGATTATCTCCGGAACTGCCGTCCGCATTCGCCGAACGCGCCTCTGACAACCGGTACAGTCTCGTACCGACATATGCAGTTCCCCCCGCAAGGGCTGCAATCATGACACCTGCCAGAAGACCCAGCAGGAATATCCCGCCGCCTTTGTTGTTCCGTCCTCCCGCCGGAGGATACGGATACTGTGACGGCGCCGGTGCCTGATGCTGCTCATAAGGATTATTTATTCCCTGATTCACGTCTCTCCGGCTGTAATCGTTATTATAGTAATTATTGTCTCCGTTCTGATTCAAATCGATCCTCTCCATATCAAATGATCTTATTTAATATAATTCCAGGGGCTGACATAGCTTCCGTTCAGCCGCACGCTGAAATGCAGATGCGGTCCCGTGGAACGACCCGTGCTGCCCACCGCGGCAATGTTCTGTCCCTTCGTGACTGACTGTCCCTTAGACACATACAGCGCGGAACAATGCATGTAAATCGTGTACAATCCGCTTCCGTGATCTATCATGATATAATTGCCCATCGAGCCGCTGTAGGTCGCCGCAATCACGTCACCGTCATAGGCTGCCAGAATCGCCGTACCGCTGGGCGCCGCCATGTCTATACCGTTATGGAACTGCTGTGTACCGAGAATCGGATGGATGCGGTTGCCATATTCATCCGATATTCTCTTAAATCCCGGACACGGGTTTGCAAACATACCGCCGTTATAGGTTCTCGTCTGTGCATTTTCCGCCTCGAGTCTTGCTTTCTCCTCGGTTACCGCTTTCTCCAGCGCCGCAATCTCGGCATTCTCCTGCGCGATCATTTCCTCATATTCCTTGATCGCTGCCTCCTTACCGGAGATATCGCTGGACACCGAAATAATCTGCGCCTCCTTCTGCTCGATCAGGGAACTGATATTGGCTTCCTCCGCCTCCACAGCCGCCTTCGCCTCGTCCAGGTACACCTTCTCCGTCTCCAGTTCTTCCTTGTACAGTTCCACCATCTCTCTGATCTGCACATATTCTTCCAGCTTGTTCCGGTCGTACCGCGACAACGCCTCGATGTAATCGGCTTTATTCATCATATCAGCAAAGCCCGCCGATGAGAACAACATCTCCAGATAGAAGGTATCGCCCTTCTCATACATGAACCTGATTCGCTTTTTCATCGCTTCATACTGGTCTTCCTGCTGTCTGACCGCCTCGTTCAATTCCTCGGTCGTCTCCACGATCTGCGCCTCTTTTTCTGTAATCAGTGTATTATATTGTTCGATCTTCTCCTGTATGCTGCTCAGTTCACCGTCCAGCTGGGTCACATAAGCGGTCAGATCGTTTTTCGACTTTTCCAGCTCTTTCTTAAGAGCCTCCACATCCGTCAGACTGGACTTCAGATTCGAAACCTCTTCCTTCGCCTTCTTGATCTGATCCTCTTTCTCACGAATGCTCTCGTTCGTCACCGCCCGCGCCGGTTCGGCATATGTGAACATAATCGCTATGCCCAGAAGCATGCACAGTATTTTCTTCCAATGTTTCATAGACATCCCTATAATTTAACTTTCACGATTCCGCTTTCCGGAATCTCAAATCATTGCGAAAATGCCTGTTTCCCGGCATCCATCCTATACTCTTAAATGTTTTCTAACCGTAATGATACTTCCCAGAAAACCGATTCCCACACCGATTCCCAGAGAGACCGGTGTCAATAAATGAAATATCTCCTCCACCTTCAGAAAGCTGAGCAGTGAAGATAACATTTCAAATCTGGTCGTGATATATTCCATTACAATATTATAAAGCGTATATATGATTCCAAGCGGAATCACCGCACCGACCAGGCCGATCATCATACCTTCGATCACGAAGGGCGATCTGACGAAGAAGTCCGTGGCCCCGATGTACTTCATAATATTGATCTCCTCCTTTCGGACAGAGATACCGATCATGACTGTATTGCTGATCAGGAACACCGATACCGCAAACAGGATCGCTATAATACCTACAGACACGTAAGCGATCAGCGCGTTCACCCCCGTCAGCGTAGTTGCCACCAGTTCGGAGCGATTAACCATCCGGACGCCGTCCAGTGATTCCAGATAAGTCACCAGCGCGGACTGCATGGACACATCACTTAGGTAGACCTGATACTGCGCGGAGTTCTCCAAAGGATTCTCCGTAAAACCATCTTCATAACCACCCAGATAATCCGCCTTAAAGGACTCCCATGCCTCGTCGGCGGACACAAAGTCAACGCGCGACACTTCCGGCCGCCTTGTAATCATCTCACCGATCTGCTGTATCCTGACATCCTCCAGCCCGTCGTCAAAGAACACATACACGGCAACGCCTTCCTGCGCGTGTTTGACGATATGCTGAAAATTCATAACAATCGCGTAGAATAATCCGAACAGAAACAGACATGCGCTGATCGTCGCGATTGACGCAAGTGTAAACCATTTATTTCTGAAAAGGTTGCGCACACCCTGTCTGAGCGTGTAGAAAAAGCTGTTAATCCTCATCGATGTACCCTCCCTTTTCCTCGTCGCTTATAATTACACCCTTCCGCAGGGTGACTACCCGTTTCTGCATCGCATTAACGATCTCTCTGTTATGCGTTACGACGATGACGGTCGTGCCATTCTCATTGATCTGCTCTAACAGCTTCATGATCTCCCATGAATTCTTCGGATCGAGATTACCCGTAGGCTCATCCGCCAGCAGTACGGTCGGTTTATTGACTAACGCCCTCGCAAGCGCCACCCGCTGCTGCTCACCGCCGGACAGCTGCTTGGGCTTCGCTTTATACTTACCCGCAAGCCCTACGATCGCCAGAATACTGGGCACATTCTTCTTGATCTCCTTATTAGACTTCTGTATGATCCGCTGCGCAAAAGCAACGTTCTCATACACATTACGGTCCTTCAGGAGTCTGAAATCCTGGAACACAACGCCCAGATTCCTTCTGAACTTCGGAATCCTCCTGTGTTTGATCCTGGAAAGGTCATAACCCATAACATTGATGTAACCGCTCGTGATCGTCAGCTCCCTGAGAAGCAGTTTGATCAGCGTAGACTTACCCGAGCCGCTGTCTCCCACGATAAACACGAACTCTCCCCTGTTGATATGCAGATTCACATCCTTCAGCGCGGGTGCACCGGTAGAATACGCCTTGCATACATTTGTAAGGGTAATGATCTCGTTTTCTGCTGCTGTACTTCTTCTTTTTTTCTTTACTGCCACTTGTCCACCACCTATTTATAATGTATATTTACTCCACAAATGAACCTTGCGAACTCTTCTCCACAAACTCAAATAAACACTTCATCATGCATTCTTTTCACTTAATACTCGAAGCTCTCCATGTATTTCATATACTTCACTACCATCAGCGCGATCTTGAAGGTAATCGCATCCTCAAACACACGAAGATCCAGACCTGTACTCTTCTGCAGTTTATCCAGACGATATACGAGTGTATTTCTGTGGATAAACAACTGTCTGGACGTCTCAGACACATTCAATGAATTTTCAAAGAACTTGTTGATCGTCGTCAGCGTCTCCTCATCGAAATCGTCCGGGCTCTTGCCGTCAAAGATCTCCTTGATAAACATCTTACACAGCGGAATGGGAAGCTGGTAGATCAAACGGCCGATTCCCAGTTCGCTGTATGCGATCACATCCCTCTCTCCGAAGAAAATCTTGCCCACGTCCAGAGCCATCTTGGCTTCCTTATAAGAGCGGCTCGCATCCTTGATCTCGTTCACAATCGTACCGTAGGCGATCCTGACATTCTTCATATTTTCCTTCTTCAGAAATGACGCGATACCGTCCGCCGCCTTATCGATCTCCTTTATACTGTCACCCTCGGACAGATCTTTAACCACAATCACATTATTCTCGTCCACTGCAGTAATGAAATCTTTACTGTTGCTTCCAAAATAAGTGCGCATCATCTCCAGCACATTGCTGTCCTTCGTATTATCCGTCTCAATGATCAGCGCAACCCGCTTTACATCCGTCTGGATATGTAACTTCTTCGCCCGGCTGTAGATGTCTACTAAAAGGAGATTATCCAGAAGCAGGTTCTTGATAAAATTATCCTTATCAAACCGTTCTTTATATGCAACCAGAAGATTCTGAATCTGAAAAGCAACCATCTTGCCTACCATATAGACGTCCTCACCGACCCCCCCTGCGATAAGAACGTATTCAAGCTGCTGCTCATCAAATATTTTAAAATACTGGTATCCCTGTATCTCCTGCGAGTCCGCCGGCGATTTGGCAAATTCCGCCGCCGGCCGGCCGCACTCTTCCATCTCGTCCGCAGTCATGGCAACCGCCTTCCCATCGATATCCATGACACACAGCTCTACTCTTGCGATCGATTTCAATCCCTCAATCGTATTTTGTAAAATCTGATTTGAAATCATAGCCCCACCCCTTGTTAATCTTTTAGCAAATTACACAATGCAGTAAACCGCTAAATTCATCGAAATACAACATCCAGTATTCATTTTAATCTATATTTACAAAAAAATCTACCTCCAATCATGATTTTTTTGTGTATTTTTTAATGTAAACTGTGTATTTTCTTGTTTTACCTGTTTAGACATTTTACACAAATATTGGATATCATCATCGTGCCAAAAAAGCGCTCGCTAATTCGCAGTATCTGTGTTATAATTTATTCACAAAAGATTTCCATTCAGGAAGTACCGACAGCAGCGCACACGCGAAATGCTGACGGCAGAAACGGAGGAGCATTATGGATATAGCAGCATTATCTATGGCCATGGCGCAGGTCAACACACAGAGCGCATACGGTGTAGCCATGTTGAGCAAATCTCTCGATCTGGCTTCCTCCACCGGCGACCAGATCGTAGGCATGATGGACGCCGCAGCTATGGAGTTATCCGTTAATCCGCACATCGGCGCAAACGTCGATATCTCTGTATAGGGATCGGGAATACGGGCCCGGCGACTTACGAAGCGAAATCCGAAAACAAAAATCTCAGTCCTCCTGACAGGGACTGAGATTTTTTATGCGCAGGAAGAAAATTCTTCCCTGTTAGATTATTTTACGGATTGCCCTCTCCGTGATCTGAATCTTTCCTTCCTTAAGCAGGTGCCCCACCGCACGCTTAAACTCGTTCTTACTCATCTGCAGCTCCCGCCGGATCACTTCGGGCGATGCTTTATCTGTAAAAGGAAGCGCACCGTCAAAGCTGTCTATGACCTCCATCACTTTCTGCGCGTCTTTTCCGATCTGCAGATAGGCTTTCTCCCGTATGCTCAGGTTCAGCTTACCATCTTCTTTCACACCGGTGACACGCGCCTGCACCGTTTCCCCGATCCGAACGGTTCCGTACAGTTCCTTCTTCGGGATCAGACCTGAATATCGGTCATCCACCGCCACAAAAGCGCCGAAATTATCACTGATCTCATAAACGGTTCCGCTGACTCTGTCCTCTTTCCCGTACGGACTGTCCGTGGACAGATAAGGATAGACATTCATGGTGGCACACAATCTGTCGCTCTTATCTATGTAGAGCGCGGCAAGACACTCCTCGCCTTCCGATACTTTACGTGTCTGCTCTTTAAAGGGCAGCAGCAGATCCTTCTCCAGTCCCCATTCCAGGAAAGCACCCACCTGTGCGACCTGCGCCACGCGCAGTCTGGCCACGCCGTGCAGCGTCAGCTTCGGCGTCTGCGTCGTCGCGATCAGCCGGTCCCTGGAATCCCGATAGACAAACACTTTAATCTCATCACCTGTCTGCGTCTGCGCCGGCACCTGCTTCCCGGGCAGAAGCACTTTCTCCTCGCTGCCCGCCTGGTCGCTTAAGTACACGCCGAATTCCACCTGTTTTATCACTTGTAAATTCTGGATTTCTCCCAGCCGAATCATACTAAAACCATGCCTTTCCATAACCGTGCATAAAATATTTTACGCAGATCCCTAATTCATCTTCCCCGCCAGTTCCACGATACAGTACGGTCTGCCGTCCGCCTGATTGAGCGACACTGTATACAGCGTGCCTTCTGCATTCACAGCGCTCACCGGCTGTATCACATCATTCAGCACCGCCTGACTCTTATACTCCACCCTGAGCTGCCCGACTGCAAAATCCTGCGGTACATACTCCATTGCCATCCGCACATACTGACCGTTGTTCACATGGTGGTTCGTGTCCAGATGGTGCTCCCGCACTGTAAAAGGCTCCATGGCCTTACCGTTCGCCGGCACATTGATCTTACGCGGTGCATATTCCATCGGATACTTCTCCTCCAGCACATATCCCGCCAGCATGTCTTCATTCGGTTTGGCCGGTTTCATCCGCTCCGTATCCATCAGACTCCAGATCGAGTTGGCGCAGGCAAGCACCTCCCCCGCTTCCGTCTTCATTATGAAATTACGGCAGCCTACAAATCCCCGGAACTCGTATGGGGCCGTTCCTATGACAATTCTCTCACACAGCCGCGGATATCTGTTGATACAGATCTGCCATGCGGACAAGAGCCATACCTGATGCAGTTTCTGAAAATAATCCACGCCCAGTCCGATATCCTCCGAATGGAACGTGGAGCAGTCCTGGAAATAATCCAGAAGCGATTCCGGCGTCATATTACCATCCTCGCCCACTTCACTGTACCGGACTCTGCTTTCAAATGTATACAACTGATTTCCTTCTTTCTTTAATCAAGCTTCGCTTAATCTCGTCAAACAACTTTCTAATTAAGACAAAAACAACCCGGCTGATTTCTCAGCCGAGCCTATTAACTGGGCTACAAGGATTCGAACCTTGAAATGACGGAGTCAGAGTCCGTTGCCTTACCGTTTGGCGATAGCCCATCAACAATTAAGGATTATATAGGATATTATTCCATTTTGCAAGTGTTTTTATGAAATTTTTTTCTTTTTTTGCAAATTCATCTCAGTCATTGGCACAGATGAAAGTTAATATCCTCGTCACCGCGCTTTCTTCCCGGTTTCCGCAGAAATAACTTTCATCCATGCCGGCTGTTCCTATACAGTACTTTCCTTAAATTTCAAACATCAGCTCGCCGTATGTAGGAATCGGCCACATATCCTTGTCAACGATCATTTCCAGCCGGTCTGCCGGTGCACGAAGTTCATCCATGATCTCCCTCACGGTATCTTTATAGAAGAACGCCTGTTTCTTCGCATCCTCGATGGCGGAAGCTTCTTTTTCAGCCTGCTCCAGCTTTACCAGCGCCGTCTGCATAGCGGTCAGTTTCTCACTCACTTCTTTCAGAATGCCGGTCTGTGCGGAAGCATCCGCGCCCGCTGCCTTCACTGCGTTTACGGTATCCGCAAGCACTTTGGAATACTTCATCACCGCGGGAATGATCTGCTTACCCGCCATATCAATCATGGCAAGCGCTTCGATATTTATGGTCTTCGCATAGGTCTCATAGATAATCTCCTCGCGAGACTCCAATTCCACTTTCGTGAAGATGCCGAACTTCTCAAACAGCTTCACCGCTTTATCTGTGGTCAGCGTGCTGGCTGCCTCGATCATGGACTTGATGTTAGGCAGTCCTCTTCTTTCCGCTTCTTCCACCCACTCGGGCGCATAGCCGTCGCCATTGAATATAATTCTCTGGTGTTCGGTCACGTACTCCTTAATCAAATCGTGGATCGCAAGTTCCAGATTATCCGATTTCTCCAGTCTGTCCGCAGCCTCGCAGAACGCCTCCGCCACGATGGCGTTCAGCGTCGTGTTCGGGCTTGCAATGGAATCCGCGGAACCAACCATACGGAACTCGAATTTGTTACCCGTAAAGGCAAACGGCGACGTCCTGTTCCGGTCGGTCGCATCCTTCTGGAAATCAGGCAGGGTCTTTACACCTGTCAGAAGCTTGCCGCCCTCTTTCACGCTGGTCGCTTCCCCTGTCTCAATCAGCTGCGTCACCACATCCTCAAGCTGCTCGCCCAGGAAAATGGATATAATTGCCGGCGGCGCCTCGTTCGCTCCGAGCCTGTGGTCGTTACCCACATCGGAAGCCGACTGCCTGAGCAGATCTGCATGGGTATCCACCGCTTTCATAATACATGCCAGCACCAGAAGAAACTGTATGTTCTCATTCGGCGTATCGCCCGGGTCTAACAGATTCACACCATTGTCCGTCGTGATGGACCAGTTGTCATGTTTGCCGGAACCGTTCACCCCTGCATACGGTTTCTCATGCAGCAGGCATCTCATACCGTGACGGATCGCAACCCTTTTCATTGCCTCCATAACCAGCTGGTTGTGATCTACCGCTATATTCGCCGTCTCATAGATGGGCGCCAGCTCATGCTGTGCCGGTGCCACCTCATTGTGCTGTGTCTTGGCGGTAACGCCCAGCTTCCACAATTCTTCGTTCAAGTCTTTCATGTATGCGCCGACGCGCTCTCTGATGACGCCAAAGTAATGGTCTTCCATTTCCTGTCCTTTCGGTGCAGGTGCGCCGAACAGTGTGCGGCCCGCAAACATCAGATCCGTTCTCTTCATATATAAATCTTTATCTACCAGGAAATATTCCTGTTCCGGTCCTACGGACGCCGTCACTTTAGTCGCTTCCGTGTTGCCAAACAATCTCACAATGCGCAGCGCCTGCTCGCTGAGCGCCTCCATGGAACGTAAGAGCGGTGTCTTCTTATCCAGTGCCTCACCGGTATAGGAGCAGAACGCCGTCGGAATACACAGGGTCATACCGCAGCCGGATTCTTTTAAAAATGCAGGAGAAGTAATGTCCCAAGCCGTATATCCTCTCGCCTCGAAGGTCGCCCGCAGACCGCCGGAAGGAAAAGAAGAAGCATCCGGCTCACCCTTGATCAACTCTTTACCGGAAAACTCTGTCAGCATTTTACCGGATTCATCCGGATGTGACACGAACGCGTCATGTTTCTCCGCCGTGATACCCGTAAGCGGCTGGAACCAGTGTGTGTAATGCGTAGCGCCGTTCTCCACCGCCCAGTCCTTCATAGCCTTAGCGACCATATTCGCCGTATTCATGGACAGTTCGCCGCCCTCATTCATGACTTTGACCACTTCTTTGTATGCGTTCCTCGTCAGGCGCTCCTGCATCTTAGCCACTGTAAACACATTCTTCGCAAAGATTTCTTCCACATTAAATACTTCGCTCATTTTTTCATCTCCTCCATTCCACTTTTAACTTCCTGCTCTGCGCGTATCAGCAGACTCGTATGACTTTGCTGATACGCGCAAAAAAATGTTCCAAAAATAAGCCTTTTGGAACATCTTCGTTCATGATACCACTATGTCGGACTGCTTCCATCAGCGATCCTTTTTATAAGATACATTACTTTAGCAGAAAATGCAAGAGGGAAATCAAAAAATCTCCACATAATATGCTGCGGCCATTTGCGCCGTACCTGTTAAGCATTGGCTGTCCGCAATAGATCATATACCTGCGGTGTCTCCGAAAGCCGCACATCTATCACCTGCTTAGAATGCGGACACGACTCCACCGGCTCTCCCTGTTCGTCATACATGGCAAGCACCTGCACGGGCACATTCGTGCCGTCCGGTTTCATGATCTCGATGGAATCCCCTACACAGAACTTATTGCGCTGTTCGATGCGGGCGCAGGTACATGCTCTTATGTCCATCTTCTTTCCACCGGCTCCGCCCACATGCCCGGTCCCGTCTCCACCATTCTCACTTTCGACCGCCGTAAGCCTGCCCGGCTCCGGCACCAGGCTTCCCACGATCCCCAGATATATATATTCATTCACGTAAGTATTATTGTCGTAGATCTGTGTATGCTCATCCGGCTTTCCGAAATAAAATCCCGTCGTAAACTGTCTGTAGGTACATTTAGAGATTTCCGCCAGATACCAGTCCATATTGGCGCGGTACTTCTCCTCCGATTCGAGGCAGTCGTCAATCGCCCTGCGGTACGTGCGCGCCACCGTCGCCACATAAAGAGCCGTTTTCATCCGCCCCTCTATCTTAAAGCTGTCGATCCCCGCCGCGATCATCTCCGGGATGTGCTCTATCATACACAGATCTTTTGAGTTAAAAATATAAGTGCCCCGCTCGTTCTCATAGACCGGCAGATATTCGCCTGGACGGGTCTCCTCCACTACCGCATATTTCCAGCGGCACGGATGGGTACATGCTCCATGATTGGCGTCTCTGCCCGTAAAATAACTGCTCAGCAGACACCTTCCCGAATAAGAAATGCACATCGCCCCGTGGATAAAGCTCTCGATCTCCAGATCATCAGAAATATGTTCTCTGATCTCCCTGATCTCCTGCAGTGACAGTTCCCTGGCCGAGACAACGCGCTTCGCGCCCAGCTTCTGCCAGAACTGATATGTCATATAATTCGTATTATTGGCCTGCGTGGACACGTGAATATCAATCTCGGGACAGATTTCTCTGGCCATGGTAAACATGCCCGGATCGGCTATGATAAGCGCATCCGGCTTCAACGCTTTTAACTCATGCAGATAAGCCCTCGCACCCTCCAGATCATAATTATGTGCCAGAATATTGGCTGTCACATGTACCCGCACGCCATGTTGATGAGCAAATGCAATACCCTCCGCCATCTCTTCCGGCGTAAAATTCTTCGCCTTGGCGCGCAGCCCGAACGCCCCGCCGCCGATATAAACCGCGTCCGCACCGAATATTACGGCTGTTTTCAATACTTCCAGACTGCTCGCCGGAATCAGTAACTCAGGTTTTTTCATATCATTTTCCTCTCACAATTCCGCGTGCGGCTTCATGTCCTCTTGACACTGATCGTCACCCCGTCCCCCACCGGCAGAATCACCGTTTCCAGTTCGGGATGATGTTTTAACTCATACAGATATTCCCTCATTCTGCTATGTATGGTGCGGTTTCTCCTCGTCACTGCAAATCGTGACTCTATGATATCCCCGTCCTGCAGCACGTTATCTGACAGCAGGATTCCGCCCGCCGGCAGCAGTCTTAAGACATCCGGCAGGAAATGAATATACTGTCCCTTCGCCGCATCCATAAAGATCATATCGTAATGTCCGTCCAGTTTCTTCAGAATGTCCTGCGCGTCCCCCTCCAGTAATGTGATGCTGTCCTCTCTGCCGGCACGTCTGAAATTCTCCCGTGCTATTGGAATCCGTTTCTCATAGTTCTCGATCGTCGTAATATGGCAGTCTGCCGGCGCATACTCGCTCATGAGTAACGCAGAAAAACCAATGGCACAGCCCACCTCCAGAATCGACTCCGGCCTGTGCATCGCAAGCAGCAGTTTAATCAGACTCTGCACCTGCGAGCGGATAACGGGCACATTGGTTTTCTTTGCTTCACTCTCTATTTCGTTTAAAAAAAGCGTATTGCCGGTATCCAGCGAATCAATAAACGCATTCATACGCTCGTCTGTTATCATTGTAATACCGTCCTTTCTATGGACGTTTCTTCCGTGCAAACAGCATTTTCGTCTGCGCTGTGATTGATATTTCCATTCACGCTAATCTTCACTCTCTTCTTCCGCTTCCGGCGCAATCACTGTCAGCATTTCCTGCGCCGTCATGGAAGTACTCAGATCATAGATCCCCGGCTGAATTTTCCCGCGGTGTTCGGACAGCAGTTCCTGGATTCTAAACAGATTCGCATCGCGGATCAACCCTTTCTGCTGCAGCATCTCTCCCACATCCTTGGCAGACTGCTTCTCTATATAAACACTGATCATTCTGCCTTCTCCCGTCGAAACCGGCGGCTCCGCGAACACGCGGTAGCCGTAATCATACGCTGCCGCTGATATACGGAAAATATACATAATAATGAACACAAGCGCAGCCACCTTAATGACAGCCTGCACCGTTCCGCCTGCAAGGTACTTCCAATTCATAGCTTTCTCCATTTCGCATGTTATTCAAAGTCGATCTCTGCCGCCAGTAATATATCAACTTCCTGCATCATTCTGCAGAAAGCGAGCTCCGCTCTCAGGAAATCATCTACCAGCGGATTCTCACGAAACTTTGCATACTCCTGCTCAAACGCTTCCATTCTGTCAAACAAATCCTCACTGTCCGACTCATTCTGCAGATCGAAATTCTTCTGTCGAAACTCATTGACTTTATCATACAGTTCCGGCTGCTTCTTAATCTTCTCCCGCTGATAATAATACTCCTTATAGGTGTCGGATTCCTGAATCACAGCCGCAAACTTCCTGGCCGCCTCCTTAATATCACTGTCTGACATGTCGTCATTCCTCCTTAAGTATCGTTATTCGCCACTTATAAAATAATATCAAAATGTGGGAAGAATGCTGCTTGCAGCAAATCCGCCTTGTGGACGGTTCTTCCGCGTGAATGTTTTTTTCACGCTGTGAATGTTTTTTTCACGCTACACTTCCATAATAATCGGCAGAATCATCGGACGCCTCTTGGTCTTCTTCCATACAAATTCGCTCAGCACATCCTTGATCGTAGACTTCAGCCTTCCCCAATCGGTCTTACCCTTGTTCAGGCAGTCCTGCACCGCGTCATTAACCAACAGTCTCGCTTCGTCCAGCAGCTCGTCCGACTCCTTGACATAAACAAATCCTCTCGATACGATATCGGGCCCGGACACAAGCTGATCGCTGTAAGAGTCAAGCGCCAGCACAACAATCAGGATGCCGTCTTCCGCCAGATGCTGTCTGTCCCGCAGAACCACATTGCCGACATCTCCGACACCGAGACCGTCAACCAGGATCGCCCCTACCGGCACCTTACCCGCAATCTTCGCATTCTCTTCATCCATCTCCAGCACGTCGCCGGACTGTATCATAAAGATATGATCCTTCGGAATCCCCAGTTCATCCGCGATCTTTGCCTGCGCTTTCCGATGCTTGTACTCACCGTGAATCGGCACCGCATACCTGGGTTTTACCAGACTGTAGATCAACTTGATCTCCTCCTGACAGGCATGTCCCGACACGTGTACATCCTGGAAGATCACGTCCGCGCCTTTCATCTGCAGTTCGTTGATCACGTTCGTGACCGCCTTCTCATTCCCCGGAATCGGATGGGATGAAAAGATAACCGTGTCTCCCGGCAGAATCGATATTTTCTTATGATTATCGCTCGCCATGCGGCTGAGCGCCGCCATACTCTCTCCCTGGCTGCCGGTGGTAATAATGACCGTTTTATCATTAGGGTAATTCTTTAACTGTTCTATGTCAATCAGCGTATTCTCCGGAATATGCAGACACTCCAGTGCAGAAGCGGTCTCTATGATGTTCACCATGCTCCTGCCCTCCACGACTACTTTTCTGCCGAACTTATACGCGGAATTAATGATCTGCTGCACACGGTCCACATTGGATGCAAAGGTCGCAATGATGATTCGCGTATCCTTGTGCTCCGCAAAGAGGCTGTCGAAGGTCCGCCCCACTGTCTTTTCGGAAGGGGTAAATCCCAGCCGTTCCGCATTGGTAGAATCACACATGAGCGCGAGCACGCCCTTCCTGCCGATCTCTGCAAAACGCTGCAAATCAATGGCATCACCGAAAACCGGCGTATAATCCACTTTAAAATCGCCGGTGTGTATCACAACGCCCGCCGGCGAATAGATCGCCAGTGCAGCGGCATCCACAATGCTGTGATTCGTTTTAATAAATTCAATTCTGAACTGTCCCAGATTGATGGACTGCCCGAACTTCACTACCTTGCGTTTCGTCCTGGCCGTCAGATCATGCTCCGCCAGTTTGTTCTCAATAATGCCCATCGTCAGCCGCGTTGCATAGATCGGAACATTCAGTTCCTTCAATACATACGGCAGCGCACCGATATGATCTTCGTGTCCATGGGTGATAACAAATCCTTTTACTTTATCCGCATGTTCCTTCAGATAAGTAATATCAGGGATCACGAGATCTATTCCCAGCATCTCATCTTCCGGAAAAGACAGCCCGCAATCCACCACAATAATGCTTTCTTCATACTCAAAGGCAGTAATATTAAGCCCAATCTGCTCCAAACCGCCTAATGGGATCACTTTCAGCTTAGAAGCTGTTTTCCCCTGTTCAATTCTTTTCAAACAATTTCCTCCATTCTCACTACATTAATTTCACGTCGTCCAGCATATTTTCAAATACAGCTGCCACTGCATTTAGTTCCGCATCATCTGTCACAATCTCATATACCGCTTCCGCATCCACATCCGCGGAAGTGTCGCGAAGAATCAGTGCCTCGCCATCCCCATCCTCGGAATCCGTGACCAGAATATAATCGATTCCGCCCAGTCTGGTCTGCTCTAATATATAGAATTGGACAGCCTCTTCTCCTTCCGATGTAAAAATAATCTTCTCCACTTACTCTTTCTCTCCATTCAAATCATCACGCAAATGTTCTGTCATATCGGACCTGTTATTCGCACAATAATCCAGATATCCCTGCAGAATCAATACCGCGGCGATCTTGTCCACATATTCCTTACGATGCTCTCTGCGTATGCCCGCTTCCATCATCGTCTTATCCGCCGCCACCGTCGTAAGCCTTTCGTCCCACATGGTCACGGACAGACCTGTTCTTCTCTCGAGCTTGTCCTTAAATTCCAGAGACAGTTCCGCTCTGTCTCCCATCGTATCATTCATATTCTTCGGCAGACCGAGCACGATCTCGGACACTTCATATTCCACAATCAGTTCCTCGATCCGTGCAAGCGTCTGCCGAAGCTTATTCTCATCTTTTCTTCTGATGATCTCAATCCCCTGTGCGGTAATCAGCAGCGGATCGCTGATTGCCACGCCCACTGTTTTTGATCCATAATCCAAACCCATAATTCTCATATGTTCGTCCGCCGTTACTTATTCAGAGAATTCTTAATGTACTCTACAAGCATCTCTTCCACCAGCTCGTCCCGCTCCACCTTCATAATCAGGCTGCGTGCGCTCTTATGGCTCGTGATATAGGTGGGATCCCCGGACATAATATAGCCCACGATCTGGTTTACCGGATTATACCCCTTCTCCGTCAGCGCCTCATACACCGTAGAGAGTACGAGCTTCACGCCTGTCTCCGGTTCCGTCTCTACCGTAAAAAATTGTGTGTTTTCTAAATCCTGCATTGTTTCACGCCCTTATCCATTGTCTGTTTTGATATTACCCCTATTATTACCATAATACTCTATTGCCGCACAAAATTCAATCATTTTAAAAGCAGGATATCCTCCTCCAGAAATCCCGAGACCGTTCCCGACACAATCTGATTTCCCAGATTCTCCGATGAGACAGATTCCTTTGCCACCTTGACATATTGCGGTGTATGTCCGATCCAGTAGATCCTGCCGTCTCTTTCCTTCTGTTCCTCAAACAGCACTTCTACCGTACTGCCGATCCAGCCTGACCGGTATGCATGGGACATCTCCTTCTCCGCCTCTGACAGGATCGCACTTCGTCTGCCCTTCTCCGCCTCCGTGAGCTGTCCGTCCATCTTGGCCGCCTGCGTTCCCTGCCTCCTGGAATACTTGAAAATATGCATCTCATAGAAATTGACCCGGCGCACGAACGCTTCCGTTACACGAAATTCCTCCTGTGTCTCTCCCGGAAACCCCACGATCACATCTGTCGTGATTGCCGGATTCCAGTAATATTTCCTGAGCAACTCTGTTGTCCGAAAGTATTCCCTGCTGGTATAGCGTCTATTCATTCTCTTGAGCACAGAATCACAGCCGCTCTGCATGGACAGGTGGAAATGCGGACATATTTTAGGCATCGCGCTGATCTGCCGCACAAACTCTTCTGTTACAATGCGCGGTTCTAAGGAACCCAGCCGTATGCGTTCCAATCCTTCTATATCATGCAGCTTCGCCAGCAGTCCGGACAATTCCGGTCCCCCTCTGTCAACACCGTAAGAACTGATGTGAATCCCCGTCAGCACGATCTCCTTCCAGCCGGCAGCCACGATCCCCCGCACTTCCTGCAGAATATCTTCCTCTCTCCGGCTCCTGACTCTGCCTCTGGCATAGGGAATGATGCAGTAAGAGCAAAACTGGTTACAGCCGTCCTGAATCTTAATATAAGCTCTGGTATGCTCTGCCGTACGCGCCAGTTTCATCTCCTCATATGCATCGGTGTGATTGATGTCGATAATCTCAGTCGTGACGGTATGCGGCTTCCTGTCTGCTCCTGCGCATCCACAGTCTGCGCATTCCGCTCCTCCCGGCACGGCTGCACCGTTCTCCGCCTTCTTTCGCCTGTCCAGATATGCCTCCAGAATCGGCACCAGATCTTTCTTGCGGTTATTGCCGATCGCAAGATCGATCGCCTCATCCTGCCTGACCGCTTCTTCTCCGGTCTGCACATAACACCCTACCGCCACCACCACGGCATCCGGATTGCATTTTCTGGCCCGGTGAAGCATCTGCCTGCTCTTCCTGTCCGCTATGTTGGTCACCGTACACGTATTTATGATATAAATATCAGCTGCTTCATCAAATGCCACAATTTTGTATCCCTTTTCTTGTAACATTTGTTGCATAACATCCATCTCATAAGCATTAACTTTGCATCCCAGATTATGTAGTGCTACACTTTTCATAGTAATCTCCGCGTTTTTTGTATTGTTTTATCATTGACTTTTACCCTTCCAACATTTAGTATTATAGCTGAAAGTATGAAAAATCCATAAGGAGGTAATTTTTTCAAATGAAAACAGTACAGATTTCTTTAAATTCTATTGATAAGGTTAAATCTTTTGTAAATGATATTACAAAGTTTGATTACGATTTTGATCTTGTATCCGGCAGATACGTTATCGATGCGAAATCTATCATGGGTATTTTCAGCTTAGATTTATCCAAGCCGATCGACTTGAACATCCACGCTGAAGAAGGTACTGATGAAGTTCTCGCAGCTTTAAAGCCGTACATCATGTAATCACTTCTTATCACAAGAGTCAGGAGAATGCCATATGGCATTCTCCTTTTTATATTAACGGACAATAATCACTTCATCCTCAGCCAGCGCCTTCTGTACAAGCTCATCAATCTTTTCATCCAGATTAAGCTCATGCCTTCTGATGATATTCAGATTCGGTTTCGTCACGGGATGCTTCGCCACGAAGATCGTGCAGCAATCCTCATAGGGCAGAATCGACGTTTCATAAGTATCGATCTTCTCAGCAATATCCACGATCTCCATCTTGTCAAATCCGATCAGCGGCCTGTAGACCGGCAGTCCGCACACCTCGTTCGTAGCCATCAGGCTGTGCAGCGTCTGGGACGCAACCTGTCCGATACTTTCTCCTGTGATCAGTCCCAGGCACTCCGTCTCCCGGGCAATGCGCTCCGCGATGCGCATCATATAACGCCGCATGATAATGGTCAGCTCATCATGCGGACACTTATCATAGATATATAACTGTATGTCCGTAAAGTTAATTACGTGCAGGTAGATCGGTCCCGTGTAAACCGCCACCCTGGCAGCCAGATCAATCACCTTCTGCTTTGCCCGCTCGCTCGTATACGGCGGTGCATGGAAATATACGGCATCAATCTTGACGCCTCTCTTGGCGATCATCCAGCCGGCAACCGGAGAATCGATGCCGCCGGACAGAAGCAGCATAGCTTTACCACCCGTGCCCACCGGCATCCCGCCCGGTCCCGGAATAATCTCTGAGTAAATATAAATCTTATCGCGCACCTCCACGTTCAGCATGATCTCCGGTTCATGCACATCCACACGCATCTCCGGATATGCATCAAGTATGATGCCCCCCAGTTCCACGTTCATTTCCATGGAGTTAAGCGGATAATTCTTTCTGGCACGTCTTGCCGCCACCTTGAAAGTCCTGTGTCTGTCAGGATACACATGCCCGATATATTCGACCACCGTCTGACCTAGTTTCTCGAAACCTTCATCTTCCACATAGATCATCGGGCAGATGCCGGATATGCCGAACACCTTCTGCAGCATCGATACCGTCTCATCATAGTCAAACGCCGATACCGCATCCACGTAGATGCGACCGTCAGTCTTGCGCACGGCAAACTCGCCGTCACATTTCTTTAATGCATATTTGATCTGCTGTACCAGCGCGTTCTCAAACAAGTAACGGTTCTTTCCCTTCACGCCGATCTCCGCATACTTTATCAAAAAAGCCGTAAACATAGTATTCCTCCTATGATCTTCTTCACACCTTTATCTTCTGGTATACCGTCTGAGCGTCGGAACCAGTTCGCATAGTGTCTGTATAGTATACTGGATTTCCTCCGCAGTTGTAAAGACGGAAAAACTGAAACGAATGGTGGAATCCAATAGGTCTCTCTCCAGGCCAATCGCCTTAAGCGTCGCGGACGTCTGCGGTTTGTTAGAAGCGCAGGCACTGCCCGCAGATACATAGATTCCTCTTTCTTCCAGTGCATGAAGAAGCACTTCACTCCGTATCCCGCGCACTGACAGGCTCACAATATGCGCTGCCCCTTCTCTGCCCGGACAACCGTTGATCCTAACGTCTTCTATACCGCTTACTCCCTGTACGAACAGATCCCGCAGTCCGTACATTCTCTCCATATCCTCATCGAGATTCTGGTAAACCATCTCAGCCGCCTTCGCAAGACCGGCGATTCCGGGAACATTCTCCGTTCCGGAGCGCATACCTTTCTGCTGGCCGCCGCCGTATATAATCGGGCTGACCTTCGCTCCTTTTCTGATATAGAGGAATCCGGTTCCCTTCGGTCCATGAATCTTGTGCGCGCTTACGGACATCATATCCACATGTGTTCTGGCCGGATAAATGCGGAATTTACCGAATCCCTGTACCGCGTCCACATGAAACAGCGTCTGCGGATTCACACGTTTAATCAATTCACCCGCCTCCGCAATCGGCTGTATGCTTCCGATTTCATTGTTCGTATGCATGATTGACACCAGAATCGTATCCGGTCTGATTGCACGTTCCAGATCCTGCAGTGATATCCTTCCCTCATGGTCTACCGGCAGATATGTCACCTGAAATCCCTGGTTTTCCAGATATACCATCGGCTGTAGTATCGCCGGATGTTCGATTCTTGTTGTAATCAGATGTCTTCCTCTTCTGTGGTTCGCCATCGCCGTGCCGATCAACGCAATGTTGTCAGACTCCGTGCCGCCGGAAGTAAACAGAATCTCTTTCTCGCTTACTTTCAACAGATTTGCCAGTGTCTCTGCGGCATATCTTAAGTACTGTTCCGCTTCTAATCCTTTGTTATGCATGCTGGAGGGATTTCCGTAATCCTCGCACATGATCTTATGCATCAACTGTGCGACGTCATCGTAGCATCTGGTCGTTGCAGAATTGTCTAAATACACTTCCATGATCGTCATTCCTTTCTTAACACTTCCTTCGCTTATGGTACTTGCTCTTCGCTTGCCCTTCTCTTGCGCCTACTAATAAGGTATGTGTCTAAGATTCTAATTGATACATCAGCCATGACAGTACAGTCAATCCCGCCGTCTCCGTCCGCAGTATGCGCCTGCCCAGCGTGATCGGCTCTATGCCGGCCTCCACTGCCGCCTGTACCTCGCTCTCCTCGAATCCACCCTCCGGGCCTATGAACACTGCAATACTGCTGCCGGATTCGACTGCTCCAATCAGAGACTTCGTGCGTGCCATATCCTCCGCCAGTTCGTAAGGAATCAGACGCACGTCCATGTTCTTCGCGTATTCGACTGCCTCTCCCATGCATATAACCGCGTGTACGGCAGGAATCACATCCCGTTTACTCTGTTTTGCAGCCGCTTCCGCAATTCCCTGCCATCTGCTGATCTTAGCTGCCGCTTTCTTATCATCCAGCTTTACGACACAGCGCTTCGCCGCTACGGGAATCACCTCATAAACTCCCAGTTCCACCGCCTTCTGAATGATCAGTTCCATCTTATCCGCTTTCGGCAGTCCCTGAAAAAGATATATTTTAGACGGCAGTTCTACGCCGTCCTCCTTAATAAAACGAAGTGTACAGATCACTTCGTCCTCCCTATACTCCTCTATACCGCAGCGGTATTCTCTGCTGTCTATACCATTGCTGACTGCAATCTCCTCACCAATCTTCATGCGCAGCACATTCCTGATATGATTGACGTCCCTGCCCGTTATCACGACCCGCCTGCCCTGTATCTGTGCCGGTTCTACAAAAAATCGATACATTGTTTCGTATCCGCGCCTTTCCGAGAGCCTTGCCGTTACCGCCCTCTGCATTCGTTTTCCAACTGCCGTCCTGCTGCATGCCGGACGGATTATACGCTCTGCATCCGATCGCCCTTTCTATGCTGTCTGCGTCTGCGCCGCCATTTAAAGAAGCGCTCTGCCAGAAGCAGAAATACCATCCCCAGCACCACGCCCATACTATCTATGGCTACATCGCTGATTTTACCCGAACGTCCTTTTACAAACAACTGATGTATTTCATCGCTGCAGGCGTATAGAATCGCCAGCCCTGCCGCAACACAGGCTCTGCGCAGACGCGTAAGCTGCCGTCCGCACAGCCAGCCGTACAGCAGCCATCCCAGAATCGCGAACTCCGCCATATGCGCACACTTTCTCACGGAACGCTCAATAGCTCCCGCAATCTCCCTGATCTGCTCTTCATCTATATGCAGGCGAAAGAGCAGCCCTGTCGTGCTGACCATACGGTAACTCAATCCTTCACTGACCACGCTGGATTCCTCTTTGGTCTGGGCGGAAAAAGAAAAAATCACACACATCCATACAACCGCCAGAACCCCTGCTATACTGCTCCACTTTACCGCCCTGCTTCTTTTCATTGTCTCACTCATTATTTTATCTGTATAGTTCTCCATCACTGATTCCGACGCGCCGTAACCGATACCCACTCACCCTGATAAGTCACCTCAAGGATCTCAAGTCCTGCCGCCTCTACAGCCTCTCTGACCGTCTGTTCTTTCGTATCAATAATACCGGACGTAATGTAGATCCCGCCCGTTTTCATCTGCCGGACGATCACCGGTGTAAGCGGCACCAGCACGTCTGCAAGAATATTGGCCACGACAATATCATAGCATTCATAGCCTGCTTTATCCTGCACGTCTTTATCTGTAATAATATTGCCAATCATCATCTGAAAAGCTTCCGCCGCGATCCCGTTGGCTTCCATATTCTGCGCGACCGCCTCCACCGCACAGGGGTCTAAATCCGTGCCGACCGCATGTTTCGCCCCGTACATAAGAGCCAGAATTGCCAGAATACCGCTGCCCGTCCCTACATCCAGAAGCTCTGTCTCCGGCGTCAGGTACTTCCTGATCTGACGAATGCACAGCTGCGTCGTCTCATGCATGCCGGTACCGAAAGCAGTGCCTGGATCTATATGCAGTATCTTCTTGTCACGATCTTCTTCCTTAACCTCTTCCCACGACGGAATGACCAGAAGATCGTCTATGTAGAACTGGTGGAAATATTGTTTCCAGTTATTGATCCAGTCGATATCCTCCGTCTCCGTCACGGTGATGCTGCCCTCACCGATCTCCATGAAGTCCCGCAGTTCCTCCAGTTCCTGCCGGATCTGCGCCTCTACAGTCTCTCTGTCAGTGGGCATACCGTTTACTTCCAGAGTGCCGTCCTCCTTCTGTTCCACGAAGAAGCTGAGATAGGCAATACCGTCATCCTCCGGTCCGTCCGGCAGAATATCCACGAACATCTGCTCTTTCTCAAGCGCCGTGAGCGGTATCTTGTCTTCAATCTGCGCACCCTCCAGACCGATGTCATAGAGGGTGCTGATCATAATGTCTTCCGCATCTGTTATTGTTTTAATTCTGAACTTTGTCCATTTCATATTATATTACATCCCTTTCGCCTCGATCCTCCATCGAAGCTTTCGCCGCCTGCACAATTATGAAAAGCGGTGTATCAACTGTCCTTCTGTCCTGTACCTGTAACCGATGGTACATCCGGTGTAACCAGGCTGTCATCATCTGCACCGTACTGCACGCACTCGCCATACTCCTGCCAGATATTACAGATCCACGTCTTACCCTGGTTAAAAATGATCTCTTCACCGTCTTCATCATAATACTTCGCCGGCGTGAAGTCTCCGTCGTATCGCATCCATTTGCCCTGAATCGCCTTACCGTTCGTAAAGACGATCGCATCGCCTTCACCGTGCACGCCAAACGCAAGATAATCGTGACTGTCCCTGACCTCACCGTGACAGTACTGAAATACCACATTGCTGACTGCAAGCTGTTCATTGTTAAGCTCGTCAATCTGTTTGCCGCCATCCTGATAACGATAGTAGAGCTGATCGTCTTCGTGATACTCAAAGTATGGATTATACGCGCCATATCCGCCGGAATTGTTCCCCGTCTTACCGCCCGGATAGATGATACAGGCATCGTCATTCTCCGCATAGTCCGCCCGCACATCATCCGCCGCAAACAGAAACGGCGGCACATAATTAGCATCATAGTTCCAGTCATATCCGAGACGGTCTACCGCCTTAAACAGTCCGTCTATCATAAGATAGCCCGTAAATTCCTTGGCGTATCCCGGACGCTTCACTCTGCTGAAAGCCTCATCAGCCGCGTTGTGAATACCCGGCACCCCGGCACTGACATTATAGTAATCCGGTCTGTTGATCAACTCTTCCACATACGGTCTCGCCAGCCCCCAGTTGCAGTAGATTGCTTCATACCCCATCGCAACATACACGAAATAATCACGGCTGCTTCTGACAGGTCCGATCCGCTCCAGTTCGTCAAAATCTTCAAACACTGCCATCAGTCTTGTAATACGCCCTTCCACTGGCGCTTCATATATGATATCGGCCTGCGACAATCCGTATTGCGGCATCGCCGGTCTGTTATTCGGTATCATGACCGCAATCGGTCTTCTGTTCGCCTGCTCTGTACTTGTCCACTGACCGGTCAGGTAGCTTTGTATCTTACCGTTTGTCACGGTTCGCTCCTCAATCACGGGATAAGCTGTCGTAAGTTCCGGTTCCTCGACAATCTCCGGTTCTTCTTCCGCTTCCGGCTCTGTCTCCTCTACCACTTCCGGTTCCGGCAGCGGCGCAGGTTCTTCCTTCTTACCGCAGCCGTTTAAGCAGGCTGCCACGCATAAAGCTGTTACAATCATTAAAGCTGTTTTCTTATGAACCATCTTTCCCCCTTTTCCATGTCATACGTTGTTTCAGTCTGCACACGCTTTAGTATGTGTACGATAGACATATTTATTATAACCGAAAATTGGAAGGCTGTATATAATCAAAAACAGCCGACCGAAGCCGGCTGTCTTCTATTTAATTTGTATACTTAATTGTTCCATCTTTAAATCGTGCAGCATAGAGTGTCAATTTTGCCGTCAAACCAGAACCATCTCTGAGTTTCACCGTCATTGTCATTTTCTGCATTTCATTCGTGTACAGCTGACTAACCGTAGATGGCTTGCTTGTAGTCACCTGACCCGGAATGGGGTCAATGAAGCAGTACAAAGAACCATCGTCCGTTTGCCGATACCATTTATCAAGACCGGGATTCTTACCTCCGGATACAGTAACAGTGAAATAGTCAGGCGCTACCACCTTCCTGCCGTCCGCTAAGGTCGCAGTAACCAGGTGCGATCCCTCCTCTATGGAAATTTGTTTAAACAGCGGTCTAACGGCAAACAGATACTGGTTGGAAGTTACGCCACTGCCATCTGCTGCTGTCGCAGTAATATAAGCTGTCGCCCCCAGCGGTGCCTCTTTATTTGCCGTTACCTTGCCGTTTTTATCTACAGTTAAAACAGCGGTATTGCTAGAAGCCCATGTCACCTTCTTATCATTTGGCGTACCATAATTACTGCTGTATTTAGCTGTAAGTACAATGCTCTTGCCCTGTGCAATATACCCTGCATAGCCGCCGGTACCATCGCCGAGATCATCAAAATAGGATCCGTAGCTGTCCTTAGTTCCTATGCTCAATTTGGACATCGGCACGTTAACATTGACCTTACAGGTTGCTTTTTTGTTGCTGCCGTCAGTAGCTGCGCAAGTGATCGTAGCTTTACCCGCAGCCCTCGCAGTAACATTACCGTCCTGATCCACACTTGCTATAGAAGGTGCGCTGCTCGTCCATTCAATCAGGCTCGAATCTCCCCCCGTTACTGTTGCGGACAGTTTTCCGGTAATCGGCGTTGTCTCACTCGCTTTCTTACTGAAGAGTACCATATTTTTACTCGAAAGCTCTATCTTCGTAATCGCACCCGATACAATTGTCACTGTATAGGCGGCAGATGATACTTTACCACTGTCGTTAGCGGTCGCCGTCACAGTACAAGTTCCTGTTGCATCTGCCTTTGCACTCACCTTACCATTATTCGCTACGGTTACCTTGCCATTGCCGCCATCTACCGTCCAGGTGACTTTCTTATTGGTGGCATTCGCCGGTGCAATGTTCGCTTTCAGCGTAATGGATTTTCCGGCAGCCACCTTGGTCGATCCGGTTATCGTTATTTCCGTAACAGGCTGATTTACGGTCACGTTACAGGAAGCACTCTTATTAAAACCATCATTAGAAATTGCTTTGATTACAACCTTACCGGGCGCAACCGCGGTAACAACACCGTCACTGACAGTAGCCACTTTATTGTTACTGCTGGACCAGATCACATCACCGGCAGCAGCAGCGCCATCCTCTCTGGTCACTTGAAGATAATTATTCAAATTCAGTGTCTGACCTCTATCCAGAGTCTGTGCCTTCAGTTTTGTTTTTCCATCCATAAAGGCAATCGACTTAACAGACGCTTTCGCAATCACGGTAAATCTATACTCTTTCGAGACGCCATTAAAAGTGCTGCCGTCTGTACCCACCGCTGTAGCAGTGACAGTATATTCCCCTGCAGCAGTAGTAGACTTCGTTTTCACCGTGCCGTTCGTAACTGTAATTCCCGCCGCCTTCGCCGCCGCGTCAACATTCCACTGTACCTTCTTGGAAACTGCATAGTCCGGCATAACATTCGCCACCAGCACTAAACTCTTTCCCGCAGCAACACTTGAATTTCCGGTTTTAGAAGTCAATACCACATCCGAAGGAATCGGTGCCAGCGTGCATGATTTGACTGCAACCTTACTTGCCTTGCCAGTAACCGGATTCAGAGCAAGCGCCTTGATGGTTACTTTCTTTGCACCGGTCAATGTAACTGGTGTTCCCGTATACCTGCTTGCGTTTAAGACTTCGCCGTTCTTATACGCAGGATTCTTTCCGTCCGTTGAATACCAGATTTCCACATCCACGGCAGTTTTAGTGGAAAGCGTAGCCGTCACACTTTCTGCCGTATAAGTTGTCCCGTTTTGCGGCGTTTCATTGATCGTGATGACCGGTGCATCCGGAGCAGTGATATCCGATGCGATCTTCAATGCGCCCGGCAGCCATGTAGTGCCCGCACCCATACCGGAACTGGTGCACTTGGTCGTAGAAGATTTCATCTTTGCAAGAAGTGCGTCCACTTTAGCTTTACCACTCTTACCACGAATCGATTGATCCGCAGAAAGAATCACCGCCGCCGTACCTGCCGCAGCAGGAGAAGCCTGGCTGGTGCCGCTCATATACCCATAACCATTGGGAAGGGTAGAATAAATATGTACACCCGGGAATGACAGCTTCACAGTACCGCCATAGTTAGAGAATGCGGCCCGCGCGCCATTCTGATCCACGGCGCCTACGGAAATCACACCGCTGTATGCTGCCGGGAAACTATAACCGTCTGTGTCTTCATTACCGGAGGATGCGAAAACTGCCACACCCTTGTTGTATGCGTTCTTAACGCTTGTCTCATACGCAGCACTGTACATGGGACCGCCCAGGCTCATGTTAATGATATCATTACCATCGGCTACTGCCGCATTGATGGCCATCATAATATCCGCAGAATCCGCACCTGCATCATCGCCTGCCGGAAATACACAATAGCCTCGTACCTGCGCATCCGGTGCAATTCCCACACCGCCTGTACCATTATCATCAGCGGCAATAATACCTGCCACATGTGTTCCGTGCTCACCATTATCACCATTAAACTCTGTACCGGTTGCACCGCCGACAAAATTTCTTCCTGCCGCAGCATTGTTTGACAGATCTTCATGATCTCTTTGCAGACCTGTATCGATCACGGCAACCTTGACACCCTGTCCTTTATATCCTGCTGCCCAGGCATAGCCGGTGCCAATATAGTCATGCTGCCACTGTTCTGTCAGTGCCGGGTCGCTATAGCCTGACACTGCTTTAGAATCATTCACATCCTCGGTAAGATAGTAGTAGTAGTTAGGCCATACAGCGGGCAGTTTCATTTCAGGTGCTGCCGCAGCGGCCACTGCCATAGCTACCGTGGCCTTTTCAGGCAGACTGATTACGGCTACGCCATAAGCATAGCTGTCCAGATCTCCGCCAAAAGCTGCGGCTACCTGCTCAGCTTCTTCTGCCGTCTCTGCCAGATACACCACTTCACCAAGCTCATATAAACCTTCCGCATCCGGATATTGATCTGCATTTATGGAAGCTGTGCTGACAATGTCATTCACATGATCTGCCAGCACCCGTTTATCCGCCATCTGTGCTGAAGACATCGTGTAATCATCGCCCAGTCCCGGGAACAATGCCAAAACATCTTCTTCCGGATCTTCTTTCCCGGAATCCTCTTCCGGAAGCGTATTCTCCGATACCGTATTATCTGATACTGAATCTTCAGAATCTGACACCTCATCTTCTTCCGGAGTATCATCTGCCGCGGGCTCATCCACATCGTCTACGGAATCGTCTGTCTCGTCTGAAGGCTCTTCTGTTTCTTCGGAAGGCTCCTCTGTTTCCTCCATGTCATCAGAAGATTCCTCATCTTTACCTTCTTCCGGTTCTGAGGACTGCTCCGTGTCCTGCACTTCTTCCGAATCGTTACCTGTTACTTCTTCTGTGGACTGCTCAGGTGTTTCTAAAGCTATGTCCTCTTCTGAGGGTGCACTCTCCGGTGTCTCGACAGACTGTTCGTCAAAAACCGGTTCCGAGGCTGTGGTTGCCAGCACTTCCATCCCTGTTGTATGGAACAGCAAGGAGCATGCCAGCACTAATGATAGTATCTTTGCTTTTTTCATTTCTTCTCCCTTCTCTTTCTTCTTTATCCTTCTCGGTCATGTATTTATTGTACCGTATGGAGCTTGTCTTTATGATTGGGCGCCAGCGTAGGATAGTCATTCTCTTCTCCCATACTGATGAGTTCCTGTACATCCTTATCGGTCAGATAAACAGCAACCCCATAGGAATAGCTGTCAAGTTCGATACCGTACAAGTCGGCGATCTTTTCCGCTTCCTCCAAATCCTCCGCTAAAGCGGTCAATCTCGTCTTCCCATCAGATTCGCTCTCCTCGGAATCTCTATACGAAGAAAATTCCTCATATTCAGGCAGCGGAAGCACACTTAACTCCTGTTCCACGCCATTTTGTCCTACTTCTGTCAGCTCAATAAGTTTACGTTCCCGGCCACAGCCACTAAGTCCTGCCATCGAAAGCAGAATGAGCCCCATTGTGACCGCAGCTCTTGTTATCTTCATTTCGTCACCTTCCTCTACACAAATAGCAATTCCACTCGTACTTAGTTAGCATAACATATCTGACTTGTAAATCATAGTCTTACAACAAAATAATTAGCATAATGCATAGCATATATGCCCTAAATACAACGGGAATCGAATAATTTTCTTTTCTGAAAATTTATCCGATTCCCGATCATAAAAGATGAACGCGATCTACTTCACTCTAAAATAATACTTCACCTGACAGTCACTTCCATCCATGGCTTTCAGCGTAACTGTGGCGTCCCCCTTCTTATATGCTGCAAGCTGCATCCTGCCCTGCTGAACGACCGACACCGATACTACTGACGGATTCGAGGAGGTCACCGCAATAGAAACCTGGTCTTTGTCAGCACGAACATCAAAGTAGCAAAACGTACCCTCCTCCAGCGTATACAGATATGCCGTGGACATATCACCTTTCTTATCCCGGAGCCATATGCTGGTCACCGGCTCTCTGACGCTTATCGCATAGGTTTTCGTCACGCCGCTGCCGTCATTTGCCGTCGCCTTGACCGTGTATTGGCCAACGATCGCGTTGATTGCCGCCTCCACCTTACCACCAGACGTGATTTTCATGCCGGTTGACAGTATCAGATTGCCTTCTATCTTTTGTCCCGTAGTATCATACAGTTCCCACGTTACGCCCTTGTTCGACACTTTACCGTTTTCCGTCTCCACGACAGCCTTCATCTGCAGCGTTTTCCCTCTCGCCACATACTGGTTCCTGCCGGCCGCAGGTGCAATGACGATACCGGATGCCGGGTTATTAACAGTTACCGTGCATGTCAGGCGCTTGCCCGATCCGTCAGTCGATGCAATCACAACATTCGTCTTTCCTGCCGCCTGTCCGGTAGCCTCGACCGTCAGTCTGATTACTTTTTCTGTCTGTTTGCCGCCGGCTTCCGCAACCGCGGCACTACCGTCTGCTGCATCCTCAACACTGACCGAAGCAATACCGGGATTACTGTTCGTCACCTCATAAGCGCTCAGGTCAGCGCCCGCTTTTCCCCTGATCGTCGCATAGACCGTAGCCGCAGTCTTTGTTGTGATCGTCTGCTGCTTGCGGCATATAGATACATTCCTGTATTCCTTATCATTAAATGTGATACCTGTAATCGCGCCCGCCGCAATCGTAATCATCTTAGACCCGCTCTGTCCGCTGCCGTCTGCGGCAGTCGCGGTAATCATATAGGTGCCTGCCGCTGCAGCGGCAGTTGTCGTGAGCCTGCCGGTTGACGCATTGATCTTCACACCGATCTCACGACTGCGCTCAGCCGTCACCTCAACAAACTGTCTTTCTGCCGCTTCTCCTGTTCCCGCCACTTCCTCCGACAGTTTCCATTTCACTTTCTTATTGCTGGTATATGCAGGCGTCACCGTCGCTTTATAAGTCGGGCTCTTACCGGCCGCCACCTTGTCATTCCCCGTTATTGCAATCCCGGTGGCAAGCTGTTTCACCGTAAAGACACAGGTCGCCTTCTTACCGCTGGAATCATCCGCAAGCGCCGTGATCGTTGCTTTCCCCGCTTTAAGAGGCGTCACAATACCGGACGCATCGACCCTGGCAACCGCCGTATTACTGCTGCTCCACTTAAAGTCCGACAGTACCGCCGCCGTACCGTCTTTACACCTGCCGTCCAGATTACTGCCCAGATCGTAAGTATTGTCATCGGGCAGTATAAGCGTCACATTTCTGAGTGCCGCATTGTCGTTCGCAAATCTGACTGTATCGATCTTCACGGTATCGGTCACGGTGATTTGATGTGTCGCGCTCCTGGCGCTCTGATCCTTCGCCGTGGCCTTGACCGTATATACGCCTGCGATTGCGTTCTTTGTCGCAGTGACTTTGCCGGCCGTTGTGATGCTCACGCCCACATCCCTTGCCAGTTTCGTATCGACCTTACGGTCATCCGCCGTATACAGTTCCCATGTCACCTTTTTATTCGATGCATATGCCGGCAGAACCTCCGCCTTCATCTGCGCACTCTTACCCTTCGCAATCTTCTGTACACCGGAGATCGTAATACTGCTGACATAAGGCTTGAGCGTGTAAGAAGCAGACCTGACTGTGCTTGCCACTCCATTCTCGTTAACTGCAATCGCCTTGACGGTCGCCTTCGCCTGACCTGTAATCTCAAAAGGCTGCGTGTACGCCACCGCATCGTTACCGGCCAAACCATTCTTATAGGTCGGCGTCTTACCATTGATTGTATAATAAACAGTTGCTTCACCCTGCGCCTGTATGGTTACTTCCACTGTCTGCGCCGTCTCTGTATCATCGGGTTTAAATTGAATCGTCGGCGCCGCAGGTCTGGTCACTGCGGTACTCAGCTTCAGTGCTCTGGGAAGCTGTGTGATACCGGCCCCCATACCCGATCCTGCGCTGACAGCGTTGGATTTCATTGCGCTTTCCAATGCATCGACCCTTGCTTTTCCGGTCTTATCGCGCACGCTCTCATTGCCGGATAAGATGACCGCCGCCTCTCCAACCGCCACGGGACACGCCATGGATGTACCGCTCATGCGCGTATAGCCGGTACCATTCTTACTCGTAGACCAGATTGCGACACCCGGTGCGCTTAAATCTACCTTATCCCCATAATTGGAAAAACCTGCCCGCTCATTGCCTGCATCCGTAGCCGCTACACTGATGACATGGTCATAGCATGAAGGATATGTATAATTCGTCCCGCCATCATTACCCGAAGCGGCAAACAGCACAATCCCCTGCTCATATGCATCATTAACCGTCTGCTGAAACACATCATTATAACCGAGTCCGCCCAGACTCATATTGATAATATCCACATTCCGTTCCTGCGCGGCCTTGATTGCCATTATGATATCGTCATCCTTGCCCGTGCCGTCAGGCAGTACATTTCCACTGTACAGCGTCACGTCCGGCGCCACACCGACACCCTGTCTGCCGTTCGCCTTCGCGCCGATAATACCGGCTACATGAGTACCATGACCGTGGCTGTCTTTCACATCCTGCTCGCATATTTCCGGATCGTATCTGTCCGGATCATGTATACTCTCAACTGCCATGTCTGCATGACTGGCAACACCGGTATCTAACACCGCCACTTTAATTCCCTGCCCTGTATAGCCTGCCGTCCATGCATAGGGTGATCCGATCGTCGTATGATAATACTGGTAATATGTGCTGGACGATTGTAAATACGGATCGCTGTACCCCAGCGCCTCCAGATAGGAATCTTCCGGCTGTCCTGTACCGTCCGTCACACCGTCTGTTTCTATCTCGTATTCCTCTATATTGATCTCTATGAGATCGTCCTGTTCCGATGCATTCTGCGTTTCATCCGCTATAGTACTATCCTGCACCACTTCCGCAGGAACAGCCTCATCCGTAATCTCTCCATACGCATAACGGTAATAGTTTGGCCACACCGCAGGAAGATTCATCTCCATATCGGCCGCTGCGCGCATCGCCCGGTTAACCGTATCCTGCCTGCCAAGCTGTAATGTCAGCACACCATAATCAAACTGCACAATCTGCGCATGATACGCCTCGGCAATCAGTTCCGCCTCTTCCTGCGTCTGGGCCAAAGTGATCACCTGACCTTCCACATAATCAACGCCTTCTTCATAAGCGCTGATCTCATGCAAGCGGGAAGCCAGCTCCCGTTTGCTCTCCATCTGTTTTGATGTAAGTTTGTAGTCGTCAGAAAGCCCTGTATAGTCTTCCTTCTGCTCTTCGTCCTCCGCTCCTGCAGCTTCTTCGTCTTCTTCCACGCCCTCAAGTTCCTCTGCGTCTTCCGGTTCCGCTTCGCCGTCCGCCGGTTCTTCCGTCTCCTCCGTGCCGTCTTCATCATTTCCCGGCTCACCGCTGTCTGCCGAACCCTCTTCGCTTTCATTTCGGTCTGCATCTGCGCTGCCGTCATCCGGATTTATGTCGTCTGCTCCCGCGCTGCCGTCATCCGGGTTTATGTCATCTGCTCCCGTGCTGCCGTCATCCGGATTTATGCCGTCTGCTTCTGCACTGCCGTCATCCGGCTGTGTACCGCCCGCGCCGCTTTCATCTTCTGTCTCTGTACTGTTTTCTCCTGCGTTTCCGGAACCTTCTTCCGTTCGTGTCATGAACGTAGTGTTTTCGCCGTTCTGCGCCGCCAATACTGTTCCGGCAGGCTCCGTCGCAAACAGTACCGCCAGCACGAATGCCAATATCGTTTTACTTCTTCCGCTTTTTCTCATAGTAGTTCTTCTCCATATTAATCTCCATTTCTGCGCATGACAAATTTGTGTCAAGCGTGTGCAGACGCAGATCTCGCGTGTGAAAAAATATTTTTCACAATATAATACTACAGTATTTATGCCAAAAATCAACCAAACTGTTGATTTCTCCTGATCATCATAGCACACTCATCCGCCAAAAGAAACCGCAAAATTTACCAGAAAAAAGACACCGTTCGAAGTAACACTTCTTCCTTCATAATCCAAAATCCCCGGATGGCTCTTTTACCATCCGGGGACTCCTGTCTGACGCTGTTTCTCTGTGCGCGCTACACGTGGAACTCCTCAATAATGCCGTACAAACGCTCCACCACCTCATGAAGCTCTGTCATGGAATCGTTGATACGATCCATTGCAATACCCTGATCTTCCACACGTCCGTTGACTTCCTGGCTGGCCGCTGTCAGTTCCTGCGTCTCGCTTGAGATACTGCAGAATCTGTCAACGATCCCGTCTTTATTGCAATTCAGATTATCTACCGCCTCCTCCAGTTCATTAATGTCATTTCCCATACCGGAAATATTATCGCTGATCTTCCTGAATACTCCCTGTGTGTCATCCATCGTACTGATACATTCAGTCGTATTATGCTGGATCTGACCGATCTGTACACTGACATTTTTAATTCCGCTCTGGATCTCCGCAATGATCTGATTGATATTTCCCGTGGCAGTTGCAGTCTGCGCCGCCAGCGCGCCGATCTCCTCGGCCACAACGGCAAATCCTCTTCCTGCTGTTCCGGCTCTCGCCGCTTCAATCGACGCGTTCAGAGCCAACAGGGAAGTCTGGCTTGCAATCTCACCAATGGTCTTACTGATACCGTCGATCGAATTTGATTTCTGAGAAAGCATATTGGCAGTCTCGGAAGTAACCGTCTGTAATTCACGGCTCTGGTCGATCTTCTGCGACAGCAGTTCTACCGTATCCATACCGTCACGGCACTGGCTGACTGCTGAAGCCGCCACTTCATTCATCCGCTCCATGCGGCCTGCAATATTGGAAAGATCATCCGCAAACTCTGTGAGATTCTCATTCGCCTGCTGTGTCTGCTCCGCAACATCATCTATCGCCGCAACGATCTGTCCAAGCGTTCCTTTTATGGAATAATTGTCAGCCACCGAACTCTTCACAGCGCCCCGTACATTATCAAACTGCTCCTTCAGCATATCGGAGGCTTTGATCATCTGCTGTACGATCTGATTTAACCGGCCGCGCAGTTCCTGAATCGCCTGATCCATGACACCCATCTCATCCCGGCGTCCATGAAGTTTCTCGGCCCCACCATTCATCTGAAGTCTCAGCTCCCGGAGTTCCGTGATCTCGTGCTGCATGACAACGATCGGTCTGGTGATACCGCCGCTGTATATTGCAACCACTACAGCCGAAATGATGGCAGCAATGATAATCGTCATAATAAAATTAACCACCAGCTGGTTCGTCGCTTCATTATAAACAGATACCGGCGTTGCCACAACAATGCTTCCAAGGCTGTTCGGAACCGACATCAGGTAACGTTTTTACCCCGTCATAGTCATGCACTGAAACCGATGTATCGCTGAGCGCTGCCGCATATGCTCCGCCCAGTACCTCGGATACCGCGCTCATTTTTTCACCGGTAGGCAGAAACTCCTCATTCGCATGCAGCAGAATCAATCCGTCGTTGTCCAGCATGAATACATAGCTGCCGTCCGTGCTTTCCGTCACTGTACTGACCGCCTCAAACAACGTCCCCAGCTGCAGACTCATGCCGATCACGCCCTCTGACCCGTTCTTGCAGGTAAACTTTCTGGAAACCGGCACCACCATCTGACCGTCCATATATGGTGTGCACAAAACCTTTCCGTCGGATGCAAGCCCCTCCGTATACCAGGGAAACCCTGTATAATCCCAGTCATCCCCCAGATCAAGCCTGCTTCCGTCCAGAAAAGTACCGTCAGTAAATGCCGCAAAGACATCCACCGTCCCTTCACTCGATTTCATCAGCGCTTCCAGGTAATCGATGACAGCTTCCTCATTTATTTCATCCAAAGATTCCATATATACCACTGCCGCATCGACGACAGCAGTCTTCCGCTCAAGCCACGTCTCGATTTCCGATGCATAAAAATCTGCCGCAGTCTTCGCCTGCGTATTGTTCATGGAATCAAAACGCCGCCGCGTCATCGTCATAACGCTTAACATAGCAATCAGCATACACCCGATGCAGATTGTTGAAAAACAGATAATCATTTTCATCTTAATTTTCATCACTAGACACCTCCGGTATGTAAAATATAGAACCCAAATGAGTATACCCTCTCATCAGAAAAAATCAATATGAAACCAGCCAGCAAAACCACCCTTATTTATCGAACAAATTTATTGTACAAACCATTCGTCACGCAAAAGCACACTCCCGTTCAAAAGAGTGTGCTCTGCATATCAATCGTTGTTCTGTCATTACTTTCTGAATTTCTTCTTGCCCTTGCCGACAGGCTCTTCCGCTTTACCGCCGGATACGTTCTTCGCCGCATTCAGCGTGTCGCCCGTTTGTTCGTCGAACTTCTTTAACAGTTCCTTCGCTTCATGTGACAGCTTATCCGGCACCTGTACCACCAGTGTCACGTAATGATCGCCGCGAACGTTCTTGTTACGCAGTGACGGAACGCCTTTGCCTTTCAAACGTACCTTCGTGTCTGTCTGGGTGCCCGCCTTCACGTCGTAGATCACTTTGCCGTCCACCGTGTCGATCACGATCTCTCCGCCTAATGCTGCGATCGCGAAAGACATCGGTACAGTGGAAAATATGCTGTCATCCTGCCTCTGGAAGATCGGATGTCTGTTTACCACCACTTCCACCAGAAGGTCTCCTCTGGGTCCGCCGTTACTGCCCGGCTCTCCTTTATCCCGGATACGAACACACTGACCGTCTCCGATCCCCGCCGGAATAGATACCTGAATCTTCTTCTTATTCGCAATATATCCCGTGCCTCTGCAGTCAGGGCATTTATCCTTGATAACCTTACCGGTGCCGTGGCAGTCCGGACAGGTCTGCACATTTCTGACCGTTCCGAAGAAAGACTGCTGCGTGAAAACCACCTGACCCTTGCCGCCGCACTTCGAACAGGTTTCCGGGCTGGTGCCGGGCTTCGCTCCGGTGCCGTGGCACGCCGTACACTCGTCCTTCAGCGTCAGTTCGATCTCTTTCTCCACACCGAAAACCGCTTCCTCGAAAGCAATGCGGACAGTGGTGCGGATATTCGCGCCCTTCATCGGTCCGTTGCTCCTGCCGCCACGCCGGCCGCCTCCGAAGATATCTCCAAAAATATCCCCGAAAATATCGGTAAAATCAGCGCCGCTGAAATCAAAACCGCCGAATCCGCCCGCGCCGCCTGCACCATCGAAAGCAGCATGACCATACTGGTCATACTGCCGTCTCTTTTCAGGATCACTCAAGATCGCATAAGCCTCGGAGGCTTCTTTGAATTTCTTCTCAGCTTCCGCATCGCCGGGATTCATATCGGGATGGTACTTTTTAGCAAGAACTCTATATGCTTTTTTGATTGCGGCATCATCGGCATTCTTATCAATACCGAGTACCTCATAATAATCTCGTTTCTGTTCTGCCATACTTATAATCCTCCAAGCCTACCCTCACTCTCAGACTTCTCTGTAATCTCCGTCCACTACGTCATCCGCCGGGCCGGCCTGTGCACTCTCCTGCGCTTCGCCGCCCATATTGCTCATATCGGGACCGCCCTGTGCCTGCTGCATATTCTCATACATCTTCGTGAACAGCGCCTGTGCGGAATTGGTCAGCTTCTCTTTTGCAGCCTTCAGTTCGTCGATCTGGCTGTCGGACATCTCCTGATCCTTCGTCTTCTCTAAGATATCCTTCACTGCCTGCAAGTCAGCTTCCACACTCGACTTCTCGGAAGCGTCGATCTTATCGCCCACCTCCGTAAGAGCCTTCTCTGTCTGGAATACGAAGGAATCAGCCTCGTTTCTCGTATCAATCGCTTCTTTTCTCTTCTTATCCTGCGCCTCGTACTCGGCCGCTTCCTTTACCGCTCTGTCGATTTCATCGTCTGACATATTAGAGCCTGCAGTAATGGTGATATGCTGCTCCTTACCTGTACCGAGGTCTTTCGCGGAAACATTCACGATACCGTTCGCATCGATATCGAAGGTAACCTCGATCTGCGGAACGCCGCGCATTGCCGGCGGGATACCGTCCAGTCTGAACTGTCCGAGGGACTTGTTATCTTTCGCAAACTGTCTCTCACCCTGTACAACATTAATATCTACCGCTGTCTGGTTATCGGCCGCCGTGGAGAATACCTGACTCTTCTTGGTCGGGATCGTAGTATTTCTCTCGATCAGTCTGGTTGCGACACCGCCCATCGTCTCGATGGATAAGGACAACGGCGTAACATCCAGCAGCAGGATCTCGCCCGCACCCGCGTCGCCTGCCAGTTTACCGCCCTGAATAGAAGCGCCCAGCGCCACACATTCGTCAGGGTTCAGAGACTTACTGGGCTCTTTGCCCGTCAGCATCTTTACTTTATCCTGCACTGCCGGAATACGCGTCGATCCGCCTACCAGCAATACCTGACCGAGATCCGCGTTGGTCAGGCCCGCATCCTTCATAGCGTTCTGTACCGGAATCGCTGTCTTCTCTACCAGATCATGTGTCAGTTCATCAAATTTCGCTCTGGTAAGGTTCATGTCGAAGTGCTTCGGACCCTCAGCCGTCGCCGTGATGAACGGAAGATTGATATTCGTTGTCGTTGCGGAAGAGAGTTCTTTCTTCGCCTTCTCAGCCGCCTCTTTTAATCTCTGAAGCGCCATCTTGTCATTGGACAGATCCACGCCCTCCTGTGCCTTGAACTCGGCAAGCATCCAGTCAATTATTTTCTGATCGAAATCATCACCGCCCAGGCGTGTATCGCCGTTCGTGGAAAGTACTTCTATAACGCCGTCACCGATTTCGATAATGGATACGTCGAATGTACCGCCGCCCAGATCATATACCATGATCTTCTGCTCTTTTTCATTGTCAAGACCGTAAGCAAGCGCCGCCGCCGTAGGCTCATTGATAATACGCTTTACATCCAGACCCGCGATCTTACCTGCATCCTTGGTCGCCTGTCTCTGTGCATCGTTGAAATATGCCGGAACGGTGATAACTGCCTCTGTCACATTCTCACCCAGATAGCTCTCCGCATCCGCCTTTAATTTCTGCAGAATCATAGCGGAAATCTGCTGCGGAGAATATTTCTTGTCGTCGATGGTCCGTCCTCTGTCCGTACCCATGTCTCTCTTGATAGACGCGATGGTCTTATCGGCATTGGTTACCGCCTGACGCTTCGCCGGCTCACCTACAAGTCTCTCGCCTGTCTTCGTAAATGCCACAACAGACGGTGTCGTTCTTGCGCCTTCCGTATTCGCAATGACAGTGGGCTTACCGCCTTCCATAACTGCCACGCAGCTATTGGTTGTTCCCAAATCGATTCCGATAATTTTACTCATAATTTCTTCCTCCTGTTATGATATATATCTTTATATAGAATTTTATTAGTTACCTGTATTCTTCCGAAAAAATGGTAGCCTAACCTACAACAGCCACCATGCTGTGTCTCACTACGCTGTCGCGGTAAGTGTAACCTTTCTGTAATTCCTGTGCGACCACACCGGAATCGAACTCTTCGCTCTCCACCTGCATCACCGCATTGTGGAAGTCCGGATTAAATTCCTCGCCCACTGCCGGAATCGGTTTCACACCCATATTCTCGAGTTCTGTCATGAGCTGCTTGTAGATCATCTCCATGCCCTGTGCGAACCCCGCACCCTTTTCCTCCTCCGGAACAGCCGCAAGACCTCTCTCGAAGTTGTCAACCACCGGCAGGATCTTCTCGATCACACTCTTAGCACCAGTCTCGAACATGGCAGTCTTTTCTTTCTCGGTCCGCTTACGGAAATTCTCGAACTCTGCCATCTGGCGTTTGACTCTGTCTTCCAGTTCTTCGATCTTCTCTTTCAGGGCCTCCTGCTTTTTATCCGTTTTCTCTTTTTTCTTCCTGTCTTTCTTCTCTTCTTTTACTTCCTCTTTGGACTGCTGCGCCTCTTCCGCTTTGCCCGGTTCATTCGCTGTGCCGTCTGTCTCTGCGCTTCCGGCATTTTCCGTCTCTCCATCCGCCTGCGGCGTATTCTCTTCGCTCAGGTTTTCATCCTGCAGCTTATCTTTCTCCTCTGCCACGTCTCTCATTCCTTTCTGTTACTTTCTATATAAATCATCCAACTGGTTCTTTAACAGTTTCAGATTCTTAACTACCTTTTCATAATCCATTCTCTTGGGACCGATAATCCCGATCGTTCCCTTCATACCTTCGCCCAGTTCATAAGTCGCCGTCACGATACTGCAGTCCTTCATGCCCTGCACCGGCGTCTCGTTACCGATATAAACCTGTATGCCGGTGTTATTCTCATCCGCCAGATTCCCCTGCACCAGTTCGCTCAAGAGCTGTTTCTCCTCAAACGTGGTAATCAGTTCGCTCGCCCGCTCGTGATCTGCCAGTTCCGGATATTTAAAGAAGTTCTTCGTGCCGCTTGTGTAGATCTCCAGATCCTCATCCGCCCTGATCGCCTCGGCAACGGCATCGATCACATCCGCCACAATGTCGCTGTGTATCCCCGCCTGCTGCTTCATCGCCGAGATCATTCCCAGATTGATCTCGTCTAACGACAGCCCGTTCAGATGTGTGTTCAGCAGGATATTCAGCTTCAGAAGCGTCTCGTCACTGATCTCCTGCTCCACAGTGAGCATCGTATTCTTGATCACATTCCCTTCCACAACGATAACCGCCAGGATCTGGCTGATGTCCACGCGGGATAACTGAATGAATTTCAATTTATTACGCTGATACTGCGGTGCGGATACCATCGCCGCGTATTCCGTATTGGCCGCCAGCACCCTGGCCGCCTGCTTCAGGAGATGATCCATCTTGCCTTCCTTCTCCAGAAGTTCCTCTTTCATCTCCTCCACTTCCCGCTCTTTCTCCTCCATCATCTTATCAACATACAGTCGATAACCTTTGTCGGAAGGAATGCGGCCTGCGGAAGTATGCGGCTGCAGGATGTATCCCAGCTCTTCCAGATCCGCCATCTCATTACGAATGGTCGCCGAACTTAAGTTCAGGTCAGTGTACTTGGAGATCGTTCTGCTTCCTACCGGCTCTCCGGTCTCTAAGTAGTTGCGAATGATGGCTTGCAATATTTTATATTTTCTTTCGTCTAACTGCATACCATTTCTCCTGTTGTTAGCACTCATCCGGATAGAGTGCTAACATCTTCTAGTAGTAAGTTATCACTTAAGGTTTTCATTGTCAACATTTCCATGGAAAAATATTTATAAAAAAAATATAAAAATATATTTGCTTCCCAAACCTGAAAAACGGCCGACTCAAGTTCATCTCGAATCGACCGTTATCTTCTTATTATATTATGGAACAAATATGTAAATTAAATACCGAAGTTACCTGTCACTTCACCATTGATCACATAGTATACCACGTTCTCTTCCGGCTTCACATACAGCTCAACTGTCTTGAAATCGTCCTCCTTCTGATCCAGGTCATATTTCCACACATCCATGGCAATCTTAACCAGCTCATCTGTCGTGTATGCCTTCCCCGCAAACTGCAGATGGAATGTCGCTTTCACCGCCTCTTTCTTTGCTGCTGTCTCTTTCTTAACCGTTTCCTTCTTCGCTGTTGTCTTCTTCTCAGCCGCTGTCTTCTTAGCAGGCGCTTTCTTTGCTGTTGTCTTTCTGGTAGTCGTCTTCTTCGCCGTCTTCTTCGCTTCCTCATTCTTAGGCTCTGCTGCAGGTTCAGCCTTTACTGCAGATGCTGCCGTTGCTGTCTTGATTTCTTCTGTCTTTGTATCTGCGGGTGCTGCTACTGCCTTCGCTACCGGTTTAACGATTGCTGCTTTCTTTGTTTCTGCCATAAGTCTTCTCCTTCCACAATGCCCGATCCGCCGGACTCCAAATGTTATAATTACTGCTTTTTCATAAGTCCCCTGTCCACGTACTTTTGGACTCTATGGGGATTTTAACGCAATACCGATGTACTGTCAATCAACAATCTGTAACAAATAGTTGCACTTTCCTTCCGTATTTTATACGAAATGACTCAAAAAACGCCAAAATTACGCCCATTTACGCCACTTCTTATCCCGCCAGTGCAAAGTAAAGCAGGACAGCCGCACCCAGTACAATACGATACCAGCCGAACACTTTGAAGTCATGTTTCTTAATGTATCCCATCAGGAAACGAATCACGATCACCGACACAATAAAGGCAACCGCCATGCCGATCAGCAGGATCACTGCCTCCGCACCCGTAAAAGCAAATCCGAACTTCAAGACTTTCAAAAGGCTCGCGCCCAGCATGACCGGAATCGCCAGAAAGAAGGTAAACTCCGCCGCAACGGTTCTGGATACGCCGATCATAAGCGCACCGACAATCGTCGCGCCCGAGCGGGAAGTCCCCGGAAAGACTGCTGCCAGAAGCTGAAATACGCCGATCATAAGCGCCGTCTGATATGTGATCTGACCAAGCTGCGTAATCCTGGGGCTGGCATTCCTGTTGCGGTTCTCTATTACGATAAACGCAATTCCAAAGACAATCAAAGCAATTGAAACACACCACGGATTATAGAACAGCGCATCCAGCACATCGTCAAATGCCAGTCCGATCACTGCCGCCGGGATGCATGCCACGAGAATCTTAAACCACAGCACGAAGATATCTTTCTGTATTACCTGCTTCTCCCCGAAGCGAAAAGGAAATATCTTATTCCAAAACAGAATCACTACCGCCAGAATCGCTCCGAGCTGTATCACTACCAGAAACATCTCCCAGAATTCCGGTGAAACGTCGAGCGTCACGAACTCATTAAGCAGGATCATATGTCCTGTACTGCTGATCGGCAGCCATTCCGTGATTCCCTCCACAATGCCGAACAAAACCGCCTTCAGAATTTCCATTATACTTATCATGTATCTTTCCATACCTTTCTTATGATGGCTGCATCGCAGTCAAAATACAATTTCATCCCCTGTCCGCTTTAATACTCGCTCCTGACAAATTTTTCAAATGCCTCTAAGGAGCGCTCCACCTTCTCCGTATCAATGCAGTACGCGAGACGGACATATCCGTCCACGCCGAACGTATTACTCGGCACCAGCACCAGATCATATTTCTTCGCTTTCTCACAGAAACTGACCGCGTCCTCTTCCAATGCTTTCGGGAACATATAGAAGGTGCCGCCCGGCTTCACACACTCGAATCCAAGACCCGTAAGCTCGCGATATAGAATATTCATATTCGTCTCATAGACCGACAGATCGGACGTAAGATCCAGAACCTCAGCCACCGCCAGCTGTATGATAGACGGCGGACAGTTATGTCCCGTGCCTCTGGAAATCTGGCTGCACATCGTGCTGATCAGTTCCGCATCCGTGCATAACGGATTCACCGCCACATATCCGATTCGCTCTCCCGGCAGTGACAGCGATTTGGAGAAAGAATAGCAGGACAGTGTGTTCGCATAGAATTTCGACGGATACGGCGCCTCCACGCCCGCAAACACGATCTCTCTGTATGGTTCATCGGAAATCAGGAATATATCGTGTCCGTATGCTTTCTGTTTATCCTCCATGATCGCCGCCAGCCTGCGAAGCGTCTCCGAAGAATATGCCATACCGGAAGGATTGTTGGGTGTATTGATCAGAACCGCCGCAACCTTGTCCGTCAGCATCTCTTCAAATGCTTCAAAATTGATCTGAAAGCTCTCCGTATCGGCGGGCACTACCTTTAATGCCGCGCCGGTCAGGTTGATATAGGGACCGTATTCCGGAAAATAAGGTGCAAAAGTGAGGATCTCATCACCCGGCTCGCTCACGCACCGCACCGCATGGGCAATCGCCCCCGCCGCCCCGGTGGTCATAAAAATATGGTTTCCCGTATAGTTCATGTCAAATCTTTTATTTAAAGATGCCGCAATCTTGTCCCGCACGGCCGGAATGCCCAGACTCTGGCTGTAGCCGTGAAGTTCCATAGGATTTCTGTTCTGCAGCAGATCGATCATCGTGTCCGTAAATTTCTGCGGTGCGGGGACAGAAGGATTCCCCAGACTGTAATCAAATACATTCTCATACCCGATCTCTTTTCCCCTCGCCACAGCGAACTCCGATAACTGCCTGATAACTGATTTGCCCTGAAGCATGTCTTTATACTTTTGTACGATCATTTGAATAACCATGCCTTTCCGTAGCCTGCGAATCTGAGCCGCAGGCACAAATTTTGATTCCGCGCAGTATAGCCTGCCTTTTTATTTTATTCTGCATATCACAATATTATGTTCTGCTATGCCTGCTTTCTTACCAGGTGCATCAATCTGCCCTTAAAGTCACCGCTGATCGGCGGTATATTAATACCTGCATGGTGCAAAGTATCACCCCGGTACTCCGTCTGCCTGATCTCCGGCCAGTCCTGTGCATTCTCGATGACGTAGACAGCCTGCGGGTCAAGTCCCGGAATGTGGAGGCGTCTGCTGTGGAAATTGGGTCTGCCCAGCACCTGAATGTAAGTAATCAGCGCCTCACTTCTGTCCTTTGCCACCACTTCATAACAGTCATAATAGTGATTGTCCGCATAGTGTGCGATCCGGTAATAATCTCCCGTGCGTACCAGATCATTGTACTTGTGGTACATGGCAGTCTGCTGCGGAATCATATTCCGGTCCTCCTCCGGAATCTTCGTCACATCCAGCTCATAGCCGAACGTCCCGGCCAATGCCACATAACCTCTCGTCTCAAAAGGCGTCACTCTGCCCACTGTATGATTCGGGCAGTCGGACACGTGCGCACCCATCGTGGACAGCGGATAGATCAGTGCCGTACCTGCCTGAATGGACAGCCGCTCTATCGCATCCGCGTCATCGGAGCACCAGATCTGCGGGCTGTAATACAGCATGCCGGCATCGAATCTCGCACCGCCGCCGGAACAGTTTTCCAGCAGCAGATGGGGAAATTCCTTCGTCATTCTGTCCTGCATCTCATAGAGCGCAAGCACCTGTCTGTGAAGCAGTTCGCCCTGCCTGTCAGCCGGAAGCCCGTAACTGCCCAGATCACTAAGCTGCCTGTTCATATCCCATTTCACATATTCGATATTGGCGCTGCGAAGAACCCCTGCAATCATCTCGTAGACACAATCTCTGACCTCCTGTCTCGTCAGATCAAGCACATACTGGTTGCGCGCGAGACTGCCCGTTCTGCCCGGAATCGCGATCGCCCAGTCGGGATGCGCGCGGTACAGATCGGAATCCGGTGAGATCATCTCCGGTTCCACCCAGATACCGAACTTCATGCCCAGTTTATTGACTTCATCCACCAGATATTTCAAGCCGCCCCTGATCTTGTTCTCATTGACCTGCCAGTCTCCGAGGCTGGAATTATCATCGTTCCGGTATCCGAACCAGCCATCGTCCATCACCAGCATCTCGATGCCCAGCGCGGAAGCCTGTTTCGCGATACGCAGCAATTTATCCGTGTCAAAATCAAAGTAGGTTGCTTCCCAGTTGTTGATCAGAATCGGTCTCTTCTTATCCTTGTACTCCCCGCGGATCAGGTGATTGCGGTACAGATCGTGGAATGTTCTCGTCATGCCGCCGATACCCTCCGCCGAGTAGACGCAGATTACTTCCGGCGCCTGAAAACCCCCGCCGGGCTCCAGCTTCCAGATGAAATCCTGCGGGTGGATTCCCATCACGGCACGCATGCTGCCGAACTGGTCCGCCTCGATCTGCGCCAGGAAATTACCGGAATAGACAAAATTCATGGCGTAGATCTCTCCGCTTTCTTCGGTCGTCGTTTTCTTCTTCCACGCCAGGAAAGGATGCTCCTGATGGCTGGACTCGCCGCGCACTGAAGAGACGCTCTGCTTACCCTTCATGACAGGCCGCGTCTGTATAATACGCTCTCTCGCCCATGAGCCGTGCAGCGTAATCATCTCATAGTCTTCCTGATCCATGTCGATGCATGCGGACAATACCTTCGTCAGATAGACCGGCTCCTTCGCCTGATTGACGATCCTCACACTCCGCGCCACAGCATCGCTGTCTGCAAAGATACTGTAGGAAAGGATCACCTGCAGCTGCAGCGCCTGATCCTCACAGGTTATCTCCAGTGTCTTACACTCTGCTTTCTGTCCGAACGTCGCAGGCAGCCCCGGCAGTTCATCCTTGCCGTCATATATTCTGTGGGAAACATAGGACAGCGATACGCCGCTGTGTCCGCCCATGGTTCTGACCGCCAGCGTGCTCTCCCTGTAATCGCCCAGACCGTTCCCCGTGTACTCCATCGGAAATGTATCCAGGAAAGAAGTTCTGTCCCGGTTGTTCTGTGACGGCACAAAGGGCGCCTCCGCAGTCCGCATAAGATACGCCAGATTGTCCTCCTCCAGCTTTCTTCCATAATAGATATGCCCGACAAAATTCTCCTCGTCCACGATTCCGATGCAATAACTCGTATGCACCGTATCTAATTTGAAAACCCTGTTCTGCTCATTATACGTAATATTCATTTTTCCTCCATTCCTGCCAAAAACACCACAAACACATGTTTTTCCACCATTCACGGAAAATGCACGCTTTTTGCATTCTCCCGGACATGAAGTTATACTAAAACGGCGTCCTTACCAGTCTTAGTATAACTTCATGTCCTATTATACCAACTTCCCTCTTTTTAGGAAAGTGCCTTATTTATATTTGTATTTCAGAAAAAAAGTGGTACAATATCCACTGTTGGAATTGAAACAGAAAGCAGGTTTGAGAAACTATGAGTATCACAGTCGTATTACAGCAGATGGTCATGATCTTTATACTGATCGCCATCGGCTTACTGTTATATAAGAAAGAAATGCTGTCAGATATAACCGCAAAACAAATCTCGGGCATCATTGTCAACGTAACAAATCCGGCATTACTGATCTGTTCCGCTTTCCAGGACGGCCCGAAAGTTTCGCTGCCAGAACTCGGGATTGCACTCGGTATCTACCTGATCGTCTACGGGATTCTGATCGCCGCAGGCTGCCTGATCCCGCGTATCCTGCGGGTGCCGGATATGTATCATTATTCCTACCAGATGCTGACCATCTTCGGCAACGTAGGTTTCATCGGCATACCTCTGGCATCCGCAGTTCTGGGACCGGAATCTCTGATCTTCGTATCCATCTATAACCTGATCTTTAATATTCTGATCTATACCTTCGGCATCTCGCTGCTGCAGAGAGCCGAGGCAAGACAGCTGGCGGCTGCAGCAGAGAAAGCCACTGCCCGGGAGCAGGATTCGGATGCCGTCTGCGCCGCCCCGTGTGAAGCAGTCCCGCCTGCAAAAACAGGAACTGAAGCGGCGCCCGTAACCACTCCCCTGTGGAAGAAACTGATCAACGCCGGGACGATTTCCGCCACTGCAACGATCATCTTCTATCTGGGCAATTTCCGTGTACCGGTAATCGTCTCATCTACCCTGACCTACATGGGACAGGCCACTACACTGCTGTCCATGCTGGTTCTGGGTGCTTCCGTGGCACAGATGGCGCCGAAAGATATCTTTTCCCATCCGAAGCTGTACGGCTTCACCCTGCTGCGACAGATTCTGGTGCCCATCGGCTGTATTCTGCTGCTGCGCCCGTTTATCCACAATCCGTTGATTCTGAACACAATGGCGCTGATGCTCGCCGTGCCCGCCGCCAACATGCCGCTGATGCTCTCCAAGCAGCTCCAGGTAGAGACAGACACGATCTCTCAGGGCATCATTCTGACCACGATCCTGAGTCTTGGAACGATTCCGGTCGTGAGCCTGCTATTATGATACGATCTGTACTTTCATCATGTTGGTAGTGCCGGAGAATCCGATGGGAACGCCCGACGTAATGACCGTCAGATCGCCTTTTTCCAGAAGCTTCTTCTTTACCGCCGCATGGATCGCCTTATCGAACAGATCAAACACTTCTTTTTCTTCCTTGATCAGAAGCGGCGTTACACCCCATGTCAGGGACAGCTGCCTGCAGACTTTCTCTGTCGTGGCGCAGCTTATGATATCGCTCATCGGACGGTATCTTGAGATCATCCGCGCCGATCTGCCGGACTTCGTCACAGTCACGATTGCCCTGGCATTCAGATCAAGCGCTGTGGTACAGGTGGCATGACAGATGGCGTCCGTTATATCCGGATTGGCGCTTCTCTCATTCTGGAAGAAACGCTTCCGGTAATCCACATCCTGTTCCGTTCGCTCCGCGATGCGCACCATTGTCTTCACAGCTTCCACGGGATATGCGCCCGCCGCCGTCTCTCCGGACAGCATGATCGCGCTGGTGCCGTCGTACACCGCATTGGCTATGTCGGTCGTCTCCGCTCTCGTCGGGCGCGGATTCTTGATCATGGACTCCAGCATCTGGGTCGCCGTAATCACCTGCTTACCGGCGCGGTAAACCTTCTTAATGATCTTCTTCTGGATCACAGGCACTTCCTCATAAGGAATCTCCACACCCATATCGCCGCGGGCTACCATGATGCCATCGGAAACCTCTATGATGTCGTCAATGTTGGCAACGCCCTGCGCATTTTCAATCTTAGATATGATTCTGATCTCCTCCCCGCCGTTTTTCTCAAGCAGTTTGCGCAGCTGCAGAATATCTTCTTTTTTCTGGACAAAAGACGCCGCGATGAAATCCACATCCTGTTCAATGCCGAATAGAATATCCTCTCTGTCCCTGTCACTGATATATGGCATGGAAAGGTCTACATCCGGCACATTAACGCCCTTATGATTGGACACAGCGCCGCCGTTGATCACGCGGCAGACAATATTGTTCTTATCAACCTTTTCCACCGTCATCTCGATCAGTCCGTCGTCCATCAGAACGCGCATACCCACTTCCAGGTCTTCGTACAGCCTGTTGTAAGTCACGCTGACAATGTCCTTCGTCCCTTCCACCTCATCGGCGGTCAGCGTAAATAACTGTCCTTCTTCGAGCATGACTTTGCCTTCTTTGAAATCCTTCACCCGCACTTCCGGTCCTTTGGTATCCAACAGGATCGCCACCGGTTTACCCACTTCCTTGCGAAGCTTCTTTACCATATCCATTCTTCTCTTATGGTCCTCATACGTACCGTGGGAAAAGTTGCATCGGGCAACGTCCATCCCCTCTATCATCATTTGTCTGAGCACTTCCTCATTGTCTGTTGCCGGTCCGAGGGTGCATACGATTTTTGTTTTTCTCATTGTTTCCTCCATTCCGAAGCGTTCTGCGCAGAGTTTTCCGAAGGAATACTCTCCCCGCTTTTATTCTGTACGCAAATGTCATATCTTAACCGTGCCTGCGTTCTAATCTTAATGTCAAACACGCAGGAATCACATACGGCAATCTGATCATACCATAATATGCCGCTTCATAACAATCTCCTGCGATATTTTAGCACAATATTAATAACAGTTCAGCCTTCGGCTTCACTGTCACTCCTGATGCACACAAAATGCTCCAAAGTCGCATTTTGGCGCTTTCACAACTCATAAAATCGCATACAGAGCGATTTTACTCGCGGAATAGTGCAGGGCTGAACTGTCAGCAATATTAATCTTATCTGCACATTACACAGCCATAACACAAAGGCGGCGGCATCGCGTCCCATCACGCGGTCTCCGCCGTCTTCTTACTCACTGTATCGTGAACTTCTCATTCCTGCCCTGCATTAACTGCCTGCGCCATGCGGACGTACCTGTCTCTTCGACACGTATGACGGCATCAAGGCTCACCGCCCTCTTCTTTCTCCACATCAGCCGCAAAGTTCCTGATCAGGGTGATAGCCGCCCGCAGTTCTCTGTCCTCGCTTGTATTCATGATATAGAGATAATGCCTGCCGTCCATCACGATATCAAACCTTTGCATTGTATCTCCAGAACCCAACACATACCACATGATTTCGTCCGGGTCTTTGATCCCCATCTCATACTCGATATCCTCCGGCGTGCCTGAAACTGTAAGCGTTACCCAGTCCCCCACACTCTGCCGGAAACCGGAAGACACATAGATCTTCCCCGCGGGAACCTTCCACGTAAGGTTAATAAACTCACTTTGCAGTTCGATGTCGTCATCTCCCATCATAATCACATCTTCGGGATCCACATCATATGCCTTGGAAAGCACCCTGACGATCTCGTCGTCCGTATTGTCTGCAATATCCCCGGGCATACTGTCCGTCACATCATCTGACACAGCCTCTATCATGCCGCCTGCATGGCAGTTAATCGCCGCTGCGGCACTGTCCGTCTTCTCCTCCGCATAAGTCTGTCGAACACTCGTCCGCTCTGCAAGCCCTTCATATGCTGCCAGAACGCCGTTGCCAGCCGCCAGTGATGTTGTACAGCTTCCTACAATAAAGCATGCCGCTAACGCGATAGCTGTATTTCTCTTCAAACCACCGCGCTTCTGATATTCACTCATGTATTCTACTCTCCTCTCACAATCCGATCTGCCGGCCGCCAGCTGAAACAGCTGGTGGCGCTCCCACTTACCGTCCTCGGAAGATATTTTCAGGATAACCTGAAAATACCCCGAGTCGGTAAATTTATTTTCGCCCTTTTTACATGCTACCTTGTCACAATATTTCTCGCAGTCCACCTTCATCTGTTTAAACAGAATATGGGCTGCCGGATTAAACACATGCAGCAAAGTAACAATACTGCCAATCGTCTTGCAGACAAGATCCCCATTGTGGAAATGACACAGTTCATGGTATAGAATAACCCTTGCTTCCTCTTCTGTGTACTGCCATAGCGGCATGACCACCGTATAGCCACGCCTGTAAGTAATGCACGGCATATTTACGGAATCATTCATACACACGGATATCCGATTCCTGATCCCTAGTTCAGCACAAACATCCTGAAGCACCTTGAAAACCATCTTGTCCTCTTCCGGAATATTACCTTTACAGATGCGACTCCACCGAAGACACCGCACCAGCCTGTAAAGCAGAAGCGCCAGAAACATACTGACCCATATACACCCGCAAGCCGCATTCAATGTTCTCGTATACGGCGTGTTATAGAACAGATTGATCTTATCTTCCGCTCCTGCCGCATGAAGCCGCCTGTCCAGATACAGCACAAAATAAACAAGCGGTACAAGATACGCGCCCAGCGATACCATAGTCAGAAAACGCTGAAAGCCGGCATCCAGTTTCGTCCTTTTCCGTAGCAACAGCTCCGTCATATAGAATATGGTTCCCGTGATATCAGTCAACAGTAATGCAAGGAATAAATTATTTACCCAGTCCATCGATCATCTTTTGTATTCTCTCGACCTCATCCTTTCGTATAGGCCGCCCCTGCGCCAACGCACAAAGAAATTCATCAGCATTGTCATGATTCCAGAAGTTGACATAGTCATTCGTTAACTGTCCCTTATACTCCTCAAGCGGAATCAAAATCTGATAGAAGAATACACGTCCCTGGCGATAATGTCTCAGATACCCTTTCCTCACAAGCCGTGCCAGAAATGTGGATACTGTCTGCGGCTTCCATTTCTTATGGTATTTATCATTCACTCTCTGCATGATTTCCATAAGGCTGAGCTCCTCATCGGCATCCCATACCGTCTTCATTACCAACTGTTCACAATCTGTTAAGTTTTCAAGTGTCATATCCTGCCTCCGTAGTCTCTACAATCTACAATTAGCATTGTAGTTATGATATTAAAAAATTTCTCTTATTTCAATACTATTTTATTATTCGTAGAATATCAAGCAAAATATGACCGCAAAACTCCCAAAAATAAACGGTTACTGTAGTTATGCTGTCAATATCCGACTTTTTTCTGTCTAAAACTGTGCCATCAGTCTCTTAACATTCTCCGTAATATTACCTTTAAAAATCGCGGAACCCGCCACGATCACATTGGCGCCGGCAGTCAGGACCTCCTGCACATTGTCCTGTGTGATACCGCCGTCCACCTGAATGTCCAATTCTGTCCCGAGTTCGTCGGCCATCTGCCGGACCTGTCTGATCCGTTCCGTGGATTCCGGTATATACTGCTGACCGCCGAAGCCCGGCTCCACCGTCATCACCAGCAGCATATCCAGTTTGGTCAGATATTTCCTGACTGTTTCCACAGGTGTCTGCGGCTTGATCGACATACCGGCCTTACACCCCAGCGCATGAATCTGATCAATCAGCTCCTCGGCATCCTCAGCTGCTTCCAGATGAAAAGTGATGCTGTCCGCCCCGCACTGCGCAAACTCCTTCACATAACGTTCCGGTCCCACGATCATCAAATGCACGTCAAATATGCTGTTCGTAATCTTACGCAGCGATCTCACGACAGGTATCCCGAAGGATATCGAAGGCACGAACACGCCGTCCATCACATCAATATGCAGATATTCCGCACCCGCTTTCGCCGCCTCCGTAACCTGCTCTCCCAGTCTGGCGAAATCCGCCGCCAGTATAGAGGGAGACAAGATCTTCTTTCTTTTCATTTGCTCAGACATATATACGTCCATGCCTTTCTATTTAACGAAATTCTTCACAGAGCCGTAGATTCCCTTACCGTCTAATCCATACTTCTCCACCAGCGCATTCGCAGAACCGGACTCACCGAACACATCCTGCATGCCGATCTTCAGAACCTGTGTCGGACATTTCGCGGACAGACAGTCGCATACCGCGCTGCCAAGACCACCGATCACGGAATGTTCCTCCGCCGTCACGACCTTACCCGTCTTCTTCGCAGAAGCCAGTATCAGTTCTTCGTCCAGCGGCTTGATCGTATGAATGTTGATCACTTCCGCACTGATCCCGTCTGCCGCCAGCATGTCTGCCGCCTCCAGCGCAGAGGCCACCGTGATGCCGCTCGCCACGATCGTCACGTCCTTACCCTCACGCAGCAGCACGCCTTTGCCGATTTCGAACTGATAATCCGGTCTCTCATTGATCACCGGCACCGCCGCACGGCCAAACCGGAGGTATACAGGGCCCTCGAACGTAATTGCCGCACGCACGGCCGCCTTCGCTTCCACATCATCGGAGGGCACGATTACAGTCATGCCCGGAATCGTCCGCATCAGCGCCACGTCCTCATTACACTGGTGGGTCGCACCGTCCTCGCCCACCGTAATACCGGCATGGGTTGCACCGATCTTGACATTCAGATGCGGATAGCCGATCGAGTTACGAACCTGTTCGAAGTTACGTCCTGCCGCAAACATCGCGAAGGAACTGATAAAAGGTATCTTGCCGCAGGTCGCCATGCCCGCCGCGATGCCTGTCATGTTACATTCCGCAATACCGCAGTCGATATGACGATCCGGATACGCCTTCTTAAATACGCCTGTCTTCGTCGCCCCCGCAAGGTCGGCATCCAGAACGACCAGATTCGGGAAATCAGCGCCACACTCGGCAAGTGCATTGCCATAACTTTCACGGGTAGCAATTTTCTTAACGTCTGCCATTAGTTTGCACCTCCTAATTCTGCACCGATCTTCTCCAGATCCGCCATTGCCGTCTCATACTCTTCATCATTAGGCGCTTTGCCGTGCCAGCCGGCATTATTCTCCATAAAGGACACGCCTTTACCTTTCACGGTCTTACAGATAATTGCCGTGGGCATATCTTTTGTTGCCTTCGCCTCCCCAAACGCCGCATCGATCTGGTCGAAGTCGTTGCCGTCAATGTTGATCACATGGAAGTTAAAAGCTTCAAACTTCTTATCAATAGGATAAGGCGAACACACATCGTCGATCTTACCGTCGATCTGCAGTCCGTTATTGTCCACGATCACTACCAGATTATCCAGCTTACGGTGTCCGGCAAACATAGCCGCCTCCCATACCTGTCCTTCCTGGATCTCCCCGTCGCCGAGCAGCGTATAAGTTCTGTAATCCTTACCGTCCATCTTAGCCGCCAGCGCCATGCCGACTGCCGCCGAAATCCCCTGTCCCAGAGAACCGGAAGACATATCCACACCAGGCGTCTCCTGCATACAGGGATGTCCCTGCAGATAGGAGCCCAGATGCCGCAGTGTCTTTAAGTCCTCCACCGGAAAATAACCTCTGTTGGCAAGCGCCGAGTACAGTCCGGGAGCCGTGTGTCCCTTAGATAACACGAACCGGTCCCTGTCCGCCTTCTTCGGGTTCTTCGGATCAATATTCATTTCTTCAAAATAAAGATATGTAAAAATGTCTGCCGCAGACAATGAACCGCCCGGATGTCCGGCCTTCGCGCCGTGCACTGCGGTTATGATCCCTTTACGGACTTCATTCGCTGCTCTTTGTAACTCTGATTTATTCATCGCCAACCTCCGCATTCATAATATTGTATTGCCACATATTCCATTTGCCATACTTTCTGTTATACGTCCTCAATCATAGCACAATCTACACAAATCTGCCAACCGGAATTTTTGAAGTCATGATCTTTACTTTTCCTGCCCGTAATAAGCGTTTGCACCGTGTTTCCTGTAGTAGTGCTTATCCTGCAGTTCCTGCGGTGCAGGCTGAATCCGTGCATTGATCGTCTCGGCGCGGTAAGCCATCTTCGCAACTTCTTCCAGCACCACCGCATTATGTACTGCTTCATGGGCATCCCTGCCCCAGGCGAAAGGTCCGTGATTCTTACAGAGTACTGCCGGAACCGCCGCCGGGTCTTTCTCCATTCTCTTAAATTCACTGACGATCAGAAGTCCTGTGTTCTTCTCATAGGCATCCGCGATCTCATCCGCGTTTAAGCATCTTAAACAGGGGATCTCACCGTAGAAATAATCCGCGTGGGTCGTTCCGTAGCACGGAATGCTCCTGCCCGCCTGCGCCCAGCTGGTCGCATAAGATGAATGTGTATGTACCACACCGCCGATCTCCGGATAAGCCTTATATAGTTCCACATGGGTTGCCGTATCGGAAGAAGGATTATATTTCCCTTCCACCTTATTTCCTTCCAGATCCACCAGTACCATGTCGTCAGGTGTCAGTTTATCGTAGTCCACACCGCTGGGCTTGATCGCGAATATTCCGCTCTCCGCGTCGATTTCACTGACATTGCCCCATGTAAAAGTAACCAATCCGTACTTCGGCAGAAGCATATTCGCTTCATAGACACGTTTCTTTAATTCCTCTAACATATATTTTTGTCACACCTTTCTTTTCTATGAATAGACTGCACAAATAGACTACACCGTTTCGACCGCCGCTCTCTCGACCGCAAGTCCCGCACTGTACAGCTTCATAAATGCATCAAAGCCCTGTACATCGGATGCCTTCGGCTCCATCTTCTCGCCTTTCTGTCCGGCAAATACTTTACTGTCAAGGAACGCCGCCAGACTCTCGTCAGCGCCTTTGTTGATCATATAGGAGGCCAGCAGCGCAATTCCCCATGCGCCGCCCTCGCCGGCTGTCTCCATAACACTTACCGGCGCGTTCATGGCCGCCGCCAGGATGCCCTGCCCGACGCCTTTGGTCTTGAACAAGCCGCCGTGCCCCAGGATCTCGTCCACCTGCACTTTCTCCTCCCGGAACAGAATGTCGAAGCCGGTCTTCAATGCGCCGAGCGAAGTAAACAGGTGCACCCTCATGAAGTTCGCCAGATTGAACTTCGCATCCGGTGTGCGGACAAACAGCGGTCTTCCTTCGTTGAATCCCGTCACATGCTCACCTGAGAAATAATTGTATGCCAGCAGACCGCCGCAGTCATCGTCGCCCTCTAACGCTTTGCGGTAGAGGCTGCCGTACAGTTCGTTCATGTCTACCTTCATACCCATCAGTTCCGAATACTCTTTGAAAAGGTTCACCCATGCATTCAGATCGGACGTGCAGTTATTGCAGTGCACCATTGCCACCAGACTGCCGTCAGGCGTCGTCACAAGGTCAATGGCGTCATATACCTTAGAGAGTTCCTGCTCCAGCACGATCATGCCGAACACGCTCGTTCCGGCAGATACGTTACCGGTACGTTGCGCCACACTGTTGGTCGCCGCCATGCCTGTTCCGGCATCGCCTTCCGGCGGGCAGAAAGGTACGCCTGCCTGCAGTGTACCCGTAGGATCTAACAGTTTCGCGCCCTCTTCGGTCAAAGAGCCCGCCTGCTGTCCTGCTGTATATACAGCGGGAAGCACGTCGCGCAGTTTCCAGTCATATCCCTTGTCTGCCACAGCCGCGTCAAACTGGTCAAGCATTCTCTCATAGAACTGCCCCGTTGCAATGTCAATCGGGAACATACCCGAAGCCTCGCCCACACCGACAATCTTCTCGCCGGTCAGCTTCCACTGAATATAACCGGCCAGCGTGATGACAAATCTTAAATCCGCCACATGCTCCTCGCCGTTCAAAACCGCCTGATAGAGATGCGCGATCGTCCATCTCTGCGGAATATGGTAATTGAATAACTCCGTCAGCTTATTGGATGCCTCCTCGGTAATTGTATTTCTCCATGTGCGAAAGGGCACCATCAACTCGTCCTTTTCGTTAAACGCCATATACCCATGCATCATGGCGCTGAATCCCATTGCGCCAAGTCTGACAAGTTTCTCACCGTACTTTGTCTGCACGTCCTGCGTCAGTTTCTGATAGCAGTCCTGCAGTCCCGTCCAGATATCGTCCAGGCTGTATGTCCAGATCCCGTTCTCAAGTCTGTTCTCCCAGTCATGCGCTCCCGATGCGATGGGCTGATTCGCCTCATCCACCAGCACCGCCTTGATTCTTGTCGAGCCAAACTCAATGCCCAACACCGCCTTGCCGCTTGCAATACATTCTTTTGCTCCCATATATATTCCTCCTTTTAGCGGAACGCAACATCATTCCATCTCAGTTCGTTCTTAAAGTTACGGATCGTTGTGTCCTGATCAATGACAACACTCTCGATTCCCATTGCTGCCGCCCAGTCAACCATCTGGTCTACCGTCAGATCATAAGAGAATGCCGTATGATGCGCGCCGCCCGCAAGAATCCATGCTGTCGCACCGATCTCCAGATTCGGCTGCGGCGTCCAGAATGCCGTACCTACCGGCAGTTTCGGCATAGGCTTCTCTACCTTCCTGCAGTCAACCGCATTGATGAGCAGTCTGAATCTCGTGCCGAGGTCAACGAGTGAACATGCCACTGCCGGACCTGTCTTCGATGTAAATACAAGACGCGCAGGATCCTCTCTGTTACCCATGGACAGCGGGCATACTCTGATGCCGATCTCGCCGTCCGCCACGGAAGGACATACTTCAAGCATATGCGCCTGCAGGATACCCTCTTTGCCCGGAACGAGATTATAAGTGTAATCTTCCATCATGGAAGTTCCTTTGGCGTCCTTGATATCCGCCGTCATCAGTTTCATCATACGCACCATGGCGGCAACTTTCCAGTCTCCTTCCGCGCCGAAGCCATAGCCCTTCTCCATCAGTCTCTGGATCGCGAGACCCGGAAGCTGTTTTAAACCGCCCAGCATACCGAAATGCGTCACAACCGCATGATAATCGTTGTCTGTCAGGAATTTCTCGATACCGATCTCCTGTCTGGCCTGTACCGCCACATGCCGTCTGAACTCGTCCGCGTCACGGCCGTCGTCGATAATCTTGTATTTGCCGTAGTATTCCTCTACGAGCGCATCCACATCACCCTGTGAAACCGCCTCGACATAGTCTACCAGGTCGTTGACACAGTAATGATCGATCTCCCAGCCGAATTTGATCTGCGCTTCCACTTTATCGCCTTCGGTTACCGCCACGTTATTCATGTTGTCGCCGAAACGGCATACACGGATATGAGAACATTCTATCACGCCCAGCGCGGTCCGCATCCAGCTTCCGAGTTGTTCCTGCACGCCCGGATTCGCCCAGTGTCCGACGATGATCTTGCGCTCGATCCCCATACGGCTCACGATATGACCGTACTCTCTGTCGCCGTGCGCAGACTGGTTCTCATTCATGAAATCCATATCAATCGTATCATAGGGAAGTTCTTCATTAAACTGTGTATGCAGATGGCAGAGCGGCTTCTTAAATTCTTTTAATCCAAGAATCCACATCTTCGCCGGTGAAAAGGTATGCATCCATGTGATGACACCCGCACAGTCGGGATCATTATTCGCATCGTTAAAGGTCTGTCTGATCGACGCCTGACTGATCAGCGTCGGCCGAAGCACCACTTCAAAAGGCAGCCTGCCGGATGCGTTCAGTCCCTCCACAATTTTAGCGGAGTGATCCGCCACTTTCCTGAGACATTCGTCTCCGTATAAATCCTGTGAACCCGTACAAAACCAGAACTTGTAATTTTTTACTGCTTTCATTTTAAAACCCCCGTTTCAGCACTGTTATTATTTTCCATAATTAAATCTTATCACTTGCAGATGCCATTATGCAAGCAATACATTTTTGTTTTACTAAAATATTTTACTTTTATATATAATATATGTTTTCCGTCATGCAAACAAGAGACGCGCATGTTATGCGCATCTGCACACGATATGCACGTCTCTCATATGTATTAAAGCGCCTGTGTTATGCCTTTTTACTCTCTTTCACCTTAGCCAGAATCGCCTGCAATACGATAAAGAAGCACAGCAGAATCGCCGTTACGATATTCGCCCAGGAGCTGACCAGTTTACCGTGCGATTTCACCAGTGTGGAAATCGTGCCGTTGATCAGTACGCCGACCAGAGAGCCGCCCACATTACCGACACCGCCTGTTAAGAGCGTACCGCCGATGACAGCGGAAGAAATCGCATCCATTTCCAGACCGGAAGCCTGTGTGGTCGTACCGCACATCGTGTTCAGACAGTAACAGATACCGCCGATGGAAGCCAGGAAACTTGCCAGCACATAAGTCTTCATCTTCGTCTTGCGCACATCCAGTCCCATCAGGGTTGCAGACTGGCTGTTACCGCCCACCGCGTAGATGCTTCTTCCGAACTTCGTATATTTCAGCATTAAGAAAATCAGTAATACAACCAGCAGCGCGATCACTACCGTGATTCTCACATAAGGTATCTGCAGAATGCCCTTCTTGTTCTCATATGCGCCGATGTGGAAAGGGATGTTCAGCTTCATGGTAGACAGCTTGACAAACAACTCATCCGACACAATGCTGACCTGATCCGTACAGATCACCGCCGTCATACCTCTCGCAAAGAACATACCCGCCATCGTCACAATAAACGGCTGGATATCCAGATATGCAATGCAGTATCCCTGCACGATACCAAACACGATGCCGATCAGCAGCACTAACAGGATCAGCACCGGACTCTTCATACCCCAATGCTCCATGCCTACCGCCAGAAACATACAGTCCATAGCTACTACGGAGCCTACGGAAATATCAATACCGCCCGTCAGCATAACGCATGTCATACCCGCCGTGATACAGATCAGACCCGCATTGTTGATCAGGATATTCAGGAATGTCTGCAGATGCGTAAATCCTTTATTTGCGTACACGATACAGCCCGCTGCATACATCACAACAAACAGGATGACGGTGATAAGTAATAAGATACTGTTGCCGTTCAACTTCTTCTTCATACTTGTTACGCCTCCTTTGCAGCGGCTTTTTTAGCCGACAGTTTTTTAAAGTACTCTCTTACGGGTTCCGCCTGAATCACGACGATCAGGATAACCACAATCGCCTTGAATACCGGAGCCTGTGCAGAAGATACACCGAGCGCATACAATGTCGTTGTAATCGCCTGAATCGTGTAGGCGCCGATGATGGAGCCGGCCAGATTAAACTTGCCGCCGCCCAGGCTGTTACCGCCGAGCGCTACCGCCAGGATCGCATCCAGTTCCATATTCAGACCGATGTTGTTCGTGTCCGCGGAATAAATACGTGATGTTGCCGTGATACCTGCAATGCCTGCACACAGTCCGCAGATCGCATAACACATCAGGATGATCTTCGAGGAATTGAACCCTGATATTCTCGCCGCTTTCTTATTAATACCAACGCTCTGTACAAACGTGCCGAGCGCCGTGAATTTCAGTAATAATGCCATGATCAGGACGCAGACTGCCGCGATCAGAATCGGTGTCGGAAGGAAGCCCACATAAGATCCGAACACCTGGAAGGAAGGCACACGTACGTACACGATCGCGCTGTTGCACAACAGCAGTCCGATTGCACGGCCGGCCGACCATAGAATCAGCGTCGCAACCATCGGCTGGATGTTCAGGTACGCCACCAGAAATCCGTTAAACAGACCACAAACCACTGCAACCAGAATGCCTGCACCAATGCCGACCCAGAGAGGGCTTGCATACTCGGATACATTGGTTACGCCGTATCCTGCCAGAAGCATACAGCACATACCGCCGGACAGACTCATAACCGAGCCGACCGAGATATCCGTTCCCGCGGAAGCGGATACAACAAGCGTCATACCGATTGCCAGGATGGCAACTTCACTGCCTCGATTCAGGATATCGATCAGACGTCCGTACAGGATGGTGTTGCCGGAAGAAGTAACCTGCGTGCTGATGGAAAAGAATCCAAACGGCGCATTGCCGCTCGCAAGATCATAGATTACATTTACCAGCATAACAAGCAGCATGCTGAATATCGGCAGAAACAACTGCATTTTTGTAATTTTCTTTAATTTACTCATGTGCTGCACCTCCTGCAATCGCGTGCATTACGCCTTCCTGTGTCATCTCATCGCCGCCGATCTCGCCGACCTTGGCGCCGTCACGAAGAACCGCCATCCGGTTACAGGTACGCAGCATCTCTTCGATCTCGGAGGAGATAAAGATCAGGCTCTTGCCTTCCTGCGCAAGTTTGATCACCAGCTTCTGAATTTCCGTCTTGGTACCGATATCAATACCACGGGTAGGTTCATCCAGAATCAGGAAATCCGGATTGGTGGCAAGCCATCTTGCCAGAATCACCTTCTGCTGGTTACCGCCTGACAGTCTCTTGATCAGTGTCTCTCTGCTTGCTGTCTTGATCTGCAGCATTTCTATGTATTTATCAGCGATCTCGATCTGCTTTGCCATCGGAATCTTCTTGAAGATTCCGGCTTTTGCCTGCATCGCGAGAATGATATTCTCACGCACCGACAGATCACCGATGATACCTTCCGCTTTTCTGTCATCGGGAAGCAGTCCCATACCGAGATTCATAGCATCGATCGGACTCTTCACCTTCACTTCCTGTCCTGCAACCTTAAGCGTACCGGTCTGCGCTCTGTCTGCACCGTAGATTGCGCGCGCCAGTTCGCTTCGTCCGCTTCCGAGCAGTCCGGTAAGACCTACCACCTCGCCTTTATGGATCTCCAGATCAAACGGCTTGATCGTTCCGGAATGGCTTAATCCCTTTGCATCGATCTCGAGCGGTGCATTGGTAAAGTCCATGGTGCCTTCCGGTTTAATCGATGCCAGATCGTCGAAGTCTTTACCCATCATCGCCGCTACCAGCTTGACTCTCGGCAGTTCCTCCACGGTGTACTCACCGACCAGCGTACCGTTACGCAGTACCGTAATGCCGTCGCACACTGCATACACCTGCTCTAAGAAGTGCGTTACAAATATAATGCCGACGCCCTGGCTGCGCAGCCGCTTCATCATGCCGAACAGCTTCTCCACTTCATTATCATCCAGAGAGGATGTAGGCTCGTCAAGGATCAGTACCTTACTCTCCATATCTACAGCACGGGCAATTGCAATCATCTGCTGCAGTGCCAGTGAATATTCTTCCAGATTCTTCGTCACTTCAATATCCAGATCCAGATCTTTCATCAGCTGTGCCGCCATCTGATTCATCTTGCGGCGGTTGACCGTGCCGATCTTCGTGAGCGGCTCGCGTCCGATGTAAAGGTTCTCTGCAACCGAAAGATTCGGACACAGATTTACCTCCTGATAAACTGTCGAGATTCCTTTGTGTTGCGCGTCCATCGTGTCTTTATTGACGATCGGACCCTCAATGCCGTCTACATGAATCTCACCGGCTTCAAACTTGTTGACACCCGTCAGACATTTGATCAGCGTGGATTTTCCTGCACCGTTCTCACCCATCAGTGCACGAATCTCACCTTTCTTCAAAGTAAAATCCACATTGTCAAGCGCCTTCACCCCCGGGAATGTCATACAGATGCCTCGCATTGTCAAAGCAATATTGCTATCCATACTTATCCTCCATTCTTGCCCAGCCCGCAGCTGATACCTTCTGCTGTCGCACATTCCACACTTCTTGCCGGAAATTATCCGACAATTATTATGCATTTCCATAATTATACACCAAATTTAGGGAAAGAAAAAGGGAGAGAAATGTACTTTCTCTCCCTATTCTATTCTCGATATTCGGTTCAGATATGAATCTTAGTAAGCACGGCCGTCAAGCACTTCCTGTGTCATTGTTACTGCGTACTGAGATGTGATACCAGGAGCTACGAAAGCTTCATCCTTAACGATGGTCTGAGCGTCTACAGCCTCGCCTGCCTCTAACTTCTGGATAACTTCTGCTGCAAATTCAGCCTGCAGAGGGTTACACTCTACGTTACAGTTGATCTTGCCGTCTAATGTATACTGTAAGCCGTCGTGTGTAGCGTCAAAGGAGATGATGATAACATCGCCGTCTACACCGTATGTGATACCTGCTGCATCCATTGCATCCATTGCGCCGTATGCTTCGTTATCGTTCTGACATACTACTACGTTGAAATCGCTGTAGGATTTGATGAAGGACTCCATAACTTCCTGTCCGCCTGCCTGTGTGAAGTCACCGGACTGAGAATCCAGGATCTCCCACTCGCTGTGGCTTGCTGCGATGTTGTTAAAGCCTTCTGTACGTCCGAGTGTTGCGGATGCACCAACGGAACCTTCGATTACGAGGATCTTAGCCTCTTCGCCGTTTAAGTACTCAGCCAGCCAGTTACCAGCTGTCTCACCTTCTGCAACCATGTCGCAGCCAAGCTGTGTGGTGTATAAAGAAGGATCAGCGTCTACGGAACGGTCAACGATCAGTACCGGAATACCTGCGTCCTGTGCCTCCTGAAGAACTGTGTCCCAACCTGCTGTCTCGATCGGAGCGATACAGATATAATCCATTTCCTGCTGGATAAAGGTACGAACTGCCTCTAACTGAACTGCGTTGTCATTGTCAGCGTCTACGAAGGATAACTCGTAGCCGTTAGCCTCTGAGAATGCATCCTGATAGTTCTTTGTATTAGCTGCACGCCAGTCAGACTCATGTCCTACCTGTGCGAAGCCTACACTGATCATGCCGCCTGCTGCTGCGTCATCTGCAGGTGCCTCTGCTTCCGGTTCTGCTTCCGGCTCTGCCTCGGCTTCTGCTTCCGGCTCTGCCTCTGCCTCTACCTCAGGCTCTGCTGCCGGAGCGTCGTTTGTTGTTGTAGCTGCGTCATCACCGCCGCATCCTACAAGACTTGCCATTACCATTGCGCCTGCTAATAAAACTGCCAATTTCTTTTTCATTATAAATTCCTCCTAATTATAATGTATTTGTTGGAAACCCTGAAACAGGAGCGCCAATACCTCGCTGTTTCTGATATTACTGTAACAAATCATCTTCCGCCTATCAATACAGGAATCTTTCCGGTTTTGTAATTTAGATGACTTGTACAATACAAATTATATGCTATACTATCTGTATTCAATACAAATTTTTATTTTTTGTAATTATTTTATGATTTTAAGTCTGTCTGGTAGAAAATTTTAATATTTTTACAACAGGCAGGTATTTTTTTCCTGTACGGACATCTTGCATTCACGATACTTTCTTGTTATAAAGTTAAAATTTTACTTTAAAGTTGAAATATTTATGAATAAATATTGTATATATTATGAACAAATTATGAATAAAGGGGAATTTTTCTTTGAAATGATATAGAAAATCCAACAAGAACAGGCAGCATCCTGATCAGAAACGGAGAAAGGACCTAAGCGGAGATAAAGATGACAAAATATGAAGCATTGGCAAGCACGCTCACCGAGCGGATCAGACGCAATCTGCAAAGCGGCATCTCCAGGCTGCCTACCGAGTCACAACTGTGCGCTGAATACCATGTCAGCCGCCAGACCGTGCGCGCCGCACTGGCGCTGCTCCATAAACAGGGTATCATCACCAGCAGACAGGGCAGCGGCTCTTACGCCACCGGTGTGTCCACAGACAACGGGGGCGGTGTCATTCCGATCCTCATTGCCAGCAGTCAGGAATACATCTATCCCCAGCTGTTATCCGATATACAGGCTGCACTCTCGGAACACAAATATCAGCTCCGGATCTATCCTACCGGTAACGACACATCCGTCGAGCGTTCGCACCTTAAGACACTGCTGGAGCAGCCTCCATGCGGCATGATCGTGGAAGGCTGCAAAAGCACTCTCCCCAGTCCTAATCTGGATCTTTATGAGCGTCTGCGGGAGCGCGGCACCTTTATTCTGTTCCTTCACAACTATTATCCGGCCTTTCCGGACAGTATCTATGTTAAGGACGACAACTATTACGGCGGTTGTCTGCTGGCGGAACATCTTGTCTCACTGGGGCACACCCGGATAGCCGGTCTTTTTAAAATGGACGACGCACAGGGACCGGAGCGTTACCACGGTGTGGCATCCCGCCTGCGCGACCTGGGTCATCCACTTGTGGACGCTCATGTCGGGTGGTATACCTCTCCGGATATTGACGCGTTGGAGGCGAGGCAGGACACACGCTTTGTCACGAATTTCATACAGGAACGTCTGTCCGGCTGTTCCGCCGTTGTCTGCTATAACGACGAAGTCGCTTACTGGCTGATCAAGGAATTATCCTATGCCGGCATCCATGTACCGCATGAAATATCCGTGGTGTGCTTTGACAACAGCTACTTAAGCGAAGTGAGCAGCGTGCGCATCACCACCCTGACGCACGCGCCGCATGAGATTGGCGAATGTGCCGCCGGCTGTATCCTCGAACAGCTCCGCGGCATACCCGCAGTCTCCCATACGATTCCATGGCAGCTTGTCCGCAGGGAGAGCGATGCGCCCCTCCATTCCGGTCTATAGCGGATGTTCTATTCTTTCGCAGACAGGCGGTATTCCCGCGGTGTGCACCCCTGGGTCTTCTTGAATACAAAGCTGAAATAGTGCGGGTCTTTATACCCGACCTCAAGTGCGATATCGCCGGAATGCTTCTCCGTCTGACGCAGCAGTTTTCTGGCCTTCTCCATGCGCTTCTGCGTCACGTACTCCACAAAGGTCACATCCATTGCCTGACTGAAGATCGCGCTGAAATAGTTCGCACTGACGCCGACCTCGCCGGCCACCGTATTGAGCGACAGCGTCTCCTGCATATAGTTCTCTTCTATATATTCGAGCGCTCTTTTGAGGGCCTTCCTGCCCTGATTGTCGGATTCACGATCGCGCAGTTCCATTGCCTTCTCTAAAATATTGCAAATGTATGCGGAAAGCTCTTCAATCCCCAGATTTACCTCCTGTATTTGTTCTTCCCCGAGCAGCTCCAGAAACTGCTTCTTGTCATATCCGATGGACTCCACATATGCCATGGTGACAAAGTGAATATGAAATACAAGATAATTCTGAAACAGTCTGGATTTGAGCGCCTCCTGAATGCTGAGCACCCAGCCTTCCACAAACTCCGCAATCTCGGCATGGCTGCCCTGTTGTAAGAAATCATTGATCAGTTCCGGTCTTACTTTTGCATAGTCAATGTCCCCGATCTTGCCGCTCGACTCAAGCGGCATATAATTGTCCGTTACCTCACTTGTAAAGATATGCACCGACGGCATCAGAAAACGGTAGGCAAACAGATGATTGACTTTACCATAGCACTCCGCCAGCATACTCAGACGCTCCACCGGCTCTCCCACCGCCGCATACCAGTCAAGATCCCCTTCCGCCGGTTTGCAGATCCGTTCGAGATTCTCCAGATTCCTCGCCGTCAGTTCTTTCATCTGCTCCGGATTACCCTTGATCAGTACCCCGTACGTGTTGACATTCCACCGGAAAACGAGGTGTTCCGGATAGCGCACGAAATAGCGCAGCATCTCTTCTCTTGTTCTTGCAAAAGTCTCCGACTCAAATCCGCTGTTTTCACCGCCGCGCTTCTCCGTCAGGGTAAACATCAACAGATTGTAACAGGGCGCATTGATCTTTAACGACAGCTTCGCCGCCTCCTCATAGATATCCTGAACAGGCATTCTGCCCTCGAACACCTTCACAAAGAAGTTCGTTCTGGAGAACTGCTCATATGCTCTCGTCTCATTCTGGTACTTCTCCTGATAGTTCCTCTGTTCACGTTCTGTCTCGATCTTCGTCTTTAACTCCGCCAGCACTTTCTGGAGATTCGCTCTCGTAATCGGCTTGAGCAGATACTGTTCCACGCCCACGGCAATCGCCTGCCTGGCATATTCAAAATCATCGTAGCCGCTGATAATAATGATTTTCATATCCGGAAATTCCTGATGCACAATACGGCTTAAAGACAGCCCGTCCATAAACGGCATCTTGATATCCGTAAACAATACATCCGGTTTCAGCTTCTGAATCAACGGCAGCGCCATCTCTCCGTCGCTCGCCTCCCCGACGAACTGATAACCCCACTGCTGCCACGGGATGTTATCCCGCAGTCCCTCTCTGACAATACTCTCATCCTCCACAAGAAATACTTTCAGCATTTTTATAACCTGCTCCTTTCTGTCAATACCACCGTGTCTGCCGCGTTTTCATCTGCAGCATCGCTTGCACATACAGATATATCGCTAATAAATCCTTGTATCCAATATTTCCTGTGTCACATTCTCCATCGTGAAAATGTCTTCCTCCACATAATATCTCTTCTCAACTTCCTGCCCGTTCTCAAGCATACGGATTACCTCGGAAATGTACTCCCCCTGCTCGGGATTACATTCAATGTCCACATTGATCGTTCCCTCCGCCACCATCTCGAGCGCATCATGAACCGCATCAAAAGAAATAATTGTAATATCACCGCCCACTCCCACTGTTCTGCCGGACTCACGGATCGCCTCAATCGCACCGAATGTCATATCATCATTTTGCGATACCACCACATCTATATTTTCATATTTATTCAGAAACCGTGCCATCACTTCTTTCCCTTTGTATATCGTAAAATCTGCGTACTCCTGTTCCAGTATATGCCAGTTGTCATGCTCCCCGGCTATCATGGAGAATCCCGCTGTGCGCCCGATCTGTGCCGACGCGCCCTCCGTCCCTTTCAATACGACTATATTAATGTCTTCATCCGCTCTTTTCCGTCTGATCAGATGCTCCTCCAGCCATCTCCCTGCCTTCTGACCCTCTTCAACAGAATTTGTACCTACACACGTAACATACAGACTTTCATCCTCCACCTTCACACTTCTGTCCATTATGATCACCGGAATCCCCGCATCCTTTGCCTCCTGCAGTACGGTCTCCCAGCCGCTCTCCACCACCGGCGCCAGCACGATATAGTCTACCCGTTGGGAAATAAAGTTTCGAATCGCTTTAATCTGATTCTCCTGCTTCTGTCTTGCATTACTGAAAATCATAAAATAGCCGTTCTGCCTTGTAAAAGCCCTCTGCACGGATTCTGTATTGGCAGTTCTCCATCCCGATTCGCTGCCAAGCTGCGACACGCCTACCACGATGCTGTCTGAAGCTTCATTCGTATCCGTTTCTTCGTCTATATTGGTAAACAGCCCCATGCCCCAGCCGAGCATAAACATGAGAAGGACGACCGCCGGCAGCATTACCAGCGCTATTCTGCTTATATGTGTATTCATTCTGTTCTCTCTCACTTCACATTACTCCTCAAACCCTGTATCTGTATGCTGCCCTGTTTTTCCGGCCGGCAGCTCCGGCACTGACACCATGTCTCCCTGCTCCGGGTTCTGATCCGGCTGCTCATAAGGCACCGCCGGAATCACGATCTCCACGCGTGTTCCCTGTCCCCGCACCGAGTCAATCGTCATACCGTATTCGGCTCCGAAATTCATGCGGATACGCTCATTGACATTGGCAAGCCCGAATCCCTTGCCCGTATCCTTGCACGGCTTCACGATCTCCCCCCGCAGATTGGCAAGCTCCTGTGCCTCCATTCCGACACCGTCATCCTCCACCACAAGGCGTATCTTTCCCCCGGACATGGCGCCCGTAACCCTGATACTGCCTTTCGCGCGCTTATACTTAATGCCGTGATACAGAGAATTTTCCACCAGCGGCTGCAGTGTCAGCTTCAGTATCGTATATTGATACAGTTCCGGATCAATTTGAATATCATAATCCATAATATCCCTGTACCGCACCTGCTGGATCTCCAGATAACTTTTGATGTGCATCTCCTCTTCCTGTATCGTAATATACTCTCTGCCTTTACTGAGTACCAGCCGGAAGAACTCTGACAACGACATAACCATATTCACCGCCTTATCAGGATCGTTCCCTTCGATCAGCCATACGATCGTATCCAGCGTATTATACAGGAAATGCGGGTTGATCTGCTCCTGTAAAAGCCGCAGATCCGCGCGGCGCATCTTGCGCTCGTCCTCTTTGATCTTGCGGACAAACCGCTCTATGCTCTCCGTCATGATATTGACGCCGTCCGCCAGCACCGCTACCTCGTCATTTGTCTCTACCTGTACACGAACAGAGAAATCACCCCGGGATATCTTCTCCGTCGCCTGCGACAGTTCTCTGATCGGGCTGATGATTCCGGTCACGATCATAGCCGTCAGCACCACGACAATCAGCAGGATAACCCCAAGCAGAATCGCGCAGAATACCGTAAACGTATTGACTCTCTCGTTTAACTGCTCCGTCAGATGTCCCATGCTCTGGGTCTGATAATAAATATAATACTGAATATTATCCTGGATCAGTTCCGTCATAATATAGATGTTATTGTCCAGCATCTCTATATTGGTGTCGTAACTGTCCTCCATCCCCAGATTCCCGCTGATATCACCCACTTTGTCTTCCAGCGTATCTATATTGCGCAGCAGGATCTGCAGCCACGTACGGCTTTCTCCGTCTGCCGTAATGCGCATCAGCTTTTCAAAATCCTCCCGCAGTTCACCAATCAGCACATACGGGTCCTCCAGGCTGTCGTCATCTTTAATCGTCTCAAACGTGGCCGCGCCGACTACCAGCTTATACAGACTCTCATCCATCTCCTCTTTAAAGTTCAGATTATAATTATTCGCGACTGTCATATTGCTTACGATCGTATCATACGCCGCACTGTAATTGCGCAGGGCATAGATCAGATAAACCACCATGATCAGAAACGGAACCGCCACCACGGCTGACAGCATAATCAGTTTATTCTTGATAGGATATTTTACTTGTCCCAGGCGCATCGCAGGCTCCTTTTTTGAATTGCGTAATTGCATTAATTCTATAGATGATGTATGATGACTATAATCTCATTATAAATAATTTGTACTAAATCGCAATCTGAGATTACATATTTACATTAATATTTTGATAAAGCGTTTACCCTCTGTAAAGGACCGGCCGCCATAATGAAAGAAACGAATGTTATACATAACCTCTATCAAAAGATCTGTAAAGATACCGGCGAGCGCAATGAATCCCCGAAGCTTATCGTGGTCGTTCGTCTGCTGATCCTTACCATGATCGTCTACTCGCTGGTCAACAGCGGACTGTTCCTGTTCTTTTCCAATATGAGCGGCATAGGCATCTGCCTCCTCTCCACGGCGTTGTTTGTGGCTATTTTCATTCTGTCCTATCGCCGCGGCACTTTTGTCTCATTCTGTATCCTGAACGTATCGGTTCTCGTCTGGATCTTATTCAATAATGTTATGTTCGGCTGGAATATCGGTGTACAGCACTTTATTATTGTGCTGCTTGTCTCCTGCTTCTTTGCCAAATACCGACACGAGGCGGCAAAAGTAGTTTATGTCCTTGCCCTCTGCGCGCTGCGTCTGTCGCTGTTTTTCTATTGTCGTGCCAACGCTCCGGAAGTCATTCTCGCCGATGAGCTTAATAATACTTTGCAGTTGGTTAATACTGTAGCGATCTTCTGGTCGCTCTCGATGATCGCCTATATCTTCAGCACGGATACACAGGCACTGGAAGGCAAACTGATCGAATATAATGAACAGCTGCAGAGACAGGCAAGCATCGATCCTCTGACCGGGCTGTATAACAGACGGCGGACAATTGAGTATCTGGATAAACTCTTAAAAGCTCCTGAATATCAGATCAGTTTCTGTATTTGTGATATTGATTTTTTTAAACGTGTCAATGACACATACGGGCACGATATCGGAGACGTTGTACTCAAGAAGATCGCGGAAACATTCCGGAAAGAACTTCCCCCGGACACGTTTGTCTCCAGATGGGGCGGTGAAGAATTTCTGCTGATCTTCCCGAAACTCAACGGTGATGAAGCCAACATCGCTCTGGAAGCGCTCCGCCGCAAGGTCAAGGCGATCGTCTTTGACGGCGGCAGCGCAGCTTTCTCCGTATCTTTAACGTTCGGGCTGGTAGAATATGATTTCAGCAGCGATATGGATACCCTGATAAAACAGGCGGATGAAAAACTATATCTCGGTAAAGAAAGCGGACGTGACCGGATCATTTTCTGATCCGGTCTTTTCTCCCCTTCTTCTCATGATTTGCCGGAAGGGCTCATATATTAATACAAATCCATCCGGCAGGTGCTTACTTGAAACGTATCTTATCTCCAAAGCAGTGGGCCGCCGCCCTGATTCTTTTTACAGGCTTTAGTCTTGCTACCCTCTTCGGGTATGTACAAAATCACGCCGATGCAGAATTTGAATCCTTTACAGAGACTTTTTTTCTGAATGAACTGCAGACAAATCCGATTCATTTTCACTACTCTGTGGATGATCCGGACGCTTACCATATAGATGAATCGCTTCTCAAAATGCCCGTCTACCATGAAGGCGAAGCGGCAAATGACGTCTATGCGCTATCCCTTCTGGACAAACAGCTGGAAAAGTTTGAGAATAAGAAACTTTCGGCCGGCAATCGCTATCTCTATCATTTACTGGAGTCCTACATAGACGCGCTAAGCAATACCGCCGCATACCCTTATTTCTCCGATCCGCTCTCCCCATCATCGGGCGCGCCCGCGGAACTGCCGGTTCTGCTGGCGGAATATCGCTTTGATAACGCGGAAGATGTGGAACTGTATCTGTCTATCCTGACACAGATTCCGGATTACTTCGACGGTCTGATGGTATATGAACGGGAGAAGGCCGTCGCCGGACTTTTTATGTCCGATCTGACTGTCGATAAGGTGATCCGCCAGTGTACTTCCCTCATGAATCCCGAACAGTTGAATAATAATACACATTTTCTGGAAGTGACTTTCAATTCTCGCTTACAGGCACTGGTAGACCGGGGCGTACTGACCGGGGAAGAAGCCGCTTCCTATCAGTCAGAAAACAACCGCCTCCTGACAACCGTTGTCGCGCCCGCATACGACCGTCTCGCCGATGAGCTTACACTGCTGCGTGGAAGCGGCGATGAGATCTGCGGTCTGGCACACCGTCCCGGTGGACGGGAATATTACGAGGCACTTCTGCATCTGCAGACCGGTTCCTCCCGCGATATCGATGAGATCAAGCAGCTCCTTTATAACGATCTGTCATCCAATTATGCAGCTCTGGGACACTTGCTTAAGAGCGACGAGTCTGTTCGTGACAATTTAGCGGAAAATGCCGCTCTGCTTCCGGAAATGTCACCGGAAGATATCCTTGCCAGTCTGAAAAGTGCCATACAGCAGGACTATCCGCCGATCCCCGCGGATGAGGGCGCCAATACCATTGACTGTACTGTCAAATACGTGGACGACAGTCTGGAAGCGTATACCGCACCCGCCTTCTATATGACGCCGCCCATCGACAATGTACTGAACAACACAATCTATATTAACGAACTGGACACCTCCGATGAGCTTTCCCTTTTCACAACGCTGGCTCACGAAGGCTATCCCGGACATCTCTATCAGACGGTATACAGCCAGCGGTTCCGGAGCAGTTCCGGAACGACGCCGCTGCGCAGCGTGCTCTACTACGGAGGATACGTGGAGGGCTGGGCGGTGTATGCCGAGATGTCTTCCTACGACTATGCCGCCCTGCTTGCTTCAGATTCCCATCCGGATGCGGCAGGATACTACCGTGCGTGCCGTCTGGACCGGCAGATACAGCTCTGCCTGTACTCTCTGCTGGATATTGCCATTCACTATGACGGCGCATCTTTTGAAGATATACGGAAGATCTTCGCTTCCTTCGGTTCTCTTGATGATGAAACCGTCGCAGCAATCTACGCCTATATCGCCGAGGAGCCGTGTAATTATCCGAAATATTATCTTGGTTATCTGGAGATTCTGGAATTAAAAAAGCAGGCTGCCGTAGTCTGGTACAATATGCGTCAGACCGACGGTGCCCGCCAGGAGGCAGACGGTTCCGTGATGAAAAATCACGAATTCCTATACTATTTCCACAGCTTCCTGTTAGAAAACGGACCTGCAGATTTCGGAACGCTGTCGGACTTATTAACCGACAGCAGCAGCCCGCAGACAGTCAATTAACCCGAAAGAAATGATTCAGCTTCACGAGTGCTTTCTCCAAAACCTGCTGTTCCTCCTCTGTCAATTCCGCCACAACGGAATCGATCATCTGCTCATGGAATCTGCGGTGATGGAGATATGCACGCCTGCCCTTATCGGACAGAGAGACCAGCACCACTCTTCTGTCCTCCTCACTCCTCACTCTGTCCACATAGCCCTTCTTAACCAGACTGTTGACCGCAATCGTGAGCGTTCCTGTTGTGACTTCCAGGGAACGCGCCACGCTGGTCATGTTCCTCGCCCCTTCCATGCCGATCGCCTCGATCACATGCATGTCGTTGGTCGTCACGTCTTTATATTCCTCCGTGCGGATCGCCCGTTCCTCTATCACATTGACATTGCGGAACAGCCTGACCAGCACATCATTCAGCGTACTGTTAATATCCATAATCTTTTCCATTCTGAAACGTCTGCATACTGTCACAGCGTTCTTACATCAACCGGTCCATGCCTGTCGGCATCATGCTTCGGCTGTCTTATTTTAACAAATAATAATTTGAGAGTCAAATTAAAACTTCCGTTATTGCAGCCTTGATATGCAAGTTCTATTTATAAAATTTTTTTTATAAATTCTTTCTTTTTTCTTTCGATATTTGACACATCCCATTCACAATTAGCATTTATAGTATTAACTGTAGTTGGGGAATACATAACAAATGATTCTAATCTACAATTTACAGGAGCCGCCGGTGCTGCTTCGGTGCTGACCGGCTTCGACTAACCATAACAGACATGTCCTTAACCGGCATTCTGTTGACATATATCGAGTTTACACATTTCTATCCTTCTCACACACAAGAAACGGCACTCCTTACGGATGTGCCGTTTCTTGTGTGTCATATACTTTACTCCCATTATGTCCGTTTTGTCATAATCTTCCCGCATGATCCGCCATGTCAGAACAGTTTACTGCAGTGACACGCGCCGGAAATGTTAGATTCCCGGCTGTGAATCAAAAGACTGACAGTTCCGGCACCAGCCAGACAGGAAAACATCATCTCTTTATATAATGCCCGCCAGCACGATACTGGCAATTACTCCCGCCATCGTTGCAAGCATTGCGCCTGTCAGCGTATAGCGTGTCTTTGTGACCTTCGCCGCCAGAAAATAGACTGACATTGTATAGAAAATCGTCTCCGTACAACTCATCATAATCGACGTAGTCAGTCCGATTAGCGAATCCGGACCATGGTTCTTAAAGATATCCAGCACCAGTCCAGTCGCCGCGGAGGATGAGAACATCTTCACCAGAATCAGCGGTACAAGTTCCGGTGAAAATCCCATTCTGGAAGTGACCCCCGCAAACAGTCCGCCCACAAAATCCAGAAATCCGGATGCGCGAAGCACCCCCACCGCCACCATCAGTCCGATTAACGTAGGCATGATCCGGATCACCGTATGAAAACCATCCTCCGCGCCTTTGATAAAATCTTCATACACATTGCTCTTTGCGGCTATGCCGTATGCAACAATATAGAAGATAATAACCGGAATAATGATATTCGATATATTGGACAAGACTGCAACCATGGTTGATTCCCCATTGCAATACAGGCATCCTTTATACACCTGCAAGATAAAGGACTGCACAATTATTAATATAATTTATGCAGTCCCTTTATATTGTATGTCTTTATCTTGTCTTATGTGCTGCCGGCCGCCAGATTATATCAGCGCAGCAGCTGTAATGTTCCATACAGATTATTCTGTTACAGCTGCAGCGATATTCCTTGCCACATATACGCCGCTTGCGGACGCGTGAGATAGCGAGTGCGTCACACCGCTTCCGTCACCAATAATATACAGCCCTTTATATTTCGTCTCAAGGTGTTCGTCGATCTCCACTTCCATATTGTAGAATTTCACTTCCACACCATACAGCAGTGTGTCGTCATTGGCCGTGCCGGGCGCGATCTTATCGAGCGCATAGATCATCTCGATGATACCGTCCAGTATACGCTTCGGCAGCACGAGGCTTAAGTCCCCCGGCGTCGCCGCCAGCGTGGGTTCCACCAATCCTTCCTCTATGCGCTTCGCATTGCTGCGTCTTCCCCTGACCAGATCCCCGAACCGCTGTACAATCACGCCGCCGCCCAGCATATTAGACAGCCTGGCAATGCTTTCGCCGTATCCGTTGCTGTCTTTAAACGGCTCGGAAAAATGCTTGGCCACAAGCAGCGCAAAATTTGTGTTATTCGTCTGTTTGTCCGCACCCTCGTAGCTGTGCCCGTTTACCGTCACAATGCCGTTTGTGTTCTCGTTGACCACGATGCCGTGCGGATTCATGCAGAAAGTTCTCACCCGGTCCTCGAACTTCTCCGTACGGTATACGATTTTACTTTCATACAATTCATCCGTCAGGTGCGAGAAGATCACCGCCGGCAGTTCCACTCTCACACCGATATCCACACGATTGGATTTCGTCTCGATCTGAAGCTCTTCGCAGACCCGCTCCATCCATTTGCTTCCGCTTCGCCCCACAGATATAACGCACCGGTCACATTCGTAAGATCCCTGTTCACAGACGACGCGATATTGCCCTTCCACATTCTCCACTGTCCGAACCGGCGTATCGAAGTAGAAATCCACTTGATCTTTCAGTACCGCGTACAGATTTTCCAGTACGACATAATTGATATCTGTCCCCAGATGACGCACGGAAGCATCCAGCAGGTTTAATTTGTTCTGCAGACACAGTTTTTTGAAATGACTCCCGGAAGTCGTATACAGTTTCGTACCCTCCCCGCCGTATTTCATGTTAATGGCATCCACATATTTCATCAGATCAATGGCCTGTTTCTTGCCGACATGCTCATACAGCGTACCGCCGAAATCATTGGTGATGTTATATTTGCCGTCAGAGAATGCGCCCGCACCGCCAAAACCACTCATAATGGAACAGCTCTTGCAGTGTATACAGCTTTTCACCTTGTCGCCGTCGATCGGACAATGCCTCTGATCCAGCGCATGTCCCGATTCAAACACAGCAATCTTCAGATGATTCTCCTGCTGTATCAGTTCATATGCGGTAAAAATGCCTCCCGGTCCCGCACCGATGATGATTACGTCATATTTCATAGCATGCCCTCCCCTGATCGGCTCTGATGTGCCGTGTATAATTTCCTTTTCTGTTATTGTATCATGGAAAGCAGATACTGTCATTATGGCACCGTCAAAGATCAAGCACCGGTTGTCATTGCGAAATCAGGCCTTTGCCCGCCAGAAATTCCTGCGCGACTTCCCGATCCTCTCTGCCGTTTACTTCCACTTCATAGTTCATCTGCTGCATCTCGTCCTCAGAGATCAACCCGTTCAACTTCTCCAAAACGCCCTGTAGTTCAGGATACTTCTCAAGCGCATCCTTGCGGACTACTGTTCCGGCATCAAAGGTTTCAAAGAAAATATGATCGTCGGTGAGCAGCACCAGATCATTTGCCGCCAGCTGGGCGTCCGTGGTAAAGGCATTGATTACATCTACCTCATTATTGTTCAGCGCCTCATATTTCAAAGCGATCTCCATCTGTACCGTGTCTTTAAACTGCATGCCGTACTCCCCGCAGAGTCTTGGATAACCCGTCTCCAGTTCAATATAATCCGGATTGCCGCCGAAGATCAGTTCGCCCGATGCCGCCGCCAGATCAGAATAAGTATCCAGCCCGTACTGCTCCGCCGTATCCTTCCTCACCGCCAGTCCGTAGGTATTGGAAAACCCGTACAGTCCCGTCCATGTCAGCCCGAGCGTATCATATTCTGACAGAAGCTGTTCATACAGCTTATTATCATCTTTTTCCATTTCTTCCTTTTTCAGAACATTCAGCCAGGCCGTTCTGGTATACTCCGGATACAGGTCAAAATCACCCTTGACCAGCGCAGGATGAATATTTGTGGTTCCGCCGCCCACGCCCTTGGTGATTTCCACCTCATAATCCGTCTCCGCCTCTATGAGCTGCGCAATAATCTCCGTTAAGATATACTGTTCCGTCATCGGCTTAGAAGCGATCTTGACCGGTTCCTTCTTCCCGCAGGCGCTCAGCGCGCATACCATCATACATGTTAATAGTAAAACTGAAACTGCTTTTTTCATAATTTTCCCCTCTTCTGCGCTGCTTTCTGTGCATGAACGAGTTTGTGGCAGGCAACGCGCAGACACAAATCTCGCGATTGAAAATTTTAATTTTCAATCTTTTCTCCTCCGTTTTGCATTCACGCTGTTCCCCCGAGCAGCCGGCGCACAAACTCATCCCGCGGCGTACGCAGAAGCTCTTCCTTCGTTCCCTGCTGCCAGATACAGCCGTCTTTCATGATCAGTATCCTGCTTCCCAGTTTGAAAGCCTCCCCGATATCATGGGTGATAAACACTACTGTGATTCCGGTTTCACGCTGTAAATCAGAAAGCTCTTCCTGCAATGCTCTGCGTGTAATCTCATCGACCGCGCCAAAAGGCTCGTCCATCAGAAGAATATCCGGATTCGATGTCATTGCTCTCGCAATGCCTACCCGCTGCTTCTGTCCGCCGGACAGCTGCCCTGGAAATCGCGTGGATAATTCCGCCGGGAGCTTCACCATCTCTAACATTGCGGCGGCTGTTTCCTCCTTCTCCGCTTTCGTGAGTTTCCTGTCCAGAGAAGGTACATAGCATATATTGTCCGCCACCGTCATATGCGGAAAAAGTTTTGCACCCTGTACCGCATAGCCGATTCGCCGGCGCAAAGACACCAGATCACACTCCGCCAGCCGCTTACCGTCTACCAGCACTTCCCCCCGCGTAGGCTTTACAAGCCCGTTGATCATCTTAAGGAGCGTCGTCTTACCGCATCCCGAAGGCCCGATCATTATGAGAAACTCACCCTTTTCCACCGTCAGCGACACACTGCGCAGCACTTCATTGTCTCCGTAGGCCGCCGAACAGTCCCGTATATCTATCACTTTATCCAATACCGTACCTCCTGTTCACCGCCTTCTCTGCCCGGGCTAACAGCCAGTCGCTGATAAAAGCCAAAAGTGCTATCAGCACGGAGCCTGCCGCCGTCAACGCCATATTGTAAGTAGTGATTCCCCGATAGATGGCCGCGCCGAGTCCGCCTGCCCCGATAAAAGAGGCAATGCCGCCCATCGCTATAATCATTACTACCATATTGCGAAACCCGCTGATGATCACCGGAAGCGCCAGTGGAAATCTGATCCGCAGCATCATCTGCCTGCCGTCTGTGCCCAGGCCTTCCGCCACTTCCAATATGCTTGCATCCACGTTGGTCAGTCCTGTATAAGTGTTCCTGACAATGGGAAGAAGCCCGTACACCGTCAGCGCAATGATCGCCGTCTTATTTCCGATGCCGGTAAAAGGAATCAGAAATCCCAGCAGTGAAATAGACGGAATGGTGTAGATCACATTGATGATGCCCAGTACAATCCCGGCCGCTTTCCTGTACCTGCTGATCAGGACGCCCGCCATGATTCCAAGCACACCTGCGCAGATCACCGCCGTCATAGATATTCTGATATGTTCCACGAGACAAGTCAGAAAAAAGTCCCGCCTGTCCCAGAGAATCTGTAGAAGCTGCATGTCTATACCCCGTTTTCCTCACTATCCGCAGCCGGACTGTGCACCGTTACCGTCTGATAAGGTATCTCGATGCCGCTCTTCCTGAACTCCTCAATCAACGCAATCCTTATGTCACTGCACGCCTTAAAACTGTCATCCAGATTCTCCGTCCAGATCGTAGTCTTCAGAATAACCCCGTTCTGCGTGTATCCGCTTGCGGAAACCGCATTCTCCTCCGTGTTCAGGGTCAGTGCATGCTCCACGCACACCCTGCGCATAATGCGGATGGCTTCCTCGATATCCGTATCATAAGCGATCTCTATCTCTACAAAATTCCCTACATTGGCCGTATAGTTTGTATTGATGATGACGGACGAGTCCATAATGGAATTAGGTACGATACAGCTTTCCCCGTTAAACTGGCTGATCACCGTATGCCGGATCATGACATCCTTCACGATTCCTTCCGCAATAACCGTTCCGCCCTGAATCACCCGGATCTTTTCATCCACGTTATACGGTCTCGACGCGGATATGGAAAGTCCGCTGATCACATTTGCCAGCGCCTGCTGTGCCGCAAAAGTCGCGATCGCAATCACGAGCGAACCGCTCTGCAGCAGAACTTTACTGATGTCCTTAGTGATCTCAAACTGCTGCGCCAGACTGTAGATAATGATAATATCAATGATTACGTTTACCACGCTTTTCGCAAAGCGCAGATGGATTGCCTTTGTCTTCCTCGCCAGAAATTTAAAGACCAGATTGACAGCATAGTTGAGCGCCAAAGCAACTGCAATAAAAATTGCTATTTTCATCAAAGACCCCATATTTTATCATCTCTTTCTCATATCCATTTTATGCTTCTGCGGCTGCCGTTATTTATTATACATTATCTTCCATATTTTTACAATCATTTTTAGAACAGATGTTCGTAGATTCTGTTTTGCGATATTTTATCCACAAAAAAACAGGTCGGAAATACGTCCATTCCCGCCTGTCTTTCTTTTAAAATGCAAATTCGGCATGCTCTACTTAATATTCAGCTTTGCAAACAGATCCCCCAGACTGGTTCCAACACTTTCGCTGGAGCCGTACTGTTTCACATCGATCTTCTCTATTTCCTCCGCCTGCTGTTCCTCCAGCGCTTTCATGCTCAGCGAAATCTTCCCGTCATTGGTGTTTAAGACTTTTACCTTAACCTTGTCGCCGACCTTAAGCACCTCCGAAGGCTTCTTGATTCTCCTCTGACAGATCTGAGAAATGTGTACCAGACCGCTTAAACCGTCCTTCAAATCCACAAACGCGCCATATGTCTGCAGGCTCTCTACCGTACCCTCCAGAACCGTGCCGGGTACGATCATCGCCACTTTATGGTCATGCTCTTCCTTCTTCTTTTCCCTTAAGATTTCTCTTGCGGACAGCACCAGCTTCTCTTTCTCCCGATCCGCCGTTATGACTCTTACCTCCAGCGTTTTTCCTTTATACTCTTCGAGATTCTCCACATAGGAAATGTCAAGATGCGATGCCGGTATAAAACCTCTGATTCCTTCCAGATATGCCACAACGCCTGCGTTTACCACATCGTTTACCTTCACGCTGATATTTTTCTTTTCCTCCATGTAACCCGCAAGTACGTCCCAGGCAAGCACATCGTTCGCCTCTTTTCGGGACAACAGAATATTCCCCTGGCCGTCATCTGTTTTTACTACGGTTGCCTCAAGCACATCGCCCTCATGCACATCCGCCATCAGAGAGAAATTCGGATCGTTACTCATGTCTTCCGCCTTGATAATTCCCTGTGTGTAATACTTGAGATCCAAAATCACTTCCTCTTCATTCACAGCAAGCACAGTGCCCTTGATGACATCGCCCTCGTTAATCGTGCGAAAAGATGCTTCCAGTTCTTTCTCATAGTCTTTCATTGTCTCTTCCATAAGTTCGTCACCCCATTCTGAATCATTTTCATCAATCACCCGCCGCCGGTTCACTCCCGCAGGCTGTAGGATCATTGACCGGTTACAGTATAACATAATTTCTGCAGCAGGGCTATAGTGTACGTAAATATCATTGGTGTGAAGACCCGGCTGCTGAAGTACCACGATAGAAGTCTGTAAAATTTGCAACACCCGTATAAACTATGTTATAATAATTGACCGAAACCGGCACCGGAATACGAAGTGAAAGCCGGATAGAAATTTTATATGATTTTGTGTGCATCAAATGCGACAAACAACCAGGAGCACAGGCTGATGAATGAGAATGTAATAGAACTGAAAAATGTCCGTAAAGAATTTGTATCTACAAAGCACTATCCCGGATGGAAGGGTGCTGTGAAGGGACTGTTCACAAAGGAAAAAGAGCGGAAAATCGCCGTCAATGATGTTTCACTCTCCATAAAAGCCGGCGAAATCGTCGGATATATCGGCAGCAACGGCGCCGGCAAGTCTACTACCATTAAGATCATGTCCGGAATCCTGACCCCGACAGCCGGTACCTGTCTGGTAAATGGTCTGGAACCATATCGCAGCCGGAAGACAAATGCCAAGAATATCGGCGTCGTATTCGGACAGCGTACCCAGCTCTGGTGGGATCTGCCTCTCAGTGAAACCTATACCGTATTAAAAGAGGTCTATGAAGTCAGCGACCGTGACTTCGAGGAACGTATGGCTTTCTTCCATGAGGTTTTGGATCTGCAGGGATTTATACATAACACCGTCAGAACTTTATCGCTGGGGCAGCGAATGCGGGCGGACTTAGCGGCGGCACTGCTTCACAATCCGAAAGTGCTCTATCTTGACGAGCCGACGATCGGGCTCGACGTCGTAGTAAAAGACAAGATACGGCAGGCAATCCGGGAAATCAATGAGAAATACAATACCACCGTGATTCTGACGACGCACGACCTGAACGATATTGAAGAACTGTGTCAGAGAATCATCATCATAGATGAGGGCCGGAAAATCTATGATTCTACTTTAAACCAGCTGAAAAAAGATTACGGCTGCCGCTGCAGTATCCTTTTTGAGTGGAAAGAAGCGCCAGACGAAGCGCAGCTCACCGCACTTCATACTATGGGTAAAAATGTAGAATTTACCCGTCAGGACAATGGCGCGAGAATCAGCTTCAGCAAGAATGAAACGGCTGTTGCAGACGTGATCGCAAAGGTAATGGGAACGATTGAGGTCAAAGATATTCAAATAAAAGAAACTGAACTTACGGACATTGTCAAGAATATCTACCAGAACGGAACAGGGCAGGGCACTTGACTCATTGCCCGCGGAAATCAAACCGACAGCACGGGAGATCAATATGACGCACTTTTTAAAAATTTACTGGACATTCGCGTTAAACCAGATAAAGTCAAATTTTGTATACCGATGGGGATTTTATCTGCATATTCTTCGTAAATTCCTCGGTATGTTCATCTACTATTATCTGTGGATGGCGATCTATGCAAGTTCCTCCACGGGACAGCTTGGCGGTTTTGACCGGAATGAAATGATTCTGTATGTGTTTATGTCCTATACGATTTCAGATATTGTTATGATCGGCATTTCTTCCGAAATCGGATATGACGTACTGGACGGCAGCGTGGCGATGAACCTGATTAAACCGATCAACTACCGCTGGTATCTGACCTTCCGGGCGCTGGGTACCATGATCTACCGGATCATAGTGCCGTCCCTGTTTATCTGGATCGGTCTGGAAATATACAAGGTATTCGGTCTGGGAATGCCGGTCAGCAATCCGCTCACTATAGTTTTATCGTTAACGAGTATTGTTCTCAGTTTTTTCATATACGCTTTTTTTGATTATTGCTTCGGCATGCTGGCGTTTGTTACCACTTATATTTTCGGCATGACGATTATTAAAAATGCGGCACTGAATTTACTGACAGGAAAGCTGATTCCAATTTCCTTTTTCCCGGTGTTTCTGCAGAAAGTTTTTGCGTTCCTTCCCTTCACTGCCATGACATACGTTCCTGTTATGATTTATTTAGGAAAATATTCCGAAGCGGAAGCGTTCATGCAGATCGGGAAACAGGCATTATGGGTTGTCATTCTGTATCTTGCGGGAAGTTTGTTATGGAAACGGATTGAAAAACGAATTGTAATTTTGGGCGGCTGACATCGATCCCGCACAGGAAACTGTCCGCCATTGCCCGATGGGCTTCTACTGCATAGGACGCACTTTGCACGAAATAGAAAATGCATCCTGCGGCGCCAAATACGACAAGGCATGAGAAAGGCATGGTTACTATCATGAATAAATTTGCCAGATATATCAAGCTGTACCGAATATTTGCGGTACAGTATATGAAAACAGTCCTGCAGTCTAAAGTAGACTTTTTTGTCGGTTTAGGCGGTTTCCTGATTTCTCAGGCGGCCGGTCTGGCTTTTCTGTATCTCGTTTTTGAGCAGATTCCGTCCATACAGGACTGGACTTTGGAGCAGATGCTTTTCATCTACGGATTTGCACAGATCCCGAGAGGGCTGGATCATCTGCTGACCGATAACTTATGGATGGTCGGATGGCAGATGGTAATCAAAGGGACTTTTGATAAATATATCCTGCGCCCGATGAATATCTTTTTTCAGATTATATGTGAAAAAGTACAGTTTGATGCAGTCGGCGAGCTCCTGATTGGTCTGTTCTTTGTCGGACGTGCGGTCGTAAACGGAACCGTACACCTGACGTTACCCAGAGTCATATTTTTTGTTATTTCAGTCATTGCGGGAAGTGTCATTTATACTTCCATTAAACTGGTTTTAGCCTCTATTGCATTTTGGATTAAAAACAGTTCGCCGCTGATGACCACGCTGTATGACACGGCAGATTTCGCTAAATACCCGATTGAAATCTATGCGCGCCCCATTCAGATCGTGCTGATGACGGTTCTGCCATTTGCTTTTGTCGCTTATATACCGTCTACCTTTTTCCTGGTTAATGCAAATGTATGGAAGACGATCGGCGCGGAGTGTATCATTGCGCTGGTGTTCTGGCTGTTTGCATACGGCGTGTTTAAGAAAGGGCTTACGGTTTATGAAAGTGCGGGGAGTTAATTAGTAAAAAACCTTATCCGCCAGGACTGCTTCGATCAGATGTACGCGGTCGCTGTCCCACTCAATTTTCCGTTCATCGCAATGTCCTGGATATTGTCATCTGGGTACTGTGATATATCCTGCTGTAAAAAGAAGCGCCGAGACAATCAATCCGTTAAGGATTCACTGTTTCGGCGCTGGACTCTACGTTTACCAGTATTTCTTTTTTACATCGCTTACAGTATACAGGATATTTGATGATCACCGTGTCCGGCAGGATTTTGATGAAATGTTCGGTACCGCGTACGGGATATCTGTACCATTCGAACTTCATGTGACCACCACTTTTATAATGACACATTATATGTTATGCAATAATTATAACATCAGTTTATATATTGTGCAAGTAAAAAAATAAAAAAGAACGGAACTTTTCACTGTCCCGTTCAGTTCAATCTTATGATTTACACTAAAACTGACTCTCTTTCCCTTCGGAGCCGATCTCTTTCCTCCCTTGCCTCTTTTTCTAATTCTGCTATTTTAGCGTCTCTCTCTTCCCTTGTCATTCTTTTTATATAGTCTGGTATCACCACCGGACTGTCATCGATAATATATTCTACCTCTTTTTTCACTCTATTTTACCTCCCAGAAATCAAAATCAAAATTATAATTAATGCAAGAAGAAAAAACTAATCCCATCAGTACCATGCAACAACATCACTGTCCGGGAAGATTTTCTCTGCAAAATATTTCTCCGTCCTGGTTACCGCATGAGACAGGTATCGTCTATGTTCATCTCCCGGCGCAAGTTTTCTAACATCCTGTTCGCCCGTAGCTATGCTGATGGATATCGTACCATATTCTTTCCCTTGTTCCGGAAAATAATTATATACTGCTTCGCTCTGTGTATTACTGATTAATTTCAATCTCAGCACTTAATCGCCTATCCCTTCTAAAAACGCATCTAATGCCCTACGATAATTATATTTTCTGTTTGTAAGCTCATGGGCATCCTCATATACCATATTATACTTCTTCATCAGGTTCGATTCAAGATTTTCATGTTTTAACAGTATGAGATCATGCGGTTTTATGTTTTTTCCCTCAAGGATTCTCCTAAATGATTCCGCCATGTCATAATCCGGATCGAATCCTCTTATCTCTCCGTCTCTGAATGAATGTTTGTCAACAAATACATGCGCATAAATATTCTGTGCACTTTTCTTCGTTATGCCAGCATTTTTTGCTATCTTATTTACGACAACAGATTTTTTCCGGTTTTGTATTTCTGCATAATATAATTTCGCATGTTTCTCCCTCTTTCTCCCAAGAGGGTCATTCGTATTATTCAGGGCGCCGCTTCCTGATGTCGCAGTCATTCCTGTAAATTCCTTCCACGCCTTGGTTTTGCGCAGATCTGATGTCCCGCACTCATACCGCAGGCGCTCGGTCTTGGGTTTGATCTTGCAGGCCTCACAGAAATCCTTATACGCCGCTGTTTTCTGCCTTATTTTGGCCTCTGTTTCCTTAGTGTCCAGCCCTAACTTGTCAAGCGCTTCCTTTTCCCTTTTCAAGGCTCTCACAGCCCGCTCCATGGACCGCATTTTCTGTGTCATGGCATAGTAATCGTATGTTTTCCCGCCGATCGTCACGGGTTTCGGCATTTCCATTTCCTCCGGAATGGCAAACAGCCCTTCAAACCATACATAATACCGGTGCCGGCAGTTGTATCCATACAAGCCTCTCGGATCATTCTCATGGGCTCCGTCCACGCTGTATCCGGTCTCTTCCCACAGATCCCTGATCTGATCCTGTCCGATCCGCTCCGCTTCAGCAGAATAGTCCGTGCCTGGTTTTATATAATATACCTTTCCCTGCCACTGTTCATGATTCGCCGCGCCCTCACCCGCATTGCGGGCTCCCTTATGGCGTGATACATATGCAAGGTTCTCCCCGGTATTTTCCATATTCTGATCCATGATCCGGCCGGATATCTGGTGGCAGGCAGTTCGCACTGCCAGCCGTACTGCCATATCCAGCTGCATGAAATTTTCGGATTCAAAATTAACAGATTACACGCCCCGCGAGGGGAGCGACAACAGCGGCAGTTAATGTCCTCACAGGCTATCACATTTCAATCCACGCTCCCGCGAGGGGAGCGACCCTTCCCGTCCTGCAAAGTACCCTCCGCATACTTAATTTCAATCCACGCTCCCGCGAGGGGAGCGACGATGTAACGTAAGCGTCAAATAAGATAGTGGATAGAAAAATAACCACCAACCCTCTATAATA
>CALGVA010000055.1 GCA_937920345.1 uncultured Lachnospiraceae bacterium
TTTCATACCCCGCGATTGACTCATCTCGCTCCGATAGTTCTCTTTCATACCCCGCGATTGACTCATCTCGCTCCGATAGTTCTCTTTTATACCCCGCAATCGACTGGTCGCGGTCCGATAACTCTTTTTCATATCCCGCAATTGACTGATCCCGGTTCGAAAGTTCTCTTTTATACCCCGCAATCGACTGGTCGCGCTCTGATAGCTCTTTTTCATATCCAGCGATTGACTCATCTCGCTCCGATAACTCTTTTTCATATCCCGCGATTGACTTATCGCGCTCCGATAGTTCTCTTTTATACCCCGCAATCGACTGGTCGCGGTCCGATAGTTCCTTTTCATACCCCGCAATTGACTCATCTCGTCCGGCAATGGCTTTCTGATACCACGCAATAGAATCATCCCGCTCTAAGACTGCTCTTTCATAATTCTTGAGATCCTGATAGTACTCTTCACGGTCACGGCACATCTTACGTATCTGCTCTTCGGTATTGTACACAAAAATTGATTCAGCCGCTTCTCTCATATTTTCATCTTCCGCCGCCAACATTCTAACCTCCTCCCAGGTAGTGGCCTTCAGGAGCTTTGCCCAGCCATCAATATGATATATCCTGTCTTCCTCAGTTGCCAGATCTATTCGAGATAAGTCTACCACATTCAGGGTAATGTTGTCACTATATTTTTGATAATTTTTAACGTTTATCAGTTTATAGGAAGCATAGAATTCCGGTTTGTCCGGAAACAGCGTATAATCCAGAAACCCGATATGTATCGCAGATTTTGCTGTATCGTAGTCCTGCCCGCGGGTAAGACTGTCATAAGAACGGCATAAGTACACTACCGAACGGTTCTGCCAGTTCAGCCGGTTTGTCACCTGCATTTCAAGGTTTATGATCGTGCGGTTATTCAGTAAGACACTGATGTCCAGTCGAATCTCCTTGCTTTTCACACTCTCACCCAGAATAATGGGATTTGTGATTTCCACGGAAACCACTTCCTTTTCTGTTAAATGGAGCAAGGAACAGATTAACCCGCGAAGTACCTTATTATTAGACTGTAAAACCGCGCGAAACATGTAATCATTGGTCATGCCGTAAGGAATCGTGCCATGGGCGTTTTGAAATGTTGTGTTTAGATTCATAGATGTGTCTTCCTTTCGTAAGAAGTATAGACGGAGCTTTGCCCCGAAGATTCTGCGGAACCGAAAGATGTGAATGTGATTCCTGATTATTTTCGAATATACTCTATATATAACAAAGTGCGGGCAGAAACACAATTATTATTTGTTGTCCCATCTATAGAAAATGCATAGTCGTTATATCGTTACCATTGTCATTTCTTCCATATGTAGTGTATACTATAGGCTATATCAGAAATGAAATGCCACATATTGTATTGTGCAACTTTACTTTAAAGGTTACACCGCTATAAGGCGGACATGCCCGCTATGAAAATCTTGTTGTTTTGCGCTGCCCGGTATATTATGCGGAACAAAGAAATCACTCTGATACGGAGGATTACCATGCAAAAAATCATGATCATCGAGGACGATCCCGCAGTGCGGGAGGAATTGTCCCTTCTACTGAAAAATGAGGGCTACCATCCCATCCCGGTCACCGTCTTTCACAATATTGCACAGCAGGCCGCCGCGGAAATGCCCGATCTGATTCTGCTGGACTTGGGACTTCCGGAGCAGGACGGCCTGTCTCTATGTGCCGATCTGCGCCAGAGCAGTCATACGCCTGTCATTTTTGTCACCAGCCGGAATTCTACGGCGGACGAGCTGTCGGCACTCAATATGGGCGGCGACGATTACATTACCAAACCTTACAATATCCCGCTGCTGCTTACCCGGATCAAAGTCGTACTGCGCCGGAGCAGCCCGAAGGGGGACACGGATTGCCCGGCATACGGCGGATTGCAATTAAATCCTGCCAGGGGTACCGCTATGGCAAATAATCAAATCGCTGAACTGACGCGCAATGAAATTCAAATTCTGGCTCACTTAATGAGCCACGCCGGAGAGATCGTTTCCCGCGCAGATCTGACCGAAGCCTTGTGGAACAACAAAATCTACATTGATGACAACACCCTCAGTGTCAATATCACGCGCCTGCGTGGCAAGCTGGACGAACTGGGGCTTCCTGACTATATTAAGACACGGCGCGGACTGGGATATCAGCTTTGATATTCCCGGCGCTTTTCATCACGAAAACTGCTCTGACATGCGCTTAAAAACAGCGCAGAAATGAGGGAAAATATGACTTTTCAAGAATTTCTATCCGACCGGACGGGTAAAATCTTATTGGAAATACTCATCATGGGGGCAATGTCCGGTTTTCTTCTTGCCACCGGAACAACGCCCGATATCATTATTCTTCTGCTCATATTCTCGTGTCTGATTCGCATGACTGTGTTCGTCATTGACTTTATCAAATGCCGTTCCCGTCTGGAAGAACTGCAAAGTATTATGGATGGTCTGGATCAGAAATACCTGTTTGCGGAATGTGCACCGCCGCCGAAAACCGCCTTTGAGCGCCGGCTTTTTGCTCTCATACGACGCTCCTGCCAGTCTATGACCGGGGCAGTCTCTGACGCGCAGGCCGCAGGCCGGTCGTATCGGGAATATGTGGAAAGCTGGGTGCACGAGGTCAAATCACCCATCACCGCCGCCAGGCTGATCTGTCACAGCCTCGACCCGGTTCACGCACGCCGGCTTGCACCGGAGCTTGCGCAGATCGAGGCGCATGTGGAGCGCGCCCTTTTCTATGCCAGAGCACAAAACCCGGAGCGGGATTGCATAATCCGGGAATGCAGTCTTGCGCAAATCGTATCGGAAACCATCGACACTTACCGCACACTGCTCCTGCAGAACAATATGTGCATTGAAACCGAAAATCTGGATCATCAAGTCTACACGGACAGCAAATGGACCGGTTTTATCCTCGGGCAGCTTCTGCAAAACGCCGCCCGTTATACAAAAGCCGGCACCCCCTCAGGCGCTGCCACGGACTGCGGAGCACCCTCGCAGCCTCATAAAGCAGAACCTGTTTCCGCAGACAAAAATGACATATCTGTCATTATCATATCCGCAGAACTTTCTGACAGACAGGAACTTATACTCAAAGTATCGGATAACGGGATCGGCATTCCCGCCCATGAACTGCCCCGCGTCTTTGACCGGGGATTTACGGGCAGCAACGGGCGCATGAAGGGCGGCAGCACCGGCATGGGACTGTATCTGTGCCGCAGGCTATGTGGATTTCTTTCGATCAACATACAAATCTCTTCCACTGAGCATGAAGGCACTTGTGTAACGCTCTCTTTTCCCGCCAAAGCTAAGTAAACAAAACCGGAAATTCTTACAAAAATGTAAGGCAAATCCATATCACTTCGATACCAACCGTTCTGCTGTTGTTGTATGCTGACAGTATCATCAGCTCTGCCGGAAGCAGCCGGAAATGCGGGGCAGATTCCTGAATATTCCCCGACTGCAGAACCGGACTTGCGTTTAGGTCCGCGTACCTAAGAGTATTCTTTCGGAAAACTCTGCGCAGAGCGCTTCGGAAAGGAGTACATTATGCTGCAAGTGAAAAACATCGAAAAATATTACGGCAGTAAAAATCACGCCACCAAAGCCTTAGACCGCGTCAGTTTTGATGTGGAAAAAGGTGAGTTTATCGCTATTATGGGGGCTTCCGGCAGCGGCAAGACCACCCTGCTCAACTGCATATCCACAATCGATACGGTGAGCGCCGGAAGCATTGTCCTGGAAGGAACGGAAATCTCGGAACTTGCCGAGGGTGAACTCGCCCGTTTCAGGCGGGAACGTCTTGGCTTCGTCTTTCAGGATTTTAACCTGTTAGATACCCTGACCATCGAGGAAAATATCGGTCTTGCCCTTATGCTGAATCATTCTGATCCCCGCTTCGTGCAAAAACAGGTCACAGAAGTATGCGAAAAGCTCGGTATCACAGATATTCTGGGCAAATTTCCCTATCAGGTCTCCGGCGGCCAGAAGCAGCGCGCCGCCTGTGCCAGAGCCATGGTCGCGGGGCAGTCTCTGCTGCTGGCCGATGAGCCCACCGGCGCTCTGGACTCCACCGCCTCCAAGAATCTTCTGGAAATCATGACACAGATGAATCAGGACATGGGCGCGACCATTCTTATGGTCACCCACGACGCCTACAGCGCCGGCTATGCTTCCAGAGTGCTTTTCTTAAAAGACGGAAAAATCTTCAACGAACTGCTCCGCGGTGAACGCCCCAGACCGGTATTCTACCGCGAGATCCTGAATGTTCTCGCGCTGTTGGGAGGTGATCTCAGTGATGTTATCTAAACCAAACACGCCCGATTGCGCAATCTGCGCTGATAATCCGGATCGACAGAACAATTCCCTGTCCCTGAAAATATCCTTTAGAAATGCCAGAAGACAGGCGAAGGATTATCTGGTCTATTTTGTCACCATCGTCATGGCTGCCGCATTGATTTATTCCTTCAACGGTCTGGTTTTTTCAAAAGAACTGCTGGAACTGTCCGTGCGCATGGAATACCTGCCCGCCATGATCGTGTTCGCCAGCGTCGTAGTGGTGTGTATCATCGGCTGGCTGGTCAACTACACCACCGGGTTCATGCTGTCCAGACGAAGCCGCGAACTTGGAACCTACATGCTGATCGGTCTGGAACCGAAGCAGGTAACCGGCCTTTTTATGAAAGAAAACCTGATCATCGGCATAGCCGCCTTCGTGCCTGGAACACTCATGGGCAGCCTTCTTTTTCAGGCTCTGCGCGCAATACTTCTGACACTGTTCGGCATTTCCTATCATTTCCGGCTGTCCTTCTCTCCGAAGGCAGGCGGGCTGACACTCGTCTATTTTGTGCTGATTTACCTTTTTGCCCAGTTAAAATGCAGGAAGCGCATTCGTTCCATGAAAATCCACGATCTCATTTATTATGAAAAAGTAAATGAAGAAGAAGTCATACAGAAAAGCAGCCGTCGCCGCAGGATCTTCGTGATCTCCATCGTATTTGGTATCATGGGCACACTGCTTCTCATGGCCGGAAGCACCATACCCTCTTTTGCAGGCGCAGCCTGTATTATCGTATTTCTCTACGGATTTTTTATCAGCTTTTCCTCCGGCGTTCCGGCCTGGTTTGAAAGCCGCCCGGAAAAGAAATACAGACGCCAGACGCTGCTCGTCTTCCGGACGCTCTCCGCAAAACTCGCCTCCATGGGGATCGTCATGGCCACCATCTCTTTACTGTTCACCGCCGTGCTGATCAGCCTCGGTCTGGGCATACTCTTTAGCCGTATGTTCGATTTCCGGGCACAGCAGTCCTGTTTTGACCTCTTTATATCCGATACCGACATAGGTGTCAGTTTTAAAGAACAGACCGGGTCAGGACGGGAAATTGAAAGCCCAGACGCAAATGCTGCCGGAAAATTTCAGGAATATGCCGACTACGTTCACAGGAATCTGTCCGTCGCCGATGAATTACAATACCCCCTTTATCTGTCCAAAGACGACACTTTAACGGATTACCTGGAAGCAAACACACGATTTTCTTCTTTCTATGGCACCGACATGGTGATGAGATACAGCGACTATGCCGCCCTTCGGGCAATGCTGGGCTACCCGCAGGCAGTCATGGAACCCGGACAGTACCTGATTCACTGTATGCCCTATCTGAAAAAAGGAATCGAAGAATATCCGCTGTCGGAAGAATATGACAAATCTGTCATATACACAAAAGAAGGTCTTACACCGGGAAATGTCTACACAGAAATCTTCCACCAGTACCTGTGGGGCGGCAACGGCTACAATTATATACTGATCCTGCCGGATGACGCCGCCGAAAAGTATGCCATGCACAGCATATGCTATGCAGTCATGACCAGAGAACCGGTAAGCGAGGAACAATACTATGACCTGCGCGATATTTTTTACCGGACAGGAACCCGCCATGACGGAATCTTCGACGGAGACAGCTACGGTACAATCGACGCAAAGTCACAAGCGCAAAGAGCCGAAGCCTCCGAGGTGGCGATGTTCGTCCTGCCGCTCTACTATCTGGCATTGATCCTTTCGATGACCACCGTGACGATTCTCACCATCCACCAGCTCAGTGAGATGAACCGCTACAGGCAGCAGTTTACACTGCTTCGCAAACTCGGCATGGAGCCGCGGGAGATGATAAAAGCGCTGCGCACCCAGCTCGCCGTCTATTATGCCATGCCTGCCGTTCCGCCGCTGTTTATCACCGTTCCATTAATTCTGAACTTTGAAAACATCGTGGAACCGGAGATCATGATGGGCACCGGAGGGGCACTTATGATTCTGGCCGTTACGCTGGGGCTGTTCGCCGCAATCTATGCGGTTTATATCCTGTCGGCGTACAGCGGCTTAAAGCGTAATGTACTGCCGGAGCACCTGATATGCCCCGACCGCAGATGAGAGAAAGCGTTTCCTCAAAACAAGATAACCTTGCATAAACCGCAGTACCCCCACATAAACTGTTAAAAAAGAATTTCTATGGGGATATTGTATGAGTTCCAAAACCAAAATCGTTGTGCTTCATGTAAAAGAGTTAATATATACCGGAATCTTTGCCGTGCTCGGTATCCTCTTCATCGTCCTGCTCATTATCATGTTCCTGCCGAAAGAGGAGAAAAGGGAAACCATGTCCACCGTGACGCAGACTACCTCCAACACCTACATACCCGGTGTATATACAACGTCTTTGATCCTGAATGACAATGTCGTGGAAATCGAAGTGACTGTGGACGAGAAAAACATCAACTCCATACGGCTCATCAATCTGGACGAAGCCGTAGCGACCATGTATCCTCTGATCCAGCCGTCCTTCGAAGATCTGGCAAACCAGATCATTGTCAACCAGAGCTTAGAGGGCGTCACCTATCCGGATGACAGCAAATACACCTCCATGATCCTCTTAGACGCCATCACCGCTTCACTGGAAAAGGCGCTGGAAAATGAGGGAGATGAAATCGAGGCAGAGTAAACACCGCGTTCCTATAACTCCTCCACCTGCCGCAGCCAGATATCCGCACAGGCGTCGGAAGGCATACGCAGGTCGCCCCGCGGTGACACCGCCACACTGCCGACTTTGGGTCCGTCCGGCAGACACGAACGCTTAAACTGCTGCGCAAAAAACCGCTCGTAAAAGGTTTTGAGCCATTTCAATATGACATCCTTGTCATATATATTCCGAAAAGATTCGCAGGCAATCCTGTATATCTTAGCCGGCTCAAAACCGCAGCGCAGCATGTAATACAGGAAAAAATCATGTAATTCATAAGGTCCCACAAGATCCTCCGTCCGCTGTGAGATGACGCCATCCACCGGCGGCAGCAGCTCCGGACTGACAGGCGTGTCAAGTACATCCAGAAGTGTCTTTTTCAGTTCCTCATCACCGCAGGTATCCGCATAATACTGCACCAGATGACGCACCAGTGTCTTCGGTACTCCCGCATTTACGCCGTACATGGACATGTGGTCGCCGTTGTAGGTCGCCCAGCCCAGCGCCAGTTCCGACATGTCGCCGGTTCCGATGACCATGCCCCCCGTGCGGTTTGCAATATCCATCAGGATCTGGGTACGCTCTCTCGCCTGTCCGTTCTCATAAGTCACGTCATGTTCGTCTATGTTCTGCCCGATATCCCTGAAATGCACAGTCACCGCCTCTCTGATATCCACCTCACTAAGTGTCGCCCCCAGCGTCTTCGCCAGTTTGCAGGCATTGTCATAGGTTCTGTCCGTGGTGCCGAAGCAAGGCATGGTCACCGCCGTGATCTGTTCTCTTTGCAGTCCCAGCATATCAAAGGCCCGCACCGTCACCAGAAGCGCCAGCGTAGAATCCAGCCCCCCGGAGACGCCGATCACCGCAGACTGACAGCCGGTATGCTCATATCGCTTCTTAAGCCCGTAAGACTGGATCGAAAGAATCTCCTCACAGCGCTTCGCACGCTCCTCCTGATCGGACGGTACAAAAGGCTTCGCGCCGAACGTGCGCGTAAGCACTGTCTCCTCCTCTTCCATATGAACCGGCACAATGAGATATTGTTCTGACCGTCGCGGCACATAAGTCGACATTCTCCGCCTCTCGTGACACAACCTGTGAATGTCAAGATCCGCGTATATATTTTCCGGCACAAACCGCTTCGCCTGTACCAGAATCGTGCCGTTTTCCGCAATCATATTGTGTCCGCCAAACACCAGATCCTGCGTGGACTCTCCCTCCCCGGCGGAGGAATACACATATCCCGCGATCTGTCTGGCACTGGAAGATTTCACAAGCAATTCTCTGTACGCATCTTTGCCTACCGTCTCATTGGAAGCCGACAGATTCACCAGCACGGTTGCGCCCGCCAGCGCATGTAACGTCCCCGGAGACAATGGTGCCCAGATATCCTCACAGATCTCACAGCCCACCGTCAATCCGCTGATCACATCCACCTCAAACAGAATGTTTGTGCCAAACGGAATTTCTTCTCCCTCATAGAAACAACTCTCCGGCACCTCATTGCCTGCCGTGAAATGCCTCGTCTCATAAAATTCCGCATAAGACGGAATATGCTTTTTCGGAATAAACGCAAGCACCTCTCCGTTCTGCAGCACCGCCGCCACATTGTAAAGCTTACTGTCCTTTTCCAGCGGAAGCCCCACAAACACCAATGCGTCACTGCCCTGTGTGGCGTCCGCCACCTTGCGCAGCGCCTCTTTTGCCTGTGCAAGCAATCGTTCCTGCAGGAAAAGATCGCCGCAGGTATAACCGGTCAGACACAGCTCCGGAAAAACGATGATCTTCGCGCCATTCGTACAGGCTTCCTCTATTCCTTTGCAAATTTCCTCCGCATTGTACGCCGGATCAGCCACCCTGATCTTCGGTGTCATAGCCGCCGCCTTGATAAATCCGTGTTTCATCCCGTTTCCGCCTTTCTGTTTTCTATCCGTAACATGCCGGGCAGCGCAGAAAACGCGCTGTCACGATCAAAAGCTATTTCTACAGTCATTATTTGTGTATTTGTCATTTAATATGCAGAGGATATCATTCGCCGCCCTCAAAAGCCCCATGGAAGATACGCCGCCAGAACCGCCAGCACAACAGCAGGCAGCATATTCGCAACGCGCACCTTTTTACCCCAGACCAGATTCACGCCCACGCAGAAAATCAGGACGGAGCCGATCAGGGACAGATAGGAAACCGCCGTCCCGGTCATAACCGGCGCCAGCAATCGCGCAAGTACGGTGACCGCTCCCTCGAAAATAAAGACGGGAATGGCAGAAAAGACACAGCCCTTTCCCATGGAGGAAGTCATAACCGCTATGATGATCAGATCCAGCACTGATTTTACCATGAGCGTGGAATAGTCATTCAACATACCGTCCTGTATGGCTCCGACGATCGCCATCGCACCGATACAGACCGTCAAAGATGACGTTACAAAAGCATTCACAAAACCGGAATCACCACTGTTCCCCGTCTTATGTTTCAGCCACTCGCCGAACCGTTCGAACCCTTTCTCGATACCGATCAACTCCCCGATCACGGTTCCGGCCGCAAGGCAGAGCACCACCAGCATGGATTTTCCGCTGGTGACCGTATCACCCTCTATCCTGAGCATGCCTTCCATCGCGCCGGCAACCGCAATGAACAGGACACTGATTCCGCAAGCCTTATTTAATGCTTCCTGTTGTTCATCCTTAAATAATTTTCCTGTAAAATGTCCGATCAGACCGCCTGCAAGAATAGCGGCACTGTTGATTAGCGTTCCAAGTCCTGTCATCTTAATATCCATTCCGAAGTGTTTTACGCTGAGGAAGCAGACAAGATGTCAGATTATGCTCTGTCCTCATGCTTCCGTACCCATAATCCGGTGTCCTCTACTTCTTTTTATCCGAATCACCGTGCATATATTCATGATACAGGGATTCCCGATACCCGCGGTCGGAAAGCGCCCGTTCCAGCGCTTCTGTCTCTCCGGCATCCATAAGGCTTTTAAGCATTCGGGCGAGTTCTTCTCTTCCCGCTTCTCTTCCTTCTTCCCGCTCATTCTTCATATGTTTCTCTTCATCATACTCAAAAATACTCACTGCTATCGCCTCCGCACGATAATCGTCCTTCCCCATCTGCCCCTTTAAAGGTCTTTGGCAAAGCAGACTGCACCTTCCAGCTTATCATAAGGCGGGTAATTGGGGATCTGATAATAACCGAGTTTTTTATATAATCCGACCGCTTCTGTCATGATTTCTCTGGTCTGCAGAATTGTCCGCCCAAATCCCTGCTCTTTTGCTTTTTCTTCAATCTGTTCCATGATCGCAGTGCCTAAACCCTTTCCTCTATATGCAGGCTCGACCCAGACCCGTTTCACTTCCGCATCCTGTTCTGAATATTTTTTCAGTCCGGCACAGACAATTGCCTCGTTATCCGCATAGGCTATGACCACGTCATGAATACTTTCAGAAATATTATAAGGCATAAAAGATTTTCTGCGATCCGCACCACCCACAATGCTGCTGTAATAATCTTCCGTAATCAGATAAAATTTCAGGAAATCTTCATGCGTTCCGTCTGTCCATATATATTTTATCATATCCACTGCTTTCTCTCCTAACACCTGCCCTGTTTAAATCCAGACCAGCCTCCGCTAAATATACGTGATCGGAAGCGCAACCAGATTCTCCCTCAGATAAGTTTTCTTATCGATCAGGCAAAGAATCACACCCATCCCTCTCGACTTCTCCTGCACCTTATCAAGCACGGGATTTGCCGCGCCCATATCAGCCCTGGGATTGCCGGACATTTTAATTTCAACGGGATATAAAATTCCGTTTTCTTCTATGATGAGGTCAATCTCATTTTCTCCGGCTGCATTTTTATCCTTTCCTCTGTAATAAAAGATATGGAACTTATAGTCCATGCCTTCATTGGAATAGGATTTTAGGATTTCCGATACCATAAAAGTCTCAAACATACTGCCCGCTACAGCCGAACATTTCAACGCGTCCGGCGTCAGCCATCTTGTCAGATAACAGGCCAGTCCTGTATCCCTGAAATAGAGCTTTGGCGTTTTAATCGCTCTGTGCAGTGCCGCCGCGCTGTATGGTTGTAACAAGAACACGATCCCCGTCCGTTCCAGAATAGAAATCCATGTCTTGACAGTGGGCTCACTTACGCCAATCTCACCTGCAATATTTGCATAGTTTAACAGTTCGCCTGTTCTTGCGGCAACAGCCGTCAGAAACTTTGTAAAGGTAATACTGTCTGCTGAAATCAATTCGTTAATATCCCGCTCAAGATACGTGGATACATAAGAAGAATAGTAATCCTGCCAGTCTCTTTCCACATCGTATAATTCAGGATAGGAACCTCTGTGTATCGTTTCCCACAAATCGCGATAAGGCTTTATGTCCTTTTCGCGTTCTTTCAGATATTCCTCCGTCGGAACAAAATGTCTGTTGAACTTTACACCGTATATTTCACGAAGGGACAGCCCCGCCAGCTCTGTGATCGAGACTCTTCCCGCAAGGGATTCGCTCATCCCTTTCATCAGTTCCAGCTTCTGAGAACCCGACAGAATAAACATACCTCTCTCATCAGATTCGTCAACGATCCGCTTAATCTCTTCCAGAATACTGTTTTCTTTCTGAACCTCATCAATAAATAAAGGGCATGGATTGTTCAGAAAAAAAAGCCCGGGCTCTTCTCTCGCCTGCAGCCTTGTCAGCCGGTCGTCAAAATTTGCCCTGTGATATCCGGTAAACTCATGCTTAACAAGCGTTGACTTTCCAACCTGTCTGGCTCCTGTGATGAGTGTACACTTGCTGTTTAAAACTCTGCTCTTTAATATTGGTGTGACTGCCCGTTCTATATATGACACACGCGCTCCTCCATCGACTAATCTAAAGTCTGATTTTATTTTAGTCGTATCCATTCAATTTGTCAATCCGGTCTGCTGATTTGAAATCCGGCTCTCCGCCCCTGCAATATATACGTTTTCGTACGGATTTAGCAGTAAATGCTAAATCCTGTGTGAACAGTAACGCCCCTACCGGTACAACACATAATCCTGCATTTCCTTCATAAATCCGGCTTTCCCCAGGGCTTCTCCCGCCTGCGCCGGATACTCTTTTACAACGATCCGTTTTACCGCCGGAAAAAGACTGCCCCGCTTAAAGTCCTCCGCAAAAAGACGCAGACATTGTTCCAGCCGGTCTGCCGTCATATCCGGTTCAAAAAGACGCAGCGTTTTCCCCTGCCGTTCCATCACCATAACGGGATCGCCGCCCGTATACGCCACTGCCGTGCCGGGCACGCACACGAAATTTTTTCCTTCCTGATGAGGCAGTATCTTACCCCGGCACTGTGCCGGATCGACGGCATTTACCCAGATCATTTTCTTTTCCGGATTCGTAAGTCTCCGTACCACGCTCTCGTAGTCTTTTCCACGGATAAACTGCGCGCCCGACAGCTCCTTCACAAAATATCCCCTTCTCGCCTGTCCGGTGTACTCCCAGATCCGCAGCACCGACAGCGCTTCCTGCCAGGAAAAACCACATGCCGTGACAGTCTCCTTACACAGAACGGGACTATAATCAAAGCAGGCTTCCAGCTTCTCTTCGATGGTTTTCTCCCGAACCGGTCTGACAATGTCCCACCTTCCCGTCTGCAATGCCTTGACCCGCATATTCACACGCTGTCTGGTAACCGCTTTCTTCGTCTTCTCACGGTCGATCCACTGCCGCACCGGGAGATAGCTGTCCGCATAGACCAGCCCTTTTTCCAGCAGAGATAATAACGTATCATAGGGCGATTCGCCGGGCAGCAGACTGTTCAGTGCCTGCATGAAACAGGCGCCGCGCTTTAAGATCGCGCCGTAGATGATCTGCTCTTTGTCTGTAAGAATTTCGGCAATTGCCGGGAACTCCGATTGTACCGCTGTCCGGCTTTCGTATTCTTCCTGCCGGGTCTCTGCACTCCGGGTCTCCGGGTTTCCCGTCACCAGACTGCCCACATCCGCCTCCCAGTCGATATCCGCCTGATCATCAAACCGCAGTCCGCCCTTTTCCTCCATATGCCAGAAAAGCTCTCCCGTTGCAAGGAAACTGTCCAGCACGGTTTCCCGGTAATTCCGCACCCGTCTGGGCAGAATGATCTTCTCCCAATAGACTGCCGGAAATACCATACCCGCATACTGCCGCAAGGTATTTTCCAGACATTCTGCCGCCGGCGCACCGGATTCAAGCCCGGAAAGCATGAGCGCCGCATAGTTTTCCGGCGGACAGGTCCGTATTTCTTCTCTTCTGTTTTTCAGGGTGCGGACTCTGGCGCGGCTGTACAGTTTCCCGTGGTAATATCTGCCGTCCTGCTTCGCCGCTTCCCCCTGATGACACAATGCTTCCAGAACTGCCGCCGCTGTCTGTTCGGTCCAGCCGTAGCGTGCCGCCGTCTGGGCGGCGTCCGCTGCGCCCCGGTAGCGGAGCATACGTCTTACAATGTGAAGACGGGATTCCAAACACCGCTTTTCCGTCTGTGCGTTCTCCTGCCATTCCACGCTGTCCCGTTTTCCTACCCGGTTCCGGCGATTCTCTAAGTCCTGCTGCCCGGATTTCTCAGCCGAAAACCGCTGCCCGCCTTCTATATCGGGCTGCTCCGGCGCTCCCTCTTCCATCTCCATCAGCGCCGCAGTATACTCTGCCTCCTGCTCCGCCGCGATCCAGAGTCCCTGTTCCAGATACAGAACTCTGCCTTCCTTCGCCAGACTGTCCAGCCATTCCACCGGAATATCCAGTTCGCCCGCCGCCAGATCGCCTTCCGTCATCAGCAGCGAATGCAGCTGTTTCTCGTCCTGCGGTCGTCTGCCGCGCTCCTGCACTTCCTCCAACTCCACGGCACCGGGACGCACAAGATTCTTTTCTTTCTTCAGTGCTTCCTCCACCGCCCCGTGAATCCCCCGCGGGGTAGGCGCATAATCATACATCACCGCCGCTTCCTGACTCCACTGCAGGGGCAGCGACATGGGCGAAGGGGTCTCCGTATAGATCTCTCTGACCGTGACCGCACCGCTGCGGATATCGTACAGAAGTTCCTGCACCCCTTTCACATCCCAGAGTTCCTCGATACATTCCCGTCTCGTCTCCCGGATCAGCGGATGTTCCTGCTCCCGCACCACCTGCTCTAACATTTCCGCACTTCTTAAGCGCTGCATCCAGAGGGGCTGCCGGCCGTTACGGCGCACACCCATCATCAGGGCCCGCCCGCTGTTATACCGGAATGCCATGTTGAAAAGAGGCGTCACCGGCAGCAGAATCTCCAGCTTACGCACACAGCCGTCCACATCGATCCGCTCCAAAATTCCCTCCGGCAGACTCTGGCGTCCGTAGGAGTACAGCAGGAAACCGTCCTCTTCGTCCACGCTGCCGATTTCTGCCTCCGTAAGCTCCCTGAGTGTCTGCGCCGCCAGAAGCGACAGGGGCGCGTTGATCCGCCGGCCGAACACCGAATGTACCATCACCTGACTGTTGCCCGCCGCGTCCTTGAAATGTTCCACAATGAGCGTCTGATGATCCGGCAGGCTTCCCGTGGCCCGAATCTGCCGTTCCAGATAGCCCGACGCCAGATTGGAGGCTGACTCGTCCAGCCCCAGTTCTCCCAGCGCCTCCTTCAGCCTGCCGTCTTCATAGGCCTTCTGCAAAGCGCAGGATATTCTGCCGAAAGCCTCTCCCGTCCGCTTGTCCCGGCCTTTGATCTCTCCATGCCAGAAAGGAAGCCTGGCCCCCTCCATCTGCGCCTGCGTCACCGTCACGGTATCACGGCTGATATTCACGACTCTCCACGCAAAAGAACCAAGGATAAAGCGGTCGCCCTTCTGGGACTCATAGACAAACTCCTCATCCACCTCTCCCAGCTTCACGCCCTCCTGCGTCTTGACGGTATACAGCCCCTTGTCGGGGATCGTGCCGCCCGCGGAAACCGCCAGCATTCTGCTGTAACCGTCTCCCTCCACCCTTTCGTGTATCCGGTCGTACAAGACCCTGGGACGTGCCGGGATGTCCTTCTCATGCTCATAATCTCCCGCCAGCATGGCTAACACCGCCTTCACGTCCTCTCTGGTGATATGCCGGAAAGGCCATGCCCGGGGAAGAATCTCCATCACCTCGGAAAGTTCATATCCCTTAAAAGCCGCCATAGAGACCAAATGCTGCGCCAGCACATCCAGACACTGCACCGGCGGTTTCACATGCTCCACGCCGCCCAGTCTCGCAAGCTGTGCCGTCATCCCGCAGGACACGCATTCCGCCGCCGTTCTGGGGAAAAGATACATCACGCTGACCCGCCCCGGATTGTGCCCCGCCCGGCCAAGACGCTGCATGGTTCCGGAAATCGTGCGGGGACACCCCACCTGCAGCACCTGATCAATCTCCCCCACATCAATACCCAGTTCCATGGAAGAAGTGGCGCATAAAAGCCGTAATTTTCCGTCCCGCAGATTCAGTTCCGTCTCCGCCCTCTGCTCTTTGGAGAGACTCCCGTGGTGCACTCTGGCAAACCCCTCGCCGCCCAATAGGTTTACATAATACGCCAACTTCTCCGCATACCGCCGCCCTTCCACGAAGGCGATCACACTGCGGCTGTTCTGACAATACTGGAATACCAGTTTTCCCAGTTCCTCCCATACCGGATCTTTTCTCGGCCCCCTGACCGCATCCGCATATGGGCTTAAGATTTCCAGCCGCACCTGCTTCTTCATCACTGGCGCGGCAATGCTGACTTCCTCCGGCGCCAGATAGGCCGCTGCCACATCAAGCGGCTCGATGGTGGCCGACAGACCGATCCGCTGCAGCGGCCGGCCGCACAAATAGTCCAGTCTGGCAAGGGAAAGCATAAGGTGCGCTCCCCGCTTCGTGTCGATCAGCGCATGCAGCTCATCTATAATGACCGCTTTTGCCGTCGCAAGCACCGTCTGTCCCGTCTTGCTGGTCAACATCAGATATAACGATTCCGGTGTGATAATCAGAATATGGGGCGGCTTCTTAACCATCTGCTGCCGCTCTCTCTGGGGCGTATCTCCCGTCCGGATTCCCACACTGATCTCCGACACGGCCCCGATCCCGTTCAGAGGCCGCCGCAGGTTCTCCCGGATATCCGCTGCCAGGGACTTGAGAGGAGACACGTAAATAAGCTGCAGTTCCTGCCCCAGCGTTCCCGCCTGCGCCTGCCGCTTCATCTGATCCAGAAAGATCAGGAACGCCGACAGCGTCTTACCTGTTCCTGTGGGCGCAGATATGAGCGCATGTTTCCCCGCCGCAATGATGGGCCACGCCTCGCACTGTACAGGCGTCGGTTCACCAAGCGCCTGTGCAAACCACGCCCCGGTCTCCTCCGTAAACAGACTTAAGACCCTTTCCCTGTCGGTTTTTTCACAACTTTCCTTCTCTTTCCCCATGCTTTTCTTCCTCACATCTGCCCGGAATTCACCACATTGCGGTGACCGTCTGACAGAAACTACGCCACTGCACGGAGAATGCCCCCTTTGGCATTCTCCCGTGTGAAGTTTTAGATAACTCAGTCTGCGCATTTTGCAGACTTAATCATTCTCTTCACACATGGATCTTTTTCAACTCCTCCACAGTAAACACATAATCCGTATTGCAGAAATGGCAGTTTAAGGTTACATCTTCTCCCTCGTCGATCAGTTCCTGCAGTTCCTTTTTCCCCAGACTGACCAGTACCTTCTCCACCCGCTCTTTATTGCAGTTGCAGTGAAACCGCACCGGCATAGTATCGGTAATCTCCACGCCCAGATCGCCCAGCACGGTTTCCAGGATCTGTTCCGGCGTGCTGCCCTGCTCCAACAGGGTAGTCACCGGGGGAAGCACAGACAGCTTCTGTTCCAGTCTGGCGATCACTTCCTCCTCCGTAAAAGGCATAAGCTGTATGATAAAACCACCCGCCTGCTTCACCGTATTGTTTTTCTCCATGAGAACGCCTAACGCCACGCTGGAAGGCACCTGCTCGGAGGCTGCAAAATAATAGGTCAGATCATCTCCGATCTCCCCCGTTTTCAGTTCGATCGTAGAAGAATAAGGCTCCTTTAAGCCCATATCCTTCATCACCGTCAATACCCCCAGCCCGATCACGCCGCCCACATCCAGCTTTCCCGCACGGTTCGGCGGCATCATCGCCTGCGGGTTGTCCGCGTATCCTTTGACGTTCCCTTTGGAATCCGCCGTCACCGTCAGTCCATGTACCGGGCCGGCGCCGTTTATCTGCAGGGTCAGAAGATCCTGTTCCCCTTTTAACATACTGCCCATCATCACGCCGCCCGTCATCAGCCGCCCCAGCGCCGCCGTCACCACCGGACTTAAATCATGGGCGTTTCTGGCATATTCCACCAGTTCTCTCGATGTCACGGCAAAAGCCCGTATCTGCGCGTTCGCCGCTGTTGCTCTTACAAGATAGTCTGTCATATTTACCTCTATTCCGGAACGTTCACGCGACCCGCGGCGCTCCTTTTATTCTGATCTCCACGCATATCACAAATCTGCCTGTGATACTTCAAATAGAAATTTGTATAACCTTTGATTTTTTTACACTGTATACCTTTTGCCGCATTCCCTTGCCACCACATAGATCCGCTCGCTTACCTCCGTGACCGCTCCGCGGGTATCCGCGTCCACAGCCTCCACAAAGACCAGTCCTGCCTGCCGCAGATAATCCTTCATCTGTTCCAGCCGGTATCCGCGCTGGTAGTGGGTTTCCTGAAATTTTCTGTATAGGTCCGGCTTCTCGTCCTCCTGCACGAAAATGGTCAGATCATACTCATTGATCTCCTCTTCCTCATGGTAAAAATTATCCCATATAAAGCTGCACGCTTCCCGGTTCTCCGCAATCGTCGTATCCCCGATCACAATTTCATACTTGTAAACCGTATTGAAATCAAAAATAAAGAGCCCGCCGGGGTAAAGGTAATTATTGACCAGCCGAAACGTTTCGACCACGTCCTCCTCTTCCAGAAGATAGTTGACAGAATCGCAGACACTGACCACTGCCCCTACCGTACCGTACAGTTCAAAACTTCTCATATCCTGCAGCAGATATAAGATATCCAGACCGGACTTTACCCGCTTCTCAATGGCGATTTCCAGCATGTCCGCCGCGTTGTCAATGCCGATCATGTCGTACCCCCACCTTGCCAGCAGTTCCGTCAGCGTACCCGTACCACAGCCGAGGTCAAGGATCGTATTGCGCTCCTGATCATTCCGGTTCTCCGGTATACCTGTCTCGCCGCCGGATACAAATCCGCCCCCGCTTCCGGCGCGCTCTGACGCCGCATCCTGTTTTGTTTCCCTGTACTTCTCCAGCAGTTCCACCAGATATGCGCACCACGCTTCATAGGGTGTATCATCCATAAACGTATCATATACCTGTGCAAATCCTGTATATGCTTCCATCGCTCCTCCGCTTGTCCTCTTTCACTATCGTTTCCCGCACTTCCCACCGTTTCCCGTCACCAGATCATAGCTCTCTCCGATCATCCGCCTGACATCCTCCTCCGGAATCGTCCCGTCCAGTATGATCGTATTCCAGTGCTCCTTGTTCTGATGATACCCCGCCGTCACCGCCGGGTATGCATTGCGCCAGAAGTCCCGCCACTGCGGATCAACCTTCACATTCAGATTCACGTACCCGTTTCTTTCATAAGTCCAGAGAAAAGCCCTGCGGCTTCCCTGTACTCTCACAAGCTGCCAGTTGTCGTCATGAAACGGCGCATCCTGATAAGTATTCGCAAACGACAGACCGTATGCCAGCGCCTCTTCTCTCGTTTTCACACTATACCTCCATACAAGTCGCAAGCCTGCTTACCGCCTGCGCACCATCTCCACCTCTCCCCGGAAACTCCCCGTCTCCTCTCCGATCCTCTGTACCGGAAAGACAAATGTCGCATATTCTTCAAAGGGTTCCGCATTACCAAGGGTTCCCACCTTGACACCATCCGCATACAGCGTAGTCTGCCCGGGTTCACCGGCTACGCGCAATGTGACCCACTGTCCCCGGGGCAGTACATAATCCCATGTATAGGTTCTGCCCTCTCTGGCAAAGCCGACCCGTCCCGTCTCCGGCTCCACGGCATAGAATGCCCACACCCCGTAAGCGCTGTCGCTTTCCGCAATGATCTGCGGCATATACCGGCCGTTCTTCTCTTTTTGCCCGGATTTTCCACTTCGATCCACGCCTGTTTCCTGCACAGGCATAGCATCCGCCAGACTTTTATCATCTGCAGCAGTACTCTCTGCCGGATCTTCTTCCAGCCATATCCGCAGATTCACTTCATAGGACGGTTCCAGACCTGCCTTATCATCATAGATCCGGTTCGTTTCTCCTTCTATGCCATACATCTGCCGCTCGGTCATCCGTGCGCGCTCACAGAAATCCTCATAGCTCTCTGTCTGCACGTCTGCGCCCGGCTTTTTCTCTCCTGCTTCCGCGCTGCCTCGACCGCCGCCGGAATTGTTCATGCCCCACAGCTTCGCGCTGAGCACCGGCAGCGGCGCCGCAAACCGTACATACAGATCATACTCGCTGATGCCCAGATCCAGATTACCGCTCATGTCATTCCAGATCATGTAAGCCGCACCCAGCACCTGCTGCGAATACTGCGGCAGAACCTCCATCGCGTCATGGTCATAGAACTTATACGGCTCCCACTGTGTATACAGTTCCTCACCGTCCAGATAATCATAGCCGCCGCCCGGAATGATATACAGGTGATTATTCTGCATGTTGATCAGTGCATACCCCGCCTCGTACATCTGCTCCGGATCAGCCCAGAGCGTGCTCCACAGATTCATCTGCAGATTCGCGGGATCAGGCATCGTCTTGCCGCCCATATGGCTCAGGCTGCCCCACATGCGCACGGTTTTGCCCTCCCCGCGCACCATGTCCGCCATGTCTGTGGCATATACTCTGTACTGCTCCCCGTCCCCGTAATACTCATCCATGCCGATGTTGACGATCTCAGCATTTTGAAAAGCAGCACTCTCTCCCGTAAGCGCTTCCCGCCAGACAGACTGCACCAGTGCCACCGCTTCCTCTTTACTTAGATCAATCTGGTCTACGGATTCCGGGCGCGTGGTCAATGCGTACTCCGGATACAGTCTGGTAATCGACAGCGAATGAGCCGGCGTGTCAATCTCAGGAACTACGGTCACGCCGCAGGTCTTCGCCGTATCAATGAATCTTGCAAACTCCTCTTTCGTGTAGGCATATTCATCCGACGTAAGCCGGTCCCCCGCATCGTTTACAAGATCGGATTCCAGCCGGAACGCACTGTCCGCCGTCATAGCCTGTTCCGTCGATTCCGTCAATCCGCTGGTGCTTAAGATTGTATTGTCATTTAGATGAATCCCCAGATCATTCATCTTATAATAAGACATCTTCTCCATCATGGCATACAGCATGTCCATGGACACCGCCTTGCGCGCCACGTCGATGCCAAATCCCCGCACCTCATAGAGCGGATAGTCTCTGATCTGTCCCCTGGGCAGAGAACCCTCCCGTGCCAGAATCTGCAGAACCGTCACCGTTCCCCACCGCACACCGGTATCCGTCTCCGCACTTATGACACATATGTCACCTATATCGCAGATGTACCCTTCTTTCCCCAGTCCATGAGACGCGTCCACATATCCCAGATAAAAGTCGCCCGGCTTCGCATCCGCCGGACTGCCCTCCGTCACTTCCACGATGCACCGGCACATCTCCTTGTATTGATCCTGAAACAGTTCCGCAACACTCCGCAGCGTAGAACCTTTCTCCACAACGATACGGAAGCTGCCGCCCGGCTCGAATCTTCCCTGGCCGCCGCGCCACTCCGCCAGCGCCGGAATCACCTCCGGACATTCGTTCACGCGCCGCTCCTGTTCCTTGGCTGTCCGTACCTCCCCGGCAGCATCCTCCATGCCGTCATGTGCCGGAACCATCAGCGTGCGGGAAACCTCCTGTATATCGGAAGAATCATCCAGACCGGTCAGCCGGAATCCGACCGTCACCTCTTTATCCTGAATGGTATCATAGATCATGCCTTCCGCGCCGATGATCTGCTCATAATCCGCACCCAGGTAAGCAACCTCATATCCTTCCGGCGCCTCTGGCATCACCAGAAATCTGCTTCCGTCCGCACCGTATCCGACCGACGCCTCTCCCAGCCGGTAGGCCGCCGGCTTGTCCGCATAGACTTCAAACTCATAAAGTGACACGTTCTGGTATATATCCGAATAGTCTTCCGCACTGCGGGAAACGTCGTATGTGCTGAGCCGCAGGAACCTCACCTGCACGGCTTCTGGCAGCGCGATCTCCTGATCCTTCCGCTCGGGCGCCGTGTCAAAGGAAGCAAGTGCCTCCCATGCGGCGCCGTCCACGGAACCTTCCAGCACATAGGAGATCACATTGCGGCGTTCCCATTTGAGGACAACAAAAGAAACTGAAATTTCTTCCGGAAATTCCAGTTCTATATAGTGGGATGCATCTTCCCTGTCATTTTCGCTCGACCAGCGTGAAGACCGGTCCTCCGCGTTCCCGTCGATTGCTTTATATGCCGACAGTTCCTCGTTCTCCGTGCTGTCGCTGGTCGCGATGACGCCCTTCATACGCGCCAGATTCGCACTGTGATCCCCGCCTGCATACAAAAGCGCCGCCACACCCAGGGCGGTAACCACCGCAAACACACATGCGCAGATTATAATGACATATCTCTTTTTCTTCTGATCCATAATACTGACCCGATTTCCATGCGGCAGCCACTTCCACACCCCGCATTTCTTCCGCGTACTGCAGCTGATACCTGCTGTTTTACCCTACCAGCGCACCCAGCAGTCCATATGATAAGAACGACATGATCACCGTCGCGATCGCGATTCCCAATAGCTCCGCCAGCACCGCTTTCTTAAAATCCACATCCAGAAGTGCCGCAATCAGCGAACCGGTCCACGCGCCCGTACCCGGCAGCGGAATACCCACGAACAGCACCAGACCCCAGAACTCATACTTTTTAATATTGTCGCTCTTGCTCATAGCGCGGTTTTCCAGCTTCTCAATCAATCCACGGAACAGTTTGATCTTCTTCATCCATTTAAAAATCTGTTTGATAAAAAGAAGTATAAACGGAATCGGAATGATATTGCCGATAATACAGATCGGAATCGCTTTCGTGATCGGAATCTGTAAAAGCTGTGACACGATCAGTCCGCCCCGCAGTTCCAGAATCGGAATCATTGATATGATGAACACAACGATTTCTTTTGATACATATTTACCCAGTGTGACCGCAAACGCGGCAGCCAGTTTCTCCATACGCTCTTACTACCTGTAACCCTTTCTGTTTTGTTGACAAATCCGCTGCCTTGCCGACAGGATTCGTGCAAATAACGTTACGCTTCCTCTATAATAATATATATGTCCTCTTGCCGGAAAACTTGATTTCTTCCTGCAAATCAGTGATAACAGTTCAGCCTGTATCTTTACTGTTACAATCAATCTCCTACGATCTCCCGAAGCCTCCGATACAGTGCTTCCATCTGCTCATCCGTCCCGATCGTGATGCGCAGATAGTTCCTGATCCGCTCCTTATCCCACCATCTGACATATATGTCATTTTCTTTCAGACGTTCAAAAATTTCTTTCGCCGGAATCCGTTTATGGCTTGCAAAGATAAAATTGCCATAAGAATCCGGAAAAACAAATCCCAGCCGGCCGAGCTCCTCTTTGGCACGCTCACGGGTCCGCACAATCTTCCCGCAGGTTTCCTCAAAATAAGCCGCATCCAGTACCGCTTCCACGCCAAGCTGCAGCGACGTGTAATTCAGCGTATAGGAATTGACCGAATACTTCACATCATTGAGATACCTGATCAGCTTCGGGTTGCCCATGGCATAGCCGATCCGCATTCCCGCCATCGACCGTGACTTCGAGAAAGTCTGTACCACCAGCAGATTATCATATTTACGGATCAGAGGCAGGCAGCTTGCCCCGCCGAAATCAATATATGCCTCATCCACGATCACCACCACATCCCGGTTCGCCGCGATGATCTCCTCCACCTGCCCCGTGTCCAGCAGGATGCCCGTCGGTGCGTTGGGATTCGGAAATACCACGCCGCCGTTTGGCTGTCTGTAATCCTCTGTCCTGATACCGAAATGCTCATTAAGCGCCTTCGTCTCATACGGTATCTTATACAGATCCGCCCACACATCGTAGAAGGAGTAGGTGATGTCCGGAAACAGGATCGGTCTGTCCGACTGGAAAAAAGTCATAAACGCCAGCGAGAGCACATCGTCCGATCCGACGCCGATAAAAATCTGATCTCTGTCGATCTGATAATAGGAAGCTAACGCCTCCGCCAGATGCGTCTGTTCCGGAAACGCCGGATACAGACGCATCTTATCCTGCTCCAGCGCGGCAATACTCTTTACTACCCCCGGTGCCGGCGGATACGGATTCTCATTCGTATTCAGTTTGATCACATTTGCCCGATCCGGCTGCTCGCCCGGTGTGTAGGGAACGACCCGGCGCACATTTTCTTCCCATTTCATCATTGTTTCCATTTCTCCGCATATTTTATGTATATCGCACTTACGACAGCCCAAGCTGTTCCGGTCACTCCGGCGTTTTCCACTCTCCCGCCAGACGCTCATACTCCGCCGCCTGCGCCTCGTCACCCGCCAGACGGTAGCACTTTGCGAGCCCGTACAGGGGCAGATCGCCTCCGCTGTGAATATTCAGTATACTCTCCGTCTCATAGGCTCCATTATAGAACCAAAGAATCGCTTCGTCTATATCTTCTTTCTGCAGATAGAACTCTCCCAGTTCACAGCAGATCTCCGCACAGCCCTCACAAGCCACCACTTTCAGGGCATATTTCAGGAAATCCTCCGCATCTCCACAGATGCGCGCGGCTCTCGCCGCCACGCAGGCAGCCTCCTTGATCTCGTCTTCACTCCGCTCCATATCATGACACGACTGTCGGAAAAATTCCCGCGCCGCAATAAAATCCCGATCCTCACCGGAGATAAAAAGTTCCTTCGCATAAATATTATGCAGTCTCTTATCCAGCCGGTCTCCGGCCTTCGTCCGCCGCACAAAAGCCGCCAGATCCCTGTCTTTATGATTATTCTCGGGCATATGCCGGATCTCGATCCCGCTGTCGTAGATGACCGGCTCCAGACCCACCTGCTCGTGAATCGCCCCCTGCCACTGAAACGTGCGCAGCCGCTTAAAAAGCTTCGGCCGAAGTTCTCTGTCAAAATTATAGATCGTTCCATGGGCAAGCTGGTTCGTATAGTACATCTGTACAATGTCTATTTCCGACAGAAGTGTCGCTTTCAGCGTGCGAAATGCTTCCCGGTTCTTTTCATCTAAAACCTCGTCGGCATCGGCCGAATAAATATATTCCATGCCCGCTTTGGAAAAAGCAAAATTGCGCGCAGCGGAAAAGTCCCCGATCCACGTAAAATCATAGATCCGATCCGTATACCGCGCCGCGATCCGCTTTGTATCGTCCGTAGACCCGGTATCGACGATGATGATCTCATCCATCAGATCCGCGATGCTGTCGAGACATCTGGCCAGAATTTTCTCTTCATTTTTCACGATCATACATAAACTGACTGTGATCATAACGCTAACCCCCATAATTCCGCTCTGCGGAATCTCAAAATCCAAAGACAAGCAAGCTTGTCCGGGAGAATGCCGTATCTCAGGCATTCTCCTGAGTGAAATAAAGTTGCGAAGCAACTTCTGGAACTTCCAAGTCAGCTATGCTGACTTTGCGAAGCAGCTTCTGCTGCTGAACTTTAGAAGTTCTTTTCACTTTATTACCGCCTGTAATACACCGACTGCCGCATACAGTCGTCCACATGCAGCACACGCTGCTCCCGGCCCGCGCAGAGGATCATATCCTTATAACGGTTCCTGTTCACGAATCGTTTCGCCGGACAGAACTGATACAGCGTCGTATACGACAAATCCGCCATCCTCTCTCCGAGACACACCAGATACCCGTCCCCGCCTGTCCGCAGACCGGCCCGTCCGAGATAACAGTACCTGCGGCCGTTCCAGTTATATATGCGCACGGTGCGATAATGGATCTCGTACGCCGCCGCTGACAACAGAACCGCCAGAATACACAGCCCCGGCAGGACATAGCGCCCCGCTTCGCCTGTCAACGCCATCATATTGATTTGCCATACACATATCAGTATCATATTTCCAAACCTTTCTCTCTGCCTGCGCTCATTATAGCATTCCCCGTAATCCCAAGTCAAACCGCCCGCCGCGCTGTCCTGTACTGCCGCATCCGATCCAGCCCGTACTGCAGTCCCAGCGGCAGCACAATTCCTGCCGCCAGATAGACCATGCCAAACTGTTCCGCGCCGCGCACGAAATAATAATAGTCGATATTTGCATAAAACTGCCCGAAATCAAAGTCCGCACACATGCCGGTATACGCCGCTGCCGCCGCAATCACGATCTTCACGAGCATAAATGCCATCACATGGTGCATCATCACCGCATACGTATTGCGCCCGAGATACTGCACACTGCGGCTCTGTCCGAACACCGGCGTCAGGATTCTGGCAACGCGCAGCCAGAACGCAATTCCTGACACAATTGTCACATATGGTATGACCGGTCCGTTAGCGAAGCCCGTGCACCACACACTGCTGAACGCCAGCCCGCCTAACCCCACGCTCAGAATCACCTGCAACCCGATCAGCACCGCAAAGTACGCCACATTACATACAGTGTCATGCTTTTCCAGCTTCTTTCGATAAAACTGCCCCATCTGGAAACACGGAAACAGAAACAGAATCCTGCCCGGCGCCTTATAATTCCCCCATACATGTCCACCGATCGCAAGCCATACCACCGTGATTCCCACAAGCAGACTGGCCGCAAGCATCACCCACTCCACGATGCTGTCTTCCGCCGCTTTAGAGGAAGTGACGCCGTCTTTCTCCGTCCTGCCGGCTGTCTGATCCGACGCCTTACCGCACAGACTGCGCACCCAGCGAACCACCTTTCGCAGAATCATTCTCGCCGGCAGATTCATCATCTCTACGATAAACAGGACCGGTACGAACCATGCCGCGTAATTATAGATAAACTGATAACCGTGCAAAAAAGGCTGCAAAAACAGCGTCCGCAGGCTGATTCCCTCACCCATGGCAAACCCGGCACCGCGCATCCCCCACGCAGTCAGTCCGTAGATTACATTCCAGATAAAATAAGGCGCCAGCAGCCTGCGCACTTTCTTTTTCACATAGGTAAAGGGCGCTGTCTCCTCGGAGTCCTTATAAAAGTAGCCGGAAATAAACATGAAAAGGGGGACATGAAAAGAATAGTACGGGAACAGTTCCCCCACCGTCATGATATGATACCCGCAATGTCCCGCCACCACCATAATGATCGTCAGTGCCGACAGGATACCGAATGTCGTGTTGTACTCTCTGGTCTGTGTCATACTGATCCCCCGTTTACGGCCGCGCCGTCCCATGCTATGATAATTCCATAGACCGTAACAGTTCATCCTATGACCTCACTGTCACGTCTGATACACACAAAATGCTCTCAACGTTATTATCATACAGGAAAACAAATGAAAAGTATACAGAGAAAACATGCAGAAAACAAACACGAAAACAGACGCAGAAACCTGAAAAGAAAGATCTGCTGCGCGGCCCTTGCGGCGCTTCTTCTCGTCGTGCTCTTCCTGATCCTCCGGCAGTGCCTTATATCGTCCACCGGCACAAACAGTACGGCCGCCAATAGTACCGGCATTGCAGACCACAGCGCAGGAACCCCCGGCCCCGTCACGGAATATCTCCGTGCCTCCGAACTCGTGGCAGATTCCGACACGCATGTCACTTCTTCCGTGGACGTTCCCGGAAACCCGTTTACCGACTTAAGCGTCCCCACTTACCTGACCAAAGTGGACGACACTTATTTTCTTGTGGACTGCTACCACAATCAGGTGATCTATCACGATAACCTGTCCGACCCGCTCACGCAGTGGCATGTCATGACAAGCGACATCGACAGGGGCCACACCCTTGCCAGCGACGGCACCGTATACCTGATTGACGATACGGAGCGGCACCGCATCCTGATTTTTGAGAAAAAAGACGGCCTGTTTGTTCATACACAGACCTTCGACGGGATCGGAAACCGCCCGCACTATATCGTATACGACGCGCCCACGGACACCTTCTACGCATGGAGTTCCATGAGCGGGGAAATGTATCTGTTTCGCCATAATCCTGATGATACCCGCATGTATCTGACCGAGATCCGCCGCATAGAATCCCTCGATAATGTCTATGTCCGCTCCTTCACGATCATCGGTGACGAGATCTGTTTTGTCTCGGGAAATTCTGCCATTATCCGTGCCGATCTTGAGAGCTTCGAGATTCTGGAAACCTACCCCGTTCCCGATACCATGGCGGGCATGATCCAGCTGACCCGCATACAGGATTATTACTACATCACCGTCTCCACGGACATCACAGGCAATCAGGATTATGCCACCATCATCCGCACACAGGACTTATCGTCTCTGATGGACGGCGGTTACGAAGATATCTACAGCCATTTTATCGGCGGCGGCACACCTTACTATATCACGGAATTGGACAACACATATTATTTAACAGAGCACCGTCTGCCGGGACACAGCGTGTGGCGGTTTCAGGTCGAAGACAATGAGATCGTATATGCGGAGACCGTATACTGATCTGCTTGCTTCTCCTTCACTGCCGTTCTTCCGGAAACATCACACAGACCGTAAATATGCCCTCCGCATACTGCGCCGTGATCCGCCCGCCCATCTGCTCCGTCAGAAGCCTTGCAATAGCAAGCCCGAGCCCGGTAGACTGCGCGGCATTTTCCACGGTATAGAACCTGTCGAACAGCTTTCCGACCCGGACCTCGTCGAGTGCGGCCGCGTGATTGGCGAACGTGATCTCACCGTTCTCATGCAGACAGACGCGCAGGTCCCCGTCGCTGTACTTCACCGCGTTGCCGAGTATATTTTCCAGAATACGCGAAAGCGCCCCGGGGATCACACTGCGGATCACTTCCGTCTCCGGCATGGTAATCTGCGGCGTGATCCCCCGCGACTTAAGCGCTCCGTAATATGCGGAGATGCTCTCCTCCAGAATGCGGTTTAATATCGTTTCTTCATATGCTTTATTCTGCCGCCTGTCACATGACATCTTTGTCATATTTTTCGTATCTTCCATACCGTCAACCGGAAGCGCCACGGCATACACGAGCAGTTCTTCCGTCAGGCGTTTCAGACTTTGCGTCCGCTCTTTAATAATCTCCAGATACCGCTGTGCCGCCTCTGACATTTCCTCCCCCTCAAGCAGTTCCAGATAACCGCAGACGGCAGTCAGCGGCGTCCTGATGTCGTGAGAAACATTGGTGATATTCTCCTGCAAAGCAAGCGTACCCTGTTCATACTTCTGCCTTCTTGCACGCAGACGCCGCAGATCCGCATTGACCGCGTCCGCCAGTGCGCACATTTCCCTGTCACGACTGTCGATTGCAATTAGCGTATTTGTTTCCGTCTCAAGTTTTTCTGTGATGTCTTGCCGGATCTCCCGCGCCGCCCTGCGCATTGTCATTATTTTCCATAACAGCAGAAGGAGGAGCACAACCAGCACGCCGCATATCATCTCAAGCCACACTTTCCTGCCTCCTCCTTATATTTTTAATCCAGCACGCCTGTTTATATTAATAACACTCGTTTTCTCAAAGCGTTACCTGATATCCTTTTCCTTGAATATCCAAATCCCCGCAGCGGTAAAGACAAGCGCTATTCCCGCCATACCGGCCGGCTGTTTCACAGAGTATTCCACATCGCTATTCATGACCTCCATCACCTGACAGGAAGGCAGGATCAGTTTCGCCCGCTCATACAGTTCCCGCTTTTCTCCGGACAGATATCTCGAATTATAAACGATTGTCTCTACGGTTACCATCTCTCCGGACGCGTCCTGCACCTCCTCGAGACGCACCACATATTCCGGCATCTCAAGATATTGCACAACCACGATTCCTGCTGCCAGAATCAGCATGGCGAGCACCATGCTGACGATTCCCGTCCGTGCCGTATTCATATCCACCATGACGACAAACACCAGAATCGCCGTATACGCTATCAGAATAAACAGTGACATGACAACGCCCCAGCCGGGCTTCCAGATCCCGCTTATCGTCTCTCTGCCAACCAGAATAACACCTGTCACTATAGACATTGTGCAGTAAACCGCCATCATGATGACCGCCGCCGCATAGCACACCAGCAGATTCGCTACATAGATATGAAACCGCGAATGCCCTGCGGCTATCTTATTTCTGATGGTACCGCCGGCATACTCTGTTCCGATGTAAAAGGAAACAAAAATCGCCAATACGAAACCGATCGGCAAAAGCCCGCCGAAAAAGCCAAGATTCCAGTTCGTGTATGCCTTATGCTTCACATAAATCGTAATGTACACGTCCCTGTAGAAGAAAATACAGTAGCCGATCATAAAAAGTGATAACCCGTAGAAAATTTTACTCCTCCACAGTCTCGCAAAATTGGCGGAAAGTAATCTATTCATATACCGCACCTCCCACCAGCTTGACATAATAGCTTTCCAGACTCTCATCCTGCTCCCTGTAAGAAAGCACTTCACAGTGTTCCTGCGCCAGCATTAACACCAGTTCCGTCACGCTCATATCTGCGTAGATCTCCGCCTCCGTCTCCGAGAGCATCTGGTATGCAAGCTTTCTCTCGTGCAGCACACGGGCAAGCACCCCCGCACGGTCCACTTCGATGCGGACACATTTCCTGCACGCCGCTTCCATCTCCTGCGCGCTGATTTCCCGAACGATACGCCCCTTGTCAATAAAGCCATAGTGCGTTGCCAGCCTGGAAAGTTCGTCCAGAATATGGCTGGAAATCAGAATCGTAATCTGGCGCTCCCTGTTCAGCTTCAGAATCAGTTCCCTGATCTCTATGATCCCCTGCGGGTCCAGCCCGTTGATCGGTTCATCCAGAATCAGAAAGTCCGGGCTGCCTGCCAGTGCGATGGCAATGCCAAGTCTCTGGCGCATCCCCAGGGAAAAGTTTTTCGCCTTCTTCTTCCCTGTGTCTGCAAGGCCGACAAGTTCCAGCAGTTCACCGATCCCCTCATAAGACGGCAGCCCCAGCATCCGGTACTGTATTTTCAGATTCTCCACCGCCGTCATGTCCGGATATATGGCGGGCGTCTCCACGATCGCGCCCATCCTCCCCCGCGCTTTCCCAATCGCCCTGTCCGTGTCCTTAACCCCGTACAGCGCATATTCTCCCGAGGTCTGCTTCTGCAATCCACAAACCAGCCGGATCAAAGTCGTCTTTCCCGCACCGTTCTTCCCTACAAAACCGTATATCGAGCCTCTGGGGACGTGCATGGACAGATGATCCAGCGCCATATCGTGTTTATACCGCTTACACAGCGCCTTCGTCGTCAGACAATATTCCATAACGTTTTCCTCCTGCTTTTCTAACCGCACCGTCCTTCCGGGCAGGCCTCCCCGGCATGTAAACCGTGCTGTTTTCATAACCGTAACAGAGAAACGTTAAGAAAACGGTTAAGAAAAACGTTAAGATTTCATCTTGAACCCGATGCCCCAGACAGCCTCTATATATTCCCCTTCACTGTCTCCTGCTTCCCGCAGCTTTTTGCGCAGATTGCTGACATGTACCTTCAGCGAACTCTCCATGCAGTCGGGCGTGTCCATGCTGATCCGGTCTAAAAGCGCCGACTTGGTGATGACCTGCGTCGGATTTAACATCAATGTCTTTAAAATGGCGTATTCCGTCTTCGTCAGCCGGACCGTCTGTTCACCGATCGTAACAGTGTGCATGGTCATTGACAGCCGGATATCACCACACTGCAGTATGTCCTCTGCCAAGCATACGTCATTGCCGCATCTTCCACCGTCCTGTTTTACTGTTTCCTGCAGTCCTGCCGGTTTTTCGTTTGTGTGATAACAATCGTTATTTCTATTATTCCGGAGCTGCACCGCAATCCGCGCCAGAAGTTCCCTGCCCTCAAAAGGCTTCGTAATATAGTCCGCTGCGCCATTCATGAGAAGCTGTACTTTATCGTCTATCCCGGCTTTGGCGCTGACTACGATCACCGGTATCCCCGACAGCTTCGCAAGCAGTTCTTCTCCCGTTATACCGGGCAGCATCAGATCCAGCAGAACCAGATCCGGCACCGTCTCCGGCGCCCCGCCGCCCGTTCCCGAAAACAGATGCTCACACTGTCCCGCCGCCTGCTGTCGATCACCGTCCTGTCGTCTGAGATGCTCCATCAGCAGAACCGCTTCTGTCCCGGAATAAGCGCGCATAACGCCGTAGCCCTCTCGCGTCAGCAGTTCTTCCAGCATATTACCGATATCCGCGTCATCATCTATTACAAGTATATTGTGTTTCCTGTTTCGTACTTCCAATCCCTGTCGCCCTCTCCGCACATATCTTCCCGTTTTTCCACAGCGCTTTCCGGTCTCTCCGCCGCATCCTCCTGCTTCTCCACAGCACTTTTCTTTTTCTCAGGAATCCTTACTTTGCGCGCATTGATATCCCCATAGAGTTCCAGTTCCGGTATCGCCTGCAGGAACTTGGTAAACTGTGAATAACCGTAGTTCTTCGGCTTAAAGCGCTTGTATTTGCCATGTACGACATTACTCAGTTCACTCACGCGCATCCCTTTACTGCCTGCTTTCTTCACTGCGGCTCTGATATAATCCGTGATCTCCTCCTCACTCTCCCTGTTTTCTCTGATCTCCACGTTGACTCTGGTGTTATTCTTCACCAGTTTCAGACTCGGAATCTCTTCCAGGAAACGGGATAACAGGCTGTACCCGTAATTTCTCACGTCAAAATCAGGATATTTATTGAGCAGTCTGCTGCCAATTTCTCCAAGTCCGGTTTCTTTATCCTTGTTTTCATTCTCTGTAATGATATTGATAATGGCGCTCTCGATGACTTCCTTGCTGATCGACGTGGATTCCTTTGCCTCTGCCTTCGCCTCTGCCTTTTTGTTCTTGCCGTTCTTGCCGGACGATGCGGCTGCTCCCTGCGCCGCTCCTTTTGAAGACTCCTGCTCGTCCTGCAGATCATCCTCGTCAATCAGATTCTCTAACACCGTGAACTGAGAGCAGGCCGTACGGAAAGACCGGGGCGTCTTCTCCTCACCCATGCCTACCACCAGCATACCGGACTCCCGCAGTCTGCTCGCGAGACGGGTGAAATCACCGTCACTGGAAACAATACAGAACCCGTCCACATTGCCGGTATAGAGAATATCCATGGCATCGATGATCAGCGTGGAATCCGTGGCGTTCTTCCCCACCGTGTTGCAAAACTGCTGCATCGGCGTAATGGAATTCTCCATCAGCTTATTCTTCCACCCCTTCGCCTGCGTGCTTGTCCAGTCACCGTATGCTCTTCTGTAAGTCACGATCCCGTGCTTCGTCATCTCGTCCATAATCGCAGAGATATACTTCGCCGAAATATTATCCGTGTCGATCAGTATCGCAAATCTCTTGTCCTCCATGTGTGATAATTCCTTTCTTTATATAGATGTAAAATAGACTGTCCGTCTGTTCGGATTTTATTGTATGTATTCTATGTCCTATAGCTTCTGTCTTCGCAAAGCCTGTTGAAAACCACCCGTTTTTATATCAGATGATATTTTTGCTGCATTCATGTTCTGTTTGTACGCTCCGTGTTAAATCACGATTTACTCTTTTTATTTCGCTCGTTTCTTCTGTTTCGTTCCTATTGCCTTCCTGACGATAACACCCGTTCCTTTTACTTCCTCATTCTCCTGCCGTAACTGATTCACAATGAAAATTTCGCCTGCCGCCTCAAAGGTAACACTCAAAATTTATTTTTTTCCAAATCAACAGGATTTCCTTTGATTGCTGGTGTTATTCCTATTATACAACTCTTCTTTTTCGCGTATTTCAGCCGTTTTCCGCATATGTTCCATATGATATCAAATCCCTTGAAATATAAATTCCAAGGGATTTTGTCTCTCGTGCCATGCCTGCAGATCGTTTTGTGTTCCTCACACTACGATCATTCGCCATGCTCATTTTGTTTCATCTTCACATACTCTTTGATCAGCTTCACGCAATTATCCCAGCCGGTTTTAGAGCTGTTAAACGTTAAATCATAATTTAATGGATCTCTCCAGTTCTTTCCTCGTGTATAATACTTATAATAATCCGCCCGATACTTATCTGTCTTATGCACCAGTTCTTTGGCTCTGCTCTCCGACACCTGCATTCTATCCATAACAGTCGATATACAGTCGCTCTCCGGCGCTTCCACATAGACGCTGATTACATTCGGTCTGTCCCGCAGGACATAATCCGCACACTTGCCGATCACCACGAAAGATTCCGTCTTCGCCAGTTCCCGTATGATTTCCGACTGAATGTTAAACAGGTTGATATCGGATGTGAACTCCTTATCGCTGGGTTCTACCACATAAGTATAAGGAATCTTCATCAGATGTTTCATGGCATAACTGCCGCGCAGCTTCTCGTCTACCTCTGCAAACAACTGTTTATTGATGCCACTGTACTCCGACGCCATGTCAATTAACTGTTTCGAATAGCACGGGATTCCCAGTTCCTCCGCAAGCTGACTGCCTATTGCCTTACCGCCGCTTCCGAATCCTCTTGCAATCGTAATCACATAATTCTCCATATGCCTCGCCCTCCTGATCCGTTATAAGGTATCCGCAACGACTCCTGCACTGCCGGACAGCAGATGCAGTATGCCCCGAATCTTGTTTTCTATCCTTATTCTACCATATCGGAAGCATTCCTTGTAGTATAAATTTCGCAAGGAAACATGCAAAGAATGCGATATCCGGCGTGAATGTAAATCGTAACATGCGCTGATCCGCGGTTTCCCGTACAGAGTTACCGGATCAGCCCTTTTATGATTAAGAATATAAGCAGAATCGGCAGAATATATGTCACATAGATCCTGATTCCCTTCGGAATCTTCATCCCTTCACCGATATTGGCTTCCTCCCGATACTTGTCAAAGCCCCAGCCGAACCGCGTCACGCAGAACAGCAGATAACAGAGCGATCCGATCGGCAGAATCACATTACTGACTGCAAAGTCCTCTAAATCCAGCACCGTACTTCCCTCTCCCAGCGGTTGGAATGCGGACCACACATTGTACCCGAGGGCACACGGCGTAGACAGCAGGATCAGCGCCGCCAGATTAATCAGACAGGCTTTCTTCCGGCTCCAGTGAAACAGATCCATGCAGCAGGAAATAATATTTTCAAATACCGCCAGAATCGTCGAAAATGCCGCAAAAGTCATAAATACAAAGAATAATGTTCCCCAGACACGTCCACCCGGCATACTGTTAAATACATTCGGCAGCGTGATAAAAATCAGACTTGGTCCCATGTCCGGATTGATTCCGAAAGCGAAACAGCTCGGAAAAATAATAAGCCCTGACACAATCGCCACAAAAGTGTCCAGAATCGCTATATTTACCGACTCCCCGAGCAGTGTATGGTGTTTATCAATATAACTGCCAAAGATCGCCATAGCACCGATTCCGAGGCTTAGCGTAAAGAACGCCTGATTCATAGCTGCTGTTATTGTATCCCAGATTCCCACTTGCGCCATTCTCTCGAAGTCAGGAAGCAGGTAGAATTTTAACCCCTCCATGCCTCCCTCCAGCGTCAGGCTGTGTACCGCCAGAACAACGATGATGATCAGCAGCAGACTCATCATGACCTTCGTAATCCGCTCCACACCTTTTTGTAATCCCATAGAACAGATCAGTATGCCTGCCGCAACAATGATGATCATTACCGTCATAAGCACCGCGGGGCTGTCCAGCATTTCCTGAAACATGCCGCCTACCTGCGCGGAATCCTTACCGGTAAATTTACCTGTCAGCATTTGATAGAAATAATACAGCATCCAGCCCGCTACGGTGGTGTAGAACATCATCAGCAGGTAGTTGCCTGCCATGCCCAGATACCCGTGCCAATGCCACTTCTGTCCCGATTTCTCCAGTTCCGTATAGCTCTTGATAATACTTTTCCTGCTGGCACGCCCGACCGCGAACTCCATCGTCATCACCGGTATGCCCGTGGCAACCAGAAAGAACAGATAGAAGAGCACGAATACGCCTCCCCCATACAGTCCCGTAATATAAGGAAATCTCCACACGTTTCCGATTCCGATCGCACATCCTGCGGATAGCAAGATAAAGCCCATCCGCGATCCCAATTTTTCTCTTTCCACTTCTCGTCCCTCCGTATCCATAATTATAAACAGTCTAAGTATAGCATATGAGACGGAATTGTGTAAGGTTGAACTGTCATATATTTAGATGTCCTTTGGCAATTCCAAACTTCTTCCCATCCAACAGGTATTTTTTCATTTTACGCTGAAGAGTTGTTCTTTCAGGCAGCCGTTCATCAACCTTTTCAATACCGGGAAAAATCCATCCCATGTACCATGTTGCCTCATAATCGACAGTATCAATCTCAAACAGGTTCTGAAACGCAATTATATTTGATTCTTCCCCTAACATTTCCTTCAGTTCGGGCATGAGCATCCAGGTGTCGCATGTCAGCTTAACAGCCTCCCATTCAGGATAATACCTTGTTCTGAATTTATTGAATTCATTGATAGACTGCGCAACCGACCTTTTTCCCAAATCTGCATCAGAGGGAATATGAACCGCTATTTCTCTGTCTTTTGCATCGACAAATTCATATTCCAGGGCTCCTATCCGATATTCATTTAAGGAGATCTGACGGGGAAACCACCACGCCCAGACAAATTTGTAAGTCTGGAAAGTCTGATAGTGCTCCTGCAGAAATCTGGTGCAGAATTTCATAGTAGCCGCAAATATATCATTTGAGATATTTCGTTTTATATATTCTTCATAAGAATAATCACTGATCATGTTTAATAATTCCCAAAGAATCTTAATTCCGTCAGGATCATCACCCAATAATTCCTGTAATTCTTTTATCCCTACATCCCATTCATCACGCTTTAATATTTCATTTATGACAGCATTCGGAATATGAACCTTTCTGTTTCTGCCATAATGAATAAGCTGCTTTTCGACTTCATACGGAATTTCCAGCATCCTGTACAGTTCAACATTCTCCATCAAACCTTCTCCCGATTCTAATTGATCAGCCATTCTAATACATACATTATAGCACTCATATGCGGGTTTTCTATCATCCACCCGTTCCGTACGAAACGGTCGGTCTCATCTCACGCCGCTTTCCCGCCCCTGATAAACGGATCCCGCCAGAACACCACCAGCAGTTCCGCCACCATAAAGCACCAGATCACGGGCTCGCATATGATGACAGCCGTATAATGCATTCTGGGAATAAAAAACGCCGTGAACAGTATTTTACCGACCAGTTCGATCACACTGGACAGCACGGGCAGTATCTTCTGTCCAATCGCCTGCAGTGCTCTTCTTGTATTATTCAGTATCCCGAGTACAAAATAGAAAGGCGCCACCACCCGCAGATACCACGTGCCGTTACGCAAAAGCTCCGCCTCGTCAGAACCGGAGATCCACCGGATCATAGCCGGCGCAGACAGCCAGAGAATCACCGTGATCATGATCGTCACAACAGCAGCATACCGGTAAGAATATTTCATGCCCTTACGGATGCGCTCAGGCTGTTTCGCCCCGTAGTTCTGGGACACAAAGGTATTGACAGTCTGCGACATCGCCATAAAAGGCATCATGCAGAAAGAATACAGTTTCCGCGCCGCCGTATGCGCGGCAATGGTGAGATATCCCAGCCCGTTAATGCCCGATTGCAGGATCACGCTGCCGGTGGAAACGAAGCACATCATGAAAGCCGACGACAGTCCCTGCGCCGTCATTTCCTGATACAAGGGCATATCAAACTTGAAATTCTCCTTTCGGGGTATCAGCGCCGGAACCGATTTCGCAATATACACCAGACACAGCAGCACAGAAATGGCCTGCGCGATCACCGTCGCCTCCGCGGCACCGCCAAGTCCTCTGTCCAGATTCACGATAAATACATAGTCCAGCACAATGTTGGATACGGATGACAAGATCAGAAAGACAAGCGGCATAAGACTGTTGCCGATCGCCCGCAGCAGTCCGGCGCAGAGATTATAGGCAAACATCACCACCGTAAACCGCGTGATAATGAGAATATATTCGTATGCCTCCTCCATGATTTCCGGCGGTGTATGCAAAAGCAGCAGCAGCGGCCGCAGAATCACCTGCGACATCAAAGTAATCATCGTCACCACGACTGCACCGATCAGCACGGAAGCCGCGGCGGAATCCTTTAACAGCTTTCCGTCACGGGAGCCGAAACAGCGCGCCGCCACAATGGCAAGCCCGCTGCCAAACCCCAGTGCAAACCCGATCAGCAGATCATAGATCGGCGATGCCGCACCGATTGCCGCGAGCGCCGTTTCTCCTAAAGTACGCCCGACGATCAGCGTATCAATCGTATTATACAACTGTTGAAATAAGGTAGAGAAAAACATCGGAATCGCAAACCGTATCATCGGCATAAAAATATCTCCGGATAAAAAGTCTGCGTCTTTATATTTCTTGAACATTATAAACTCTCCATTCTGTAACGCCTGCCGCCGGCACCGCAAGACAGGCGCCCGATGCCTGTATGAGAAACGTCATTCTTTCTGCCGGTCCGCTGTCTGTGTCGGTTCCCCGATCTTCTGGCTGGCAAACACCTGCCGCCGCAGCGCCGGAATCCTCTGCATAACACCGAGCACCGCCAGATCCACCGCCATGACAGCCAGTACCAGCACGCCGTTAAGCAGCATGGAATAGATCCATGGATTCACCATGGGCATTCCCAGAAACGTCTCCGGCATATACATGTACCAGATCAGTCCGCCGGACAGCGTCAGCGACACCCATCTTCCGAAGGAGCCCAGTACAGTTCCCCACAGCCAGCCGAGTTTCCTGCCGGAACCGAAACCGCACAGGAAGACGAGCGTATAAGCCGCCACATAGTCAAGCAGCATGGACTGCCATGAAATCGCAATGCCGCCGCCCAGGAAATACTGCAGCACGCCATTGACAAAGCAGCATATCAGTGAATACCCGGTTCCCCAGCGCAGACAGTATACCAGAATCGGCACCAGAGCCAGATCAATGGAACCTCCGAACGGAAAGCGGAATATCCGGAAATATCCCAGCACGGTCGCTGCCGCAATCATGATGGCGCCCTCTGTCAAAGCGCGGATTTTGTTGTTTTTTTGTGTCATAGTCGTTTCCTCCATAAAAAAATGTACCGCATGCATTCAGGCATAACGCGGTACGAGAAAAAACGACACCTATAATATCAGGCACACGGCCACAGTCCGGCTCACGGTCGAACTGTGACGTCGAATATTCTTCCTACGCCGGCATTACCCGGATCAGGTTCTAGGGACCGGAGACGGCACTACGCCTCTGCATCTCAGCCGGACTTGCGTCCAGCGCCCCTGTTATTCTGTTGCACTACGGTCTATTTATATATACTACACTTTCGTATTTTTGGCAAGCCATGTATGTTTTTTGGATATAACCGTTTCGTTAAAAGGTCTCGAAAATAGAGATTCCTGTCTGCAGTGTCTCTGCGATTCTCTGATTCTCCTGCATTTGTCTGCTGATCGTCTCCATATCGCGCACCAGCCCCTGCGTGCTGGATGCCGCGCCGTTGACACCCTTGGCGCCCTCACCAATAGCAAGTGTTATGGAACCAATAGACGCTGCAATTTCATCCATGGTCTGTTTTAAGTCGTCCGTCTTATCCGTAAATTCGTTCATCACACCTTCTATGTAAGAAGCGCTCTCCCGATATTGCGCCCCGCTTTGGACAAAAGCCTCTAATTCCGGAAGTATGGACTCTTTCAGAAACGCGATCAGGTTATTTGCGTTGTCCGCCAGATTATATACCGCGCCTGTCACAATCACGTTGGTATCCTGAATCCTGTTGGCAGCTTCCTTGCTGGATTCCGCCAACTGGCGGATCTCCTCCGCCACAACGCCGAATCCCCTGCCTGCTTCTCCGGCTCTCGCCGCCTCAATGGATGCATTCAGGGCCAGCAGATTAGTCTTACCGGAAATACTGAGAATATCATTGGTAAGACTGTCAACCTGATCTACGTTTTTGCTGTCTTCAATCGCCTCATTCAGAACCGACAGAATCTCTGATATGCGGACACCGCTCTCCTCCATATAAGTCCTTGCACGGGATTCCATCTGCGCCGCATTTGCACGCATCTGTTTCGTATAATCATTGATGTTGGTTGATTTTGAAGCAATTTCCTCTACCTCTGTCCGAACTGCCTCCGCACTCTGGTTAATGACACCTGCGGAAACGCCCACCTCATTCATGGTGGCTGCCAGTTCCTCCGTCACCGCAGACAGATCAGCCGCGCTGTCATTGGAATTTTTTACACTCTCCTGCACGCCCATGACAACATCTTCCATCCGGCGTGTATTCACGATGATCATCTTCAGAATCTCCTGCAGCTTGCCTATAAAAGTATTGATCCCGCGTCCCAGATCGGCGATCTCATCATTTGTATTGATCGTGATACGCTGCGTAAGATCTCCTTTTCCCTGATCCAGTCCGGCAATGATGGCACTGATCTCGCTCTTGGCGCCGGCCACGGGTCTGACCACGCGCCTGAGCACCATACGCAGCGCAATCATCAGGGCAAAAATACTGATCACCGCAATGATACCGTTGATGAGAACCGCACTGTAATAGTCCCTGCGCAGATCCGCTCTGGCCGCTTCGGAACCGCTCCTTGCATTCTCATTCAAATCGGAAACAGCCTGCTGAATGTGATTCGAATACTGCGCGATCTCTCCGTTTGCCAGTTCAAAAGCCGCCTTATTATTACCGGCAGCGCTGTAACCGAACAAAGTCACGATAGCGTATTTCAGGTTTTCATACTCCGATACGATCATCTCATAGTCTGCGGCTTCCTCCGCGGAGACAGTACGACCGTACGCTCCAAGCATATCATCCAGCAGCGCCTCCTCCGTGCGGACAGAATCCACCAGTGAGATCATCGTATCCAGATCCGTCGCTATGATATGGGATAATGCCAGCGAATGCAGTTTCTGCATTTCCCTTTGTATATTGCTCAAATCGGAAATACCGGTCATATAATCATCCGCGATCTTAGAAGCCGTGCTGTTTACATTCTGTATGTTGCGAACCGCTATAATATTAGAAGAAATACAGACAAAGCTCAGCACAAAGATCGGAATAAGTGTCAGAACTTTAATACTGATACGCGGTTTCATTTTTGCTGTTTGATTCTCTATATTTGCCATGCTCATCCATCCTTCCCTCATACTGATCATCCATGTCAGAGCAGTTTACTGCGATGACACGCGATGCGTAAGTCCTATTCCGCCGTAGAAGCCGTGATACCTGCTGTCAGATTATCCATCAATTCCTGCAGATCCATATCTTTCGGATTGCCGGCAATCATCGTATCTGCAAACTCTGTGCAGGCATTCCAGTACTTGTTACCCACACGCTGCAAATTCCCGTGATGTGACTGATCCAGAATCGCCTGTACGGCCGGAATCCGGGAAGCCGCATCCGAAGCCGCCGCTTTGTTATTGGCCGGCACCTGATTCTTCTGTACGAAACGCAGTGTCTGATTCTCCTCGTTCGTCAGCCAGTCCGCCAGTTTCATGGCCCAGTCCTTATGCGCAGAGTAAGCGTTTACTCCCATCATCTTATAGCCTGTGAAAGAGGACATCTGAATCTGCTGTCCGGCACAGGTAAACGTAGGGAGTTTCACCGCGCCATAGTCCTCGCCCCATACCTCTTTGATCTGGGTGGCGTTCCAGGTACCGCTGACCCCGGCAATCACACTGCCCTCCTGTGCCTTGGCAATAAACTCTCCATCCGCATTACAGGAAAAAGCCGGACTGGCGGTAAAATTCAGAATAGACTGTGCAACGTCCACCCCTTTTACCGCACCCTCCGCATTATTCCAATTACAGTAATTGGTTATGCCGTCCTCATTGATGCCAAGCTCCAGTCCCGTCTGTCCGAAAAAAGCATACAGATACCAGCCGGAAGTGAGTTCCATGGAAATCTGCTTACCCGCACTCTCCGCCACGGCAAGAATGCCGTCCAGAGTCTTCACATCCTCCGGTGTAAAATAATTTTTATCATAATAAAGGAAATAGCCGTTGTCTGCCGTATAGGGAAATGCATAGAGAGTCCCCTGATAGGACGCGGCGGCAATTGACTCCGCCACATTCGCGGACGAAACCGCCTCCGCATTGTCTACAGGCGCCAGAACCCCGGCTGCCATCAGCCTTGAAAACTGATCGTCGGGAAAAGAAAACACATCCCCGGCACTGTGAATGTCACCCAGAATCATATCGCTCGTGCCGGAATCCGGCTGCGGCACCAGACTGATTTCGAAATCCGCCTGGTCAGCATAGTGTTCCCTGAAAGAAGTGATCATCCCGTTCAACATGTCAAAATCGCTTTCCTCCGCCCAGACCGTCAAAGTTACCGGGCCGGTCTGCGCCGCCTCCGGTTCCTGCGTATTGACGCTCTGCGTCTGTCCATTGGTCGCTGTAGTGGAGCAGCCGGTCAAAATCGCAGCAGCAGCGACGGCACAGGCTCCCTGTTTCCAAAATATCTTTTTCACCTTTTCTGCCTCCGGTAATTTAATGTATATATTCTTGTCTGTACGATAGATACCGTACTTCAGGTTTCAAACGACAATATAAGCATATTGCCGCTGTCAAAACCGTATTGATTTTACCATATTTCATCAAAAGATACAATAACCGCAGCGCCCATGCAGCCCGTCCGCAAAACATAACAGAATAACCGCCACAGCCCGCATTTCAATCCTTCGTTATATATGGCAGACTCCCCGGATCGACCGTGCACTTCTTCCCCTGCCATGTGATCACAAGCGGCCGCAGCCCGTACTCGCTGATCCGGTACCCCTCGGCTGTCAGGACGACGGTAAACTCCGCCATGCCGCCCCTGACACAGGATTTCTCCGCCTGCGCGCTGATATAGTTACCGATGGAATAATATACCAGCATCTCATGGCCGCTGTCATCCCGAAGCAGTTCACAGGGCTGCAGTGCATGCGGATGCGTGCCGACCGTCACATCCACCCCGCATTCCAGAAAAATCTGTGTCCATTTCTTCTGAAACGCATCCGGTTCCTCCGCGTACTCCGTCCCCCAATGGACAAAAACCGCCACGATATCACTTTCCGCCTTTGCCATACTGATATCCGTCCGGATCTGCTCCTCGTCCTCCAGCAGATGTACTGCGTTCGAATTCTGTGCCGGAATCTGTATTCCGTTCGTGCCGTAGGTATAGTTCAGCAGCGCTATTCTGATCCCATTTCTGACAATGATGTCATATGGATGATATTCTATCTCGCCAGCACCCTGTATCCCCACACATATGACGCCTGTGTCATCAAAAAAACGCTTCGTGAAATCAACACCTGTCATACCCTGATCCAGCGCGTGGTTTGTCGCACACGTGACCACATCAAATCCGGCATCCGATATGGACTCCCCCACCTGCACCGGCGTGCCGAACTGCGGATAACCGCCGTACCTCGCCGGGTCATCCGTGAGCGGCGTCTCCTGATTAATGACAGATATGTCGCTTTGTGCAATGATATCTTCTATATTTTCATATAAAAAAGAAAAATCCCCATCATTATGTAAACCATATTGATAAATCGGCTCATGAATCAGATTGTCTCCAAACGCAACAAATGACACACTTGTCGCTTCCCTCGTAAATCCCCATGAGTCCCAGAACCAGCAAGTCAGTTCTCCTTTCCTGTCCGTTAGAAGCAGTCTGTTATCCGGTGCTCCCTTATCTTCTCTCCTGCCTGCATACGCTGCTCTGCTGCCTGCCCGAATCTCACACACCTCAAACCCGATATCGGACGCCATCCATTTTGTCTTCACTTTTTCTCCGTTGCATTCATAGACGGCGATATGCTGCGACCACCTCTGTTCATCGCGCTCCACCCAGAACGGCCTGCTCCTGCCGTACTTTCCGATTCTCCAGCACAACAGGATCAGTTCGTCCTGCCCGTCATTGTCGATATCGTTTACCTGCGCCTGCTGAACCTTAAGTCCTTTCGGGGAAGTCCAGATCACCTGATCATCCTTGCGTACCTGCACCCTTCTATGTGTAAGGACCGCCTCGTACTGCCCGGACGTATCCTGCAGCGTTCCGTTCTCCCACCCAATCCACCCCGGCAGAAAGACACCGCCTTGCCACAGCATATACAAAGCGGCGCCGGTACATACCAGCGCCATAATGCCATATAGGCATTTTCTGAGTTTTCGTCCCACATTCATGATACATTTCCCAATCGTTCAAAAAGTAAAACCGTGCGGAGAATGCCTGCATCCCGCATAGCTGTGTCACGCGGAGAAATGCACGTTTTTTTTGCATTTCTCTGGTATGAAGCTTTAGATTTTCTTAGGCAGCGTTCTTCAGATGCCTTAGAAAATCTCTTCATACTATTCCCAATCATAAATCACCCGATGGCTCTTCGTCCATTCCGGGTGTCCGGTTGGCGGATTGCTCTCCCACGTTCCATCGTCATTCTGCTGGATTCCCATCATCTGACGCCACTTCGTATCCGTCAGACGGTCTTCCAGCGGCCACCGGAACTGGTAGAAAGAGTATACACTGCCGCTCGCGATCTTCACCTTGCCGTCCACTTTCACCACCACATAAATAATAGAAGGATCTCCGGTACCCGCTTCCAGCACTTCGCCATTCGGGTTCGTCGCAATATCGACCACCAGCGCCGCCGGCGCCTCCTGCGTATATGCCCCTTCTCCGCCGGTTACATCCTTGACCGCTTCCAGCCAGAAATGCTCAATATTTCCGCCATAGCTTCTGATAAATTCATATTCATCATCCGTCAGCGTCTCATCCCGAAGTTCCTTCCTGGATATTTCTAACAGCCGTCCTGCAATCAGGGACAGCCGGGACAGGTTTTCCTCTTCCTCCGCACTGAGCATGCCGTAGTTGCGCAGTCCCTGCGCCGTCAGGTCGGACAGATTCTGAAAGCGCAGCCACACCAGCGGTTCCGGCTCCACATATCCTCTGTCGTCCGCATTTTCATCATACGCGTCTCCCATCTCCGCCATGACCTGCTTACTGTACAGAACCGTATCATGCTTCAACTCCGTGAAACTTCCCGCAAAACACTCCAGATTCTTTTTCTGCCACGCATCACTCTGCATAAACACCGGATATCCCTCGCCCTTCACCGTAAGCAGCGGGCGAAGCGTATTCAGCCAGCCGGAATACAGGCTCGCCGACCACATTTCCTTATTTTCCGCGGCCAGAGCGGTTCTGAGTTGTTCCATATGTTCCATGTAGCCAGGATAATCTGTCGCGCCTTCCTCTTCCAGAATGCCAAGCGCCGTGTCGCTTCCCAGTGCCGCCGGCACGTCCAGCACATCCGGCAGCATACGTTTCTCCCCATCGTCAGTCGCTTTGACGCTGCTGTACACCAACCGCTGCATGACCGCCCCATCGATTGTGAACCGCTGCCCCATAAACCGGAAGCCCGGCACCACATTGTTCTCGCCGTCCCTGATCACCAGCGAATTGATAAAGGGCGTGCGCAGATCTGCCGACATGGTATGAAAACGGTCAAAAGCCTCCTTACTGTCTTTCAGGTCCTCCAGAGAAACCTTTTCCCCGTACACCTCCTGCATAAGCGGAACATACTCATACACGCCCGCATCGTCGCTTGCGCCTGAGAAGAAGGAAGTCACCTCATAGACGGAACCCCATAGGTCATAAGCTGTCTGATCCTCCGAAAGCATAAATGACATCAGAAGCGCACTCCGGTCCATCTCCTCGCTCTCCTGTCTGAAATGGATTCGCCCGTACCACATCATGGCGCGGAAATACCGCTCCAGCTCTTCATCGCCCTCATAATAGCCGCGCGGTTTATACTGGCTGTAGTCCTCCATCCTGTCCGTCAGACCGTCGTAAATCATGGATTCGCCAACCCCTTCGGCCGCATTTATTTTTTCCAGTTCATATTCCACGATCTCCTTCACATCGCCGTTTACCTGCACCTGATCGTCCAGCAGCTTCGCACCCACCGTGAAGAACGCCACATTGCGTTTCGCCGCCTCTTCCCACTCGCTGCCCTTTAATCCATCATACGCTGCCAGACTGTCCTCCAGCATCCTCTCGCCAAGCTGCTGCAGACAGTCCGTCAGATATCCCTTTTCCACTTTTTTCAGAAGATAAGAGAAATATAAATGATAAGTATGCATGAGCGAATCCACCGTCACGAAATTTGCTTTCGGTTCATACCTGTTCATTTCGTAGATCTCAAAAAACTCCCTGCCGGCGTCGCCGAACACGACAAAGCCGTTCTGCGAAAGCTTCTCCCGCTGCTCGTCATCCAGATAGAACTGATACAGATTGTCGATATTGCTCAGATCCGGCGCAATCGTATAGGGCTCCACACAGGGCGTCACGCCGATGTCCTCATCTGCCGCCGCATTTTTCACGGCAAACGGGCCGTTGAATGTGGGAAAAAAAGGTGCCCCGTCTTCCACCGTATCTGCGTCGGTCTGCTCCCGCTGCTCTGCCGGGTCACCGGCCGCCTGCTCCGTATCGTCTCCCGGCTCCTCCACGGGTACAGCCTCCGGCTCATCCGCTTCGCTTTCCGTCCACACTTCCCCCTCACCGCTGTTTCTGTCCTGTCCGCCGCAGCCGCCGAGTGTGCCCGCTGTCAGAACAATAACCAGTAATAACGCGATACCTTTTCTTCTCATCCTCCGATTCCCCTTATCCTTTCTTCTATGCTCTTTCCCCTTGCCATAGTCCGTTTCTATGATAGCATACTTTCTGCCGTGCATCTATTTCTACTACGTCGAAACTTTCCTAACTTTCCTGATACAGATCCGCCACGGCTGCCGCTCATACCGGATTATTGTAAATGCATGCGAAATCCGGCGCGGATATGAATGATAACCGGAAATGCTACGCACCGTAGCGCCTGAACAGCAAATGCAACCCGCACATGCTTGCAGTGTATGTCATCGTTCTCTACACTGGTACGAGATGAAGCCGCTTTGCATCTTTATCTCATTTATTCCACGCAGGAGAATCCCTGTAATACGACATGCTCCACAGCGCCTGGAAATCACACAATGTTTCGAAAAAATTTTAAGGAGACAGGATATTATGGAAAAAGAAGTCATTGTATCAGCCAGACATTTGAAAAAGGTTTTTGGCGCCGGCGAGAGCGAACAGATCATTTACTAGGATTTCAACATTGACATCTATAAAGGAGATTTCACCGTTATCATGGGCGCTTCGGGTGCAGGCAAATCCACGCTGCTGTACTCTCTGTCGGGAATGGATAAACCCGACGCGGGAACGATTCACTTCTCTGGTGCGGAAATCACCGGCATGAGCAGCGATGAGCTTGCGGTGTTCCGGAGAAAAAACTGCGGCTTTGTTTTCCAGCAGATCTATCTCATCGACAAGATGAGCCTGATGGATAATGTGATGACCGCCGGCAGTCTGACCTGCAAGAACAGAACGGATATCGCAAACCGTGCAAACAGGCTGTTTGACCTGGTGCATATATCTCCCGCTACAAGGCGGAAACTGCCGTCCCTGATTTCGGGCGGCGAGGCACAGAGAGCCGGAATCGTACGGGCGGCTATCAATTCTCCGACAGCAATTTTTGCCGACGAACCGACAGGGGCGCTCAACTCTCACAATTCTGATGCCGTATTGGACGTATTTTCCATGCTGAGCGCCGCCGGGCAGAGTATTGTCATGGTAACACACGATAAAAAGTCTGCTCTCAGGGGCAACCGGGTTGTATACATCAAAGACGGTATGATCTACGGCGACTGCGATCTCGGCGCCTATACCGCAGAGGATACGCAGCGCACGAAGAAGCTTGAAAACTTTCTTGCAGAAATGGGGTGGTAATATGAAAAATCTGATCCTGCACAATCTGAATAAAGCAAAAGGACAGTTCTTATCCTTCGGCGTTGTAATGATGATTACGGCAGTTATTTTAAACAGCGCGCTTGTGTTTCTGTTCCAGACTTCCGCTGCCTATGATTCGCTGTTTGACGAGCTGCATACCGCCGATTTAAGCGTTGCGGTACCCGCCGCATTATCCGACGGCTCCCTGACCCGTGACGTTACAGCGCTTAACGATGTACTGGATACAGACATCCACGAAGCGCTTTTTGCACAGAGCACTCTACAGGACTTCCAGAATGCTGAATTTACAATGAATACTTATTTTTATCGTCTAAGCGACACGCGCAGGCTGACACGGCACATTGTCTCCGGACAGACAGAGACAACCGATGAAATGAGTGCATATATCCCCCTTTATCTTGCCGAGCTTGGCGGCTACCGGACAGGTGAACAGATCCGGTACGTGATTGACGGCACACAATACGCGTTTACCGTGAAGGGAATCGTAAGCGAAATGCAGTACGGTAACTACGGAACCGGATTCATCGGTCTGTTTCTTACCGATGAGGCATATGACAGGTTAAAGGCCGACGAAGCATTTACGCCCATCCGGGAATATCTCATCAAGGCAGACGCAGGCGCGGATCTGACCGCAGTCAGAAACGCTGTCGTGACACTTTTAAAAGAAAAAGGCATTCCCGCCCTGTCTGTCCTTGACCGCCGGACTACGAAAGACAGCAGAACCATGGTCTCAGGCACGATCGTGTTATTCCTTGCGGTGTTTGCCGCGCTTGTACTGCTCGTCAGCATCGCTTTGAGCCGCTTTCGGATCAGGAATACCATTGAGGAGGAAATCAGTGAAATGGGCGTCCTGAAAGGGATCGGCTATACAAGCAGAATGCTGAAATACAGTCAGGTCATCCCGTACCTGCTTGTGTGCGGTATAAGCCTTACCTGCGGAGTGGCATTGTCTTACGCCGCCATTCCTGTAATCGCGCATACCCTTGCCGTCCAGTCGGGCTTCTCCTATACGCCTGTATTGGACGTTCCGGCCGCTTTTATTACGGTGTTATCCATACTGATTACCGTATTTGTGTTTACCCTGCTCGCCGCCGGGAAAATCAAAAGACTGGAACCGGTCAATGCAATCAGAGGCACCGATCCCTTAAAGCCCGCGGGCAGAAATCATTTTCCCCTTGACAGTTCCAGGGGGGCCGTCAGGTTAAACCTGCTCTTCAAGCAGACCGCCGTGTCGTCCGGCAGGAATATTCTCCTGTTTGCCGTTGCTTATGTCATGATGATACTGTTGACTTTTACGGCCATCCTGCTATACAATGTCAATTTTCATCCTGATAATTTCCTTACAACGTTATCAGAGGAACTGCCGGATATCCGTGTGCAGACTAAAGAGGATCAATATGATGTTTTGAGGGAAATTCTTAAGAAAGAAAATGTAAAAGCCGTGTATTACGCAACGGCCATGACAGAGTATGCCGACGGCAGCATTCCCGCCATCATCTGCGAAGACTATGCGCTCCTTGAAAATGATATTGCATACAGCGGCAGACACCCGCAGAAAGCAGACGAAATAGCGATAGGAAGTACATTTGCAGATGATTATGCGATAGGCGGCAAGTTCAGACTGTCGCTGCACAATCAACAATATGCATATACCATTACGGGGTTTATTCAGAGCGTGAATAACAATGGCCTGATCGCAGAACTGACGAACGCAGGATACGAAAAGATCTCCGGTTCCCGGATGCATACCCTTAATCTTTATCTGCCGGACAGCACGGATATCTCTCTTTACGTTGATAAGCTGAGCGGAGAATACGGCGATTACATAACAAGTGTAACGAATACTGCAAAAGAGTCAATGAGTATGCAGTCGATGTATTCGTCCCTCATCACAATCGTTGCCGCTTTTCTTTTTCTCATAGCACTGCTGATCATACTGCTGATACTCTATGTGATACTGCATTCCATGATCGTCAGTCTGAAAACGGACTTCGGCATCTATAAGGCTATGGGGTTTACCAGCGGCCAGCTCATGATACAGACCGTCGGCAGCATCACACCGTTTATCCTCGCAGGAGCACTGGTTTCCGCACTCTCCGGCACTCTGTATCTTCCCGTTATGTTTAACGGTATTTTCGGCGTGATCGGCGCGGTCAAAAACAACTTTGAAATCCCGCTGTATATCCTGCTCGGCACAGCAGTCACACTGACAGCAGTAAATATTGTGATCGGTGTGATACTCTGCCGCCCGATCAGGCGCATTGCAGCCTGCTCCCTGATCAAAAATTAAGCCGTTAATAAACAATCCTTACGTCCTTCTCATTTTTTGGATTGACCAGTACAGTCACTTCCTCCACATCCACCGTGTCCAGAGAAACAAGCTTTCCCTCTTTCAGATTCTCCAGGACGATATCCTTCGCCGCCATCATCAACGCCGTCTCGTCCTCCGTGTTCCGCCAATACCACGAAAACTCGATTCTGTCAAACTTCTCCCCATCAGAAGCCTCCTCGAAATCTGCAAAGGGCTTCACCCGTTTCCCGTTATAGGTCACATGAAAACGCACCGTATCCGGCGGAACCGCCGCATCCGTGCAGACCTCGCCGATTCCCGCCGCGTAAGCAGCTCTTGCTCCTACGATAATCGTCTTCTGATCCTCCTTCGGTACAAACGCCACGTCAAAGTCCTCCGTCTGCATATCCGTCTCGCCCAGAATCTGCCTGCCGCCGTAGGTAAGCGCTCCAAATTCCGTGAATGCAACCCCTGTGCCTATTCCGCACAGCAATACTCCTACGCAAAATATAACAAGTGCTATTTTATGTTGTCTGCCCATATGCCGCCTCCTTGCCGTACTTCTGTATCATTTCTTCCTGCCTGTTGTCGCAATCGCTTTCGGTCTCGTCCACGCCTCCCGCTGCCTCTCTCCTGCTGTCATCTCCGCCCTTCTTCTTTCTTCTGATCAGCAGTCCAAAGGAACCGTAAGCCAATGAACCGAAACAGAGTAAGCCCCCTATATCCATCAGGAAAAAGCCGATAAACGGATATCCCTGTACTAAGAAAACCGCAATCACTCCTGCTCCCAGTAAAGTGATCATTGCCATGCCTGCACAGATCAGTGCAAAAATCAGCCATGCCGCATTCCACATAAATTTCAGCCAGAAGATACAAAATTCTGCCAACCCTCTCCACAATACTGCGATTCCTCTGCCGGTCATCCGCCACGCTCTTCCTACTGTTTTCGTCACGCTCCCCGCTCCTTCCCTTCCTGTCATCGTTTCCTGTATCTCTCCGCCGTCTTCTTCCGCTTTTCTTATAAAAGGCTTCCTGATCATTCCCATAAAAGCCCGGCACTTTCCGCCCAGCCACCGGAATGCGTTCCCGACACACCGCGCCGCGCCTGCCACTGTTTTCTTAATGCCTCCGCCAGTTTCTCCCGAACCGCCCGACTCTTCCTGTGCATTGCCGTCACTGTTGCGTGAAATACCCAGTCCCTGTGCTGTCTTTGACTGCATAATATTTCGCGATACGCCCGTTCCCAGCCTGGGCATTCTGAACGAAAACCCCTGTCTGCGAAATTCGGGATTTACATGATATGCCTCCAGAATCTCCGCGGCAAGCTGCTCCACCGAACCAAAGTCCCGGATCGCTTCCTCCTCGCTCAGACCTTTCTGTATTTTCATATCAATATGCTGTGCATATTCCGCGCAAATGTCGTCCTGCTCCCGGCTTTCCAACACGCTCAGATATTCCCGCAGTTCCGTCAAAAATCTATCTTTATTCACGTCCGTCCCTCCCCTTCAAAAATTCATTGACTCTTGTCTGAAATTCGTCCCACTCTGCGGTCAGCCTGTCACGGTACAATATCCCGGCTGCCGTCAGATGGTAGTACTTTCTGGGCGGCCCTTCTGAAGATTCCCGCAGATAAGTCTCGAAATAATGTTCATTGGTAAGACGCTTTAAAAGCGGATAAATCGTTCCCTCATTCACATCGATCACCTGCGAGACTTCCTCCACAAGTTCGTATCCGTACATATCTCTCTGCCGCACGGACTCCAAGACGATAAGCTCCAATACACCTTTTTTAAATTGCGGATTCATAATACTCCGTTCCGGGACGCACGCGCGTTCAGGCGGCGCCCTCTGTTGGTCTGTCCAAAAACGAGCAAGGCCCGTTTGCGAGATTCACTTTGCGAACAGTATTCCCATTCATGTTAGTACCAGATTAAACCCACTACTATACATTGTCAAGTACTAATTTATTTAAAATAGTATTAAGATATTATGAAGATTATTTTATACAAAAAAAGAACCATCCACAGCACATTCCTGCACCTCAGACGGCTCTTTTTCTTTAGAGCGGTATCGCTGCCTTGCCCTTGTTCACATGATTGATACAGGTGACTGTACTCTCGCGGAATAGTGCCAGGCTGAACTGTTACCTTATCTTTCTCCTTGTCTCCCCAGCAAAAAATCAACCACATTCACCTGCCTGATCCCGTCTTCCCCCATAGGCACTTCGTCCATGGTAATGATATATTTGGGATAATGGTCATTTACCATTTTTAGAGACGTAATTTCCCGTTGATATGTCTGCTCCTCCAAAATACTTGCCGCAACCTGATAATAGACCCTGTCACTTCCTTTTCCGGCTACAAAATCAATTTCCTGACTTCCCACCTTTCCAACCCAGACCTGATATCCTCGCCGCAGCAGTTCCAGATAGACAATATTCTCCAGAATATGTCCGATATCCCGGCTGCTGCTGCCAAACAACATTCCACGAAATCCCTGATCCACGAGATAATACTTCTCTAAAGATTTCAAGTGCTGTTTTCCCTTGACATCATACCGCCCCGCCCTGTACAGAATAAAAGATTCCTCCAGTGCCCGAATATAATTCTCCACGGTGGCGGAAGTCGTCTTCCTCCCGTAAGAAGTCAGGCTGTCCGCTATTTTCTTAGACGACACAATATTTCCTACATTATCAACCAGAAAACGCACAACGCTTTCCAGCAAAGTTACATCTTGAATCCGCTTCCGCTCCACGATATCCTTGAGCAGAACCGTGTGATAGATTCCTTGTAAATAGTCCCTTCTGATATCTTCTTCCTCAATGTATGCTGTGTAAGGAAACCCGCCGTTCACAAAATACGTATTCCACGCTTCTCTCCGGTCACCGCCGATAAGCGCATAATACTCTGCAAAAGATAACGGCAGCATCTGTATCTCCATGTATCTTCCGGACAGAAGAGTTGCCAGTTCACCTGACAACATACGTGCATTGGATCCGGTTATATAGACATCCGTCCATTCCATGACAAACAGTGAGTCCACAGCTTTCTGAAACCCGGGTACATTCTGTATCTCATCCAGAAAAATGTAAGTCATCCGCCCCGGCGTCAGGCGTTCTTTAATATAATTGTATAAAGCATGATACTCAAGCAACGGCTCGTTTTCCAGCTTTTCCAAATTAAGGAAAATAATCTGGTTCCCGTCTACTCCCTGTTCTCTCAAATACTCCTGGAACTGCAGTAACAGAGTAGATTTCCCGCTTCTGCGAACGCCGGTCACAACCTTGATCATCTGCTTATCTTTTAATTGAATCAGTTTATCCAGATATTGTTTTCGCTGTACCATGGCACCACCTCTTTCCCGCAAACAGTTTCTTTTTTAATTATATAATAAAAATCTTTTAAATGTAATATTTTTTATTTTAGAAAATAAAAAATATTATTACTATTGACTTTTTTATTTCTCATTATATTATAACCTTCTTCGTTTATACACCTCACAAAAATCCGTCACACTCCTACATCCTCGCCTCCATCAGACTGCTCGAAGCATACCGCCTAAGCCCTCTGTAGAATACGAACACCGCAATCGTCATGAGCGCCGCCGCATAGCCTGCCACCGTCAAAATTGCAGCCAGCCCCGACTGCAGACCCTGCCAGGTCTCCCCGACGCCCGGCCAGATCTCTCCTGCTCCGTTAAACGCCGCCATAATATGCACCGGCTGCCAGACCGCCATTCCCACGGGAATCAGAAAATACAGCAGGAATCTGGAAATACCCCGGAAGATTCCGTCCGGGTAAGTCATAAAACTGATCATGCCTGACACCATCTGACCTCCCACCATCTCCGCCCGCACAAACCAGAAGGACAGACTCCCCAGAAGCAGCGTAAATGCCACGAAAATCACCGTTCCCGTCACTGTAAATAACAGGAACAGCACCAGCCTGCCCACGCTGAATCCCGAAAAAGCCATCAGTACCAGCCCGTACAAAAAATCGCCGATCGACGCTGTACTCGTGGCGGAAGTCAGCACGCTCAGGCAGACATTCTTCGGCTGCACCAGATAAGAATCCAGCTTCCCGCTGATGATCAGTTCCGGCAGAGAAAACACCCTCGCAAACAGGACCTTTGACAAGCCGAAAGAAGACGCCGTCAGTCCCCACAGCAGCATGACATCCTTCATCGTATATCCTCCGATCTCTCCCCGCAGCCGGAGCAGGATGAACCACTGTACAAGAATCGTTGCGTTATTGAGCATCATAAACAGAATATTCGTCACAAACGTGACCGGATTTACCATCTCACGCATAATATTATATTTGACAGACAGCAGGCACACCCGCACCTGATTTTTAACCGCCGTTGACATACAGTTTCCTTACCCCCTTTCCATAGATCCAGAACATCAGTCCGCAGCCGGCAGCCAGATACAGAATCTGTGCCGACAAAATCTCAATACATTTTCCGACTGAAAAATCCACCACCAGCTTTGCCGGCCCGTAACATACCGTATAGATCGGCGTCAGCTTAAATAACACTTGTAATTCTTCCGGAAATATTTCAATCGGAAATACCGTGCCTACCACCAGAATGAGCTTATCATACAGCCACAGAAACGGCGTCGCGTCCTCGATCCGGAAGGAAAACAGGCTGATACATATTTTAAAAACCGCATTGATTGTGATACCCAGCACAACACAAAGCGTCATCACCGGAAGCAGCATGACCCGAAACCCCGGAATTCCTCCTACCATACATGTGCCGATCACCGTGGCGAGGAGCGCATACATCGGCAGCCTGATACTCCATTCTCCGGTATATTTTGCCAAAACATACAACGTATAGTGGTATGGCTTATTCATCATGTAAGCGATATTGCCACCCCGGATATCCGTAATCACCTGCCTGGTAAGCGCTCCCGAATCAGAACCGAACCAGATCATTTCCGTCATCATGACATACCAGATCATCTGCTCCTTTGCGTATCCCGCGATCAACTCCCCCGGCGCCTGATACATATAATTCCAGAGCCTGATAAAAATATAGATAAATACAAAATAGCTGAAAAACCCCATAGCAAGATTGGCGGCGTACTGCAGATTTTCCAGCAGAACGGACTGATAGATTACCCTGTATTTACGTCCTGGTGTCTTTCGTCCGCCCCCGCAGACGTACCTTTGCGTTTCGTGCACCGAAGGGTTTTTTACGTATCTTTTCATACTACATCCGTCCTCCCCTCCGCCCGATAAATTTCCATGATGATATCTTCCAGTGACATGGCGGAAGAATCAACGCTTTCTATATCCTCATACTTGTGAAGCCCGGCATGACTCCCGTGCACCTGAATCTCCCCGTTCCTTTCCTGCTCCCGCCTCTCTCCACTCAAATAATGCTGCTTCAGGTGCTCCATGGAATCGTCCAGCACAATCTGGCCCGCATTCATGATGATAATACGCCGGCAGAGCTTCTCAATGTCCCCTACATCGTGACTGGTCAGTAAGATCGTCGTGTGGTATTCCCGGTTCATCTGCCGGATCAACCCGCGGATATTTTCTTTCACCACCGGGTCAAGCCCGATCGTCGGTTCATCCAGGAAAAGAACGCCCGGCTTATGGATCAGCGACGCCACGATCTCACAACGGATGCGCTGTCCAAGGGAAAGATTCCGCACCGGCGTATTGATGAACGCCTCAAGTGCAAAGCGCTCCGCCAGTTCCCCGATCCGCTCCTCCGTCTCCCTGTCCGGGATATCATAAATCGCCCCGAAAAACCGAAAATTGTCGTAAGGCGTTAAATGCGTCCAGAGTTGTTCCTTCTGTCCAAACACTGTCCCGATCTGATAGGCAAGCTGTTTTCTGCGCTTCACAGGATCAAGCCCGAGCACCCTCACACTTCCGCCGTCCGGGCAGAGGATTCCCGTCAACATCTTGATTGTCGTACTCTTCCCCGCGCCGTTCGGACCGATAAACGCCAGCATCTCTCCCTCTTCCACAGCAAAAGAAACCTGGTCCACCGCCTTGATTTGCCTGATCTGCGGATGCAGGAGCGCCCCAATGCTCCCCCGCATTCCTTTTTCCTTGATCCTCACCTGAAATGTCTTCGATAAATTTTCCACTTCAATTGCATGCATCTCTGTTTCCTCCCCGTTTTATGGCTTTCGGAATGAGCAGACTCGCGCAAAAAAACCGCCTGTTACATACACTTTCGTGTATATCCCATGCGGTTCTCTTTCTCTCTATCCTGATCGCCGCATAGCCAAATAAGACTTTCCATCTTACGGCCATGCGCGCTGATGTCTGATTGCCGACTCAGGCTGTGACCGTAGTCTGAAAAATCTGCTGCTCCAGAATAAACATAAAAAATCGTTCCTGATACGAATTCTTTTCTCTCAACTCTTTATCCTCGTTTCGAATTTTTAGACAATTTACCACAGTCTTCTTTAGCTGTCAAGCGACCTTATAATAAATCATAAATATTAAAAACATTCCTTCTAGACTGCTGTTACCGGAAAATACCACGCTGACCGGTTATAAGGCAGCATCTCATCCGCCATGCACAGGATAACACCCGGCTGCACATTGAGCTTCAGTTTACGCAAAACCTCAAAATGCCTGTCTGCATGTTCCGGTGCCTTCGCCTTTTTAATTTCCATCGGATAAACCTGATCTCCCTCTACAAACAACAAATCAATCTCTTTGCCGTCAATATCACGATAATAATACAACTCTGGTCTTTTTCCGGTATTATAATAGCTTTTTACAATTTCACTGACCACATACGTCTCAAAAAAAGCCCCGTCCATGGCCCCCTTTTCCAGTGTTTCCGCACTGGGCCATCTGCAAAGATATGCCGCAAGACCGGTATCCATAAAATACATTTTAGGCGTTTTTACCAGCCTGCTTGTTATGTTATTGTAATATGGACGCAAAACAAATATAACACCGGATCGTTCCAGGATCGACACCCACGCTTTGGCTGTCGGCGCCGATATGCCAATCGCATTTGCAATTTCATTATACTTTAATTCCATAGAGGTACGCGCCGCCATAAATACCAGAAAATCATAAAATTCACCGAGTTTTCCAACCTGCGCCAGTTCCTTGATATCTCTTTCCAGATACGTGTTAATATAGTCGTTATAAAAACGTTCTCTGTCGAGATCTTCTGCAACAAGTTTCGGCATTCCTCCTCTGAAAATCCGTTCATAGATCTCATGGATATTCTTCGGGCAGTTATGCCGCGCCCTGTCGCGAAGGTTTTCAATCGACGGGTGGAATGCCTGCACCCTACGGTCGTCCAGTTCCGCCGCCGACAAACCGGACAGATCAAAGACAGCAACCCGGCCGGCCAGAGACTCCGATACATCCCTCATCATTTTGAATTTCTGAGAACCGGTAAGCCAGTACATGCCATTACATTTCTCTCCATCCAGAGTCCTCTGGTCAACAAGCTTTTTCATCTCCAGAAGAATAGACGGAACACGCTGAAATTCATCGATTAACAACGGATATCCATAGGTTTCAAAAAAAAGCGAGGGATCTTTCTCCGCCAGCCTTCTTGCATTACCGTCGTCCAGAGTCACATAGCGTCTTTCTGTTTCCTTGATATGATACAGCATGGTCGATTTGCCCACCTGACGCTGTCCGCATACCATCACCACGGGATAAAACGCAGACGCCTCTTTCACCTGATCTTCCAAATGTCTTTGAATGTACATGTCCCCTCCAAAATCCGAGCAAAATAAAGTATGGCTTTATTTTACTCGGATTTTTTTAAATGTCAAGCTCGAAAAAAACAAAGCCCTCTCCATACCCATGAAGAAAGGCTTTGTATTTTCATTCTCACTTTTCATGAATCTCCCCATGCAGTTCCTGCAGCGACTTTACTTCACTGCCTGCATGTGTTTTCAGATAATGGATTCCCTCCGCAGTCACCTTCGCCGCGGCCACCGTAGTGATATAAGGCGCTTTCGCCTTGATCGCCGCCTTGCGCAGATAACTGTCGTCATGCACGCTGTCTTTACCCACCGGGGAATTAATGATCAGATCAAAATCGCCATTGGTGATCATATCTCCCACATTCGGGCGCCCTTCATAAAGCTTTTTCGCTTTCGTCGCAGGAACGCCCGCCGCCGTAATCAGATTATAAGTGCCCTCCGTAGCCACGATCTTAAAACCGTCTTCCGCCAGGCTCCTGGCCACTTCCACAACTTCATCCTTATCCTTCTTATTCACGGAAATCAGCACCGTTCCTGCAAGCGGCAGCTTCGACTGCACCGCCTCCTGCGCCTTGAAAAATGCTTCACCGTAAGACCGGGACAGTCCCAGCACTTCTCCGGTAGAACGCATTTCCGGTCCGAGAACCGGATCTACCTCCGGGAACATATTGAAGGGGAACACTGCCTCTTTTACGCCGTAATTCGGAATTACCTGCTCCTTTAATTCCGGGATCGGCGACGGATGCCCGGTAAGCTCCGCAGTAATGATTTCTGTCGCAATCGGCACCATACGGATATTGCAGACCTTGGATACAAGCGGCACGGTACGGGACGCGCGCGGATTGGCCTCCAGCACGAAAACCTTGCCGTCCTCGATGGCGTACTGCATGTTCATCAGTCCTTTTACATGCATTTCCTCCGCGATCTTTCTTGTGTACTCCTTGATGGTCTCCACACTCTCCTCCGGAATCTGCACAGAAGGTATGATACAGGCCGAATCACCCGAATGGATACCGGCCAGCTCGATGTGCTCCATCACCGCAGGTACAAAAGCATGGAAACCGTCACTGATGGCATCTGCCTCACACTCCAATGCGTGGTTCAGGAAACGGTCGATCAGAATCGGCCGGTCAGGCGTCACGCCTACCGCCGCATTCATATATTCCGTCATGCTCTCGTCGTCATACACCACTTCCATGCCTCTGCCGCCCAGCACATAAGAGGGACGTACCATCACCGGATAGCCGATCCTTGCCGCAATGGCAAGCGCCTCGTCCACCGTGGTCGCCATGCCCGACTCCGGCATGGGGATTTCCAGTTTTTCCATCATGGCGCGGAACTGGTCCCGGTCCTCCGCCAGATCAATGACAGAAGGAGACGTTCCCAGAATCTTTACACCGTTCTTCTCTAATTCAGAAGCCAGATTTAACGGTGTCTGCCCGCCGAACTGCGCAATCACGCCAAGCGGCTTTTCTTTATTATAAATGCTCAGTACATCTTCCAGTGTAAGCGGCTCGAAATACAGCTTATCGGAAGTATCGTAATCGGTAGACACCGTCTCCGGATTACAGTTCACGATGATCGTCTCGAAGCCCAGCTTTTTCAGTGCCATGGCTGCATGTACGCAGCAGTAGTCGAACTCGATACCCTGTCCGATCCGGTTCGGGCCGCCGCCCAGAATCATGATCTTCGGCTTATCCTCGTTCACCGGATTTTTGTCCGGCGCATTATAAGTAGAGTAGAAATATGCGCTGTTTTCCGTGCCGCTGACATGGACGCCTTCCCATGCCTCTTCCACACCCAAAGCCAGACGGCGGTTTCGGATATCCGCCTCCGGGATTTCCAGAAGCTGGCTCAGATATTTGTCGGAAAAACCGTCCTTCTTGGCCGTGATCAGCATATCATCCGGCAGCATACTTCCCCTGTGCTGCAGAATCGCCTCTTCTTCCTCCACCAGTTCCTTCATCTGCTCGATAAAGTAAGCCTTCACCCTGGTAATCTCGTAGATTTCTTCCACCGTCGCGCCTTTTCTGAGCGCTTCGTACATCAGGAAATGACGCTCACTGGAAGGCGTGATCAGCCTTTTTAACAGTTCTTCTTTCGATAAAGTATCAAAATCCTTCGCATGTCCCAGACCGTAGCGGCCGGTTTCCAGCGAACGGATGGCTTTCTGGAATGCCTCCTTGTAGGTCTTACCGATACTCATAACCTCGCCCACGGCGCGCATCTGCGTTCCCAGCTTGTCCTCCACCCCTTTGAACTTCTCGAAAGCCCAGCGGGCAAACTTGATCACCACATAATCGCCGTCCGGTACGTATTTGTCCAGCGTTCCGTATTTTCCACAGGGAATGTCCTTAAGCGTAAGCCCCGCCGCCAGCATGGAGGATACCAGTGCAATGGGAAAGCCTGTCGCTTTAGACGCCAGTGCGGAAGACCGGGATGTACGGGGATTGATCTCGATGACAATGATCCGGTCTGACACCGGGTCATGGGCGAACTGTACGTTCGTACCGCCGATCACCTGCACCGATTCCACGATTTTGTATGCCTGCTCCTGCAGACGTTTCTGACACTCCTCGGAGATCGTCAGCATAGGCGCGGAACAGAACGAGTCGCCCGTATGTACCCCTAAAGGATCAATATTCTCGATAAAGCATACGGTGATGATGTTATTGTCCGCGTCACGCACCACTTCCAGTTCCAGCTCTTCCCAGCCCAGAATCGATTCTTCCACCAGAACCTGCCCCACCAGACTGGCCTGCAGTCCTCTGGCACATACCACCTGCAGTTCTTCCCTGTTATATACCAGACCGCCGCCGGCGCCGCCCATGGTGTAAGCCGGACGCAAAACCACCGGATAGCCCAGCTTCTCGGCAATCGCAAGCGCTTCCTCCACGGAATAGGCCACTTCGCTGCGGGCCATCTCAATGCCCAGTGCGTTCATGGTCTTCTTAAACTCAATACGGTCTTCTCCGCGCTCGATGGCATCCACCTGCACGCCGATGACCTTTACGTTATATTTATCCAGAATGCCCGCCTTATTTAACTCCGCACACAAATTAAGCCCGGACTGCCCTCCCAGATTAGGAAGCAGCGCGTCGGGGCGTTCCTTTGCAATGATCTGTTCCAGACGTTCTACATTAAGCGGCTCAATATAGGTCACATCCGCCGTTTCCGGATCTGTCATGATCGTCGCCGGGTTGGAATTGACCAGCACGATCTCATAACCTAATTTGCGAAGCGCCTTACACGCCTGGGTTCCCGAATAGTCAAACTCACAGGCCTGTCCGATAATGATCGGGCCTGAACCGATGATCAGCACCTTATGAATATCTGTTCTGCGTGGCATACATGTCCTCCATTCTTGGTAAAACCGCGAATCTGCCTGCACACACAGATCCGCCGTGAAAATATTCACAGAATCTTCCTGTATTCTGTCAAACTTCGTTATCGTTCACCATTTTATCATTAGAGACACAGGAGTGTCAATTAAGTTACGTAACCTGCCCGGAAAATTAGACAGTCCAGATTTCTGCTCACACAGGACTTAGCATTTACTGCTAAGTCCGTACGAAAACGTATATATTGCAAATAAAAATCCATTTGCGAAGCAAATTTTGCATGGATTTTTACCTGTTACTGGAACGGAATGAACAGTAACCAGCCCGGATTTATCAAGCAACAGGGCAATTATGTTAAAAAGCACTCTGCCAGGATGTTGAAAAGCACCCAGCCAGACGAACTCGAATAAGCGAGGGAGTCTCCTGTACCATAAAAACGGCGCGCCGTAACTGATCCGTATCGTATCATTATGGCACGCCGTTCACATGAATTTTAAATACATTTGTTATTTTATATCTGTTTTCACGGTCCGCCTACACGGTCTTATACTTCTCAATATAAACCGGGAAGGTATCCGTGCCTTTCAGTTCCTTACCTGCTGTGATCGTAACATTCTTGTCGGCGATCAGATATTCCACATTCGCGCCTGCTTCCACCACAGTATCCTGCATTAAGATACAGTTCCTGATCTTGGCGCCTTTGCCCACCTGCACGCCACGGAAGATCACGCTGTTCTCTACCTCACCCTCGATCACACAGCCGTCCGCCATCATCACGTTCTGCACCTTCGCGCCGTCCTTGTAATGGGTCGGATTATCTCCCCTGATCTTCGTGTAGATCGGCGCAGCAGCGAACAGCGCATCCAGATTATAATCATCCAGAAGCTTCATGTTCTCTTCAAAATAACTCTTCATGCCGCAGATACGCGCCACATAGTCCGTATATTTGTAAGCCTGTACATTCAGCTTGCCAAGCTGGGGCATGATAACATCACGCATAAAGAAGGAACGTCCCTGTATGTACGCCGTACTGACAAGTTCGATCAGCAGTTCGCGTGAAATGACAAAAATATTCATGGAAGTATTCTGTACGCCATCCGTCTTCGGGTTAATATATACCTTACGGATACGTCCCTGTTCCACGTCAAAAGTATAATAGAAGATTCTGTCATTGGTCGGATAATCCAGCAGTTCCCTGGGCAGCTCCTGCTCGTTGTATGCGATGGTAATGTCCGCACCGCTGTCCATATGTGCCTGCAGCATGGCATTGAAATCAAAATTGACCACGATATTCGTATCTGCCATGACCACATATTCTTCTTTCTGGGACTTCAGGAAATCCAGAATGTTCGCCAGCGCACCGGCACGTCCCACATAAGGAGCACCCGCTTCCTTCTCCGCAAAAGGCGGGAAAATGTGCAGTCCTCCGTTCTTCCGGACCAGATCCCATTCACGGCCGGAACCCAGATGATCCATCAGGGAATGATAATTCTTGTTGACTACAACAGAAATATTGTCAATACCGGAATGCGTCATACTCGACAGGACAAAATCAATGATACGATAACGGCTGGCAAAAGGAATAGACGCCATCAAACGCACACCGACCAGTTCCGGAACCAGCGCATCATAACTGTTTGGAAATATAATACCGATTACATTTGTGCTTGATTTTATCATTCTGCTTCACCGCCTTCCACATTATTATTGATCATGGCGTCGGGACCTATCACAACGTTCTCCCCTATCGTTACACCCGATCCTATGGTCGCTACACCGTTTGCCTCTCCGTCGGGCATTGCGCCGACCACGGCATTCTCACAGATCGTCACATTCTCCGCCACAATGCAGTGTCTCACGACCGCACCGGTCTTGATTGTCGTGCCGCCCATTACGACAGCATCCTCCACAACCGCGCCAGCCTCTACCTTTACACCGCCAAACAGAACAGAATGCTTTACCGTACCCCTGATCCGGCATCCATCCGTGACCAGCGCATTCTCCACAACTGCTCCCGCACTGATCTTATGGCCCGTTCTGCCTGCATTACGGCTGTAGATCTTCCAGCCCTCATCAAAAAGATTGATACCGCTGTGTTCAGGGTCCAGGACCTCCATATTCGCCTCCCACAGAGAAGAAATGGTTCCCACATCCTTCCAGTAGCCTTTAAAACGATACGCATACATCTGCCGCTGATCACGAAGCAGATTAGGGATGATGTTGTTGCCGAAGTCGTTCTCTGAATCCGGATCAGCCTCGTCCTCCTCCAGATACTTCTTCAGGATATCCCAGTTAAATATGTAGATTCCCATGGAAGCCAGATTAGACTTGGGATTTTTCGGTTTCTCCTGAAATTCAGTAATCTTGTCATTCTCATCGGCAACCATCAGGCCGAAGCGCGGCGCCTCCTCCCACGGAACTTCCATAACGGCAACGCTGAATTCCGCATTTTTCGCTTTGTGAAATTCAAGGAAATCGCTGTAATCCTGTTTACAGATCTGGTCACCGGAAAGGATGATAACATACTTGGGGTCATACCGCTCAATAAACGAGATATTCTGGTAAATCGCGTTCGCCGTGCCCTTATACCAGTCCGATCCGTGCGCCTTCTGATAAGGCGGCAGTACATGCACACCGCCGTATAGACGATCCAGATCCCACGGCTGCCCGTTGCCGACATACTCATTCAGTTCCAACGGTTGATACTGCGTCAGGATACCAACGGTATCAATGCCTGAATTAACGCAGTTGGAAAGCGGGAAATCAATGATACGATACTTGCCGCCAAAAGGAACTGCCGGTTTCGCGAGCTTCTCTGTAAGCGCATAAAGTCGTGAGCCTTGTCCGCCGGCAAGAAGCATTGCAATCATTTCTTTTGCCATAATACGAGTCCTCCTGTTATTCTTATGAAACAAATTATACAACATTTATAATAAAATTTATAGAAAAATTGTAAAAATTATGAAAATATTTTAGCAAAACCCAAATAATTATGGACATTTTGTATAGCAATCCGGCAGGTCACAGTTTCCTGCAGACCTGCCGGATACATACATTTTTCTATTCGCCTGACACCTGCGTCCCGTCGGCTTTCATATGGTACTTATCCTTATAGATCAGCTGTGAGATGGGTACCAGCTCGTATCCTTTATCCTGCAGTCCGGTAATCACCGATTCCAGAGCATCGGCTGTGTAAGTAGCTCCGTTATGCATGAGGATTATCGATCCGTTGTTCAGCTTGTCGGACTCCACCACGCGTTTGACAATATCATCGACTCCATAGTCTTTCCAATCCAGAGAATCAATCGACCATTGTATCGGATAATATCCGCACTTATGCGCATTTGTTATGACATGATTGTCATAATCTCCGTAAGGCGGCCGGAACAGGCACATCTCATAGCCCGTAAGCTCCTGAACCCTGGTATGTACTTTCATCAGCTCCTCCTGACACTGTTCGTCGGAGAGCTGGGACATGTTTTTATGATTCTCGCTGTGGTTGCCCAGATCATGACCTGCCGCCAGAATCGCCTTCACATCGTCAGGATAGCTCTCCACCCATCCCCCCGTCATAAAGAAAGTCACCTTCACATTATGCTTCTTCAATGTTTCCAGAATCCGGCCTGTATCTTCATTTCCCCAGGCCGCATCAAAGCTGAGCGCCACCTGCTTTTTATCCGTCTCCACGCAGTAGATCGGCAGTTCCCTGCCTCCCACAGAGCTGCTGACCGTAATGCTGTCCGGCAGCACTTTAATCAGCCCTTGCAGCAAAGCAATGGTTGCCAGCGCAAACGCCGCCGATTTCGCCACCTGCATCATCACATTCTGTACAAACCCTTTCCGTTTCTGCTCCTCCTTCGTCTTACAGCCGGAAGGTACACTGCTGCCACAGTACTGACTGCCGCAAAACTGACCGCTGCTTCTCTGTCTTAGCCGCTGCGCCGTCCATGCCTCCACCTGATCCGGTGCCGGCCATACGCCCGCATTCCTGCCGGCCGCGGAATCCTTCTGCATTTTTCCCTCTAATTCACACATTGCAAGTTTAATCTTATCGTTCCATTTCCCGTTTTTCTTCATAACAGTCTCCCGCTCTTTATTCTATTCAAATATATGCGGGAAACATTAGAATTTTGTATGTCTTTTCCGCAGATGCCGCAAAAGGCAGCCTCACAGGAGACTGCCTTCACACATTTTATTCATTTTTATAGATTGCATTACATTTCCGATAACGCCGCTTCATCCGCTACCACAATGACATCGCTGTGAAGCTGCAGCACAGAAGCCTGCACTTGCGGGGTAATCTCTCCACATACCATTTTCTTCAAAGCCGGCGCTTTATCCGCCCCGCTGACCACCACAAGTATTTTTTTCGCCTGCATAATGGTCCCGATCCCCATGGTGTACGCTTCTTTCGGCACATCATCCGCAGAAGCAAAAAATCTCTGATTCGCCTTGATCGTAGACTCTGCCAGCTTCACACAGTGAGTCTGCGCCTTGAAAGCCGGACCGGGTTCATTAAACCCGATATGTCCGTTGTGCCCAAGCCCGAGAAGCTGCAGGTCCACGCCGCCGGTTTCCGCAATCGCCCTGTCATAATCCTGACAGGCTTTCCCGCTGTCAGGCTCCATGCCGTCCGGCAGAAAAGTACGTTTCACATCAATATTTACTTTACCGAAAAGATTGTCGTGCATAAAATAATAATAGCTCTGCTCATTGTCCCGGCTGATGCCGCGATACTCGTCCAGATTCACCGTCGTCACCTCCGAGAAATCCAGATCCCCTTCCTGATACCGGGAGACAAGCTGTTTGTATACGCCTATGGGCGTGGAGCCGGTTGCCAGCCCCAGAACGCAGTCCGGTTTCATAATCATCTGCGCTGAGATAATGTTCGCTGCCTTCAGGCTCATATCATCATAATCTTTCGCCCGAATAATTTTCATAGTAGTTTTCCTCCTTTTCCAGATCCTTCCAACACAAGGGACGGAGGTCCCAAAGACCCCCGCCCCGCCGGGTATCATACATCCAAACCCTTTATATACTCAGTCTTCTGTCAATCCGGTCCGTGTTTAGAGCATCTTCTTCATCTCATCCGCCACGAACTGTACTTTAGTGCCTACAATAACCTGCACCGCAGTCTTGCTGGGTCTCATAACGCCTGCCACGCCCGCAGACTTAATCTTCTTCTCATCTACCTGCGTGTAATCATTGATCTCCAGACGGAGTCTTGTGATACAGTTGTCAAGAGACTTCACATTGCCCTTACCGCCGAGACCTTCCAGAATGATGGCTGCCACTTCGGCGAAGTCACCGTTGGAGAGAACCGCCTTTTTCTCCTCCTCCACATCATCGTCCTCTCTGCCGGGCGTCTTCAAATCAAACTTCACGATTGCAACGCGGAACACCACATAGAATACTGCAAATGCCGCAATACCCAGCGGAATGATCATCCAGGTATTCGCCGCCGCCGGAAGCGGTGCCGAGAACAGAAGATCCGTCGCACCTGCCGAGAAACTGAAACCTGCACGGAAGCCGAGCAGTACGGTAATCGTCGTGAAGATACCGTAAAGCAGCGCATAAATCACATACAGAACCGGTGCCAGGAACATGAAAGCAAATTCGAAAGGCTCTGTCACACCGCAGATAAAAGCACAGATAGCTGCTGAAGTCACGAGACCGATCGCCACTTTCTTCTTATTGCTCTTAGCTGTGTGAATCATAGCCAGCGCCGCACCCGGGATACCAAACATCATACAAGGGAAGAATCCTGACATATACATACCAAGGCTCCAGGATACGTCCGCGCTGGTCTCGCCTGCCCAGAAGTGGGACAGATCGCCGAGGCCGACTGTGTCGAACCAGAATACATTGTTCAATGCATGGTGCAGACCTGTAGGAATCAGCAGTCTGTTCAGGAATGCGTAGATACCTGCGCCAACCGCTCCCATACTTACGATACCGTTACCTACTGCAAGCAGCGCACCGTATACGATAGGCCATACGAACAACAGGATCACCGACACAACAATTGCAACGACACCGGAAATAATCGAAACGCACCGCTTGCCGCTGAAGAACGACATCCAATCGGGCAGCTTTGTGGATTTAAACTTATTGTAACAGGTTGCACCGATAATACCGGACAGAATACCGATAAATGGATTCTCAATCGCCGAGAATGCAAGCGTCTTGTTTACGTCGCCCGCGATGGAGGGAATCAGCGCGGTAACCACTCCCACGGAAAGCAGATTCGTTATCATCAGCCAGGAGGCCAATGCAGCAAGACCTGCTGTACCATCATGGTCGTCCGCCATACCGACACCGACACCGATTACAAACAGAATCGCCAGATTGCTGATCAGCGCACCGCCCGCTTTCACGAGGAAAAATCCCAGCAGGTTCAAAAAGCCGCTCATCTCACGTCCTGCAATCATCGTCGCCGGACACAACGCATATCCGATTCCCATCAAAATACCGCAGATTGGCAGACACGCCACCGGCAGCATCAGGGATTTCCCCAGTTTCTGTAAATATTTCATCATAAGCCTTACCCCCTAACCTTTTATAAGTTTTCTTCAAAAAATTGCACGAGCGCTTCATGTGCGGCTTCCTCGTCCTCACCCTCAATCCGGCAGACAACCTCCGCACCCTGCTTGATTCCGAGTCCCATCAGCATAATCAGCTTCTTCGCCTCAGCGCTCTTCCCCCCGGATTCAATCGTAATCCTGCTGGCAAATTCGCCCGCTTTCTTTACCAGCAGTCCGGCAGGCCTGGCGTGAAGCCCCACCGGATCTTTGATTACATAAGAAAACTCCTTCATTTCCTACACCTTCCCTCCTTCATTTATGTTATGGCAGTGATCTCACTACTCCGCGTACCTTAAGCACGGCGGAGGCAGCGACACTCAGCTCATCCACACCGATCTTTAAAAACCACTCCGTCAGTTCCGTATCCGCCCCCAGTTCTCCGCAGATGCCTGCCCAGATGCCTGCCGCATGGGCGTTTTTCACCGTCATCTCAATCAGGCGCAGCAGCGCCTCGTGATGGGTGTCGCAGATCCCTTCCAGCTTCTGGTTCTGCCGGTCTACCGCCAGCGTATACTGGGTAAGGTCATTGGTTCCGATGCTGAAGAAATCCACTTCCTTTGCAAGCAAATCGGAAATCAGCGCCGCCGCCGGCGTTTCAATCATAATGCCGAGCTCCGCTTCCCCCGCCGGCTGTCCTTCTTTTGCAAGGTCCTCCTTCACCATCTCCACAATCTGCTTGATCCGCCTGACCTCATCCACAGATACGATCATAGGGAACATGATAGCCAGCCTGCCATGGGCTGCCGCACGGTAGAGTGCACGAAGCTGCGTGATAAAAATCTCCTCCCGGTCCAGACAGATACGAATCGCCCGGTAACCGAGCGCCGGATTCTCCTCCGGCTCCAGCCCGAAATAATCCACCTTCTTATCCGCTCCGATATCCAGCGTACGGATCACTACCTTTTTTCCTGCCATCTTCTCCAGAACAGCCTTATAACTCACATACTGCTCCTCCTCCGACGGAAAAGTCTCTCTGCCCAGATATAGAAATTCGCTTCTGAAAAGACCGATTCCTCCGGCATCTGCCGCACAGGCCGCCTCCGCGTCCTGCACATTGCCGATATTTGCAAAAACGTCTATCCGTTTCCCGCTCCTGGTAACATTATCCTGCCCTTTCAGTTTCTCAAGGGCTTCCAGATCCGCCACCCACTGGTTTTTCCGCACAACCTTTCCGGACAGGATCTCCTCCTCCGGCTCCACCAGAAATTCACCCTCAAATCCGTCCACTACACAGGCCTTCCCGTGCAGTTCATCCACAAGCGGGATATCCACACACACCAGCGCAGGCAGATTCATGCTTCTGGCCAGAATCGCCGTGTGGGAATTTGCCGAACCTTTCACAGTCACAAATCCCAGTATTTTACTCTTGTCAAGTTTCACTGTCTCGCTCGGGGTCAGATCCTCCGCCACCAGAACTACCGGTTCCTCCGAGTTGATCTCCTCCTCCGGCAGATCCAGCAGAACGCGGATCACTCTTCTGGAAATATCCCTGATATCCACCGCCCTTGCCCGCATATACTCGTCATCCATCGAGGCAAACATCTCGGCAAACTGCGTTCCCGCCCGATCCACCGCGTAAACGGCATTAAACCCGCTCTCAATCTCCCCCGCTGCCGTATCCAGATAGTCCTCATCCTCCAGCAGCATCCTATGTACATCAAAGATTGCGGCATGATCCTCTCCGACATTTACCATGGCCTCATCATAAAGTCTGGTAAGCTGCTCTTTCGCCCTGTCCACCGCGGCAAACAGCCGTTCCTTCTCAGCCGGCGGATCCGGCACCTTCTCGTCTGTCACCTGAACATCTGTCTTCTTATAAAGGTAGAGCCTGCCTATGGCAATCCCTTTCATCACACTTTTTCCGATATATCTCTCCATTCCCGCCTCCGATAAACCGAAACCTTTATTTACTGAGTGTCAAAATAACATCCCCGGCCGCCACATCGCCGGCCGCCGCCATCACAACTTCTGCAAAATCATCTGTGTTGCAGATAACAACAGGTGTGATAATGTCAAATCCGGCAGCCTTGATCTGCTCCAGATCCGCCTCCAGCAGAAGATCTCCCCTGCTCACCTTCTGGCCTTCTTCCACATGAATGGTAAAGTGCTCTCCATTCAGCTGCACCGTGTCCAGTCCGATGTGCAGCAGTACCTCCGCCCCGTCCTCTGCAGTGATCGCCGCCGCGTGCCCGGTGGGAAAAACCGTCGTAACCGTACCGTCCACCGGTGAGAGAAACCGGTTGTCACCGGGAATGACTGCTGCCCCCTGTCCCAATATGCAGTCCGCAAACGTGGGATCGCTGACCTCACTCAGGGGAACCAGCCTTCCGGCCGTCGGTGCGCAGATCTGTATGCCTTCCTCTTTCTTGCCGCTCCCGAAGATATTCTTTAAAAGTCCCATACCGCACTCTCCTTTCTGACAATTAAGAACAAAATGTGCTTCGCACGCTCCTATGATATAAAAAAAGTAATTTGCTTCGCAAATAACTTTGCGAGATCCGCTTCACGGACTCGGATAAGCGGAGGAATTTCCTATACCATAAAAAAACCGGGCAGCTATACGCGCCCGATAATATGAGCTACGCGTTTGCATTAATAGATTATACGCCTGCAATCTTTGCAATATATGCAAAACGCGAAAGCTCTTTTCCTTTTACACTTTTTATATTTTTATGTCCTTATTTTTCTATCACTATAGCATTTTAAACAATTCGTGTCAACAGTATAATTTTTTTGTCGTTACATTGCCTTGATCCGTCTGTATTTTATCCTATTTTTTGTGCATTGTGCACATTTTATAATGTGCGGACACATTTTCGGAATAATGTAAAGAAAAATTTGAAATTTTTTTAGAACAAAAGATATGCTATCTTTCTCTCTTCATACGCTCCAGTTCGTCCTCGATCGCATCGACCTTCGCTCTGGTCTCTTCGATCTGCCGGTTCTGCTCCTGCTGCCGCTGTCCTTCTGCCGCCGGTCTTGCCGCAAAAAGAATCCGCGCAAGCAGTCCGGCACCGCCGAAAATCAGTACCAGAATCAGCGCCCACTCATACAGCGTCGTATGTACCAGCGATATATGGGTCGTCATGATAACCGCCACCACGATAATCAGCACACCCGCCGCAGTAAAGAACTTGGATGCAATGCTTCCCTCCGACGCAAACATCCAGATCACCCCGATAATAAAAGGCACCATAATCAGTCCGTTGCCCATACGGAATCCGCCTATGCTGAATCCGAATCCAAAGAATCCCGACGACACCATGACCTTCTGTGAAAAGATAAATAATCCCGCAATCAGCATTGCCAGTCCCGCCAGGAACTGCAGTATTTCATTTCTCGCCTTCTTCATCCCATACCTCCGTATCTGTGCAGCCTGCAGCGATCCTGCCCTCTGTTATCCCTGCCGCACCTTTTTACAATTCAGTATATCCGATTCTTGCCGTCGTGTAAATCCCCGCCGTTTTCTCTCTTCTCCCCTTGACATCTCCCCTCCATATGGTATAGCATCACTGACAAGACAGTAGTATATACATATGTCAATTTACCGAAAGGATTAAACTATTATGAAAGAATTTCTCAAACGCAAGAATATTATTTTCTCTATGAAACGCTATGGCGTGGAATGTCTGGGCGCCATGGCCCAGGGGCTGTTCTGTTCGCTGCTGATCGGCACGATCATCAAGACGCTGGGACAGCAGACCGGCATAGAATATCTGGTAACCATCGGCACCTATGCCACAAATATGGCGGGACCGGCCATGGCAATTTCCATCGGCTTCGCCTTGCAGGCGCCGCCGCTCGTACTCTTCTCGCTCGCGGCAGTGGGCGGCGCGGCTAACGAACTGGGCGGCGCCGGCGGTCCGCTTGCTGTCCTGATCATTGCGATTCTGGCTTCGGAATGCGGCAAACTGGTCTCCAAGGAGACGAAAGTCGATATTCTGGTAACGCCCTTCGTAACCATCTTTGTGGGCGTGGCGCTTTCTACACTGCTTGCTCCCGGCATCGGTGCCGTGGCGAGCTCCCTCGGACGTCTGATCATGTGGGCAACAGACTTACAGCCCTTCCTCATGGGCATCATCGTATCTGTGGTCGTCGGCATTGCGCTGACGCTCCCGATCTCCTCCGCGGCAATCTGTGCCGCGCTGTCACTCACCGGTCTTGCCGGCGGCGCTGCCGTAGCCGGGTGCTGCGCCAACATGGTAGGGTTTGCGGTCATGAGTTTTAAAGAAAATAAATGGGGCGGACTGGTCTCACAGGGGCTCGGCACGTCCATGCTGCAGATGGGCAATATCGTCAAAAATCCTCGTATCTGGATTCCGCCGATTATTGCCTCCGCCTTCACCGGTCCCTTCGCAACCTGCATCTTCAAGTTACAGATGAACGGCACCCCCGTCTCCTCCGGCATGGGCACCTGCGGACTGGTCGGACAGATCGGCGTTTATACCGGATGGCTTGGCGAAATGGCTGCGGGAAACAGAATATCGATTACGGCCATGGACTGGATCGGTCTGATCATGATCAGCTTCGTTTTTCCTGCCGTCATCTCTCTGCTTGTCGGCAATTTTCTGCGCAAGATCGGCTGGATCAAAGAAAACGATTTGAAGCTGGAAAACTGAATGTTGTGAGGCGGCATAAAAATGTCATAAAAATATGAAATTTTTTCATTTTTCCTCTTTACAAATTCATAGAAATGCCGAGATAATAAGTGTAGGACTCATTATGTCTTAATGCCGTCATATGCGGCATAACAGAACATACTAACGCAACAATAGGACACGGATGTCACTATTTTATTTCACAACATGGAGGGAAATCATATGGGTATTGGATTAAACGGATTAGGTTCCGGACTCACAGACACTTATTCCAGTCTGCTGGGCGGCGGCGCAGGTTCAGGTTCGTCAGACATGTCTTCTCTGTTATCGGACTACGCTTCCATCAAGAACGGCAGCTACGGCAAGATGATGAAATCTTATTATGCCAAGGTAGACGAAGAAGATGAGACTTCTTCCAAGAAAAATTCCAAAACCAAAGAGAAGGATGCCGCTTCAGCCAGCGCTGCAAGAAAATTCTATGAAACCGCCTCAAGCATGAGCGGGCTCGATTACAGCGCGGACAACATCGACAAACTGTATGACGGCGTATCCGCATTCGTCAAGGACTACAACGCCATGATGAAAGCCGCTTCCAACAGCAAAAACGCTAAGGTACAGGCACAGGCGGACGCACTGAACGACTATACTTATCAGAATTACAAATTATTTGCCAAAGTCGGCATCACGATGAACGCCGACCGTACCTTATCCATCGATGAGGATACTTTTAAGAAAGTAAACGAGAAGACAGGCGCGACAACCGTACCTACGCTGACCACACTGTTTAAGGGCATTAATTCTTTCGCGGATAAGGCTGCTGACAGAGCCAGCAAAATCTACCGCGAGGCAGGAGACGGCGAGGCGGTTACTTCCGCCAAGGCCAAATATGCCGGCTCAACCGGCAGTATCTCTTCCAGCGACAAGACAGACGGCACTTCTTCCGGCATAGGCACTTCCAAAACCGCGAAGGACGCTGCTTCCGCAAAGCTGGCGAGCGCACTCTACAAATCCGTAGAAAAGCTGGGCTCTATGACGATCGACAATGATAATAAGACCAATATCTTCGATGCACTGTCCGGTCTCGTGAAAGACTACAACGCATTGATCAAGAAGTCTTCCGAGAGCGAGAACTCCAATGTCATCAAGCAGACTGACTATCTGAAGGATCTCGTATCCGGCAACAAGAACGCTTTTGCGAAAATGGGGATCACCGTAGGTTCCGACAAAACACTGTCGATTGACGAAGAGAAATTTAAAGAGTCTGACATGAGCAATGTGAAAGATCTGTTCTCCGGTACATTCTCTTTCGCAGAGAAAATGACAGACCGGATCAACCAGATCTACCGTTACGCTACACAGGGTGAGACTTTGAACAAACAGACTTACACGAGTCAGGGCAGCTACAATGCGGCTGCGACAGGTTCCACGTTAGATACAACCATGTAATAAATATAGATAACGTCTCCGGTGCTTTTCATGCCGGAGGCGTTTTTATATCCATTTCTTATACCAAAAGTAAATTTGCTTCGCAAATTAACTTTACGAGATTCGCTTCGCGAACTCGAATAAGCGGAGCAATTTCCTATACCAGAACAAAAGTGCGCTTCGCACACCCTTGCGTTTAGTTTTCTGGCAAGCGCAGCTTTTGTTCCGCGCGCGAAGCTGCGCATCCCTTTTATTTCATAGGACGCACTTTCCTATGAAGATTAGGGTGTCAAAAGGTCACTGACCTTTGATATATATTTGTACCTTGAAAAC